>JAOASM010000050.1 GCA_030158665.1 Sediminibacterium sp. | reverse complement strand
TCATCACTTTAAAACTTAATTATTAACTTTGTCCAACTTTAGGGGTTCAGTCCATATAGTGTAACCTTTTTATTTTCTATCTTATGATTCTCCCATTATCTCCAATCGTACTAATTCATCTCTGCATTATTTTACCTTGTATCGTATTTGGCTCCTATTTGATATTTGCAAAAAAGGGAACCCAATTCCATAAAATAATTGGAAAGACGTATATGATATTGATGGGATTTACAGGAATATTAACTTTATTCATTCCAGCTCAAATAGGGCAACGTATTTTCAATCATTTTGGAGTACTTCACCTTCTGAGCTTCTTAACTATATATTCAGTCCCGAAGGCTTGGTTTGCAATTAAGAGAGGCGATGTAAAAACGCATAAATCTGCAATGATTAAGTTATATATTGGAGGTATAATAATTGCAGGAATTTTTGCTATTCTTGCACCTGGAAGGTATTTACATACGTTATTCTTTAATTAGAATACCAAAACCGTTAAAGATTTGCTATATAGCTTTAACCCTTCAATTTCCTAATAGTCCCATACTCAATTAACGCATCATTATACATTATTTGGTATTTTCACTTTATGAAAAACATATTATTAGCAATCTCCCTTTTGTTATTATGCCCATATTTAAAAGCGCAATCAGTCCAAGTCAAAGATCTATCCAATTCAGTTGGGAGCTGGGAGGGGAAACTAACTTATATGGATTATTCAACTGGCAAACCTTTTACAATGTTAGCCAATATCAAAATCACCTTAACTGCAGACAATAAAGGATATATATTGAGTTATGTATATCCCAAAGAGCCGCACGCTAATTCAATAGATACCACCTACATTGTAGATAATAATTTTGGTAAGGACAAAATTGTTGAGTTTAACAAAGATAAAGATGGCGGATATAAAATGACAACCGAAGTAGATGGAAATGACGGAAATGACAACAAGAAGGCCGTTTTAAGACACATTTATCTTCTAAAATCGAATACTTTTTCTATAAATAAGGAAGTAAAATTTGAGGGTACAGATAAATGGATAAAAAGGAATGAATATCTACTTAACCGAATTGGAAACTAATTGTTTATTTTGTCTTTTAATAAAACACTATGTTCAAAAAAATAATTTTCTCCTTGCTATTCATTACTGCTTTAACAACTAGTTATAACAGTTTTGCTCAAAATATTCCAATGACATTTCACAATGGCTCATTTTTTCCAATCTATTTAAGTATTCCAGGTGTGATGAATCCAAATTTATTGCCTAAATCTAATAGTGGGGTAAGTTTGGATGCGGGTCAGGTAGTGTATTTCTTCCCAAATGGGAAAAATGGTAAAAAGGAAATATTATTTACGGTAAGTCCTACTTGGAAAAAGGACACTATTTTACAAATTGACGAAATCATCAAATTGCGAAAGAAAAGCTAAAATTGTAACATTTTAACGTGATTTTCGTCTAAATAGAAATACATAATAATGAAAAAATCTATTCTTCTAATTATCTTTTCACTTTTCATAGTTTATCTAGCGAATGCGCAAAGCCCAAATGAAAAAAAGGTTACAATTACGGAAAAAGAACTTTTTAATAAAGTAGCAAGTTTGGATAGTTTATTATTTGCTGCATATAATTCCAAGAATCTAGATTTGATGAAAACGTATTTTACCAAGGACCTAGAGTGGTATCAAGACAATGGGGGATTAATAGGCTATGAAAAAGTTTTTATAAATTTCCAATCTATATTTAATCGAGATTATGAACTTAAAAGAAATCTAATCAAAGAAAGTCTTGAGGTACATACTATAGATGGTTATGGAGCAATAGAAATTGGGAAACACCAATTCAAGCATATTGAAAATGGGAAATTAGAAGTGGGCACTTTTAAATTTTTAATGATTTGGAAGAACGACAATGGCAACTGGAAAATTTCAAGAGTAATTAGTTATGACCATTAGTTGATCCATTTTGGCTTTTATGCTATAGTCAGTTAGAGCTGTAGCATCTTTATTTCATAATGCTAGCACCTATCCTTCATCACATCCTCCTTAAATTGAAGTAATTGCTTTTTCATTTCTTTAATCTCTTTCATTTTTTGCTCTAACGATATCAACTTCTCATCTAAGATTTCATTTTTTTGTTTCTTGGTATATTTTCTGTTGTACCAAGCATCTATGATCTGGCCTATCTCTTTGATAGTAAATCCTACTGATTTTGCATCGCTAATGAATTCTAATTTTTCAATAGTGACTTCGTCATAATGAAAGTAGTTATTCGATTTAACGCTTACATCCTGTTTGCCCTCAATTAATCCCGACTTCTCATAGAATCGAATGGTATGCGTTGAAATGCCTGTTTTTTTAGATAGCTCGTTTATTAACATACTACAAATATAAGGTGTTGAAAAATAAATATCAACTATAGAGCATACTCTAATGTTGTTGGTTTGAAATTAACCCAATATGTTTGTTTTTAATTAAACAAGTATAGTATGAAAAAAACAGTATTGATTACAGGAACATCAAGTGGAATAGGTAAAGCAACCGTGTTTGAGTTTGCTAAAATGGGTTGGAATGTCATTGCAACACAGCGTCAACCAGCATTGGAAACAGATTTTAAAGATCTTCCTTATGTTACACTCTATCCAATGGATGTAACCAATTTAGAGAGTGTTGAACAATCAATATTAGAGGCTCAAAAAGCATTTGGGAAAATTGATGTGGTTGTGAATAATGCTGGATATGGAGTTGATGGTGCATTTGAAGCCATGAGCGATGAGGTAATTCAAAAGCAGTTTAATACCAATGTATTTGGTTTAATGCGAGTAACTAGAGAGGCGATTAAACACATGAGATCAAATGGGGGCGGAACAATTATTCAAATTTCAAGTATGGGAGGTAAAATTACTTTTCCTTTATATAGTATTTACCATGCTACTAAATTTGCTGTGGAAGGATTTACGGAGTCGTTACATTACGAGTTAGCTCAGTTTAATATCAAAATGAAACTAATTGAACCGGGTCCTATTGTTACAGATTTTTATGGAAGAAGTCGTCAATTTATTAAACCTACCAACACCAATCAATATGATGGGTTTATTCAAAAATTTAACAATGCAGCTGAAAAAGTAATGAAAGATGCAGAAGGTCCAGAGGTAGTAGCTAAAATGATTTTTAAATCTGTTACAGATAATAGCAATCAAATGCGATATGCAGTTGGTAGACCAGGTCCTATGTTATTAATGCTTAGAAAGCTGCTTTCAGATAAATTATACTTTTGGATGGTTAGGAAAAGCTATAATTTATAGGGATTCTTCCTGCAAATTTGCAGTAAGGTGAAATGCATTTTTGATTATCTTTAATTTTAATCATTAACTTTTCTTATGAATAGTGCTCCCTTTCCTTGTCTCTGGTTTGCCGAAGGTGCTAAAGAAGCTGCCGAATTTTATTGTGAAATTTTCCCTAATAGCAGGATCGTATCTAGTAATCCAATGGCCACTGTTTTTTCTTTAAAAAATCAATCCTATATGGCATTGAATGGAGCGCAAAAGAACAACTTCAATGAAGGGGTATCGTTTGTTGTTACATGTGCAGACCAAAACGAAATTGACCATTATTGGAACGCTTTTACATCAGAGGGGGAAGAAGGTAAATGCGGTTGGTGCAAAGACAAGTACGGCATTTCTTGGCAGGTCGTCCCAGCACAACTGGGTCAATGGATGGGCAATCCCCAAACTGCCCCTAAGGCCATGTATGCATTTATGCAGATGAAAAAATTTGATATCGCAGTGATCGAAAAAGCAGTATTATGAGATGCTCCATCAACACATTAAAATTGCATCTTTCTTTAACAAGACAAGATGATATTAATTTTTAATTTTTTAATCAATCAATTTTATTCAAAATGAAAACACCTTTTAATAAATTCCTCTACATTGGTTTTTTACTATTAGGCTTATTCCAAGCTATTATTTCTAAAGATTATATGCAATCAGCCGCATCTCTTGGAATAGGAATGGCATTTGATCCATTCAATCCTGAACAAAAATGGAATGACAGACCGACTTGGCAAAAAGCTGTTTTAATCGTTCACCTTGCCTTGGTTGCTGCTATGTTTGGATTTGGGATTGGACTGAATGATAAGTAAATCAATCTCATTCTATTGAATATGAAAAAAAATATTTTCCCGCTGATATTGTCACTTGTTTTAGTAACTGGATCGGCATTTGCAAATTTTAATAACCAAAATGCACCTTTTAAAAAGGGTGTTTCAAAGGCAATCGTCAATACAGACAAAAATGCTACTAAGAAACTTTGGGAGAGTACCCCAGAAGGTATAAAATTCAAAAAATGGGAAGCTTCTCCTGCTGGGAAAAAAGTTTACGCGGGTGAAGCTAAAATAAGGAAGTCACTTAAAGAATTTACGAATATGGAAGCAGCGGTAACTTCTCTTTCACTACCTCCAGGTTCAAAATTAGGTTATGGTGTGATGGTAAGAATTAAAGGGGAGGAGTATATTCTTGCTTTTGGACCAGATTCAAAAAATGAATTTAAGCAATTACGTACACTAAAAGTAAATGATAAAATTGTTATTAGGAGCCGAAGTGTATCACACGCACCAAAATATGCATTCCCAATTATTGCAGGGGACCAGATAGAACGCGATAATAAATTACTTTATAAACGTCCTCCTAACAAAGGTGGTTGCTAGGTATTTAATTTCTTTAACTATTTTTCTACAAACTCAATCATCCACTCCACACCAAATTGATCTCTGAAAGCACCAAAGTAAGATCCCCATGAGCTATCGCCCATAGGAAATTCTACTGCACCTCCAGCAGACAAACTATTAAATAATGTTTCAGCTTCTACTTTACTTTCTGCAGTGATCGTTACTTTACTTCTGTTCTCACTTTCATTTACCTCGCCTAACATTTTAGGCACGTCACTCCCGGTAATTTTTGAAGTGCCGCCGATTGGTAAGGCAATATGCATGATTTTATTAAGCTCTTCTTCCGGCATGGTAAAGCCTTCGAAATTGATATCTTTAAATCTAATAATTTTGCTAAAGGTCCCACCAAATACTGATTTGTAAAATTCAAATGCAACCTCGGTGTTGCCATTAAAGTGAATATGTGGATTGATACTAGCCATGGTGGAATATTTTATTATACATCTAAATTAATTTTTAATTCTATAACTATCACTTTTTAATCAATTGATTTCTGTAAATACAATCATTTATGCATCTACACTAAACAAGAAATGGCTTATCATTGTATATTAAAAGCATTTTAAAATGAAATTATGTAGAATACAACGAGCGATAAGTGTTTTGCTAATGACTGGAATACTAGTAACCATTGCCTTTACTTCAAATGCTCAATCATCAAATAGAATGTACAGAATAGCTAAAATCAAAGTAGATGTTAATCAACTTAGTGCATACAAAGTGGCACTACAAGAACAAATGAATGCGGCAATAAAATTAGAGCCGGGTGTATTGTCTTATACTGCCGTTGCTGATAAAAAAGATGCAACACAAATAACCATTTTAGAAGTGTACGCTAGTCAAGAAGCCTATCAATCTCATATTTTAACCCCTCATTTTAAAAAATACTAGGAAACTGTAAAAGATATGGTCTTGGCTTTAGAGTTAATTGATACCGAATTAGTTGTAAGTGCAAAAAAGGATACATTTTGATCCAAGGCGGCATTTTTATATTATTTTAATAAATATTTATTGATTATCAATAAATATTTATAACTTTGTCCTATTCTCTTAAATAGAAAATACAATGACAAAGCAATCAGATATTACCTTCAAATTATTAAATGTACTTGCTTGGTGCATCTTTATTGGACTCTGTATCAAAGCTGGTGCCTTTATTTTTAATACCCTTTTTGTGCTTTTGTACAATCCAGCAGGAGCAACTAAATTTTACCAAAGTCAAGGAACGGATATCAACCTAGCTAGTTTATACAATTATAGTCAATCGAGATTTGTGACAGTGACAAGTCTTATGATCATTATCGCTGTATTGAAAGCAACCTTGTTTTATTTAATTGTGAATCTATTTCATAAAAAGAAACTGAATCTATCGCATCCGTTTAATGAATTTGTTGGTGGTTATCTATTTAAAATTGCATATTTAGCAATTGGGATTGCGCTCTTTTGCTTTTGGGGTGCGAATGTGATTTTTGGAATTGAAAAATTAAAAATAGCTATTCCACCAATTCAAATATTTGGCTTCAATGCGGCAGTTGAATGGCTTTTCATGGGGATGATATTGTTGATTTTTGCCAAGATCTTCAAGAAAGGAATTGAATTACAATCAGAAAATGATTTAACAGTATAGTGTATGCCTATTATAGTAAATTTGGATGTGATGATGGCAAAGCGAAAAATGTCTTTAAATGAATTGTCAGAAAAAGTTGGATTGACGCTTGCTAATCTTTCAATTTTAAAAACAGGAAAAGCAAAAGCGATTCGCTTTAGTACTTTAGAAGCTATTTGTAAAGCACTTGACTGCCAACCAGCAGATATTTTAGAATTTGTTGATTAATTTTATAGCATGAAATATAGCAGTTATAGTAGTAATCTAGTTTTTTTCTTAATAGTAACATTAAGTGTATTCAAAGCGAATGCACAACAACAAAGCGCATTTAAGCCAAAAATTGTTTTTGAATCCAAAGACTTAGTGATTACTCAAATCACTCCAAACAGCTTCAAGCATATTTCTTACCTACAAACCAATGATTTTGGGAATGTGCCTTGCAATGGATTAATTGTTAGCGATCATAACGAAGCCATTGTATTTGATACACCAACCAATGACAGTGCATCAGTGGCATTAATACATTTCATTCAATCTAATTTACATGCTAAGGTTAAAGCAATTATACCAACTCATTTTCACAATGATTGCCTTGGCGGCTTAAAAGCATTTCATAAAAATAATATCTCCTCTTACGCTTATTTTAAGACCATCAAATTGGCTAAAGAAAACAAATTTGAACTACCTCTAAATAGTTTTTCAGATACTTTAAAATTATCAATCGGTAATCAATTTGTAATA
This sequence comes from Sediminibacterium sp., assembly GCA_030158665.1. GTDB lineage: Bacteria > Bacteroidota > Bacteroidia > Chitinophagales > Chitinophagaceae > Sediminibacterium. Next base: position 289,874 of record JAOASM010000050.1, on the reverse strand, counting down.
GTATCATTTTTTGGTGAGGGTCATACTAGAGATAACGTAGTAGGGTATTTTCCGGCTGAAAATATTTTGTTTGGTGGTTGTTTAATCAAAGAATTAAAAGCATCTAAGGGTTATTTAGGAGATGCCAATGTGGATGATTGGTCAAGTACAGTTCAAAAAATTAAAGCGGCTTATCCTAATGTGAAAACAATTGTACCTGGGCATGGTACTATTGGGAATGCAAAATTGCTTGACTATACAATACAACTGTTTAAAAATCATTAACTCAATCATAGTCATGAGCGCGATCCATACTTTAGGTGCATTTAAAAGTTTCACTGAAACCTTGCAAGATCAAAATTATTTAATGCCAGTGTTATTTATTGGTCACGGCTCACCTATGAATGGGATTGAGGATAATGAATTTAGCAATCGTTGGAAAGCAATGGCTAAAGAGATCCCAACACCCAAAGCGGTTTTAGTCATATCTGCACACTGGTTTACAAAAGGTACGAGTATCACCGCTATGGATTTCCCAAAAACAATTCATGATTTTGGTGGTTTCCCTGAAGAACTGTTTAAAGTTGAATATCCTGCACCAGGAAATCCTGCTATCGCCAAAGAGACTGCTTCCATGATTCATAGCACACAAGTGGAACTGGATCATGATTGGGGATTGGATCATGGCACTTGGACGATAATAAGACATATGTATCCAGATGCGAACATTCCAGTTTTGCAATTAAGTATTGATTACACCAAAGACCCTGCTTTCCATTATGCTTTAGCTAAGGAATTATACCAATTGCGTAAAAAAGGGGTCTTAATTATTGGCAGTGGCAATATGGTGCATAATTTACGCATGGTGGCTTGGGATAAACTAGATGGTCCTGCATATGGTTATGATTGGGCTATACACATGAATCAAAGGTTTAAAGACCTAATCTTAAACAAGGATCATCAACCATTGATTCATTATAATACTTTGGGTAAGGAAGCCATGTTGGCCATACCTACGCCAGAACATTATTTACCTCTTTTATATACTTTAGGATTACAAGGCAAAGAAGATGCGGTTTCATTTTTCAATGACAAGCCAGTAGGTGGGTCATTGACTATGACTTCGGTTAAGATTGGATAGATAGTTTAGCCCCTAATAATTTAGGCTTTTGCATATTTATGTGATCCATCACAGTAAGGCATTTTCTTTGAAAGCCCACATGTGCAATCATTAATACCTCTTCCTGCTAAGATCGTATCAGTATATTTTTCTATTCGTGCAATCCTTGTTGCGGATTGTTTTGCTCCTGCAAAATGGATTAAGTATGCGCGCTGTCTCCCTGGTGTCAATGCAAGGAATGCTTTTTGTAACGCCTTATTCTTTTTAAATATCGTTTCGAGTTCTTCTACTTGGATGGACTTAGAGGCCTCTGTTGATTCAAATTTCAATCCCTTTGCTTCAATAGCTATTGCTTCTTTGATATAGCTTTTTATTGTAGTTTTTAATTTGATAATATTTTTCACATCCGTAAATCGCATTTGCCTTGCAGCTTGTGTATGTTCTCCGGCTTTTTCTAAAAGTTGTTCCTTGTCTTTTAATAGTGCGCCATTAAAAAAACCTAAATCACAATGTGTTTTAAAGGGCTGGATCATCACAACAATGCTCGCATTATAAGTGTAGCATGGTTTCTTCCATTTGTAGGCTTCTTCTAATTTACATTCCAATAGAATACTCCTTAATAGTTTCATTTCTTCCTGCCAATGAGCAGCTGCTTGTATAAAATGGCTTACTTCTGATAACATGATCTACTTTATAATTGTTTTTTCATCATAATATCTGTTTGAGCATCGTTGCCTAGTACAAAAATATGCTTATCAAATTCTACAAATCCGTTTTTAGTATAAAATTGTATCGCTCTTTTATTTTCTTCCCACACACCCAGCCAAATATAATCAACCTGTTTCTCTTTTGCCACATTGATGGCCTTGTCATACAACAATTGTCCTACTTTTTTACCATGATATTCTTTGGTGACATATATCCTTTCAATTTCCAATGCAGCATTGTCTTTAAGTTCGGTCTGAGATACGCCAAAATTTAATTTTAAATAACCTATCACTTGATTGTCTGCTTTTGCAAAATAGAAAACTGAATTTGGGTTATTCAACTCTTCGGTTAGTTTTTCATCTGCATAAGCCTCTTCTAAATATTTGGTCATATTTTCTGGGCTATTGCTTTCGGCGAAAGTTTCAGCAAAAGTTTGTCGTCCTATTTGTTGTAAGGCCTTAATATCGTTTATGTCAATTTTTATTATTTCGATCTCATTCATTTCTGTCATTCTTTATTATTTCAAATTCAAGGTAGTAAAATTTTAACATATAAATTATTACTAAAATATACTTTTCTAAATAGCAGATTTGCAATGCAATAAGTATATATTATTTTCATTTTTCTCAAATAGTAAATTCATCAAAAGCATTTTAACATTTATAACAATACAACCAATTTAAATTTATACTACCAATTATCCCCCTTCACATTTTAAATCTATCACGTATGAAAAAAATTATTTTAGGTTTAAGTTTATTTGTAGCAATTATGGTTGGATTTGTTGCATGTAACAAAGACAATACAACCTCCAATAATGGTTTAGACAAAACTTCGCTGATTGTGTATTTGACTGATGCGCCATTATCTTTTGACACTGTTAATTTGGATATTAAGTATGTAGAAGTCAAACTTGATACCAACGCAGCACATAAGGATGATGATGCATATGGGGATAATGATGAAGATTCATTAAATGACAATAAACGTCATGATGGTTATGGAGTATGGGATACTTTAACATTTACGCCAAGTATTATTAATGTGGCCGCATTAAGAAATGGTATTGATAAAATGCTTGTAAACGATTCTGTGCTTGGTACAATCCGAAAAATTAGATTGTCTCTTGGCACAAACAACAATATAGTAAAAGATGGAATAAGTTATCCTTTGACCGTAAGATCACGATATGTTTATGTGGACATTAAGAGAAAGCATCACCAAAGAGATTCCTTAAATACCAATGCAACAGCAATAAGATTGGATATGGATTTATATCGATCTATTAAATTGGTAAATGGCAGTTATATCTTTCTACCTTATTTGAAGCCATTTAATGATGTAAATTTTGCTGCTGTAAGTGGCAATGTGCTTCCTGCAGAATCTAGACCATTTATCACTGTGTATAATGCAACTGATACAAACTACGGCGTTGCAGATAGATATGGTTATTACAAGATTAGAGGATTACAAGCTGGAACTTATAGTATTAATTTCAAAGGTAATAATGGGTATAATGATACTACCATTTCAAATGTAGTTGTATCTGTAGGCACTGTAACCAAGGTTGCTACAGTAACGCTTCGTAAGTAAGTTTGGTGTAAGAAATAGTGAAACGGGGAGCATCTGCCCCCTTTTTTATGCCATTAACTTTCTGAGAGCCTAAATTCAACTATTTGTTTTATCAATTCTATTGGCATTGGTTCGTCAATTGGAAATTGAACAGAACCCTTTCCTTGTTTATACTTTGATAATTCCTTTTTAAATTTTGCATGTCCACTTGGAGTTGCATATAATCCTATATGTTTTTCATATCCAGCAAAATAAACAAGTGGCTTTTTATTGTATTTATATGCAGGCATTTTATAGGCAATTTGTTCAACGGCTTCTGGTGCAGTTGATTTTATAATTTTTCGAATTGCTTTTAAATGAACCTGTGTCTTTTTTGGAAAACTTTGAATGTATTCATCTACTGTTTGAAAATCTTTGTTCATAGTAGTTGCTCTTATTTTGATAATACTAATATACTTATTTCTATAGAACTTGTATTTTCGTTGACTACTTCTACATAAGTAGTTTGAATATAGGTTTCCAATGCCTGAACAAACGGACTTGCCATAATCCTTTGTGGAGTAGCTAAAAGGATGGTGCATCCATCCAAAATTTTACTTGTAATAATTTGGATGAGCGTATCAAATTGAGAAGGATCATAATTGACATCACTTAAGATCAGCACATCAGGTTGGATAGAGATAGGTAGATGATTCCAGTCCAACTGCAGTGCTTGAACATTCATTAAATTTAGATGCGCTATATTTTTTTGTAGAAGTTCAACAGCCTCATCTGCGTAATCACTTACTTGTATGGACTTTGCTATTCCAGCAAGCATCAATGAGGGCAATCCAATTCCGGCCCCAAGTTCAAGTACATGTTTATCTTTTATCCAATCGGGATTGCTTTTTAACACATTTACTAAGGCCATTGAAGAGGGCCACAGTTTAGCCCAAAAGGGGAAGGGGGTATTTGGCTCAATTTTTATCAATGAAGTGTATACTTGCTTAACCTGTTCATAATCAGGGATATAGATTGCATTTTCGGCACTAATTTGAGTTAATTTGACTGGATATTGCATGCTTCAGTGCAATGTTAGCAACAATTTTATTAAAAAATTTGTCGGATTGAACAATTGGCATTTACTTTGTAATTCAAAGTACTTTTAAATATGTCAAATATGGAACATCAACAGGATCAATTAGACGCAATTAAGGATATACGTTCCATGATGGAGCGTTCATCAAGATTTTTATCATTGAGTGGTTTAGCAGGAATAGTTGTTGGCTTGATCGCCATAGCGGGAGTGATTGTGGCGTATCAATTTTTAGGTATGCAATTCAATGAACCCGGGTATTACACTCGTATAATCAATCCTGATGGAAGCTTAAATCATACTGTGTGCCAATTTCTATTAACCGAACTTATTTTATTATTGGTTGTAGCATTGGTTGTGGCAATTACACTTTCCATGCGTAAAGCATCAGCTAAAGCACTTCCTATTTGGGATGCAACTGCAAAAAGATTGGTCATTAATATGGCTGTCCCTTTAGTTGCGGGTGCAATTTTTTGTTGTATTCTTTTGTTTCACGGACATGTTGCTTTGATATTGCCAACTACCATTTTATTTTATGGCTTAGCCATTTTTAATGCGAGCAAGTATACCCTTCATGATATCAGGTCCTTGGGTGTCATAGAAATACTACTTGGACTTGTTGCTGCTTTTTATGTGGAGTATGCATTGCTTTTCTGGGCTTTGGCATTTGGCGTATTGCATATTGCTTACGGTCTTTACATCTACTTTAAATACGAGAAGTGAAAAATTATATAGCTGCTTTAAATAAAGCTTTTGAAAGTCGTGTTAGATTAGGGATCATGTCGATTTTGTTAGTAAATGAAGTGGTTGATTTTGGGACGCTAAAAGAACAACTTCAATTAACAGATGGCAATATGGCCAGTCATCTTGCTGCACTAGAAAAAGCGGAATATATCTCTATAACCAAACAGTTTGTAGGGAAAAAACCAAACACAACCTATACTGTAACTGCGGAAGGTAAAAAAGCATTTAGTGCTCACCTAGACGCATTGGAGCAGTTAATTCAAAAAAGGGGTTAGTCTACTAAAATTTTTAAACTACAATATTCGACATCCCATTAAAATATCATTTAGTTAAATTATGGAAAACGAAATTATAATCAATATCAACAATCCGAAACAACTTGAAAAATTGTATCGTGATAATCCATCTGTATTTGTTCATGCATTCAATGCGGTGTATGAAGAAATAAAAAATCTGCCAGCAGCTCAGGCTTGGAATGAAAGATTAAACTTCACACAAGAAAATGCTACTTGGACTAATAAAAATGAAATTATTTTTATTGTGCTTGCTGCTTTTGTAGGTGGTCTTATTGCAAAAGTACCAGGATTTTTTGGATTAGAATATGACGTGTATTTATCAAAAAATATCGGATTTATTGTTTTCCCTATTTTAAGTATGTACTTTATTTGGAAGCAAAAGTTAGCAATGACCTCATTTATTTTAGCAATGACCTCATTTATTTTACCAATGATTTTATTTATTGGATCAGCTATTTTTATTAACATCCTTCCTTATAATGAACAGAGTTCAACCTTTATATTGTCTTTAATTCATTTACCTATTTTCTTGTGGTCAATTATGGGCTATGCATTTGTGGGCGGTGATATTAAGAATAGCCAAAAGAAAATAGCCTTTTTAAAATTCAACGGCAATTTTATTGTAATGACTGCCTTAATATTTATTTCAGGGGTCTTGTTTACTGGGATCACGATTGCTTTATTTGAATTATTGAAAATAGATATTAAGCAATTCTATTTTGAACAAATAGCTATATGGGCTTTAGCTGCAATTCCAATGCTGTCGACCTATTTAGTTCAAAACAATCCCCAGCTGGTAAATAAGATCTCTCCTACTATTGCAAGAATTTTCACGCCCCTTGTATTCATTACCTTGTTGGTATTTCTTGCTGCCTTAATGTATACTGGTAAGAATATTTATAATGATCGTAATTTCCTTTTGTTATTCAATGCTTTATTGATAGGTGTAATGGCTATTATTTTATTCTCATTAACAGAGGTATCTAAAAATGCAAGTTCAAAAATGAATTTGATCATTCTTTTTGGCCTTTCATTATTGACCATCATTGCCAATGCGATTGCGCTATCAGCTATTGCATTTAGACTTTCTGAATTTGGCATTTCGCCCAATAGATTAGCAGTATTGGGTGCTAACCTCTTAATGTTTGTTCATCTGTTATTTGTCTCTTATGGCTTAATTAAAAACTTAAAAGGCAAAGCCTCAATACAAGATGTAGAAAAGGAGATTGCATTATTTATACCAGCATATGCTGTATGGGCTGCTTTTGTAACTTTTGCTATTCCTTTTATTTTTAAATTCGTATAAATTAATAATAATTAGACTAGCGCTTAAATAGTGAAGCTAGAAAAATAGGCCAACTAAAAGTTGGCCTATTTGCTTTCTGTATAGGATTTAAAATTGTCTAGAATCGCTTGCCATCCCTGTTTTTGCAATTCAATTGAGTTTATTTCTTCTGGTTCGAAAGTTTCTATGATTTTTGTTGTATTCCCCTCTGATTCAAATTGGATATTCAATTCACGACCATCTTCAAGGAATATTTCAATAAATGTTTTGTCAATTATTTTTGTAAACGTACCACAGAAGTCAAACTCCACCGAGCCGTCTTTTGCAGCCATGATATAGTGAAATTCGCCTCCTATATTGAAATCACTATTTGCTCTAGGGCAATGCCAATCATTACTTGCGAAATTCCAATGCATCACATGTTCTGGTTTGGTCCAAAAATCCCAAACCATATCTATAGGTGCTTCAATGATTGATTCTACTGTAATTAAGTCCATTATAATTAATTATTTGATTCACTAATATTTGTCATCATTGATCTCTAACCAATATCCGTCAGGATCTTGCAACCAAATTTGATGAACGCCATCTACTCTTGTTGTGATCGCATTCTTATTCCCAGACACATCCTCCCATGTCCAATTAACTGCTTTCAACTTGTCTATAAATGCGTTGAAATCTGGAACAGTAAAACAAGTATGTTGGTTTTTGTAATAGTCTCTTTTTGCTGTAGCGCCTTGTATTACATGTAGCATGGAATGCTCGCCAGTACTATACCATATATGTTTCCCATCATGAAATGGCTCAGGTACCGTATCTAATCCTATGATATTGGTATAAAAACTAGCGGTTTTTTGAATATCAACTACGTAAATGGCAGTATGATTGATATGAACTTTTGTTTTTTGTGCATTAAGCTGTAAGGCAACAGCGCATATCATACAAAAAGTTAGGATACATTTTTTCATAAAGGTTGATTTTAAGGAAGGGATAAAAGGAGCTAGCTTTCAAGGTCAAATATATTTAAATTTAACTACTCTATTTGGTCTATTATGATTAAACTCATTCAATCTTAGCTTGTCAAAGTGTCAATTTATAGCTAGATTCCTTATTTTAGCAATAGATTATTTTATTAACCATAGACGAAATCGTCTTTTAAATTTTTCTTATGAGTGATGTTTCAAAAAACATGCGTATTTATCACCGTTATCTTGGTTTCTTTTTAGCGGGTATTATGGCAATTTATTCTATTAGTGGCGTTATCATGATTTTTAGAGATACTGATTTCTTAAAAAAAGAGAATCATAAAGTGCTTACTGTTGCTACTAATCTTAAAAACGAGGAGATTGGGCCTGCAATTAAAATAAAGAATCTTAAGGTAAAGTCTGATACTTTAGATGTGGTGACCTTTGAACAGGGGACGTATAATAAAACAACAGGGGTGGCAGATTTTAAAGTGAAAGAATTGCCAACTTTTATTAACAAAATAACCAAACTACACAAAGCAACACATAAAGATCCTTTGTATTATTTAAATATTTTCTTTGGAGTGTCTTTGTTATTCTTTGTCATCTCCTCTTTTTGGATGTTTATGCCTGGAACAACCATTTTCAAAAAGGGCATGTATTTTACTTTAGCTGGTATTGTATTGGCTTTAGTGATGCTATTTATTTAAAATACAGATTATTTAGGTCTTATGATTTATCTATAAAAAAAGGGATGCACCTCTATGAGGTGCATCCCTTTTTTTATTCAGTCTTTTTTTATTCAGTCTTTTTTTATTGTATGAAATTGCTATATAAACTGTTGACTGTCTTGTGTAATACAGCGTTAAATCCATTCATGGTTTTGGGATCAGAACCATTGCAAATCACCACAAAGCCAAATTTCTCTTTTGGCTCAAAAAACATGACACTATTCAATCCATAAGCTGATCCTGTATGTCCTATCATTGATTTACCCTCTATTAATTTCTTAGTTGTTTCAATTGCCATGCCATAACCTTCTTCCACTGAAATAATGGATTGCATTTGCTTAGCCAATTTCTTAGGCATAATACGTACACTTTTATTTTTGCCTAAACGGCTATGCATGATCATATATTCTGCAAGATCATGAGCCGATATTTTCATCCCTCCTGTCGGTGAAAATAGGGGTGTGCTTCTACCCATTGTGTAGTTGGCTATCTCCTCTGTTTTTGGAGCATAGGCATTTGGCGAATTGGTAAAGTTGGATGTTGCTTTATTGAATTCGTAAAGTTTAGCAAATAAATTGCTATCTAGTAAATTCACATCATACCCACCGTAAAGTCCCAATGGGTTTAAAATCTGTTGTTGAATATATTGATCAAATCTAATTCCATTGATTCTTTCAACTACAGTTCCAGCTATATTGTAGTTTAAATTGCAATACATATATCCCTTATCAGGTTCATATCCATTATAGCAGTTTGCATAATTAATATTCTTACTGGGATCAATCGCGTCTAAGTTAAAATATCCTTCACTGTCATTCAATGAAGATCGGTGTGATAAAATCATCTTCAAAGTAATCACCTTGTTAGGGTATTTTGGATTTCTTACCTTAAAGCCAATCAATTCACTAATATCTTGATCTAATTTTATTTGTTTTTTTGCTACAAGCTGCATGATTGCAGTTGCGGTAAACGATTTTGAGATAGAAGCAATCCTGAAAATAGATTGATTGTTCAAAGGGATTTTATTTTCTGCATCCTTAAGTCCGAATGAATGATTGTAGATGACTTTATTGTTTTTAACGACAGCTACAGCTAAACCCACAACTGGTGTTGATTGCATGATCGCTTGGATCTCTGTTTCCGCTTTTTCTGCCTGTGCAATTGTTTGATTACCAATGATTAATAGCAATAAACTAAATAGGAGGGTAGGTATTGTTTGTTTTTTCATCTTTAAATTTAAGTCTATTTTCTTATTCTAAATTATTTATCGTAATTTTACGATTAATATGGGAACAAGTAAAACAAAAGATTATTCGGCGCAAGAGCTCAGTTTAGCTAAATACGCTAAAGCCTTATCTCATCCTGCCAGGGTAGCTATTTTAAATTTATTATTAAAAGAGCAGTCCTGCATTTGTGGTGACATTGTGGATGAATTACCACTTTCTCAAAGCACTGTTTCTCAACATCTAAAAGAGTTGAAAGATGCTGGACTCATCAAAGGAGATATTGACGGCGTATCTGTTTGTTATTGTATTGATGAAAAAGAGTGGAATAAAGCTAAAAACCAGCTAGGTCTATTGTTTGATAAGTTTACCTCGCCTTCAAATAAATGTTGTTAAAACTATTAGATAACAAATTTCAAATAATTAAAATAAATTTTATGCCAACCGAAGAACAACTTAAAGAAATTGTAAGAAAAAAATATAGCGAAATTGCATTACAAGATAAGGCAGATAACATGGCATCTTGTTGTGGGGCTGGCGGATGTTCTACAGAAGTGTACAATATCATGTCGGAGGATTACACTACACTAGAGGGCTACAACGCAGATGCTGACCTGGGCTTGGGTTGTGGATTACCCACTCAGTTTGCAAGAATCAAGAAAGGAGATACGGTAGTTGATTTAGGAAGTGGTGCTGGCAACGATTGTTTTATTGCACGTCATGAGACTGGCGAATCTGGTAAAGTGATTGGTGTAGACTTTACGCCAGCAATGATTGATAAAGCAAGAGCCAATGCCGAATTAAGAGGTTTCAATAATGTGGAATTTAGACAAGGTGATATTGAGCATATGCCTATCACAGCAAATACTGCAGATGTAGTTGTTAGCAATTGCGTTCTGAACTTGGTTCCTAATAAAGATGCAGTGATCAAAGATATTTATAGAGTGTTAAAGCCAGGAGGTCATTTTAGTATTTCTGATGTGGTGTTAGTAGGTGCATTGCCAGAGGGTTTAAGAAAAGACGCCGAAATGTATGCTGGATGTGTAGCTGGTGCAATTCAAAAAGAAGTGTATTTAGAATTGATACATGCAAATGGATTTGAAAATGTAGATGTACAAAAAGAAAAAGCGATTGTGATTCCTGATGATATTTTAATCAATTATTTATCACAAGACGAAATCAACCAATTTAAATCTGGATCAACTGGTATATTTAGTGTGACCGTTTTTGCACAAAAGCCAAAATCTGATTTAGTAAAGGAAAATAAATGTGTTCCTGGTGCAGGCTGTTGCTAAACAATTTAATAGATGAAAAAGATTTTAGTTTTATGTACTGGCAATAGTTGCCGTAGTCAGTTAGCAGAGGGATATTTAAGATATTATGCAGGTGATAAAGCAGAAGTATATAGTGCCGGAGTTGAAACGCATGGGGTAAACCCAAGAACAATTGCTACAATGAAGGAAGATGGTTTGGATATTTCGGGCCATACTTCTAATAATATTTCTGAATACTTGGGTGTAGATTTTGATTATGTAATCACTGTTTGTGACAATGCGAAAGAACGTTGTCCCTATTTCCCAACCAAAGCGCAAAAGTTGCATTATAATTTTCCGGATCCAGCAAAAGCAACAGGAACCGAAGATCAGATAACAAAAGCTTTTAGGGATGTGCGGGATATGATTAAAGCATATTCCGCTGATTTTGTGCAGCATCATTTGAAATAGAAAATAATACATTATGAAAAATGAACCTGAGCAGAGATCGGTTCTGGGATTAAAACAGAACCTGAATCAATTTATATTATTAATTGTAGTGAATGCGTTTGTGGGTGCAATGATTGGTATTGAAAGATCCATCTTTCCAGAATTTGCAGCATTTAAATTCAATATCCATTCCACAACAATTATACTTTCCTTTATTGTTATTTTTGGATTTTCAAAGGCAATCGCCAATTATTTCTCTGGATATTTAGCAGCAAAATATACGCGTAAAAAAGTCCTATTACTTGGTTGGATATTGGCTTTGCCAGTGCCTATCATTTTTATTTATGCGCCAACATGGAATTGGATCATTTTTGCGAATGTGCTATTAGGCATCCACCAAGGCTTTGCTTGGTCTAGTACTGTGGTGATGAAGATTGATTTAGTAGGACAACAGAATAGAGGGCTCGCGATGGGGTTGAATGAGTTTGCTGGTTATATTGCAGTGGCATTGATGGCATTTTTTACTGCCTATATTGCAGACCAATTTGGTATCTTTCCGTTTCCCTTTTATTTAGGACTTGCCGTTGCAATAATTGGACTTTGTATCACATGGATTTTTGTCAAAGACACTTCATCTTTTGTTCAAGTAGAATCCGAAACAACAAGTAGTTCTATTCCAAGATTGAATAATGTTTTTATTGAAACTAGTTTTACCAATAAAAATTTGAGTGCAGTAACGCAGGCTGGACTTGTGAATAATTTAAATGACGGAATGGTTTGGGGCCTTTTACCCATCATGTTGATTCAAAAAAACTTTTCATTGATGGATATCGGTGTGATTGCATCTATTTATCCTGCCGTTTGGGGTTTGAGTCAAATTGTTACTGGCAAACTTGCAGATTTAATATCTAAGAAACAGCTACTATTTTGGGGCATGCTATTGCAAGCATTTGCGATTGCTTATTTGATGATAGCAGCCTCTTATTTAGAAATGGTGTCGGTTTCAGTTGTCTTAGGGATTGGTACCGCCATGGTTTATCCAACTTTTTTAGCCACCATCAGCGACAATACACATGCATTAGATAGAGCAAAGAGTTTAGGTATTTTTAGATTCTGGAGAGATAGTGGTTATGCTATTGGCGCAATTATTACGGGTTTAACTGCAGATTACTTTGGCGCTCCAACTTCAATCTTGATTATTGCATTACTCACTTTATTTTCTGCTATCTTTATTAAAATAAGAATGGATTAATTATGGAGATAGGGAAAGCATACGATAGTTGGGCGACACAATACGATACCAATGAGAATAAAACAAGGGACTTAGAAGCAGCGTCTCTAAAAAAATTATTACAAGACAAAACCTTCAAACACTGTTTGGAAATTGGTTGTGGTACCGGTAAGAACACAACATGGCTTTTGACTATCTGTGACCAAATAACTGCGATTGATCTATCTGATGGGATGCTAAATAAGGCAAAAGAGAAGATACAGTCTGATCGTGTAGATTTTAGTTTAGCCGATATTACATTGGATTGGACATTTGCAAAGCATTCCTATAATCTTGTTACATTTAGTTTAATGCTAGAACATATTGAAGATCTGAATGCTATTTTTAAAAAGCTTTCGATGGTAACTTCTTCAGGTAGCCTTATTTATATTGGAGAATTACATCCTTTTAAACAATACACAGGATCCAAGGCGAGATTCGAAACGGAAGCTGGCACTCAGGTGGTTACTTGCTTTAACCACCACGTATCCGATTTCACAAAAGCAGCGAATGCGAATGGGTTTACATTAATACAGTTGGAAGAGCAGTTTGATGACGAAGATCGAAACCAAATACCAAGAATTTTAAATCTACTTTTTATCAAATAAAAAGTAGATTGTTACATTAAAATATATTGAGAATAATCTTTAGAATCAACGATTAAGATTTTGGGAAATCAGCGCCTTCAGAAGTAGCAGCCCATGTATCAAAATCGTGTTTTAATTCATCTAATTTTATTCTTGCGCCTTTTAATGCAGCTGCGCCAAGTAATAATCTTAATGGTGGATTTGCTGTCTCTGTAACTGCAATCATAGCTTTTGCAGCTCTTACTGGATCTCCTGGTTGGTTGCCACTATAGCCTCTTATATCTCCTTTATTTTTTTCGGCAGTGTCAGCATATTCTTTGATTGTAAATGCGCCTTCCTTTGCAGACCTGCCAGCCCAGTCTGTTCTAAAACCACTAGGTGCAATAATGGTCACTTTTATACCCAATGGGTTTACTTCTTTATATAGCGCTTCGCTTAAGCCATCAACCGCATATTTAGTGGCATTGTAAAATCCAACTCCTGGAAAAGACCTCAATCCTCCAATGGATGCAATATTTAAAATATGTCCTCTTTTTTGTTGGCGCATGATCGGCAATACAGCCTGTGTCATATTGGCCAATCCAAATACATTGATCTCGAACATTTTTCTGATTTCCGCTTCTTCACTTTCTTCAACAGATGCAAAATAGCCAATGCCTGCATTGTTGACCAAAACGTCTATTTGACCAAAATGCTCCATCGTTTGCTTTACTGCAGTGGCGATATCCTCTTTTACAGTGACATCTAATTTTAATGCAATTGCGTTGGTTGGATGTTTTTCAACGATATCCTGAATGTCATTCGTATTTCTTGCAGTTACAACAACTTGTTCTCCTTTCGCAAGCACTTCAATTGCTAAAGCACGACCAAAACCTGTTGAACAACCTGTTATAAACCAAACTTTTTTCATGATATCAATTTTTGCAAAGTTAATTCATTTTGAACTGATTTAACTAGCAAACCTTCAGCTAAGGCTTTTCGTTATTTATATCGTACCTTTAATGAAGAAAAAATTATTACATTTTGAAGTTTATAGATTTAGGGCTGGATCAACGTATTTTAGACGGAATTGACGCGATGGGTTATGAAACAGCGACACCTGTTCAACAGCAGGTTATGGTGCCAATTTTAGAAGGAAAAGATATTATCGCTGCAGCGCAAACAGGTACAGGTAAAACAGCTGCATTTTTATTACCATTACTACATCGACTTTTGACTTCGCCTCATCATGCTGGTGATATCAATGCATTGATTATCGTTCCAACAAGGGAATTGGCCATTCAGATTGCAGAAGGATTGGAAGGGCTAGCGTATTTTACAGATGTGAGTTCTATTGCAGTGTATGGTGGAGGAGATGGCAATTCTTTTGCTGCAGAGAAAAAAGCATTGACTTCTGGGGCTGACATTGTGGTATGTACTCCCGGAAGGATGATTGCGCATTTAAACATGGGTTATGTGAAATTGAAAGGTTTGAAATATTTAGTGCTAGATGAAGCGGATAGAATGTTGGATATGGGTTTCAATGACGACATTGCTAAAATCATCACTTATCTACCTGCTGAAAGACAGAACTTATTATTTTCTGCTACGATGCCGCAAAAAATGCGTGCATTGGCAAATAAAATTTTAAAGAATCCTGTTGAAATTAATATTGCTATTTCAAAACCGCCTGAGCAAATTGTTCAAAAGGCTTTTGTAGTGTACGATAATCAAAAGGCAGCTATCATAAAAGATATGCTTGGCTCAAAACGTTTTTCTAAAGTGATTGTCTTTTGTTCTAAGAAGCAGAATGTAAAAGAGCTTACTGCAATTTTAAAATCTGCAAAGTTGGCGGCAGAAGAAATCCATTCGGACTTAGATCAAAAAAGTAGAGAGCAATATTTGCAAGATTATAGAAATGGCAAAACCAATATCTTGGTGGCTACTGATATCTTAAGTAGAGGAATTGATATTGAAGATATTGACTTAGTGATTAATTATGATGTACCGAATGATGGCGAAGATTATATTCACCGAATTGGTAGAACTGCTCGTGCTGCAACAACGGGTACTGCATTTACTTTAGTTAGTGAAAAAGAACAATCTAAGTTTGCATTGATCGAAGAACTGCTTGGCGCGCCGGTTTTAAAAGGAACTGTTCCTGCTGAATTTGGTCCTACTCCAGAATACAATCCCAAGCAAAAAAAATCCACTGGGTTTAAGAAAAGAAGATAAATACTTAATTGATCATTTTTGAATCACGCAAGTAGTCGCTATTTGGTGCATATACAAATAAGCAAGATGCACCTTGTATTGCTTTAATGATTGCCTCTACTTGATGATTAGGAACAGCAGGACAACCCAAACTTCTACCTAGATAGCCTTGTTGATTGACGAAGCCTTTGTTGGCATAATCTGCACCATGAAGTACGATTGCTCTTTCTTCTGCGTTATCATTGATGCCTGTCTCAACCCCTTTTAGAATCAAAGATTTTCCATGTTTTCCTTGATAGGGTTTACCTGTAATATAAAACCCTAAACTACTTTGAAATGATCCAACTAAGTTAGAAAATTGCTTAGCAAATAACAATCCTGAATTTCTTCCATGTGCAACAAATGTTTGCATCAATAGCTTTTGTTTTTCCATGTCTATAATATACAACCTAGGGTCGCTACTCGCTTGACTCATATCGGCAATGGTTAGATAACGTTGATTCGCTAATTTTCCTAATTGTTTCAATTTTTCATATCCCTTTATAGCTAATATAAATGCTTTAGAATTGATGTTTAATTTCTCGGATAAATTAACAGTTGCCATTTCTCGTTCACTCTTGGGCACAGGATTGCCAGGCTTGAATGACTGTAAAGTGAAACAGAAAACAATTGCAAATAAACTCAGTAATTTTTTCATCCAAATATTTTTGACCATTTGCAAAGGTACGACAGATCAAATAAAAGAGTTGTTAAAATGCGTTAAATACTAGCAAGTCTATCTATTATAGACATTTTTATAAATCAATAAATTGTTATTTGTATCAAAATCTACCTGACTATACCATACAACTAGTGGTGTTTTTTTTGCCACTGGAATGAAAATTGGTTTTGGATTTAAATAACATTTAGTTAAATCGATTGAGTCTATTGCCTGTAAGTTATCCTCCAATAAAAGCCTTCCCATCGCTACAGGTTTTTCCATACGCATACACCCATGACTAAAAAATCTATTTTTGTATCCGAATAATTGTTTTTCAGGTGTATCGTGTAGATACATTGAAAAAGGACTATCAAATTCAAGCTTTAATATACCTAAAGCATTCTCGCAGCCCGTAGCTTGCCTAATGATATAAGGAAAGTTAAGAAGGTCCACATTGAACCAGTTAATTTGGTATGGGTTGAGCGGTTTGTAATTTGTGCTAAGTACTTCTAGATGATTTCTTGAGAGATAGCTAATGTCCTGCTGAATTTTTGGCAACATTTCATTGACTATAATACTTTTTGGAACAGTCCAGTAGGGGTTAATGGTCACTTGTTTTATATACGTGGACAATGTTTTAGTTGGCGTACTTGCTTTTCCCAGAATCAATTTCATCTGTAATGTAATAGTTGAGCCATCGTATACTTTTAGTTGCGCAGAGGGGATATTGACCAGTATAATTCTATGGTTATTTCTAACTGCGTTTAACCAACGGTAATCATTTGCTGCTTTTATGAGCTGGTTGATTTTTGTTTGATTCTTATGATTTGATTTTTGTAAAATGTTTAAGGTATCTAGAATCATTTTAACTTCAATACTTTTTTGATTCAAATCTTCTACTAAATTACTTAATTGATTTTTTTGATGATACATTTTAATCAATGCAGGTATATTGTAGGCAATCATTTCAAATTTTGCACCACGATAGTCTAGTGAAGGTGGCTTATTCCCATATGCCAAGTCATTAAAGAAATGGGTTGCTGTCTTTTGAATTGCCAATTCTATTGATAAACTGTCTTTATAATTCAACAAATTTTCGGGATGCTGAGTCAATTTTTTGATAGCAATGGTATTGTAATCCGATTTATCAAGGGCGAATAAAGATGATTGATTAATTAAACTATCCAGAACCATCACTTTTTTTGGGTTTCCTATCCATTGAAAAATAGCGTTCTGCACACCTACTTGTGCATTAATTGATCCCTGCATTAAAATTAATCCAGAAAGAAGAACAGATCTCTTAATCGAAAATCTGACTTGTTTTAAATTAGATATAATATGCTTCATGTAGCAAAGGTAGTCAGATCCTATTGATTCTATATTATAACAATTCGGTATTAAGTTGTAAATTTGCAACCTATTCCGATATTGGAAGTATTGAATAAAATGAAGACATAAATGAGTATTTCTAGTAAATTAAATGAAAGGTGTCAAGGGCTTTGTGAACTTTGCACAACTGAGGTTGCTACGCATGATTATGCAGTTAGTCCAAAGAACAACGACGTAATTGAAAATGAAGTAGCATTATGTGATACTTGTTTGGTCAATATAGATGCAGAGGAAGCAGGGAATCACTGGCAATGTCTTGCTGGTAGCATTTGGAATACTGAGCCAAGTGTACAAGCTTTAACTTACAGAATTCTATATGCCAATAAGGATAAAGAGTGGGCAAGTGAGATCATGTCTTCAGTTGAATTAGACGAGACGGTTATAACTTGGGCTGTTTCTTCTTTCATTAAGCAAGCAATACATGTTGACAGCAATGGCACGCCTTTAGAAAATGGAGATACTGTTGTATTGACGCAAGTATTAAATGTAAAAGGTGCAAACTTTATGGCACCTAAAGGAACGGTTGTTAGAAAAATTAGATTAGTGCCAGATAATACAGATCAGATAGAAGGAAAAGTGAACGAGCAAACTATTGTAATCTTAACAAAATTTGTGAGAAAATCTGCATAGATATTTTACGTTACTATTTTGCAAAGTTATTGCAATAAAAAAACCATCTAAATTTTAGATGGTTTTTTTATTGTATAATTTTTTTAAAAAATATATTTTTTCATGAATTCAATAAAATTTTATTACGTGAGATAAATCATATAGATTAACAAATAATTAGTATCAAGCAGGTTTCAAAATGTTATACAATGAAAAAAATAAAATTATTTTTATTCCATGAAAACACATTTATTTATAACAAGCCTGGTATTTATCGTAATTAACGGGTGTAAAAAAACTGAAACCACACACACCCCCCAAGTTAATGCAACAACTAGTTCAGATCAAGTAAAAGTGAATGCAGTTAATAATGCAAGAAAATTTTATGTTGATCCTTCTTCTACTGCTAGTAATTCTAATGGTTCTATTAGTGCTCCTTTTAAATCAATTGCACAAGTCAATTCAACTGTCTTGTATGCAGGCGATTCAATTTTTTTTAAAAGTGGGCAAGTTTTTTCTGGCACCTTAAATATTAAATATTCTGGAACTTCATCTGATCCTATTGTTTACACAAACTATGGGAGTGGATTAATCCCTGTGTTTAATAACGCCTTTAGTAATATCGTTAATTTTAATGCTGTAAAATATGTAGTGTTAAATGGCATTAAGATCACAGACTTTACAATGAGCCCTACCGATCGCTCCATTCCTGCGAATGTGAAATACGCAATTAATGTAAACAATTCAACTTATTGTACTATTTCTAATATGGATATTTCATTGGTTGGCGTCGGAATTTCAGTTGGTAATGGATCAAATTATAATAGAATAACCCAAAATAACATTTCAAATTTACGCATGGTGCGTAATACACCAACAACAGTTAACTCCAACGATGATTATGGTGCTAACCCAATGGTCATTCAAAGTTCCTATAACACAATTGACTATAATTATTTTAAAGACTGTTGGGCAACTAGCTATGATTATGGTTTTGACGGTGGTGCTGTTGAATTATATGGCACGAACATAGGTAATAATAGAATTCTCTATAATACTGCAGTTGACTGTAATGGATTTGTAGAAGTAGGGAGCGCAACCAATGGAACCGCAGATGGCAACATAGTTGCCTATAATAAAATCATCAATTGTGGAAGTGCAGGCACCTTTCAGACATCTGGCACTTTTGCCGTAAAAATATCGGGCTTTCAGTATTACAATAATAATTTTATTGAGACAGTGAAGCAGTTTGCAAAACCAACCAACCTTTTTTATTCTTCTCTAAGAACGCCTCCTGCAGGGATGTTGATTTTGAGAAATAATATATTTTGGTTATCGTCTGGTGTGAATGCCTTTCCAACATATTTGAACAATTCAGCTGTAATTCATTCTGATAATATCTATAGAATGGAACTCGGAGTGACAGGCGTCACGTTAAATAGTACAGAATTATATAGTAAAACCTTGAATCTGTTTACAAATGTTTCAGGTTCGCCATTGGCCTGGAATTATACTTTATCGGCTGGTACACCAGCGATTAATTTTGGCGTCATTACCAATGTAGGTTTAACAAAAGACTATCAAGGGAAGCCCATTATTGGCAACCCCGATGCAGGCATACTTGAGTTAGAATAATGACACTAATTAATTGATATCAGCTTTGAAATGAATGACAAACAGCTCGCTGGCTATTCGTCATCATTGTTTTGACTTTTTGTACATACTACCTTTACTATAGTTAAGCCAAACCTTAGCAGGCTGAAAGGACCTTAGACATTACTGATTCAAAAGTCAGGAAACTAAATTGCCGAGAAGTAGTATAAATTCTACTGATGCATTGATTGATAGGTTGACTTAATAGATTAATGTAGACATACCTGTTGCAAAAGACACTAAACTACATTAATCCACTCAAGACGGGTTCCAAAAGAACCTGTCTTGTTTTTTTATCAAATCTTCTTCATTAACCTCTTGTTATGAAAAAATATTTTATTACTATATTTTTCATTTGCATTACATCTTTCATTTTTTTAGCTTGCGCTGATGTAAAAATTACACACTCTTGGAAAGCTGATACTCCCCAGGCAAATAAATTCAATAAAATAATGGTGGTTGGCCTTTTTACAAATAAAGACCGTGGACTTAGGGAACAAATGGAAAATCATTTGCAAGGGGATTTGCAAGAGTTGGGTTTTAATGCTGTCAGTTCAATGAAATTGTATGGGCCTACTAGTTTTGAACAAATGAACGAAAACGCCTTATTGTCAAAAATAGAAGTTGATGGAGTAGATGCGCTGCTAACCATTGTATTATTAGATAGAAAAAAAGAAAAACATTATGTTCCTGGAAGAGTCTATTTCTCACCGTTTTATAGTTACCACCATCGTTTTGGTCCTTATTGGGGAGTGATGTATGAGCGTATTTATAGTCCTGGGTATTATCAAACCCAAACTAAATATTTTTGGGAGAGTAATATCTACGATCTCAAAACCAAGCAACTTGTCTATTCTGTTCAGACAGAATCTTTTGATCCAGATGAGGCGTCGGCTCTTGCGCATCGTTATGGCAAAGTCATCATCAATGATATGAAGCAGAAAAATGTACTTCAATAGTTCTCGCTTTTGTTTGCAATGAGCTGTTTTGATTCAAGTAAGTCCAGTACTATTTCATTTTCAACTTGAGTAAAATCTTCGTAAAAAGCACCAATCCCATTAAAGAAATAAGGAATTTCAATCACAACTAAAGTCACGCCTTCTTTTTTTATCGCATCGATCGCTTCCTTAGGTGCTACAGGAATGGCTACGACAATTTTCTTGGGGTAACATTTCTTTATCAATGCTATTGTATTTAACATCGTATTCCCTGTAGCCAATCCGTCATCTACTAAAATGACCACCTTGTCTTTTAGCTGCATGTTGGTATGATCCCTGCCTTTGAAATAGTTTTTCATTTCAAGTAGACGTTGTCTAATAGCGTCAACTTCATTTTGAATATATGCTTCGCTAATCTTATGATTCGAATGGATGATTTCTGTATTTAAACTTACAGCTCCGATGGCGAACTCTTTATTCATTGGGTGGCCAATTTTCTTTACTAAAACTATACCTAAAGGCTTTTTCAAGTAAATAGCTATCTCAAATGCCACTGGGACTCCACCTCTTGGTATTCCCAGTACGATAGTGTCTTCGGATTGATAAGGCAATAACATTTTAGCCAATGCTTGTCCAGCACGACATCTATTTTGAAACATCTTATTTAATTTGGCAAGACAACTGGCGAAGTGGCTCTTTTGTTGATTTCGAATTCTGCCATTTGGCTTAAACGATCATCAATCTGTTTTTCATTTATTTCAGCCATTTTAAAAAGCTTTCCTGCCTCTTCCATCCCTAATGTATTGGCATAAGCAGCTGCTGTTCCGTAGGCACATATTTTGAAATGGTTGATTACCTGAACACTTGCTAATAGGCTTGCGTCTTTTATTTCTGGATCAGAACAATACAGATATGTTTTATCTGCATCCTCTATCAGCGTTGTCAATATTTTATGCTCACTGCTTATCAAGTTCATTCTTTCCATATCTATGAACTTTTCAAACGACTTAACATTGTGATCGATATGTTCTAAATATTTTTGAAAGATAGCCTTTAGCTTTACCGCACTTGCTTTTTCGATCCAATTTTTTAAAGCTTGTTGAAGATGCACCTCCCCAACTATAAAGTGCTGAGTATTATAATCAAGTAATTGATGTAATGTGCTTATGGTTGTTTCTTTTTCCATTTTTATGATGAAATTAAATTGAAATATTTTTTAGAAAAATGATTTTAGACAAATAGCGATATGTTCTTAGGCATTGCAATACGAATCAGAATCAATCAGTCTACTATTTGTAATCATAGTAAGAATGTAATAGATCTTATAATTTCACTTTTCTAAATTATTTATATGCAACTAAAATACAGTACAATTGCAATTGCTTCATTTGCATTTGCCACATTTAATTTTATGGACAATCATGCCTTTGCTCAGAGTTCTACAAGGGATAAAAAAATTGTAGAAGATGCAAATCAAGCTAAGGAAGAATTTATCAAAGCAGATCCTTTATTGAAAAATATTTTTAATAAAGCATACGGGTATGTTATTTTTCCGAATATCGGTAAAGGCGGATTTGGTGTTGGTGGTGCCACAGGCAATGGTGCTGTATATGAAGGGGGCAAGTTAATAGGTATGGCTAAAATGACTCAATTGACATTAGGATTTCAAGCTGGTGGCCAAGCATATCGAGAAGTGATATTCTTTGAATCAAAAAAAGATATAGATAAATTCAAAGAAAATAATTTAGCATTTGCGGCACAAGCATCTGCCATTATCGCAACTGAAGGAGCATCAGGGGATGTCAAATATGATAATGGTGTTATGATATTTACACATCCTAAAGGTGGATTAATGTATGAAGCCTCAGTAGGGGGACAAAAATTTTCATTTAGGAGGATCAAATGAAAACAACTACTAAACCAATAGACAATCAACTTAATGGGCTAAGTGATCTTGAAGTTCAAAATCAAATAAGTAAGTACGGCTTTAATGAGTTGCCTGCTTCTAATAAAAAGAATCTTTTTGATATTTTTTTTGAAATCATGAAAGAGCCAATGTTTATTTTATTGGTCAGTTCAGCGATTATTTATGTTTTTTTGGGCGATTATAGGGAAGGGCTCATTTTAATGAGCGCTACATCACTAATTATTTTTATTACATTCTTTCAATATCGAAAAGCTGAAAACGCTTTAGCTGCTTTAAGTAAACTATCTAGTCCTCATGCTTTGGTTTTTAGAAATAATCAATTTAAAAAAGTGCCTGGAAGAGAGGTGGTGCCTAATGATATTGTTCTCTTAAATGAAGGCGATAGAGCAGTTGCAGATGCCATACTCATAGAATCAAATCATTTATGGATGGACGAAGCTATCCTCACTGGTGAATCTATCCCTGTAATAAAAAACTTAGGTCACACTACTTATGCTGGCACTTTGGTAGTTCAAGGAAGTGGTATTGCAAAAATTGTATCTACTGGAGTCGCCTCAAGACTTGGCAAAATAGGCATTGCATTAAAAGATATTAAAGAAGACCCTACTAGGCTACAATTAGAGATGAAAACTTTGATTAATCGTCTCTTTTTTATTGGCGTTATAATAAGTATCGCAGTAGTACTTGCCTATTATTTATCTAGGGGCGGAATTATTAGTGCCTTATTAAATGGTATTTCTACTTCGATGGCGGTTTTACCAGAAGAATTTCCTGTTGTCTTAACTGTTTTTCTCGCAATTGGGTCATGGCGGCTTTCAAAACTACAAGTGCTTACTAGAAAGCCTTCAGCAATAGAGACTTTGGGCGCAGTTACAGTATTATGTGTTGATAAAACAGGAACGATTACAATGAATAGTATGGAAATAGCCTTTATATATGATGGCATTAACATCTTCAGTAAAGAGGACTTAAAGCTAAACGCATCTTCCACATTCGAGTTAATTCAGATTGCGAAGCTTGCCTCGTCTTCTAGTGGAGTGAATCCAATGGAAAATGCAATTTTTAAAATAGTCGAGGACAATCCGCAAATCCAAGAATTATATCCATTCTTGAATAAAAGTCAAGTGGTACATGCTTATCCACTCACCAACAGTTGTCCATCGATGACAAATATCTATGCTACAAATAATAGTAGGATATTTCATGCTTTTACAAAAGGAGCACCTGAGCAAATTTTTAAATTATGTGCTTTAGATGATGTTGAAGTAGCAATGCATAAAGAGATGCTACATTCTTTAGCCCTTCAATCACTAAGAGTGATTGCTATTGCTACCGCAACTATATCTAATCCATCTTTTCCGTCTGATCAAGCGGATCTAAAACTCAATTTTAGAGGCTTGATTGCTTTTCGGGATCCAATAAGATCTGAAGTTCCAAACGCAATTAATGAATGCAGGGCTGCTGGTGTAAAAGTTAAAATAATTACGGGTGATTTCTCTGTCACTGCAAAAAGCATAGCGAATGAGATAGGAATTGACAAAGAAGGTACTGTTGTCACTAGGGATGAATTAGAAAGCATGACAGACACACAATTATTGCAAAAAATGAATTCCATTACAGTATTTGCTAGAGTGATACCAAGTCAAAAATTGCGTATTGTCAATTTGCTTAAAATGCAAAACGAAGTAGTTGCTATGACTGGTGATGGTGTAAATGATGCACCTGCACTTAAGGCAGCACATATTGGGATTGCCATGGGGAAAAGAGGAACTGAAGTTGCAAGAGAAGCTTCATCTTTAGTGCTATTGGATGACAATTTTGCATCTATAGTAGCTGCTATTAAACAGGGGAGACGAATCTTTGATAATTTAGAAAAAGCAATGGGTTATATAATAGCCATACATATCCCAATTATTGGTTTAACACTTTTGCCTGTTTTAAATACTGCAATACCTTTTATTTTAATGCCTTTACATATCATCTGTTTAGAATTGGTGATTGATCCAGTTTCATCAATTGCTTTTGAAACAGAAATAGAAGAAAAAAATATCATGAAAAGACCTCCTCGTAATGTAAAGAGCCGATTTTTTGGCACCCAAAAAATTATAGTTAGTATTTTAAAGGGAGTATTCTTATTCATTTCGGTTTTATTTGTTTTAATCATTAGCAGGTATAATGGACTCAATGATCAAGCAATTAGAGCGTTATGTTATTCAGCTTTGGTGATAGGCAATTGCGTACTTATTTTAAATAGTTTATCAAAAACAAGACCATTCTATACCATTATTAGTAATAAAAATTGGTCAGCAATTGGAATTCTACTCTTTGCTATTACCCTTTTATATAGTGCTATTTATTTCCCCGACATTCAATCTTTATTTAAATTTCAAAATCCAGGATTGCAGTCATTTTATCCTGTTGTTTTAGCTGCAATTTTCTTATTAGCCATCTTTGAAGTACAGAAATATTTTACCACTATTCGCACTAACAACAATCAACGTGTTGTATAATGATGGTCATAGGTATTCAGTTTCAATCATAGTAGCTTTACTTCAGTTAAAACAAAAGTGAATAAGATTCAATCAGAACTAATTAGCCACTTAAGATATAGGCAACGTTGTTTTATAATAAATCTTTAGTCATAGATTATCCTTACCCCCAAAAGGAGCACCACCTGCAATATTTTTGTAGGTGGTTTTTATTATCATTTATATTGTAATTTTATTTGCGTACTTTAACAAGGATTAGTCACCGATTAGACGCTATTACAATTGCCATGAAACGAACATTCGCTATAAAAAATAAATTGAAGCAGTTTTGGAAAGTAATAGGTCCAGGATTAGTAACTGGGGCAAGTGACGATGACCCATCTGGTATTGCTACATACTCTCAGGCAGGTGCTGCCTATGGTTTAACTACCCTATGGACAGCAATCATTGCTTTTCCATTAATGGCTGCTATTCAAAAGATGTGTGCCAAGATTGGCTTAGTTACCAATATGGGGTTAACAGGTACTTTAAAAAAACATTATCCTAGACCAATTTTATATTTGATGTTATTATTTAGCTTCCCAGCTATCATATTAAATATTGGTGCAGATATTGCTGCGATGGGTGCAGTTGGAAATTTACTTTTTCCAAAAATAGATGCCACATTTTTCAGTGTCTTTTTTACCATCTTTTTATTGGTCATGATCATTTATCTTCCTTATGCAAAAATGGCTGCCATCTTAAAATACCTTTGTATTGTTTTGTTGGTTTATTTTATCGTTCCTTTTCTGTATCAACAAGATTTTACAGCTATTCTTAAAAATACATTTATTCCTACAATCAAATTTGACAAAGCATATATTGCTATTTTAGTAGGTATTCTTGGTACTACCATTTCTCCTTATCTTTTTTTCTGGCAAGCTTCTGTTGAAGTAGAAGAAATGAAACATCTTAAAAAGAAGTTAGTTGTCAATAAAAAAATCATTGATAACATGCAGCATGACGTTGATTTTGGCATGACCTTTTCTGGATTGATTATGTATTTTATCATTCTAACAACAGGTACTGTATTGTATCAAGCAGGAATAAACCAGATTGATACAGTAGGAGAGGCAGCCTTAGCATTAAAACCTTTAGCAGGCAATATGGCTTATTTATTATTCGCCATCGGAGTCATTGCAACTGGATTAATTGCTATACCCGTTTTAAGTGGCTCCTTGTCTTATATATTTACTGAAACATTTGGCTGGGAACAAGGGTTGGATAAGAAATTTCATGAAGCGAAAGGTTTTTATGTGATTATCTCTATTTCTTTAATTGTAGGACTTTGCTTGAACTACGTGGGTATCTCACCCATTGACGCCCTCATTTATACTGCCATATTATATGGTGTGACCGCGCCAATTTTAATTGGCATTATTTTACATATTTCCAATAATAAAGCCATAATGGGGAGACACACAAATAGCAGGATAACCAATATTTTAGGCTTTGCTGCATTGTTAATCATGTTGGCTTCTGCATTGGCATACTTCTATCTTTATTTATATTAAAGAGTGATTTCATTCTTATTAAATAGGTAAACATTTTTAGGTGTTTTAATTAAATCAGTCTAGTTTTGTTAACCAATTGGTTAAACTATATGGTTAATAATACTAATTCAACCGAATCTGCTATTCTTTCTGCTGCTAAGCATATTTTCTCTGTCAAAGGAAAAGATGGGGCTACTATGCAAGAAATAGCAAATCAAGCAGGTATTAACAAGGCACTTTTACACTATTATTTCAGGACAAAAGATTTGTTATTCGAACAAGTATTTTTTGAAGAGGTTAAAAAGTTTTCTCCAATTTTAAAAAATGCAATCGCACAAAATGTTGATTTGTATCAAAAAATACATAATATATGTGAGGCATACATTTTAATGGCATTGGATAATCCTTTTGTGCCTGTGTTTGTAGTTGGAGAGATAAACAAGCAACCAGACTTTTTCATACATAAGATGTTTGATGGAGATTTTCCCGATTTCCCCAAATTAGCCTTGCAAATTGACAATGAAGTAAAAGCTGGAAAGATTAAACATATCCTTCCGCATCACCTTATCATGAATATGATGAGTATGTGTGTGTTCCCGTTTTTAATGAAGCCAATGTTTATTGTAGGCATGGGTATAGACAAAGAAGTGTTCCAAAACCTTATGCTTCAAAGAATAAAAGAAGTTCCAAAATTTATCATCGATTCAATTAAAATATAATTTATAATGCGACTATTATTTACTTCAATAGGCTTTCTCCTAGCTACTTTCATTCAAGCTCAAACACATACACTGCAAGAGTTAGAGGCGCTTTCAATTAAAAATTATCCATTAATTAAACAAGCAGCCATTTTAAATCAATCCGCCAATTTTAATATTGAAAATATAAAAAAAGCACTTTATCCTCAGCTTAGTATCAATGGTCAGGCTACTTACCAATCTGATGTAACTAGTATCAATATACCCATTCCTGGTTTTAAGGCAAATCCACTTTCTAAAGATCAATACAAAGCAATAGCTGAACTGCAACAAACAATTTACGATGGAGGTTTAAATAAAAAAATGCAAGCAGTGGCAAGTGCTGGGGCTAAATTAGAAATTATAAAAAACGAGGTTGACTTATACAAATTAAAAGAACGAGTGACTCAGATTTATTGTACTGTATTGTATACAAATGAAGTGGTGAATCAAATTAGCCTCATTCAGAAAGATCTAGAAAATGCACTATTTAAAATTGAATCATTGTATAAAAATGGTTTAGTATTTAAAAATAATGTCTTACAAATTAAAGCTCAAATCTTAAAAAATAACCAAAGACTAGAAGAAGCTATTGCAGCTAAACGAATGGTTTTAGACGCTTTAGAAATTTTGGCAAATATGCCTTTAGCATCAAATGCTGTTTTTGAAATCCCAAAGGATGTAAATTTTGATATCAATGACTTGGAGCTTTCTAGACCAGAATTATTGTTATTTGAGGCTCAAAATTCAAGTATTCAAAAGCAGTTAGGACTTGTGAATGCTAAAACCAGTCCGAAATTGGGTGCATTTGTGCAAGGTGGATATGGTAGACCAGGTTTGAATATGCTTAAAAACGATTTCGATTGGTTTAGCATTGGAGGCGTCAAATTACAGTGGTCATTAGGAAGTTATTATACTGCAAAAAAAGAAAAAGGCATTTTGCAGAATCAAGCTGCCTTAATCCAAAATGAAAAAGACACCTACACATTAAATAATCGTATTCAACTAAAGCAGCAATTGGACGAGATTGCCAAGATTGAAAAACTAATTCAATCTGACAAAGAAATTGTTGCACTGAGAGATCAAATTAAAAATACTAGCTTGGTTCAATTAAATAACGGTGTAATTACTGCCAATGACTATTTGAGAGAAATAAATGAATATGATTTAGCCAATCAAGCGCTTGTTCAGCATCAAACACAACTTATCCAATCTAAATTACAATTTCAATTAATCAAAGGGAAAAACTAGACATATGAAAAAAGCGTTATTACTATTTATTACAGTTACTTTATTTGGTTGTGCAGGATCAAAAATTAAATTTGATGCTCAGGGTGTATTTGAATCCGAAGAAGTGATGGTTGCCTCTGAACTTCCCGGAAAATTGGTATTTTTTAATATCAACGAAGGCGATAGTTTAATTCAAAATCAAATTGTTGCGAAAATTGACACCTCAAACCTTCTGCTTCAAAAAGCCCAGTTAGCTGCTTCACTTTCTGCGCTTAGTCAAAAATTGATGGATGTTGCTCCTCAAATCGAACTACTCAAAAATCAAATTGAAGTACAACAAACACAATTAAAGAATCTTAATTACGAAAAAAATAGAATTGAAAATCTATTAAAAAGCGATGCTGCTACTAAAAAGCAATTTGATGACATCGTTTTTCAAATTGAATCTTTAGAAAAACAAATACAAGTTACTAAGCAACAAATTAAAGTACAACAATCTACTGTTGGCACTCAAAATAGATCTGTCTTGAGTGAAAGCGATCCTTTACAAAAAAGAATGGATCAGATTCAGGATTTAATCAACAAATCAAACATTTCAAATCCTATCAATGGTGTTGTATTGACTACTTATGTTAGATCGGGCGAGATTGTTGGTGCAGGAAAACCATTATATAAGATTGCCAATTTAGAAACCTTGACCTTAAGGGTATATGTGAGTGGGGATCAGTTATCTAGTATTAAGATAGGGCAAACGGTGAAGGTTTTAGTTGATAAGAATAAAGACGAATACACTGAATTGTCTGGCAAAATAGCTGCAATTGCTTCAAAAGCGGAGTTTACACCTAAGACCATTCAAACTAAAGATGAACGTGCTAATTTAGTGTATGCTGTAAAAGTGTTGGTTAAAAATGATGGCTTACTTAAAATTGGCATGTATGGCGAAGTTAAATTCTAACGCTAAAGCCATTATAGTAGACAAGGTTACTAAGTCTTATGTGAATGGTAAAAAAAAGACCACAGCTTTAGATCAAATTAGTTTCGAAGTAACTGCCGGTTCTTTATTTGGCCTCATTGGGCCCGATGGAGCAGGTAAGACGAGTTTGTTTAGGATTTTAACTTCATTGCTTTTACCGGATGAGGGATCAGTTTTTGTTGATGGCCTGAATGTTCAAACAGAATACAAAACTTTAAGACAAAGAATTGGCTATATGCCTGGCAAATTTTCATTGTATACAGATTTGACTATTCAAGAAAATATTGAATTCTTTGCTAGTTTATTTGGTACTACTTTCGAAGAGAATTACGACCTCATTAAGGATTTGTACATTCAGATTGCGCCATTCAAAGATCGACGTGCAGGGAAATTATCTGGAGGCATGAAGCAAAAACTAGCTTTATGCTGTGCTTTGATTCATCGACCAACGATTTTGTTTTTGGATGAACCTACAACAGGTGTGGACGCTGTTTCAAGAAAGGAATTCTGGGAAATGCTTCAGTTGTTAAAGGCTGAAGGAATAACAATCATCGTTTCAACACCGTATATGGATGAAGCCACTTTGTGTGATCAAGTTGCATTAATACAAGAAGGAAAAATACTAGGCATTGATACACCACAACATATAATCGAAGGTTTTGACAAAGCGATTTATGCAATTAAATCTCCCAATATGTTGCAACTCCTAAAGCATCTGGAAAAAGACCCTGCGGTGGAACATGTGTATCCATTTGGCGAATTTCATCATATAGTAATGAAACAGAAGGATTCGGTTATACGCATCCCGGAAGCTGCAGTGATGGAAAAAATTACACCAAATATAGAAGACGTATTCATTGATTTAATGAGAAGCCATGCATCATAAAGCAATCATAGTAGATAAATTATCCAAGCAATTTGGTGATTTTAAAGCAGTAGATGAAATTAGCTTTGAAGTTGCAAAGGGGGAGATATTTGGTTTCCTAGGCGCCAATGGTGCTGGAAAAACAACAGCAATGAAAATGCTTTGTGGCTTATCTATGCCAACAAGTGGGAATGCTAAGGTCGCAGGATATGATGTTTACGAAGACAACGAAGCCATTAAAAGGAATATTGGCTATATGAGTCAGAAATTTTCATTGTATGAAGACTTAACTGTCAAAGAAAATATTAAATTTTACGCAGGTATTTATGGAATTACACCCGCGAGGATTGTAGAAAAGACAAAACAATTGTTGTTGCAATTAGACTTAGAAAAAGAAGCCGATTTGTTAGTAGGGCAATTGCCTTTAGGATGGAAACAAAAATTAGCATTTTCTGTGGCTATTTTTCATGAACCTCAAATTGTTTTTCTTGATGAGCCAACTGGCGGAGTTGATCCAATTACTCGACGAGAATTTTGGAATTTGATTTATGATGCGGCTGCATCAGGCATTACCATTTTTGTTACTACACATTATATGGACGAAGCTGAATATTGCAATAGGGTTTCTATCATGGTAGATGGCAAAATTGAAGCATTAGATACACCTGCTAATTTGAAGCAGCATTTTAACGTACAAAGTATGGATGAAGTATTTCTTCATCTTGCAAGAAAAGCAAAACGCACCGAATAGCATGAAGCAGTTTTATCATTTTATAGTAAAGGAGTTCTATCATATTTTTAGGGATAGAAGAACTTTGTTCATTTTATTGGGTATGCCAATGGTGCAGATTATTATTTTTGGTTTTGCCTTGACAAACGAGGTTAAGAATACAAAAATTGCAGTCATCAATCAATCCCAAGGCGTTTCTGCTACAAGGCTAGTTCAGAAAATCGAATCAAGTAGTTATTTTGAGCTATATAGTCAAAGTAAGGATGCTGCACAAATGGATAAATTATTCAAGAAGGGTGCAGTAAAAATAGCCCTAGTCATTCCTAGTGATTTTGATCCAAGCATAGTAAATCAAAATAAGGGCCAATTACAGATTATTGCGGATGCAACAGACCCAAATGTGGCCACAGCGTTGACCAATTATCTGTCGGTGATTATACAAGATTTTCAAAAAGAATTAAATCCTAATAGTGCGATACCTTACAAAATAGATGTGGAAGCTAGAATGATGTACAATCCGCAATTAAAAGGTGCTTATAATTTTGTACCTGGGGTAATGGCAATGGTATTATTATTGGTTTGTACGATGATGACAGCCCTGACAGTTGTACGTGAGAAAGAACTAGGGAATATGGAAATTCTATTAGCTTCTCCAATCAATCCGATCAAAATAATTTTAGCAAAAGCTGTACCTTATTTATTACTATCCATTATCAATATCACCACTATACTATTACTTAGTTATTTTGTATTAGATGTGCCTATTAATGGAAGTTTATTTTTATTGTATGCAGAAAGTATTCTTTTTATTATGGTATCATTGGGACTAGGCTTACTTATTTCGGCGGGAACCGATTCGCAGCAATCTGCTATGTTTATTTCATTAGTAGCCATGTTCTTGCCTACGGTGATGTTTAGCGGCTTCATTTTCCCAATTGAAAATATGCCTTTACCACTTAGGATTATTTCTAATTTTATTCCAGCAAAATGGTTTTTCATCATTGTTAAATCTGTCATGATAAAAGGAGTTGGACTCAAGCTAATCTGGAAAGAGACACTCATCCTAACCTGTATGATGCTTTTCTTTTTTGGTATGGCGATTAAGAAATTTAAAATTAGATTAGCATGAGCCCATTAAGATATATATTAGAAAAAGAGTTCAAGCAAATTTTTAGAAATCCTGCCATCTTGAAAGTGATTTTTGTGATGCCAGTAATACAGCTGATTGCTTTGCCTATGGCAGCGGACTATGAAATTAAAAATATTAATATAGCAGTCATTGACCGAGACCATAGTACAGTATCTAATAAATTAGTACAAAAAATTACTGCTTCTAATTATTTTAAACTGGTAGAATACAATAGCGATTTTGAAGCTTCAATGGAACTCATTGAAAACGACAAGGCCGATTTGATTTTAGAAATACCTAAGAATTTCGAAGCTAATTTGTATCAAGAGAAAGCAACCAAATTATTTTTAGCCGTCAATGCAATCAATGGTGTCAAAGCCAATCTGGGCGCTGCATATATGACCAATATTGTTCAATCATACAATGCGGATTTTCGAATACAAACAATTACGCCAGGTAGGTTCAATGAACTGCCCATTTTTGAGATCAGTTCCACCAATTGGTACAATCCAAAAATGAATTATAAGATATTCATGGTCCCTGGCATCTTGGTTTTACTCATTACAATTGTTGGTATGAATTTATCTTCAATCAATATTGTACGTGAAAAAGAAATGGGAACAATCGAACAGATCAATGTAACTCCTATTAAAAAGACGCATTTTATTTTAGGTAAGCTATTGCCTTTCTGGATAATCGGATTAGTGGTAATAAGTGTAGGCTTTTTAATAGCTTGGTTGGTATATGGCATCATTCCTTTAGGCTCTTATTTTACGCTTTATCTGTTTGCGGCAATTTATTTGTTGGTAATTTTAGGCATTGGCTTATTGATTTCAACTTATTCAGAGAATCAACAACAAGCCATGTTGGTAACCTTTTTTTTAATGATGATATTTGTGTTGATGGGTGGGCTATATACTAGTATTGATAGCATGCCCGATTGGGCTAGGTGGTTTACTAGGCTGAATCCAATTTCTTATTTCATAGAAGTTATGCGTATGGTTGTATTGAAGGGAAGTGGCATTGTAGATACGGGTAAACAATTCCTAATTATGATTGGTTATGCCATTGTGATTAATACTTGGGCAGTTTTAAGTTATCAAAAACGAGCTTAACCTTATATTCATGCGAAAGATTATATTATTTGATGGAGTTTGTAATTTTTGCAATCGAACAGTTCATGTTATTTTGGCCCATGATCAGAAAGCGAAATTTCAGTTTGCATCTAATCAATCTCAAGTAGCAATAAAGATGATGGATCAGATGTGCCTAGATCCAAACGTGCTCAATTCTGTTGTTTTGCTGGAGGGCGATTTAGTTTATACCAAAACCGATGCGATTATCAATATTTCAAATGACTTGTATGGGTGGCCTCGTTTTTTTAGATTGTTAAAGTTTATCCCAAAGCCAATTCGAGATTTTTTTTATGATAGCTTTGCCAAGTATAGGTACAGATTATTTGGGAAACGGTCCATTTGCATGATTCCGGATCAAAAGTTTAAAGATCGATTCCTGGATTAAATTTCACTTTTAAATTAACCCACTGTTTTGAACTATAGCAACAACATATTTAGGTGCTTTATTTCATTTACAGTTGTAGTGATATTAAACAGTTGTGTCACAAGTAAATCAACTCAAATTTTTCCCGCCGGTTCTTACAACAAACCCATTGCCACTTTCCCATTTCAAGAATTATCTGGAGGCATCATTGTAGTTAAAGCTAAAATTGACACCTATATTGATAGTCTTAACTTTATTTTCGATACAGGTAATACCGGTTTCTCAATTGATTCAAGTACTGCAGCTCAATTAGGATTAAAGGTTGTCACTTCTGATAGATCTATAAGAGGTATTGCCTGTATCAAAAAAGCATTATTTAGTTACAATCATGAAATTCATTTTCCAGGTTTCACTGCCAAGAACATGGATATTCACATCAGTGATTATTCCATTTTTGAACAAGTGTATGGTTTAAAAATAGATGGCATTGTAGGTTTCAATTTTTTTAATAACTATATAGTCAATATTGATTACGACAAGCATCTTATAACCTGTTATATGCCTGGTGTAATTGCCTATCCAACAAATGGCCAGTTTTTGCCTACTAAACTATACAAATTTCCGGTGAACATGATTGAATTAAAGGAACAAGCTTTAATTCAAACTAAATCGATTTTTGATATTGGTGCTGGATTGAATTATTTAGTATCAAATAAATTAATTGAAGATATTCGTTTGTTCTCACCCCAAAAGAGATTTTATCCGACACAAGTGGAGGGGCTTGGTGGTAAAAAAACAATTGACATCACTGTTCTCAAAAAATTGAGTATAGGTAAATATCATTTCAAAAATGTACCTGTGCATGTATTTGACGACGAGTTTGATGTATTGAATTATCCCAATCTCGGAGGTCTAATAGGAAGTGATTTACTTAGGAGATTTAATATCATTCTAAATTATCCTGACGAAAAAATACATATCACACCCAACACCCATTTCAAAAGCCATTTCGATTATCATTACTCAGGAATAAGTTTCTATATGATTGATGGCGTTGTTTCAATTGTTGATATCGCACCCAACTCGCCAGGGGCATTGTATGGATTCAAAGTTGATGATGTAATATTATCCATTGATCATAAAATTGTAGTTGACCTGCAGACAATCAAAGATAATTTTGAAATGAGTCAATCTAAGCATATCATTGGCGTATTGAGAGAAAATCAATTAATGGAAATACCTATCAAATTAAAAAATATAAAAAAACAAAACTAGTTTCTTTCAAAAAACTTTTTAAAGTACATGATTTGGTAATCGATATTGCTACTCCAATAGTTGTAAGTATGTGCTCCTGGACGTTCTATATAATCGTGGTTTATTTTCAATTGTAAAAGTTTCTCATGCAATGCACGATTTACTGGCATGAAAAAATCATCCACGCCACAATCTATAATAATCGCTAGTTGATTGTTTGTTAAAGATTCAACTTGATGCATCACGGTATAATCAAACCATCTTTCTTTATTGGCCTCAAATTCACCTAAGGCATTTTTGATATCCCAATTCTTTGGGAAGGGGCGAAAATCAACTCCGCCTGATGTACTACCTGCAGCTCCAAAAAGATCGCTATGTCTTATGCCAAGATACATCGCACCATGACCACCCATACTTAGTCCTGTTATAGCCCTTGATTTTGAAGTAGCTTTTGTAGGAAATTTGGCGTCTATATAAGGAACTAGTTCTTTCGTGATATAGGACTCGTATCTTATAGTGCTATCTATTGGACTATCAAAGTACCAACTACCTTTACCACCATCAGGGCACACGAAAATTATTTTTAAATCATCGGCAGTCTTAGCTAATTGAGGAGAAATTTTACTCCATTGCGCATAATTCCCTCCATATCCATGAAGTAGATAGACAACAGGGTATCTTTCAGCATTGTTATTATCAGCACTTGGCGTAATTACTACTACTTTGGTGGTTTTTTTTAGAAGTAAGCTTTCAATTTGTAGGGTATCAACTTTACCTGCATAGGCATCTAGCCCTATTAAAATTAAAAGTGCGATCAATATTTTTTTCATAAGTGTAATTTACCGCATTTTAAAGTATATTTAATTATTATGAAATATTTTAGTATTTTTTGTTTTGTCTTTTTATCCCTTTTTGCATCGGCACAGTCTGATTCGAGTAAGTCTTCTGTTTATTTGACTAGAATCACAATGGATGTCTCCGACATTCAAGATCCATTGCTTTTCGCATCTGCTATTGACATTAGTTTAAAGCCATCAAAAGTGAATGAAAAATATGCAACACATAGCCTTATTGGTAGCTTAGAAATAGGGGATGTAAGAACGGTTCAATTGGATTTATTGGCAAAAAAAATGGCTAAATCGGCAATTACAAGCACCCTGATCAATTTCACTTTCAGAACAAGATCAGTGGATGATTTCATAGGTGTCTTTAATTTTATTTTTGAATTCTCTGATGGTAGCAACTATCCATATCGTTTAGGGAGAATTGCTATAGGGAATGATTTAAAATTAAACAGTATTTCTCGTACCATTTATATTCGGTAATTTTGAAGTTCATAAAATGCCCTTGGTATGACGATTAAATTAATAAAAAATAGATCTGATATAGGCGCAGGAACAAGAGGGTCTGATTTAGGAATAGACGCGATTGAAATTGCAGCAATCAATCAAAACAATGATTTTTTCCACCGCCATTTATTTGTAGATGTGGAGACGCATAACGAAACTATCTACAATAAAAACAATAATAATTTTGCCAAGAGAATTGAACACGTGGTTGAGCAATGTCAACGTGTTTCAGATGCTGTTAAATTAACACTTGAGGATGGCTTTTTCCCAATTGTATTGTCCGGAGATCATTCCTCTGCATTGGGCACCATTAGTGGTATCAAGGCCGCTACTCCTGACAAAAGACTCGGAGTCATTTGGATTGATGCACATGCTGATTTGCACTCCCCTTTTACTTCCCCATCTGGTAATATACATGGCATGCCTTTAGCTGCAGCCATATGGGAGGATAATATCGACTGTAAAATAAATGAGCCTGGTACAACTACGGAGATGCACTGGGGGAATATGAAAAAAATTGGCACAGCAACTAAAAAGATTCTGCCACAAGATTTAATTTATTTTGGATTAAGAGATTTTGAATCTGCTGAAGCACATATCATTGAGAAAGAAAAAATCAAATGTTATAAGGTAGAAGAATTAAGATTCCGTGGCCTTGAGGTTTGTGTAAAAGAGGCAGTTGAAAAATTACATCAATGTGATCAAATCTATATTTCATTTGATGTTGACTCAATGGACTGCGATCATGTTTCAACAGGAACAGGTACGCCAGTGCCCATTGGTTTTTTTGCCGAAGAAATCATACGTATTTTCGATAATCTACTGCTTTCTAATAAGGTAGTCTGTATTGAGTTTACAGAAGTCAACCCCTTGCTTGACAATAAAGGCAATCTGATGGCAGAGACGGCTTTTCAAGTTTTAGACCATATTGCCCAGAAAATTTAGTTTTTAGTACAAATACTTAAACAAAACACTCGTTTTCATTGTTTTATACTTGAATTGAAAAATAGAAGTATATGCAATGGTTTAAAGTAGTTTTTGCTGGTTTATTGATCGTTTTTGGCGTCAATCTTAGCAAAGCACAGGTTAAAGTTCAAAATACAGGCAAATTGAGTGGTGTTTTAGTCAATCGAAAAACCCAGCAAAATGCAACGGGACTCTTGGTTACGATTACACCTGGCAATGAAAAAATGATTTCAGATAGCAATGGCTCATTTAGGTTTACGAACTTATTGCCAGGGGCCTATTCTATAAAAGTTTCAGGACTTGGAATACAAGATAAATTATTGACCAATGTGATTGTTACAACGGGAAATGAAAATATTTTGACGATTGAATTAGAACCCTCAGTTAACGTACTGAACACCGTTACGGTAACTGGCAGAAAAAACACAGCAAAGGCGACGACCTTAGAAAGCCCATTAAGTATCCAAAGACTTACTTCAGAAGACATTAAAGCCAATCCAGGTGGCAATTTTGACATCAGTAAAGTGATCCAATCCTTGCCGGGGGTTGGCGGAGGTGCAGCCGGCGGTACTTTTAGAAATGACATCATTATTAGAGGAGGTGCTCCAAGTGAAAATGTATTTTATTTAGATGGCATAGAAGTGCCTATTATTAATCACTTTAGTACACAAGGCAGTGGTGGGGGCCCCCAAGGTATTTTAAACGTGAGCTTTATTCAAGATGTAAAACTAAGTACTTCTGCATTTGATGCTAGATATGATAATGCGTTGAGTAGTGTTTTTCAATTTCGTCAAAAGAACGGCAATCCCAATCAACTTCAAGGCAATTTTAGAATGAGTGGTACCGAAGTAGCGGCTACCTTAGATGGTCCAATTTCAAAACGAACTACTTTTTTAGCATCAGTAAGAAGAAGTTATTTAGAATTGCTTTTCCAGGCATTGGATTTACCAATACGACCAAATTATTGGGACTATCAATTTAAAACGACTACAAAAATCAATGATAAAACTACTTTAACGACTATCGGCCTTGCCGCTATTGATGATTTTAAATTGGTTGCACCTAGAGAAGCAACACCTGAAAAATTATTTGCCATCAATAGTAATCCATTGATCAATCAATGGAATTATACGCTAGGACTATCTTTAAAAAAATTGATCCAAGATGGATACTGGAATCTGTCATTGAGTAGAAATACATTAGATAACCAAGCAGATAGATACGAGGACAATGAAAAGCCTTCTGAAACAACACGCACATTTCAAATTAGAAGCAACGAGACTGAAAATAAATTTCGTTTTGATGTCACTAAAAATATCAAGAATATCAGTTTGAGTTATGGCGTCGTTGCACAGTATGTGCAATTTGATAATGCATTTTATCAACTATTTAGACCTGCTTTAAAAGATAGTGCTGGTAATACTTTGCAAAACGCAGTAACACTGAACACGAATACTGGAGTTAATTTTTTAAGGTATGGCGGCTTTGTGCAATTGGGTACAAGGCTGTTGAATGATCGCTTAGCTATCAGTTCAGGTTTAAGGGCGGATGCAAACAGCTTTAGTGCAAGTAGTCAAAATCCGTTAGATCAATTGAGTCCAAGAATTAGTTTAAGTTATACATTAAGCAATACATTAAATTTTAGTGCAAGCTACGGCACCTATTATCGTTTGCCTAGTTACACGCAATTGGCATATAACAACAATGGTTTCACCAACCCTGGTAAGTACATCCAATCAAATCACTATGTAGCTGGATTTGAATTGCTTCCGTCTAGTACCACGAGATTCACTTTTGAAGGATTTTATAAAGGGTATAAAAACTATCCAGTGAGCATGCTAGATAAAATCAGTCTTGCAAATAAAGGCATTGAATTCGGGGCCATAGGCAATGAACCAATTCAACAAGATGGTAAAGGAAGAGCATATGGTTTTGAATTTTTTGCACAACAAAAGTTGACTGAAAAATTCTTTGGCGTATTTAGTTATACCCTCTATTGGAGTGAATTTTCAGGTGTAGATCAAAAACTTAAACCAGCGAGTTGGGATAATAGACATTTAGTAAGTGCCACTGCAGGCTATAAGTTGCCCAAAAATTGGGAATTAGGCATTAAATTCAGATATCAAGGCGCTGCTCCTTATACGCCCTACAATCTAGAGCAAAGTAGATTGAATTACTTAACATTAGGATCTGGGATATTTGATTATGACAAAGTGAATACATTAAGACTGAAGGCTTTTCATTCTGGAGATATCCGATTGGATAAAAAGTGGAATTACAAAAAAACTACTTTTGATTTCTACATCGACATACAAAATTTTTATGCATCAAAGAGTACAGGATCTCCTCAGTATACTTTTAAAAGAAAAGACGATAATTCAGGTTTCCAATCTAACAATGGGAAGCCTGTACAATTGAATGGTAGTAACGCCATCCCTTACTTTCTAGAAAATGCCGAAGGCACGTTTATTCCAACTGTGGGTTTTATTATTGAATTTTAAAGTATTTGAATTAATTTGATGGCCTACATGAAAAAACTAGAAACTAAAGTTCAGGAGTTAACACAGTACTTGTCTGCATTTGATAAGATAGATCAATCTATTTCGTCTGGCAGTGTTGGATGGCACATTGAACACAGCTTATTGGTGATCAAGCAAATTACTTCAACTGTGGCGCAGTCGGATCCTAGCTTGTATCAGAAAAAATTTAATTTTAGTCGTAGTTGGGTGTTTTTATTGAACTTTATACCACGTGGGAAAGCGAAAGCGCCAAAAGTAGTCCTGCCTGGTGCTGATTTGAATAAACAATCTTTAGAAGATAGCATAAAACATACTTTTCAAGCTTTAAATTATTTAAAAGATTGTCAAGAAAATCAATATTTCATGCATCCTTATTTTGGCGCATTGAATAAAAAGCAAACCATCCGTTTCTTAAGTATCCACACCCATCATCACTTAAAAATTATCGCTGACATTATTAAAAGAAAATAACTTAGAAGAACTATTTTTTAATTTGTTGATTGAAGTGTTGGATGCACTTTATCAGGTCCTCTTCTTTTTTTATTTTTAATTTATTTGATTCAATAATTTTAGTCAGTCTTTCGTTTTCTACATTAAAAATTTCTGCTATGTCTTCGTTTGATTTGGGGGCTTTTTTTAATCCAATGTTTTTGTTGTACACAAATAATTTGGGAAATTTTTCAATGGTTCTCAGCATGGTTGCACTGCTGTATGGCTTTGCTTCTGTGACTTGAACAAAATAATATTTTAATAAACTAATCTCTCCCTTTTCTAACACTTGATAAATTGTTTTTCCATTTTGTTTATCAAAAACAGGGTAGCCATATTCAAATAAAAATGGAGTGCCATTTTTTTTGAGCAATAAGGATTGAATTGCAGGAAGTATCGCTAACTCTTTTCCATTGTCTGATTTAAAAATAATTTCGTTACTCAATAGATTAATTTTTATCGGGACATTTTCATATCGTTGACCACTGATTAAGGTAATATCTGCAGGATAAAATTCAGTATCAAAAAACGGAGAGCCATAGTTCTCCATGTCAAGTCCCATATTAATTGTTTTGCCATTACCATCGGTTACCACCAACATCGATTGACCAATATCTTTTAAACTGAAATTGTTTAAGGTTTGACCTTGTGCAGCGCTTACTGAAAAAATTAGAATGAATAGGTAAAAAAATTTCATGGTTCAATTATTTGAAAAATGAATTTACATTTTATTCTTAGTCAAAGTCGTAAACACTAGTTATTTGACTTAATCTATTCATAATCAATTCATTTACCCTTATTTAAGTTTAATAATATAACTTTTCAATTTTTTATAAAGTTGCAACATCGATGACTGAACGTTAAAATGAAGCGAACGTTTGTTATGATTTTAGTCATTTTTTTGTTTGTTTTTTAGTTATCGTATTGTTAAATCTTCATTATATTCGTCTAGAGAAGGGATGTTTTTTACCGCTTATCACAATTTGCTATCAAACATCCCTTCTAATTTTTAGAAAATTTTAATTACAAAACAAAACAACATGAGTAAAAAAATCATTGTAAGTGTTTGTGCATTCTTAATGACCATTATGGTTGGTTTCGCACAAACAGTTACTATAACCGGTAAGGTTATTGATGAAAAGAATGATCCTGTTGCCGGAGCAAGTGTACTTGAGAAAAGCACTACTAAAGGTGTAAGTGCCGGCAATGATGGTACATTTACAATTTCGGTAAAAAAAGGCGCTACTTTATTGATTTCAGCTTTAGGCTTTGAAAGCAAGCAAGTATCTGCTAACAACGCTAACTTAACAATCGTATTGACTTCTGACGTAAAAGCGTTGAGCGAGGTTGTAGTTACTGGTGTTGGTTCAGCTACAAGTAAAAAGAAGTTAGCGGTGGCAGTTGAATCTGTAAACCTTTCTAGCCAAGTTAAAGTACCCACAGGTGATGTAGGACAACAATTGGTTGGTCAAATCGCTGGTGCTCAAATTTCTAGTACCAATGGTAACCCTGGCCGTCCTTTACAAATCTTATTAAGAGGTATTAACTCTGTTCAAGGTGGAACTTCACCAATGATTTTGATCGATGGTATTGAAGCGCGTGGAACAAGTTTAAACTCTATTGACGTAAACATTATTGAAAGAGTAGAGGTAGTACAAGGTGCTGCTGCTGCATCTTTATATGGTGCGCAAGGTGCGAATGGTGTAATTCAATTGTTTACTAAAAAAGGTAAAGCTGGCAAAGTAAACATTGAATTTAGCTCAAGTGCAACAACCAATGAATTATTAAACATTGGTGGTTTATCTAAAGCTAAAAACCATGCCTTTGTTACAGATGCTCAAAACAACGTATTGACTGGTTCTGGAGCAATTATGACTTTAGATCCTTCTACTTTGGTTTACAATGGTGACGTTCAGTACAACTCTTTAGGTGTAACGAGCTACCAAAACAAACCTTACAATGCAAACTTAAAGTACATCGACCATTACAAGATGTTCTTACAACAAAGCTATGCATTGAATAACTCAGTAACTATGTCTGGTGCAAAAGATAAGTTTGACTTCTTATTTTCTGCTTCAAACAACCAACAAAATTCAAACTTCATCAACAATGGTGACTTCTCACGTTCTAACTTAACTTCTAAATTAGGTTTTGAATTAGCGAAGGGTTTGAAATTTACTAGCACCACTCAGTTAGTGTACACAAAAAATACGTTGAATGACCAAACTGGCCGTAACGTAGTTTTTGCCATCAATAATGCTCGTCCTTTCTTGCCGTTTGATCAAAAGAACGAAGATGGAAAGTATGCAACTTATTTTGGTGCAGCGGGTGGTGTAAACCACTCAAATCCATTCTCTACCAATCAAGAGTCTAGCACTTTGATTGCGACAGTGGACGTTATCCAAAGCTTCAACTTAAACTATAAGTTACCTAAGTTTTTAGAATTTGATGCAAAATATGCATTGAACTATAGTAACAGCAATACAACTTATAAGTATGCGGAGCAATGGGATAACAAAAATAGAGTGTTACAGAATCGTTATATGTATAACTATTCTTCTGCACCTACAGCTTTTACAACTGGTGAGATCAACAATTTCGTAGACAGAACAACTTTCCAAAACTTTATTGGAACAGTGAATTTCCGTACGGATTTTGAAAAAGATTTCAATATCAATATTCCTTTAAAAACTTTCACAACTGCTGCATTTGATTACCGTCGTAATCAATTAAAGTCTTTTGCTGCAGCTGGTTTTGATGGTCCAGGTTATGCCCCATGGAACATGTCTCAGGCAGCTACTTACAAAGTATTGACTGATTATATTGAGCCATTTGTAACTTATGGTATTTTAGCAAATCAAAGATTTGAGTACTCCAACTTCACAGGTTTCTCTGTGGGTGTTAGAAGTGACTTCTCTTCTGCGTTCGGTTCTGGTGCAACTGCACAAACATTCCCTAGAGGTGACTTCTTCTTGACTTTATCTAACTTAAAGTTCTGGCAGAATTCAAAAATTTCAAATGTAATCTCTGAATTTAAATTAAGAGCTGGTTATGGTGAAGCGGGTATTCAACCTGGTGCGTTCCAACGTTTTACTGTGTTGGGTGCTGCTAACTTAGGTGGATCTAGCGTATTCACTTTCCCTACAACCAATCCAAATCCAAACTTATCTGTTGAGTTATCTAAAGAGACTGAGTATGGTACAGATATGACTTTGACTTTAGGAAAAGGACAATGGCTTAAAACAGCGAATGTTTCTGCTACTTTCTGGAATAGAGAAACAGCAAATGCAATTTATAGAGTAGACGCTGCACCTTCAACAGGTGTGGGTGGTAAATTAGATAATGCGTTTGGTTTGAAATCAAGCGGTTTACAAGCTTCATTAAACTTGAACGTGTATTCTGGTAAAGATTTCAACTGGGATTTCATCACCAATTATTCTCAACAAAGTTCTGAGATTTCTTATGTAAAAGGACCTCCAGTTATTTTATTATCTTCTGCAGGTAGTGTAGGTATTACATTACAACAAGGATATAAAATTGGACAGTTCTTTGGATTTAAGTTAATGAAGTCTTTGACAGATATTAACCCTGCTACTGGTTTACCAGTTATCCCAGAAGCGTCAAGATCTCAATATGAAGTGGCTAGCAACGGTTGGGTAGTAAACAAAGCAACTAAGCAAACTGTAGCGATTCCTGGACAATCTAGTTTAGGTGATCCAAACCCTAAGTTCAACATGAGCTTTATCAATAATTTACAGTACAAAGGCATTTTCACATTTAACATGCAATG
Source organism: Sediminibacterium sp. (assembly GCA_030158665.1). Taxonomy (GTDB): domain Bacteria; phylum Bacteroidota; class Bacteroidia; order Chitinophagales; family Chitinophagaceae; genus Sediminibacterium. The sequence goes on along the minus strand of JAOASM010000050.1, from coordinate 245,655 downwards.
GGATTGGGTTGCAGGAGCACACTTGTACAACCAAACTAAACAATGGATGTATCGTGATGGTATTCACTCTGATTATGACATTCCTGTTACAATCAATGGCGAAACTCAAGCTTATACTGCTTTCTATAGAAGTGTTTATGCTGGTGGAGCTGCAAATGGTACTAAGAACTATTTCTACGAAGACGCTTCTTTCTGGCGTTTAAGAAATCTTTCTGTAGGCGTTGATATTGCTAAATTGACTAAAATCAAATTTGCAAATCGTTTACAATTAGTATTATCTGGTCGTAACTTGTTAACTTTCACTCCTTACACTGGTATGGATCCTGAGGTAAACTATTCTACGAACTCAGCATTTGATCGCGGTCTTGACCACAATACTATTCCTAACACAAAATCTTACACTTTAGGCTTGAACGTAGGATTTTAAACCTTAACTTTTAAATTATTAGAAATGAAGAATAATAAAATTTTGGTTGGAATATTAGGGGTTACTTTAAGCTTAACAGCTTGTAAGAAAGATCTTGATATTACCAACGTAAACTCACCTACTCCAAGTAGTGCACAAAATGAAAACGGTGCAGTTGCTTTGGCACAGGGTACCATTTACTTGAATGGTTTTTACAACTTGAAGTATTCTGATGGTGTTTACGGCCGTTTCTGGGCTGGCGCTATGGGATTCTCTGAAATGATGGGTGATGTAATTGGTGCAGAAGCTGCGAATGCTTTTATGAACCAAATTGGTTGTCCTAATAAGGTAACATTGGATAACGGTACAGTTGTATTGAATCCAAGTAACCCAAAAACACAGTATGAATTAGTACGTTATGCAAACCAAAACGCACAAGGTGGAAGTAATACCACTTTCTACGAGTGGGCTTATATGTACAATATGATTGCTGCTTCAAATAAAATCTTGGAGTTGGCAGATAAAACTACATTCACTGGTGCTGGGGCTGCTACTAAAAAAGCAACCATCCAAGCTTGGGCATATTGGTGGAAAGGGTATGCATACAGCAGAATAGGTTCAACTTACTATGCAGGTATCATCCAAAACCAACCTACAGATGCAGTTTCTACCAATGGTAAGTATGTTTCTAAAGAAGCAATCATTGCAGAAGCTAGCTCAAATTTTGATAAAGCGGTAACTGCTTTAGGTGCTGCTACATCTACTACTGATTACACAGCTATGCTAGGGAAATTAATTCCAGCTTATTTGCAAAAAGGGAAAGGTGGTGTTTTAACTATTGATATGTGGAAGCGCAATATCAATACAATGAAGGCGCGTAACATCTTAGTAAATACATTAAAGTCTAGCATGACTTCTTCTCAATGGTCAAATATATTGACATTAGCGAATGATGGGGTTAGAGCAACTGACTTAGTGTTTACTGCACGTACTGATGCAAACGGAAGTTTCATTGAGTCTACTGTAGCTGATAAAGTAGGTCAAGCTGCAACAACTGGTTCAACAAATACGTATAAATTAAGTGAGCGTTGGGTTCAAGATTTCGTTGCAGGTGACAAACGTAAAGATCAAAACGTGATTACTTTGGCTTCTGTTGGCTTGTTCAACACTGACCGTGGTAATTCATTCAATACACGTTATAGCTTAAAGTATGCAGGAACTGGTTTAACTGGTGTTTATACTTATGCAAACAACGTAATTGGTGCAAATGAAATTACAATTGCAGGTTCATACGAAGAGAATGAATTAATGAAAGCGGAAGCTTTGATTATGACAGGTCAAGTAGACTTGGGTGCTGCGTCAATTGATGCAGTAAGAACTTACCAAGGTGCAGGTTTAGCTGCATTAGGTACTGGTTTGACTCAGGCTGCTGCTTATGAGCAATTAAGAAGAGAGCGTAGAATTGCATTAGCATTCAAAGGCTTGTCTTTCTATGATGCTCGTCGTTGGGATATCATTGCTCCAGACAAATCTCGTACTGGCGCTGTGGTGATCTCTTCTACAGGTGTAGTTAACACTAACGCAACAATCGTCTATGGTTTCTTAGACTATTGGGATGTTCCAGATAATGAATTAGCTTACAATCCAGCTGAAGCAGGTTCTGCTCCAACTAAGAATCCTAAGCAATAATTACTATTTAGGTAATATTTTGAAACAAGACCCCTCGGGGTCTTGTTTTTTTATGCCCCTATAGTAACTTTAAGGTAATAAACTCAATCAAATGAAAAATCTATTATTGTGTTGTTTGTTTTTAATTGTAAACCTAAGCTATGCGCAAAGAAATACAATTTCAACTACTGGCAAGTGGGGCCAGCAGATTTTTCTTAGTGATGTCAATGGTCAAGCTTTTACCAATAAATACGATGGTATTACGGGATCAGTCTACGATCAAGCTGAATATCAATTAGCAAAGATTACTTTGAAAGACGGCAGAGTCTTTAATGATGTAAAAGCAAGAATCAATTTATTAGAACATGAAGTTAATTTTATTGCCTCCAATGGTCAAGAGGGCTACTTAGGCAAGGGGATGGCAACAGAATTGGTATACACACTACCAAAAGAATCTGGTCAAGACTTACAAGTATTTCAATGCGGCTTCCCTCCAATTGACAATCAGAATAGGATCTCTTTTTATCAAATTTTACTAAATGGCAAAACAAGTTTGCTTAAATCAGTATACAAAACTATTCAAGAACGTAATAATGATTTATCTGGAGAGCGCTACAAAGAATTCGCAACCTATGAAAATACATACCTTTTGAAGGACGGCGCGATGGTCCGTATCAAAAAAGATAAATCTAGTTTGTTGAATTTGTTACAAGATAAAGGTCAGGTATTACAACAATACATTAACGATCAAAAATTAAACATAAAGAACGAAGCAGATTTGATAGCTTTGGTAAAATACTACAATACTTTATAAATGGACTTTGTTGGGCAATTAAATCAATGGGGTGCAGAAAAAAAGTCCTTTGTTTTTCTGATTGATTTTGAACAAAAAAAACCTTTGGCTTGGACTATCGATACCTGTCCAGATTGGTTCCAATATAAATTCACAAAAGTCAATTCAATAAAGCAATCGAACGCAAAGCTTTCTGAAATTGAAAAGGGAATATTGCTAAACAAATATCCTATTTCAATCTCAGAATACATGCACAAGTTTAACCAAGTAATGAGTGCATTACATCAAGGAGATAGTTTTTTAATGAACCTTACGATCCCAACACCTGTTGACAACAAAGTTGATTTTCAAACCTATTTTAACCATGCACAATCTAAATATGTGATTTGGTTAAAAGACGAGTTTATTTCGTTCTCTCCAGAAACTTTTGTACAAATTGATGCAGGAAAAATTGCTACTTTCCCGATGAAAGGAACGATTGATGCAAGTTTGCCAAATGCAAAAGACTTGATACTTAAGGATCCTAAAGAGTTTGCAGAACACGCTACCATTGTAGATTTGTTAAGAAATGATTTAAGTAGGGTGGCATCCAAAGTTAAAGTAACTAATTTCAGATACTATGAAGAGGTTCCTACACAAGATGGAATGATAGGTCAGGTGAGTTCTGCCATAGAGGGTGAACTCCCTGCAAATTATGCATCTAGTATTGGTAGTTTACTTTACGAACTTCTACCTGCCGGTTCCGTTTCTGGCGCACCTAAAAAGAAAACAGCCGAATTGATTGCCACCATCGAAGGAAAGGATAGAGGATATTACACTGGTATTGCAGGCTATTTTGATGGAAAAAATTTAGATAGTTGTGTGCTGATTCGTTATTTGGGTGCAGACCATATATACCAAAGTGGCGGTGGTATAACTTTTCAAAGCGACTTAGCATCTGAATATCAAGAAATGATTAATAAAGTTTATGTACCAGTTTTTTGAGAGTATCAAAGTTAAAGATGGAGTGATATATAATTTATCCAATCATCAAGATAGGGTTAACAGAACCCTAAAGAATTTCGGCATATCTGAAAATAAAATTGCATTAACTGAAATAGTCAAAACGGTTCCAATACCTAAAAAAAGCTTGTATAAATTGCGTATAAGCTATGGACTTGAAGGAAGTTTTCAACATGAAATGATTCCTTATCAATATAAAAAAATTTCAAAATTCTCTTTAGTAGATATAAAGGGGCAACAATATGATTTTAAATTCGAAAATAGAGCATGGATTAATGACGCACTCTTACAATCTGGCAAGGACGAAATCATGATGCATGACGCGGGATTTATTAAAGATAGCAGTTACGCGAATCTTGTTTTTTTTGATGGAAGCAAATGGTATACACCAGCAAAGCCACTTTTAGAAGGCACACAAAGGGCTAAATTATTAAAGGATGGTATTATACAAGCTAAAGCAATTCACATTAATGAATTAGATAGCTTTCATTCTTTTAGATTAATCAATGCAATGATGCTGTGGGAGAATTCAACTGAGTATAGCATTTCTTTAATCTCGATACCTTAATTTTTTGGATTATCTTTTTTAGTTAAAACAGGTCGAGGATCATTTTAATAAACACTTCCTTTAGCCCAATTCAACGCGACAAGTGTTTTGAAAAACTTTGATTTTAGTTCATAGCTTTTTAGCAATAGCTCAATATATTTAATCTCTCTGTTATTCACTAAGAACAAACTGCTTTCTCCAATTTCAAAACGTTGCAGCTCTGCATCTAAAAGCTTTTTAGCATTTTCAACACTATTATTTGTAACCCCTTCTTGATTCTTTAATGCAATTAGTTCTGCGTAGTACTTTTTAATTTTATTTTCAATTTCTAATCTAGTTTGTTTTGTTTCTTCTGCTTGCTGTGCAATTTTAATCTTTGCTTGCTTCAAGTCACCTCTTGCTTGACGAAGAAAAAGCGGCATTCCAAATTGTACCCCAGCTTTATAATTATTATTATATAGAGGTTGCCCAGTTATACTCGAAAACTCATACCCCTTATTCAAAAAATTGTAGTTTACTCTAAAAGTAGGAAGTAAATTCTGTGCCTTATATTGTTTCTCAACCAGTAAAATATCAGTTTTAAAATCCAACATTTTTATTTTTGGGTGAATTTGGTTTGCTTCCTCAATAATTTGAATTAAAGATGGCACTTGAACCTGTTTCAAATCCGTTATTAACCAACTACTGTCTGGAGCAATAGTTTCATTTAATTCGTAAGGCAAGAGTTTGTCATTCCATAAAAAATTACTTAGTTTACTTTGCTCTTCAATTTGGTCCGCCCATGCTTGACTTTGCAAGTTCATGATATTTTGAAGTTGAAGTAACCCCTCCACAGTATCAATTGCAGCCCTGTCCCCAGACTGGAATGATTGCCTAATAAAATTCAACCTGTCTTTTGTATTTTTTAGGATGTTTGAAAATGCCATTTGTTTCTGAAATGCATAAGCCCATTGCCAATAAGAACTTGCTCCATCCAAATACAAGTCATTCAAAATTAATTGCCTTTCTTCTTTTGTTAACTGAACGAATATTTTACTTTGAGCAAGGTCAGACCTTCTTTTGTCAATTAATAAATCCTTTAATAAGGGTACTGAAACACCTACATAACTACTTTTCCCTAAAGTGGTTTCGCCACTTATCCTATCTCCATAATTATTCTCCAATCCCGCCTTAACCTCTACTCCAAACCAGGTTGGTATTTTTAACTCAGGGTTGCTATAGTAAAAGTAATTTTTGCCGTCAAAAGTTTTACGTTCATTGTTTACATAAAATGCAGGATCAAATGCACCTCTAGAACTCAAGAGCGCAGCATTAGACATGTCCACTTTTAAGTTGGCTTGTTTAGCAATCGGGTGGTATTGATTGATTAATTCCAGGGCGTTACTAATACTCAGTGTATTTTGTGCAAATACAGAGATTGGCATCATAAGCAATAAAATGAACTTATACATCGTCTTACTTTTCATATGTTTTATTGTCTTTGCCTTTCTTTTCAATCGTATAAAAATCTGGAGGGAATCCATTTAACTGACGCCATAATTCATACCAAATAGGCACATCGTTTAAAAGCGCAAATCCTTGAACACCCGTACCTATTTTTAAATTTGTTGGCCAATGCTTGGTTGCGGTGTCTGGTATAATCAATACTCTGAATTTACCATTATCGTTTCTATTGGATTCAATTGCGCTAATCTTACCTGCGAAAGTGCCATAGCTTGTATTAGGCCATCCAGAAAAGACAATTGCAGGGTATCCATCAAATTGAAGTCGTACATCTTGTCCTTTGTTCAATAAGGCAAGGTCCATTGGTTTTACAAATAATTCAACGGCATATAAAAACGAGCTAGGTACAATTTCTACAATCATTTCCCCATCTTTTACTATCTCGTTGATACCTGCTTTTTTTGCTTTTATAATTTGACCTGTTTGTGGCGCAATTAACCATTTTTGACTTCCGCGTATTTTATAATTACTAAGTTGATTTTCGTTCTTTGCCACATCTGCGATCACAGTGCTTCGTTCACTATTTGCATTGTCTATCTCTCCCTTTAATTTAAAAATTTTATCTGCATATTCTTGCTTAATTCCGTTCAATTCTACTTTAGTAATAAAAATATCTTGCTTTGAGTTTAAGAATTTTTGTTGTTTTTCCTGAAAGCTAGCTTTTGCCTTGTTAAAGGTTTGTGTTCTTTTTTCATAATCTACCAATGAAATAATCCCATCGTTCAACATTTTACCTGCTCTGTTTATCTGACTTGTTCCAATCTCTAAATCAATTTTTGCAGCAGTAAGGTCAGCACTATCGATTAAAATCTTTCTTTCAAGTTGTTGTATTTTATTTTTAATTGATAGCTCTTTTAATCTATAACCTTCCTCAAGGGCAGTAATTTGACTCCTCGAGTTCACAATCTTTGAAGCGTAAAAGTCAACTTTTTGTTTTTTAGCGTCTAATTGGTCTTGTGTACGTTCAATTAATTGCGGGTCTAAATAGTCATCTTTAATGTCCGCTAACTCAACTATCGTATCGCCCTTCTTAACATAGTCCCCTTCTTTCACCCACCATTTCACAATTTTACCAGGGATGATACTGTTTATTTGTTGTGGCCTCTGATCCTGAAATTGTGTTGTAACAATACCTGTAGTATTAATATTTTGTGTCCAAGGAATAAATAGAATAATTAAACCACCAGAAAGTAATCCAATAAAAATATTTTTTATACGTCGCTCAATATTTACAGAATAGATACTTTCAAACGCGGAATAATTTTTTCCTGTTTCTTTCTCAATTTTCTCAAGTAATGTTTTCATGTAGTTTCTATTTTGATTGACTTGGCTTTTCAATTACCTTAATTCCGCCTTTTTCCAAATGGATCACAAGATCACATTTACTTGCAATCTCATGATCTTTGGTTGTAATAACAATCGTTACGTCCTTTAATCCAAATAGGTAATTTTGTAATGTTTGCTTATGATCTTCTGCTATTAATTTTAAAGGCTCATCTAATAGTAACATCTCAGGATTGTTTAACAGAGCTCTAGTAATGAGTATTTTTTGGACAACCGAAGAGCTTAATTTTTTTCCAGTTGGCTCCATTTCTGTATCGAAACCATATTTCAGAGCACCAAAGAAGTCTTGTAACCCTACGATTTTAAATATATTCAAGACCTCATGTTCTTTAATATCAGGGTTCCCCAGTGTAAGATTCTCCCAAAGTGTCGCTGAAAAAATATCTTGTTTTTGGAGATAGATTCCAATGTGACTTCTTAAGCTATCGAGTTTGTAGTTATTGATTGGCACTTGATTGAATGTCAAACTACCATCGAAATCCTGAAATGCCCCTGTTAGAATTCTTAATAAGACAGTCTTTCCAGAATCCCCATCACCCATAATGGCTACTCTTTGTCCCGATAGAATTGAAAAGTTAAGATCATGTAGCACTTTAATATCATCAAATCCAAAACACAAAGATTTGGCTTCAATTGAAATCCCCTTTTTTGCTACAAACTCATAACTACCTTCTGTTTCAATTGGCTTCTCTGTTATTTTATTAATTTTTTCAACACTTGTTAAGACATCATATACAGTCTCTAGACTGACAATCAATTTTTCAACTGCATTTAAAACAGTTAAAATAATAATTTCTGCAGCAATGAATTGACCTATATTAATTTGTTGTTGAATTAATAAAACGCCTCCAACAATCAACATAGAGGCTGTGATCAAAATCTTAAAAACAATTAATGACCAATATTGAATTTTTAAAATTTCAAAATGCTTGGTTCTGTAAGTTAGGTATCCTTTTAATAATTCGTTTGTTTTATCTAGGTGTAAATTGTATTTATTTGAAAACTTAAATGTCTTAATACCTCTTGCGATCTCTTGAATCCATCCTGCAATATCATACTTGTAATTACTTTCTTCCAAAGAGGCTTCAAATCCTTTTGGAGATGAGATATAAAGAATTAAATAAAGAATCACAAGTAGAAGTAATCCAAAAACAATGAAGACTGAATTATAGAAAGATAAAAGAATGAGTCCAAAAAACAATTGTATGACTGCAGTTGGAATATCTAACAATAGTTTTGCAATACTTTTTTGTAAAGTTGGGATATCAAAAAAACGATTGACTAATTCTGGTAAGTGGTATGTATCAATTTTTTTAATGTTTAATTTGGGAATTCTATGTGAAAATTCAAAAGCGTATCTTGTAAAAAGTTTTTGTTGAATTTTCTCAACTATTTTCATTTGACTAATCTTGAGCATACCTGTAAATAATACGCCTGCAACAACAAGGAAAATCAATACCCACATGGAAGCAGGGAGCTTAGTTTTGCCGGAAGCAACAATTGCAAAGTTGATGATTGCTTGTATTCCTAATGGTAACGATAGTTGAATTAAACCTGAAAGAATAGAAAGCAAATAGAGGGCGGTTATTTCTTTCTTTTCGAGTCTGATTAAGCCAAATAACTTAAGCAGCGATTTTGATATATTTATTTTTTCCATTTGCGTCGATTAAACCCTCAAATCAAGGTCATTTTTTGCAACTTTGTTTACGATTAAAGTAAATCCTGCTATAAATCTTCAATTTACGCTTGATTGTGTATTTTTCTCCCTTTTCGACGTATTTTAGACCTATTTTTTGCTTAATTCAAATGCCATGATTCCTTTTTTGATTTTTGTTTTTATTTCTGGATACTTGCTCATCACTTTGGAGCATTCAATACATATCAATAAAGCTGCTACAGCTCTCATTACAGCTGTAATTTGTTGGACAATTTTAGTCCTTAGCCCTTCTATTAAAGAGGAAGCCTTAAGCGCTTTAGGGCATCATTTATCAAGCATTGCTGAAATTGTTTTTTTCCTACTAGGAGCAATGACGATTGTTGAATTAATAGATGCACATGATGGATTTCAAAATATCACTGAAAAGATTAAAACAACCAATAAGAACAAACTAATATGGACTATTTCAATTGTTACATTTTTTCTTTCTGCAATTTTAGATAATTTAACTAGTACAATTGTAATGATTTCTATCATTAATAAATTAGTAAAAGAAAAAATGGTTAAATGGCAATTATTGGGATTGGTGATCATTTCCTCAAATGCAGGCGGGGCTTGGAGTCCAATAGGAGATGTAACTACGACTATGCTATGGATTGGCCATCAAGTCACACCTTTGAATATTATAAAAGAAACATTTTTAGCAAGTCTCACTTGTATGATTGTGCCAACTTTAATCATTAGTTATAGAATTAAAGGTTCAATTGATTTGCATGAAACAACCCTTATCAATCAAAATGCACTCTCAAACGCAAGAGATCGAAACTTGGTATTTTTTATTGGCATAGCGTGTCTTTTGTTTGTACCCATCTTTAAAACTATAACCCATTTACCCCCATACATGGGGATGCTTTTTAGTTTGGGCATCATGTGGGTATTAACTGAATTATTACATCATAAAAAAGATGTTGACGAAAAGGGAATTTTATCAGTAAACCATGCACTCAGAAAAATAGATACCCCAAGTATTCTTTTCTTTTTCGGCATTTTAATGAGCATTGCTGCATTAGAACAAATAGGATTGCTAAAAGAAGCAGCAGATTATTTAGATCATACTATCGGAGATATAAAGCTGATTGCAGTAATCATAGGTTTATTATCCTCAGTTTTAGATAACGTTCCCCTAGTTGCAGCCCTTCAGAGCATGTATAGTCTCCAAGTTTATCCTACGGACCACTATTTTTGGGAACTTCTGGCCTATACAGCAGGAACTGGAGGCTCAGTTTTGATTATTGGTTCTGCTGCAGGCGTAGCAGTGATGGGATTGGAGAAGATAGATTTCTTCTGGTATCTCAAAAACATCAGTTGGATTGCACTAATTGGTTTTATTGTAGGTGCACTTGTTTTTATCTTGGAAAATGCCTAACTTTGATGTTTAAACATTGATTTATGAAAAATATAGCTAAAGTATATGCACCTCCTGCACCTCATATGGTGGGGGATGGATTTAGAGTTCACAATTTCATCCCTTCTTTTCCTGCATTGTCTATGCAGAGGATGGATCCTTTTATCATGTTAGATTATGGTTCAAAATTTGTTTTTCCTCCAGCTCCAAGTCCTAAAGGAGTTGGTGTACATCCGCATAGAGGTTTTGAAACAGTTACCATTGCGTATAAAGGACAGGTTGCGCACCATGATAGTTTTGGTAATTCAGGGATCATCAACGAAGGCGATGTGCAATGGATGACCGCAGCTTCTGGATTATTACATAAAGAATACCATGCCGAATCATTTGCTAAAACAGGTGGTGAGTTTCAGATGGTGCAACTTTGGGTGAACCTTCCTGCTAAGGATAAAATGTCTGCACCTAAATACCAAGCCATAACGAATCAGCAAATGGCCAAAGTGCTATTAGAAGATGGCAAGAGTTATGTAGAAGTGATTGCCGGAAAATATAAAAACCAACAAGGTCCAGCAAATACGTTTACAGAAGTGCATTTACAAAATGCAATTTTAGAAAAAGGCGTAAAGGTAGAATTTGATTTCCCTTCTACAAACAATACTTTTTTAATTGTGATTGAAGGTAGTATAATTGTCAATGGAAGTGATCCAATTCCTGTGGATCATTTTGTAGAAATGGATAAGAAAGGAACTTCCTTCACCATTGAAGCAAATGAAAAGGCAAAAGTATTGGTTGCGAGCGGAGCGCCAATTGGAGAGCCGATTGCGGCACATGGTCCTTTTGTGATGAATACTAGAGACGAATTAGTGCAAGCATTTAATGATTTCAATGACGGGAAATTCGGCCATCTAGAAGATTAACAATTTAATTAATTTAAACCTATTTTTATGCAAACTATATTACACAAAGCAGATTCAAGAGGCGATGCCAACCATGGTTGGTTACATAGTAAACACAGTTTTAGTTTTGCCAATTACTACAATCCTGAAAAAGTACATTTCGGGGTATTGCGTGTGTTGAATGATGATTTTGTAGAAGCTGGTATGGGATTTGGTTTACATCCACACGATAATATGGAAATCATTTCCATTCCTTTAGAGGGTGATTTAGAGCACCAAGATAGCATGGGAAATCATACAGTGATCAAACACGGAGACATCCAAGTGATGAGTGCTGGCACTGGTATTAAGCATAGCGAATACAATAAAAATAAAGATCGACCAGTTAAGTTTTTACAAATCTGGGTCATCCCAAATAAAAAGAATGTAACGCCTCGTTATGATCAAATAACATTATATCCAAAAGATCGATTGAATCAATTGCAACAAGTGTTGTCCCCTAATCCAGAGGATGCAGGTGTGTGGATACATCAAGATGCATGGTTTCACTTAGGGAAATTTGATCAGGATGTAACAACTAACTACACCATAAAGAAGCCGGGTAATGGGTTATATGCTTTTGTATTGTATGGTTCTTTTGAAATCGCGGGGCAAACACTAGCTAAAAGAGATGCATTGGGAATTACAGAATTTGATCAGTTTGAATTAAAAGCGTTGACACCCGATGCGGAAATTTTATTGATGGAAATTCCGATGAATTTGTAATCTATTTTATAGACTATGCTTGCTTTTAAAATGATAATGTAACAGTACATCGTCGTCAATTTTATTCACATTGATTAAATCAAAATGAAAAGTATCTTGAATATCTCTTGATTTGTCTATGCCTAGCATCGAGACTCCAAATTGATCATTCAAAATTTTTGGTGCAATAAACCAATATAATTCATCTGCAAATTTTTGCTCGATTAAGCTTGTATTGATTTTGTTTCCTCCCTCAGTTAAAATTGAAAAAATCCCTTTCTCAAGTAAACTAGCAGCTATTGATGAAAATATTAATCCGTCCTCATTAAAACTCCCTTTTATAAATTCAATTCCACTTGATTGACTAGATGTCCTATTTTTATTTGAAATAAAATAAATTTTTGTATTTGTTCTTTTGTAAAAAATTGGAAGAGAGGCATATTCCTCTTTTAACAAACTAAGTTCTTTATCAATGATAATCACATTGGTTTCAATGATTGGATTCTTGTCAATGCGAATTGTCAGACTTGCTTTATCTTGAATAATCGTTTTATAACTAGTTAAAATTGCATCTGCATTTGTACGCAATTGAACATGAACAAACCGCCTTGATTTTTCATTGCTGATCCATTTACTTTCATTACTTCTGTCGGCAATTTTACCGTCAATTGTGCTTGCTGTTTTTAAAATAAAATAAGGCCTTTTTTGAAGATGTTGCGTAAAAAATCTTCTGTTTAATAAAATTGCTTCAGGATCATTCATTACTTCAACTTCAATTCCATTTTGCTTTAATTTTTCGACACTGTTTACTTTTGGATTAGGATCTAAGCTTGCAATAACTACTTTCTTTATGCCATGTTGAATAATTAAATCACAGCAAGGTGGAGTTTTGCCAAAATGAGAACATGGCTCAAGACTTACAAATAGTGTAGTCTCACGCAAATCTTTAATTTTTTTTAACGCGTCTTCAATTGCATTTACTTCTGCATGAGGTCCCCCAATTTTTTGATGATACCCTTCTCCCAATAGCTTGCCATCTTGATCTAAAACAACTGCACCAACAAATGGATTAGGGCGAATTTCTTTGTCAGTGGCTTTTTTTGCCAATTTTATAGTGTATTCAATTGCTTCCTTCTGAGTCATTCGGTATATCTTTGCATTTCAAAATTACTCAAACTATTGCATATGTTTACTGGCATTGTACAGAAAGGAACAATACACCATATTCAACCTTCCGAAGATGGTTGGGAAGTAGCGATTTCAATGCCCGTATTTGCTACAATTGTACAACTTGGAGATAGTGTAGCTATTGACGGCGCTTGTCTAACTGTAACGAAAGTGGTAGACGAAGTAATGTATTTTTTTGTATCTACAGAGTCTATTGCAAAAACAATCATCCATCAATATAAAATAGGGGATATTGTCAATACAGAACTACCCATGCAGCCCAATGGATACTTAGGAGGACATTATGTACTTGGACATGTAGATGCTACAGCTAAAGTCAGCGAAATCAAAATCACGCCTACTGCATGGTTTTTAACCATAGAAGCGCCTGAACAATTTGTAAAATATATTGTTTATAAAGGGTCTATAGCTATCAATGGAGTAAGTCTTACCATTAATGAGGTGAACCAAAACCAAATTAACTTATGTATTATTCCAACTACATTAGATAAAACAAATATCAATCAACTTTCAGTAGGAAATAGTGTGAATATTGAATTTGATATTTTAGCAAAATATACGGAACAGTTACTACTAAAAAGAAATGTGTAATGTTTGATCATGTGCAAGAGGCATTAGATGCTTTTAAAAATGGACAACCCATCATATTGGTGGATGATGAAGATAGAGAAAATGAAGGGGATATTGTTTTCCCTGCTGCTTTTGCAACTCAAGAAAAAATTAATTTTTGTGCAACATTTGCGAGAGGGCTTGTATGTATTGCAATGCATCAAACCATCGCAAACCAAATAGGTATTTTGCCAGTGAGCACCAATCATGCAGATCCTTTTCATACCGCATTTTACGATTCTATCGACGCCATTCCTGCCCTAGGTATAACAACAGGTATTTCTGCCAAAGAACGCGCTATTACGGCTCGTCAAGTTGTCAATCCCAATGCCGCAGCATCCGATTTTATCAAACCAGGTCATTTATTTCCTGTAGTTGCAAAGGAAGGCGGATTGTTGGTTAGAAAAGGACATACCGAAGCAGCAGTAGACTTGTGTTTATTAACTGAATTGGCACCTGCTGCTATTATCTGTGAAATCATGGATGCAGCCGGTGATATGTTAAGAAGAAATGGGTTGTTGGACTTTGCTAAAAAACATCAACTTAAAATGATAAGCATTGAGCAGTTGATTGATTTTCGAAAATCCCTAGCAATGGATTTGACATTAACATCAAAAATTGATGAAAAAACTATTGAACTAATTTCACAAGCACAACTTCCAACTGAATTTGGTCTTTTTAAGTCGTCAGTTTTCCAAAATAGATTCACAAAAGAGTCTCATGTGGTTTTGTCTATGGATAGTGAAATATCAAATAGGCCAATAGTTCGTTTTCATAGTGAATGCTTGACTGGTGATATTTTTGGTAGTGTAAGATGCGACTGTAAAGCACAGTTGAAAAATGCATTAGAGCAAATTGCAAAAAACAAACACGGTTACCTTGTATATTTAAGAGGACATGAGGGAAGAGGCATTGGTATTGGTCAAAAAATTGCAGCCTATGCATTACAGGATAAGGGAGAAAATACCTACGATGCAAATCGAAGTTTAGGACTTCCAGAGGATGATAGAAATTATCAAGATGCAATTGCCATCCTCAAGTTTTTGAAAATCAATTATTTTGATTTTATTACAAACAATCCAGATAAAATTGCAGCAGTTAATCAAGCAGGGTTTGAATTTGAGCAAATCATTGTTCCCCCATTTGTTACTGAGCAAAATAAAAAATATTTACAGGATAAGGCAAGTATTGCCAATCACAAAATTATATTTTAACATGATCGCAATTATTAAAGCAAATTTCAATGCAACTATCACGGATTTACTTTTAGCAGGTTGTGTTGATGAGTTAGACGCTCGACAGGAAAAATATGCCATTTTTGAATGTGCAGGGGCAGTTGAAACAGTTGTATTCGCAAATCGTGTAATTGAAACAAACCAATATGATGCAGTCATTGTGATTGGTGCAATCATAAAAGGTGACACGGATCATTACGAATATGTTTGTCAGTATGTAACTCATGGGTTTGCTACGATTGCTGCAACACGTTTAACACCTGTTATTTTTGGTATCTTAACCACACAAAATGAATCTTTGGCTTACGAAAGAGCTGCAGTGGATAAAATGAATAAAGGTCAAGAATTCGCCACAACAGCAATCGAGATGGTTCACTCGTTTAAAAAGATATAAATTTTAATCTTTTATATTAATTTAGTTATTTAAAAAAGGATTACTCCATTTTTTGTTGACATATACATTCGTGCCTCCTAGTGTTTGCATGAAGGCAACTACTGCTGCAATTTCAGCTTCGGTTACATTTAAGTTTTGTCCATTTCCTCCAGGTCTTAATCTTGGATCTAGGTTGGTATTTCTTGGATTCAAGTTAATGGTATTGTAATGGTTAATTACAGCACGTAAACTTCTTAATACGCCAGTATGCATCATTGGTGTATTGACTGCCCCAGCTGCATTGGTTAGATCTCTTAAACTTCCAGCTCTTGTATTGGTGATATCAATTCCGTTGGCGCTATTGGCAATACCAATGATACCATTGTTTAAAGTATTTGGATCAATATCAAATTCAGGTGCGTTGTGACATGCATTACAACCTAGGCCCCCTGTTGTTCTAATTCCAGCAGCATTAAACACGGGTGCTGTAATGAACAGCGTTTTACCTTGATTTTCAGTTGCTGTAAAATTGGGAAATGGCTGATTGTCATTGTTCACTTGTGCTCTGCCTATATCATATTTGGAGTCAAATGATTGTATACTACTAACGAATGCACTTAGTGAAGTTTGTATTCTATTTTCTGTGACAATGGTATCTCCAAATGTGTATTTAAATAATTCCTTGTAATAGTTGATAGTGCTAAGCTTACTAGTAAGTGTCGCAAAATTACCTCTTCCATTTATACCACTGAAGCCCATTTCAAGATGGTCTACTATGGGCATGGTTGTTTGCGTAGTTAAGTCCACAGCTCTTTCATTCCAAAAAAACTTCGCCTCATTCGCGAATCTTGTATTGATTAAGCGCATTGAATGACGAATGGTTAATCCTCCTTCCACGCCCGCACTCACAATGGCTGTATCACTAAATGCAAATTTTTGTTGATGACAGCTAGCACAGGAAATGGTATTATTGATACTTAAATTTTTATCATAAAATAAAACCCTGCCTAATGTGGCGGTTTTATCAGTGATGATATTGTTGCCTAAATTATTTTTTAAGATATAGGCTGGTTTGCCTTGATTGGCATAATTTTCTAAATTATTGGGATCAATTGCGGTGCCAAATGCTAATTTGATTGCAGCATAAGGGTCGGTTGTTGTCGTTGTTTGTGTTGTAGTAGATGCTGTAACAGCAGGAAGGATAGTAATAGCATCATTTTTTGCACATCCTATCATACCAAAAATGCCCACAAAAAGGGTTGCTGTAATTAGAGTTTGTAAACGCATAGGATAAATTTAGCTTGTTTAGATGGATGGTTTCCAAACTAAGACAAGCTATTTACCCAATGGTTTAAGCATTGGCATTTATTTAACATCTTTCTGAAACATCCCCGCTACTATATACCCCATCAAAGCGCCATATAGGGTACTATTGATTGGCTTAGATGTAATAGCACAAGTGCCAGAACTACATCCAACAAAATGCCAATATAGCCAACCAGCTATTGCGCCAATGACGATGCCAATTAAATTACGTTGTTGTTTTTTAACAAAAGAAAGTAGCATGGTTTCAATTTTAAATTTTCGCCTTCAATACATTCCAAGGTCCACCATTGTACACTTCGATGCCTGCAGATTTCAATATCGATTTTGCCATTCCACTTCTTGAGCCACTTCGACAAACGGTAATAATTACTTTTCCTGATTTTTTTAATTCGGGTATAGCTTTTTGTATCGTTTGTAAAGGTATATTTTTTGAGGTCTTGATATGTCCCGCGTCATATTCTTGAGGGGTACGAACGTCTATTATAACTGCACCTGCCTCAACTAGTGCTTTAAAATCTGCTTTTGGTCCAAATAATTTTTTCAAAAATTCAAACATGGTAAATAATTTATGTTGATTAATTTAATGTTCAAATGTCCATGAATTCGATGATATCTTGGGTGATATTTATCACGCAATGATTTTATTCTGTACTGTAACTTTGTATTATATATGTATATTATGAGAAAACTACTTAGTAAAATTGATTGGGTTTTGATGTTTAGATTAATGATGAGTGGAGCAATGGTTATTGTGGGAATCCAAACAAAGGACATGGTTGCTGGAGGCTTTGGCGCCCTATTTGCCTTATTCTCATTGGTAAGTGCTAAATATAAAGTGGGCTGTGGTTATCAATCAGGCTGTGGAGTAACTCCGAGGTATCGCTCAATACAGAAAACGGAGGAGGTTGAATTCACTGAAATTAAATAATGATTAGGAATTAAAACTAAAGACATGTCAAATACAGAAACATTTGGAACCATTATCAAAGGTGATAAACCGGTTTTAGTTGATTTTTTTGCCACTTGGTGTGGTCCATGTAAAATGATGCAGCCGATTTTAGAACAAGTAAGTCAACAGTTAGGTGATCAAGTTCGTATTGTAAAAATAGATGTAGATAAAAATCAACAATTGGCTTCACAATTGAATGTAAGCAGTGTGCCTACATTAGCCATCTTTAAAAATGGAGAAATTGTTTGGAGACAGCCTGGAGTGCAACCCGCAAATGTGCTTTCAGAAAAGCTAAAGTCCTTTATGTAATTGCATGTTTCGTTTGATATTTTAGCTAATCATCCGAATGTAGAGCTCCTCTACTTTTTTTCTAGCCCAAGGGGTTTTGCGTAAAAATTTTAAGCTTGATTGAATGCTAGGGTCAATGTTGAAGCAGTTAATTGGGATATGTTGCCCTAAATCCTCCCATCCAAAATGGCGAACCAACTCCTCTACAATAAATGCGAGTGTTTTTCCGTGCAATGGGTCTTTATGCGTTTGTTCCATACGCAATATTAAGTAATTTGCCGCTATGAATGAACACCGATACTTTTTATTGAATAAGCCAATGAATATGGTGTCGCAATTTGTAAGTACGCATCAAGTTCAATTGTTGACAAATATCAATTTTGATTTTCCAGAAGGCACACATGCCATTGGCAGGCTCGATCAAATGTCAGAGGGCTTGTTGTTATTAACGACCAATAAAAAAGTAACCAAGTTATTATTTCAGGGCAAACGTCCACACTTGAGGACTTACTTGGTTCAAGTAAAAAATAAAGTCAGCCAAGCAACTTTAGATACATTACAAAATGGGGTAGCTATTTCTGCTCCTAACGGAACAACCTATACAACTACACCTTGTAAAGTTGATTTGATCGCACCCCCGACTAATTTATGGGATAATGGAATTGTATTGCATGAAAATCAACAAACCGACTGGCTAAGCATTGCATTAACTGAAGGCAAATTTCATCAAGTACGTAAGATGGTAGCAGCAATGCATCATCGTTGCATTCGTTTAGTAAGATGGTCTATTGAAGATATTACAGTCGAGTCTATTGCGCCTGGTAAAGTAAAAGAAGTTACCGAGGAATATTTTTTTAGTTCACTGAAACTATAATTTTACGTCTTTATTGTTCTTAGCCTTTTGATATTAAAACCAATCTTTAAACTTGCTCAAGTCTACATTGCCTCCGCTTAAAATGATGCCCACTTTTTTTCCTTTAAACAATGCTGGATTTTTTAAGACAGCTGCTAATGGGACAGCGCAACTAGGCTCAATAATAATTTTCATTCTTTCGTAAACCAATCTTAACGCAGCTTTAATTTCATCGTCTGACACTAAAAGGATATCACTCACATGTGCTTTAATGATCGCAAGTGTTCGATCGCTTAGTGTGGTCATCAATCCATCCGCTATGGTATTGATGAATGGCGCTTTTTCTACTTTACCAGATTGTATACTTAATACTGCGTCTGCAGCTCCTTCAGGTTCTCCTGCGTATACTTTTAATCCTGGTTTAAAATAATGTGCCCCTAAACAAGTTCCTGATAACAATCCGCCTCCGCCAACAGGCGTAACAACAATGTCTATATCTGGTATCGCCTCAATCATTTCCTTCACACAGGTTGCTTGCCCTGTAATCACTTCGTCGTTATCGTAGGGATGTATAAATGTGGCACCTGTTCGGTCCACAATCTCTTGTAAAGTTGATTCCCTAGCTGCTTGGTTGGATGCGCAAATAGTCACTTCTGCACCATATCCTCTTACTGCATTTACTTTAACTTGTGGAGAGGATTCTGGCATGACGATATAGGCTTTTATGCCTAACATTTTTGCGGCAAATGCTAAGGCTTGTGCATGATTGCCTGATGAATGTGTTGCAACTCCTTTCTCCATTTGTTCGGGTGTTAATTGCAAACTTGCATTCATTCCACCTCTAATTTTGAAAGCGCCAATTTTTTGAAAATTCTCACATTTAAAATACAAGTCCAGCCCAGAAAGTTCATTGATGCTTTTGTTGCTCATGATTGGAGTTGTATGAATATAAGGTGCAATCCTTGCTGCAGCTGATTCAATTGATGCTTTTGAAATTTTCATAGCATAAATTTAAACAATATTTCCTTATCTTGAATGATGCAAATTGAGCACAAGAAAATTGGTGTATGGACAAGTACTTCACTTGTAGTGGGTAACATGATTGGAGCTGGCGTATTTTTAATGCCTTCCGCATTGGCAAGCTTCGGTAGCATCAGTTTAATTGGCTGGATATTTTCTGCTATTGGGGCCATTGTGATTGCGAAAATATTTGCCAATTTAAGTCAATTGATTCCTTCTGCAGATGGCGGTCCGTATGCTTTTTCAAAAGCCGGCTTGGGAGACTTTGCTGGCTTTCTTGTTGGCTGGGGGTATCTAATTTCAGTTTGGACAACCAATGCGGCCATTGCCGTTTCATTGGTGAGTGCATTGAGTACCTTTTTTCCTATTCTTGCTCAAGATGGCAGTATTGCTTTAGCAACCGGATTAGCATGCCTTTGGTTACTCACTTGGGTAAACACATTGGGCGTTTTTGCGTCTGGACGAGTTCAGTTAATCACAACGATACTTAAAGTAGTACCACTTGCCTTGGTCGCTATCGGAGGACTATTATTTTTAGATCTGCAAAATTTATTGCCATTTAATATGAGCGGAACAAGCAGCTGGCAGGCGATTACAGCTACGACAACATTAACCTTTTTCGCATTTTTGGGTATAGAATGTGCTACCATCCCATCCAGTAGTGTCGAAGATCCAGGACAAAATATTTCAAAAGCAACCATGCGTGGTGTTTGGATTGCAGCTGCTATTTATGTATTCAGTACTGCAGCTATTATGGGGATGATTCCTGCAAGCCAATTAAAAATTTCAATTACGCCTTTTGCTGATGCTGCAGAAAAAATTTATGGACATGGTGCAAAATACTGGGTGAGTGCTGGAGCTGCTATTGCTGCTTTTGGTGCTTTAAATGGTTTTATACTAGTACAAGGACAAATGCCTTTCGCCATGGCAAAAGACAAATTGTTTCCTGCGTTTTTTGCTAAACAAAATCGAAAAGGTGTTCCAGTTAATGGGGTGATTGTATCTAGTATCATCATCACGATTTTAATGTTCATGAACAATGCTAAAAACTTAGCCAATCAATTTAAACTATTGATTCTTTTATCTACGTTTTTCACTTTGCTTCCTTATTTATTTACGACTGTGTCTTATTTAATTGTTCGTGCGAAACAAGCAACTAAATATAGTAGCGCCAAAACTGTTTCAGCAATTGCAGTAAGTTTATTGGCATTCTCATTTTCTATGTGGATGATTATTGGCTCGGGACAAGAAATTGTATATTGGGGATTCATCATGTTAATGATGGGTGTACCTTTTTATGTCTACATGGTCTATAAAAAATAAGATTGAATTTTTTCTTTTATCCAACCATTTGGCCTGCCAGCATAGATATTTTTTGCACCACTGAATAAGTAGGCTACGATACAAGCTATAAAAATATAGACTGCGTATTTGGATCCGAAAAGTTCGATACCCAATACCATCGCACTCACCAAGCAATGTGTTGCCCCTGCAAAAACTGCTACAAGACCTAGTCCTGCGAGAAGACTGATAGGTAAAGGGATAAAGGCAATTAAAATACTCCCTAGCACAGCACCAACAAAGAACAATGGGGTTACTTCGCCTCCTTTAAAACCAACACTTAGTGTCAGGCTAGTTAAAAGCAGCTTCAATAAAAAATCCCAGTTCCCTTGTGGATGTATAAATGCATCTTGAATATTTGTAAGTCCCAAACCTGAAAGCTTTTCTTGATGCGTTAATAGTATCAATGCTGCAATGAACATACCGCCAATAAAAGTACGCAATGGCGGATATTGAATAGAAGAAAAAATAGAAGTAAATAGTTGGGTTGAAATAAGATAGAGCAATGCGGTTAAGCCAAAAATTAAACCAGCTATTCCAATCCATCCAATTGTTTGAAATGAATAATCATTGAATGCAATAATATTGTAATTAGCGTGTTCTATGCCCCAGCTTAAACAGGTCCAATGGGCAAGGTATGCAGTTAATATGGTTGGAAAAATAAAATACCACTTTGTTTTTTTAAAGCTAAAAAATTCAAGTGCAAAAATACTCGCCGCTAATGGAGTGCCGAACACCGCCGCAAAGCCAGCACTAACACCAATACAGGTTAGTAATCTTTGAGCTGGCTTGTCTAAATTTGTCCACCTATTGAATTGACTAGCTATACTTGCACCCATTTGCACTGCGGTACCCTCTCTTCCCGCAGACCCGCCACCTAGATGCGTTAAAATGGTACCTGCAAAAACTAGAGGAGCTAAAGCAATAGGAATTAATTTTTCATTTTCAGTTTCATCTAAAAAGTTGCGTATGATATATTCATTTCCATTATTGAGTGATGGGTTTATTTTTAAGTAAATAAAACTTACGATCAATCCAATTAATGGAAGGCTATAAATGAGCCATAAATTGCTGACCCTTATCTGTGTGGTGAATTCAAGTAGGCTAAGAAATCCAGAAGATGCGGTACCTACTATGACTGCAGTAGCGCAAATTAAAAGGGCCCATTTTGACATTTTTTGTATCATCTACTGTATTTATTAACCTATTTTAACTCGAAAATACGATTTTCAAGACTCAGTCGTTTATTTACGATGCCTTGTAGCCAAAGAATTGTATTTTTTGCCAATTCGTAAACAAATGTAATTTTGTATTTGTTAAAGTTTATATTCGCATTGTATGAAGAAAAGGCTGATTGGTATATTATTGATATTGGTGTTGGCTACACAGATTTTTCCTGTGGATGGGCTGCGCTTTTGGTCACAAATCATGCAATCAACAGATGAAATCTCAACGAGTGTTTTATTGACAATAGAGGAAGAGGAAGTGGAACAAGTCCAGTTCAAATTAAAAAACATTGATTCAAGTAAGGCGCATTTTTATGAGCGCATTACAAATGTGTCAAACGTTCAAGCTGTCTACAAAACCATTTCTCATATTGGGAAAGTGATTGATCGCAATGATCCAATCTTAATACCGCCTCCCAATCCTACAATTTAAATAGTTAAATTAATATAGCATACTTTGTTTCAATGTAAAAACATTGATGACGATTGTGTGACTTTGTCAACTACTCATTTAAATTATTCATTTAGCAATAAATGAATAAATAGGATTACATCAATATATGAATAAATTAAATTTAGATCAACTAACACAAGGATTAAGTTTTAAGTATTTAAAAGAGGATCTTCCAGCTGGGCTAGTTGTCTTTCTGGTTGCATTACCTTTATGCTTAGGTATTGCATTGGCATCTGGAGCGCCGTTGTTTTCTGGCATTATAGCTGGTATAGTGGGAGGTATTGTAGTGGCATTTGCAAGTGGATCTGCATTGAGTGTTAGTGGTCCTGCTGCAGGATTGACCGTAATTGTATTAAATGGGATTACTACTTTAGGATCTTATGATCAGTTTTTGGTAGCAGTTGTGATCGCTGGAGTTTTGCAAATAATACTAGGATACTTAAAAGCAGGTGTGATTGGATATTACTTTCCATCTAGTGTCATAAAGGGTATGCTTGCGGCTATTGGCATTATTCTTATTTTAAAACAAGCCCCAATTGCAATTGGTTACAATAAAGCTGCTGCTTTATCCTATCATTTTGGCTCCATTATTATTGCGAGCGTATCTATTGCAATCATTTTATTCTGGGACCTGCCTTTTTTAAAAAAATACACATTTTTTAACTTTGTTCCAGGCGCTTTAATTGCAGTGATCACTGGTGTTTCATTAAATGCCATCTTCACAAGCTATTATCCATCCTTGGCTTTAACTGCAGACGCATTGGTAAAGTTGCCTGTCGCAAAAAACAGCACCGAATTTATAGGCCAGTTTACACTGCCCAATGTATCGGCGTTTAGTAACTATCAAGTTTACGTTATTGCTGCAACTATTGCCATCATTGCAAGCCTTGAATCTTTGTTGAGCACCGAAGCTGGTGATAAGTTAGATCCAAACAAAAGAGTTACTCCAACCAATAGAGAGCTTAAAGCACAAGGCTTGGGCAATTTGATTTCCGGCATGATTGGGGGCTTACCAATGACTGCTGTGATTGTTAGAACTTCTGCTAACGTAAATGCCGGTGCTAAAACAAAGCTTTCTGCGATTTTTCATGGCTTGTTATTATTGATTAGTGTGGCGGCATTTGCATCTGTTTTGAATCAAATTCCTTTGGCATGTCTTGCTGCTGTTTTACTAGTTGTGGGATATAAATTGGCCAAAGTTTCCTTATTCAAAGAAATGTACCAACTAGGATGGGAGCAGTTTGTACCTTTTATAGTGACTGTTGTTGCGATTCAGTTTAGTGATCTACTTAAAGGAATAGCCTTAGGGATGATAGTGGCTATATTTTATATCTTAAGAACGAATTATCGTCGTGATTACGAAATTCACCATGATAAAAAAACTGAAAGTGGTTCAATCACAATCAATCTTTCTGAACATGTTACTTTTATCAATAAAGGAAGTATAGCAAAAAAATTAGCAGACATTAAAACGGGCTCCAAAGTGACTATTGATGCAAGCCAATCACATTATATCGACCTAGATGTAGTAGAAATTATCTATGATTTTGAGATTGCTGCTAAATTAAAAAACATAAATGTAACTTTGATCAATATGCCTGCAAGGATGGCTGTATCTGGACACTAGGCTTACTTCAAATTAGAAAGTTTATTCTCGAAATTTTAATAAAAATCAAAATGGAAAAATCATATAAAAGACTGATAGAAAATAATAAAAATTGGGTGGCAGAGCAATTACAACTTGACCCTGCCTTTTTTGAAAAATTATCTAACGGTCAGTCGCCAGAGTATTTATGGATTGGCTGTTCAGATAGCAGGGTGCCAGCAGAGTCCATTACAGGAACTGATCCGGGTGAAATGTTCGTACATCGCAATATCGCCAATATGATTGTGCATAGTGACATGAATATGTTGAGTGTACTTTCTTATGCGGTAGATGTATTGAAGGTAAAACATATCATAGTGTGTGGTCATTATGGATGTGGTGGTGTAATGGCTGCCATGAAAAATCAACAGTTTGGTTTAATCGACAACTGGTTAAGACATATTAAGGATGTATACAGGTATTATCATCTAGAATTAGATGCTATTGAAGATGAAACTTTGAGGGCAAGAAGGTTTGTTGAAGTGAATGTGCAAGAACAAGTATTTGATTTGGGTAAAACCTCCATCGTTCAAAATGCTTGGAAACGAAATCAGCCATTGCATATCCATGGCTGGGTATATGATATTCATGATGGATTAATCAACGACCTTGGGGTTAACTTCACTTGCCCAAAAGACTTACATAATGTCTATCACCTTGATTAATAGATAATTATAAAAAAGGCACTCACTCTGAGTGCCTTTTTTATTGTAGCTTTTATATTAGTTAATATTAAGTTCATATTCAGTTAACAATTCGGTAACATTCAACTTTGATATTTGCGATACAAATAAAATTATATCGTGAAAAGGATTCTACTATTTATACTTTGCTTTGTTACAATAGCCTCGGCTCAAGCTCAAAAAGCAAAATTGACAGGTAAAGTTACAAATGTAAAAAATGAATTATTGGTTGGTGTAACAGTTACTTTAAAGTCTGATAAAAATTTAGTTTCAAAAACGGATATCGAGGGTAGATTCAGTTTCAATATCGATATCAATAAGGCATATAATTTAGATCTTTCTTATGTTGGGTATAAAACTAAATCTGTTGAAATCACTCCAGCTAAAACTAGCAATGAGGAAGTAGTGATTGATGTGTTATTAGAAGAGTCTGGGAAAAAATTGACAGACGTGGTGGTGAGTGCAAGTAGGTCAACTAATAAAGGATCAACAGATAATGCATTAATCGCATTCCAAAAAAACACCAATACAGTGGCTTCGGTCATTTCAGCTGAATCTATCAAAAGAAGTCCGGATAGAAATACCGCAGAAATTTTAAAGAGAACTCCAGGTGCTTCTATCCAAGAGGGTAAATTTATCATTGTAAGAGGTTTGGCGGATAGATATAACCAAGCCATGTTAAATGGTATATTATTAACAAGTACAGAGCCGGATAGAAAAACTTTTTCATTCGATTTATTCCCTTCACAAATCATTGACAATATTATTATCAATAAAGCATTTGTGCCAGAATTGCCTGGTGAGTGGGCGGGAGGTTTGATTCAAGTGAACACAAAAGATATCCCTACTAAGAACTTTTTTAATATTCAAGTTGCAACAAGTGCAAATACATTAGTTACAGGAAAAGACTTCTTTAAAGACAAGGGTGGCAAAACGGATTGGTATGGGGTAGATGATGGTTCAAGATCATTGCCAACAGGGTATACCACTAAGTCGAATTTTGATACTGCAAATATTGCATTCAAAACTGCTTTAGGTAAAACAATGCCTAATAACTGGACTCCAGTTCAAATGACTGCTAAGCCAAATGTAAGTATCCAAATGAATGGTGGTTTTTCTGGAACATTATGGGGTAAGAAAATAGGAGGCATTTTAGGCATTAACTATGCAAAAACATATCGCTTTCAAGAAAATTTAAATCGTCAGAATACAGCTAACGAAGGTGGATCTTTCTCTGTTTTATATGACTATCAAGATGACAAATACATTCAAGATATCAATATGGGTGCTATTGCTGGATTGTCCATGTTTTTAAATCCGCTAAATAAAATTAGTTACAAGGCAATAGTGAATGTAAAGTCCAATAACGCTTATACCAATCGAGCTGGTGAAGATTTCACAAGAGGTGACTTAATCAAGAGTAATGAATTTGTATTTGGACAAAATGTATTCTTTACAAATCAGTTGAATGGCGAACATAGTTTAAGTAGCAAATTGAAATTAAACTGGTTTGGCGCTTTTAACATTTTAGATAGTTATAGCCCAGATCAAAGAAGAATCATGTACACAAAAAATACTGGTTCTAACGATCCTTATGTATTGAACATCTCAAATACTTTATCTCAACAATCTGGAAGTAGAATCTTCCAAGATCTAAGTGACTATATCTATACAGCAGGCGGAGATTTAACTTATAAAATTAAATCTCAAACTATTAAAGCTGGATATTTATTACAAATAAAAGATCGTTTATATGATGCGAAATTGTTTGCGAATTTCTTACCTAAAGATAATGCAGCATTAAGAGCACAAGGTCCTGAAACGGTATTTGCTCCTCAAAATTTCGGAAACGGTACGGATAATTTATTCGGTTTTGATGCCATTAAAGGAAGAAATTTTAGATACATGGCCAATACGATTTTAAATGCAGGTTTTTTACAATTTGATAATAAGGTTTCTGAAGCGGTTAGAGTGGTTTGGGGATTACGTGTAGAAGATTATGATCAATTGATTGGTAGTGTTAAGAAATGGGATCCTCGACATACCTATTCAAGAGTAACTGATTATTTGCCAGGTATTAACACAACAATAAAGATCAATCAAAAGAGTAATTTAAGATTAACAGCCTCTCAAACTGTCATTAGACCAGAACTTAGAGAACTATCTGCGTTGAATATTTATGATTTTGAATTGAATGCATCTGTTCAAGGTAATCCGTTGTTAAAGAGAACGAAAATTACGAACACAGATATTCGATATGAGATCTACCCAACTTCTGGTGAATTGGTAACATTGGGTCTTTTTTATAAAGACTTTTCCAATCCAATTGAACAAATCTTTAATGAAGGGGCAGGTGGATCAAGTACGTTTACTTACCAAAATGCAAAAAAAGCTACCACATATGGCTTGGAATTAGAAATGCGCAAAAAGTTAACAAAGCGTTTCACATTGCAAGCGAATGGTTCTTTGATAAAGAGCTCATTGAAAGATTCTTCATTAAATCTTGATCGCCCTTTACAAGGCCAATCACCTTATTTAATTAACATGGGCTTATTGTATGATATCGCTGAAAAAGGTTTCAACGCTACGGTATTATTCAACCAAGTGGGCGAAAGAATTTATTTAGTGGGTGATGTACAAGGCGGGGCATCTACTCCCAATATTTACGAAGCACCTAGAGCATTATTTGACTTCCAAATGAGTAAAAAGTTCGCTGACAATAAAGCAGAAATTAAAGTAACGATTTCTGATATCTTAAATCAAAAGCAAACTTTTTACCAAAACAACACATCAGATACAAAATATAATACTTCAATTGATGCCGTTCGTTTCCAAAGACGTTTTGGAACCACATTCGGTATCTCATTAAATTATTCTTTATAAAAATCAATTCAACAACAAACATTTTTAAATACAAAACAATGAAACAATTATTTTATTTATCGCTTGCTTTTTTAGCCATTACTGGTTGTAGAAAGATCGAAATGGATGGCGAAAAAGAGTTAGTTATCGTAACTAAGGAAGTAGCGCCAGTTGGTGTGGTAAGCAATACCATTACTTTATCTGGTCGTATTACTAAAGACACTACATTGTTTGCAAAAGACGTAAACTACTTATCAGGTATCGTTTATGTAGCAAGCGGTGTTACATTAACTGTAGAAGCTGGTGCAAAAGTTCAAGGAAAATACTCTGGATCTGATGTATCTGCATTGGTAATTGCAAGAGGTGGAAAAATCGTAGCAAAGGGAACTGCTGAAAAACCAATTGTTTTCACATCTGCTTCTGCTAATCCACAATCTGGAGATTGGGGTGGTATTGTAATTTGTGGTAAAGCACCAGTCAATACAACGTTTAATGGAACAGCTGGTTTATTACAGGTTGAAGGTGGTATTGATAACGCTAGTGGTGACGGTTTAGCAGGTGGTACTGATGCTGCTGATAATTCTGGCATCTTATCTTATGTTCGTATTGAATATGCTGGATATGCATTCCAACCAGATAAAGAGATTAACAGTTTAACTTTAGCTGCGGTTGGTAACGGTACACAAATTGACCACATTGAAGTTGCTTATGCTAAAGATGATGCTTATGAGTGGTTTGGGGGTACTGTAAACTGTAAGTATTTAATCGCTTACAAAACACAGGATGATGATTTTGATACAGATAATGGGTATAGCGGATATGTGCAGTTTGGTTTAGCTTTAAGAGACTCTGCTATTGCTGATATCTCTAAGTCAGAAGCTTTTGAATCTGATAACAATTCTTCTGGTTCAACTGCAACTCCATATACTTCTGCTGTTTTCTCTAACATGACTGCAATCGGACCTCGTGCAAGTTTATATGGTACTGGTAATAGCTTATTTTTAGCTGGTGCGCATATCAGAAGAAATACAAAAATTTCTATCATGAATTCTGTGTTCATGGGATGGCCTAATGCTTTGTTAATTGACGCTAGTACTGGTACTCCAGTAGATAAAAACATTGATGATAGCACAATTCGTTTTAGATTTAATATTCTTGCAGGAAATGGTGGTTTGGTCAATGGTGTTCCAACAAATGTAAATGCTAAATACACAGCTAGCACAAGTGCTGCAACAGGAAAAACAACTGCTTCAATTGAATCATGGATTGCTGACACTTATTATGCAAACACGGCAACAGTGAATGCAGTAGACGCTAAGTTAATTCAGCCGTTTAACTATACTTCATTTGATGCAACACCATATGCTGGCACCGCATCTCCTGCAGCAGGTTTGTTAACATTCGGTATAGCAGGTAGCTATAACTACGCAAGCAACGGAAACTTTACAGATCCAAAATTACAAGATGCATTTTTGAAGAAAGTCTCTTTCAGAGGTGCGATTGGTTTATCTGGTGAAGATGCTACTTGGTGGAAAGGTTGGACAAAATGGAATTACTAGTATTAGAAACTACTATATAAAAAAATACCCTCGCATCGCGAGGGTATTTTTTTGCTTATTATTCAAAGATGAATTAATTAACCATTGAATGCTTCAGATACACCCTTGTGTAAAATCTTTCCAGCTCTAATGTTCAATCCTTTAGCCAATGCTTGATTTTCTGCACAAGCAATTTCCCATCCTTTGTTAGCAATAGCAAGTGCATAAGGCAAAGTAGCTTGGGTTAATGCGCGTGTACTTGTTTGAGGTACTGCGCCTGGCATATTTGCTACGCAATAGTGCGTGATATTGTCGATGGTGAATACTGGATTTTCGTGTGTAGTTGGCTTACAAGTTTCAATACAACCACCTTGGTCTACTGCAACGTCTACAATCACAGATCCTGCTTCCATTAATTTCAAATCTACTTCTTTAACCAAGTGCGGCGCTTTTGCACCATGTAATAATACTGCACCAATTAATAAGTCAACAGTAGGTAATTTTTCTTTGATCGCCAATAAGGTAGAATATTGAGTCACCACATTCGCAGGCATTACATCAGACAAATATCTTAATCTAGCTAAGTTCGTATCCATGATGGTTACATTCGCGCCCAATCCAGCAGCCATTTTAGCAGCCTGTGTCCCTACAATGCCACCACCAATTACCAACACTTCTGCTGGCTTCACACCTGGAACACCGCCTAATAACTTTCCTTTACCACCGAAAGGCTTGCCTAAATAATAAGCGCCCACATTTACAGCCATTCTTCCAGCCACTTCTGACATAGGAACCAACAATGGCAATGAGCCATCAGGTAATTCAACTGTTTCGTATGCGATACAAACTGCATGCGTTTTCATCATGGCTTCTGTTAATTCTTTAGAAGCTGCGAAATGGAAGTAAGTAAATAATATCTGACCTGATTTAATCAATGGGTATTCTGCAGCCAAAGGCTCTTTCACTTTAACGATCATTTCTGCAATGGCATACACCTCTGCTGGTGTATTTAAAATTTGAGCACCCACTGCTTTATACGCTTCGTCAGAAAATCCTGATCCAGCACCTGCATTGGTTTCAATATATACAGTATGGCCTTGTCTAGACAAAGCATCCACACCCTCAGGAGTTAAACCTACACGGTACTCTTGAATCTTAATTTCTTTAGGAACGCCAATAATCATAGTATTAGTTTTTATTTCTGTACAAATATCATTAATAAGGAAATATTCATAGTAAACTTCATATAATCAGTAAAAATTATTGTTATATGTCATAATGGTAATAAAATAATGTAATTTAGAGCCTGAATTATTCCTTAAACAGAAATTATTTCTCTATGGCATTAGACGCAATTGACCAATCCATTTTAAGGATCCTACAAAAAGACGCTTTAGCGAAACTAAAAGACATTAGTGCTGCCATTAATTTATCGCTCAGTCCAACCCATGATCGAGTTAAGAGATTAGAACAGGAAGGGTATATTTTACAATATGTGGCTTTGTTGGATCGAAAAAAAATTGACCTTGGTTTAGTGGTGCATTGTCAGGTTACCTTAGATAAGCAAACAAGAAGTCATTTTTCTGAATTTGAACAAACCATTGCGCAATTTCCAGAAGTGATTGCTTGTAGTTTGGTCTCTGGTAATTTTGACTATTATTTAAAATTGGTCACCAAGGATGTAGAAACTTATAATAAATTTTATCAAGAAAAATTAGCCGTGCTTCCGATGGTGGCACATATTAGTAGTTTGTTTGTGATGGATGAGATCAAAACAACTACAGCACTTCCATTATAATTTAAAATTATTCCATGTACGATATCTCTTATTTCAAAGCAAATGATCATCAAGAGGTCATTGAGTTTATGCAATCAAATCCTTTTGTCACTATTTGTGGCGTAGATAAAAACGGCTTACCTATTGCTGCACAAATTCCTATATTGATCAAGCAAGTTGATGATAAATTATTTATTAGTGGACACCTCATGCGCAAGCAAGATCATACCATTGCTTTTGAAATGAATCCGAATGCGTTGGTTATTTTTTCTGCACCTTCTGCATTTGTTAGTGCGAGTTGGTATACAAGCAAAGGGCAAGCGAGTACTTGGAATTATCAAACGGTACATGCCATTGGTAAAATGCAAATGCAAGACGAGCAACATTTGTATCATTTACTAGTAGCATTGACGGAGAAATTCGAATCGGATCCTGATGCACCATCACAAGTGAAAAACTTGGATCCTATGTACATGCAACAAAATATGAAAGCTATCATTTCATTTGAAATAGAAGTAGCGCAATTAAAGCATGTATTTAAATTGAGTCAAAATAGGGATGAAATATCTCATCAAAATATCCAAAATGAATTGAACAAAGGCGATGCTGCTTGCAAGTATATGGCTGCTGCTATGAAGCGATAAATTTTTTGATTGCGTTGTTCTCTAAAATAACTGAGGGGGTTGTAATGAATCCTGCTTTAAACATAGCACTAGCTAGTTGCTCTGAACTCAAACCAATTCCTGGATACATTATTTTTAAAATAGGGTAAAGCCATCGGCTTAATGTATAAAAAAAGTTAGGCTCTCTTCTTTTAGTCACTGGATAAATATATCCTGGCCTAAAAATTACTAGCTTTTCAAAGCCAAGTTTTAGTATATAATTTTCAGCCATCCCTTTTGCTTTTGCAAATGGCATTTTGCTTCTTTCTGTTAAATCAGCCCCCATCCCACTTAAAAAACAAAAACAGATATTTGGACTTTTAAATTTTAATTGATCAGCAATTACTTTTGTATAATCAACTGTGATTTGAAAAAATAAATCATTAGGCACAGCTCCTGTATATACCCCAAGACAATAGTAACAAATATCAATATTTTCAAAATTGGAAGTGATTGCATCAAAATTTAAAAAATTGTCATGAATGATGCTGGTAAGTTTGCGGTGTTTTATTTGAAGATCTTTTCTAGTGATCGTAATGACTTCATTAATATCGTTTGATTGTAAACATTTTTGAAGGATTAAATCGCCTGTCATTCCATTCGCGCCAAATATCAATACTTTTTTCATAATTATTTTTTAGCTGGCTCAATTAAATCCCAAAGATTCCCATAAAGATCTTTAAACACTGCGACCGTGCCATATTCCTCTACATGAGGAGGAATAGTGAATTCAACACCTTTTGTAGTGTAATTATCAAAATCTCTATAGAAATTGTCCGTGTATAAAAATAAAAATACACGTCCTCCTGTTTGGTATCCAATACATTTTTCTTGCTCAGGTGTAGCCGCTTTTGCCAATAATAACATACAGCCATTGTCTGCTCCGGCTGGTTGCACCATCACCCATCGCTTAGTTTCAGATAGAGTGGTATCCTCAATTAATTTGAAACCTAAAACTTGAGTATAATAAGCGATGGCTTCATCGTAGTCTCTAACAACGACAGCGATATGGGCGAGATTTTGTTGCATGGATCAAATATACAATTTGTACATAGATCTACATAGGTTCTATCCTTATCTTTACACTTTATACTTTGATATGACACCAGTAAAGAATTTAATTTTTGATTTAGGCAATGTATTATACGATATAGATTTTGACATCATGTATGCTCAATTTGACCAACTAGGTATCCCAAATTTTGAAAATCATTTTACATTAAACAAGTCGGATCAATTATTTTTTGATTTGGAAAAGGGATTGATTAACGAGGTGGAATTTTGTGAAGGTTTTAATCAGTTGTATCAATTATCGCTCAGTCATGATCAAATTATAACAGCATGGAACTCCTTGTTGATTGGATTTAGAAAAGAAAGTATGGAATGGGTGAAAGCAAATCAGGAGCTGTATCCAACTTTTTTATTCTCTAACACCAATCAGATTCATTACGATTATTTTATTCCTCAATATGCACGGGAAATAGGTGGGAATTTCGAACAGCTCTTTAAAACGCCGTATTATTCTCACAAAATGGGGATGCGCAAGCCAGATCCTGCTTCTTTTCAATCTATTTTAGATCAGGAAGGGTTGAATGCCGCTGAAACCCTGTTCATAGACGACAATGAGCCGAATGTGGTAGCTGCTGCTTCTGTAGGCCTACAGGTATTGTATTTAAAGCCGGGAATGTTCATTGAAACTGAATTGCCTCCCATTTTAGGGGTATAATTTTACTTAACTTCCTCGAAATCAATGTAGTCTGCATCTTTTTCAACCGGCTTGATTGTTGATTTAGGAGCTGATTTTGATGAATTTTGGCTTGCAAAACCGGCATTTTGGGCGTTTTGTTGTTGCGCTTCTGCCATCTTGCGTTGCATTTCTTCCATATTTTGGCGTACTGTCTTAACGCCTTTGCGTACTGGAACCACTACATCAAATATGATCTTATAGAGTAGGTAGATTAGGAATCCATAGATTAGAAGCTTCGTCATACTGCAAAAATACGATCAGATTGAATAAAATTGGGTGATTTCATCCTCTTTTCTTACCTTTGTTCCAGAATATGCAGAGAAATGAAGGGAACGAAGTCGTTCCCTTCTTCTTTTTCAACTATGGAAGTAAACGAACTAAAAGACAGAATTCACACCTTATTAGAGCCTTTTTTACAAGAGGATCCAAGCTATTTTTTGGTGCACATCAAAGTAAAGCCTGGTCATATAATAAGAGTGTACATTGATGGCGACCAAGGTTTACCCATTAAACAGTGCACTTCATTTAACAGAAGATTGTACAAAGCAATTGAGGAAGCGGCTTGGTTCCCTGAAGGTGATTTTGCCTTAGAAGTTTCTTCTCCTGGCGTGGATGAGCCTTTGATATTAAATAGACAATATGTAAAAAATATTGGACGTACTGTGGAAGTGATACTAAATGACGAATCTGTTTTTGTGGGCACTTTAAAAGAGGTAACAGACAAAGACATTTTAATAGAGTGGACAGCGGGTAAGGGTAAAAAAGCAACCCAAGAATCAATGCTTATTCCATTTGAAAATATAAAATCAACTATAGTTCAAATTCAATTTTAACAAATCTCAAGCTTGATAGCTTGATAAAAAAATGATGTTATGGCAAGTATAAATTTGATTGAAGCTTTCGCGGAGTTTAAAGACGCCGAAAATATAGATCGTCCTACGATGATGAAAGTGGTAGAAGATGTATTCAAAACCTTATTAAGAAAAAAATATGGTAGCGATGAAAACTTCGACGTAATCGTGAATGCAGAAAAAGGTGACTTGGAAATTATCCGCCGTCGTGAAATCAGACCTGATGACGATGTGGACAATCCATTAGCTGAAGTTTCTTATTCTGATGCCATCAAGATCGAGCCTGACTTTGAAATTGGTGAGGAATTATTAGAGGAAGTTAATATCTATGATTTTGGTAGAAGAGCTATCCTTGCTGCAAAGCAGACCTTGGCTTCTCGTATCAATGACTTAAAGAAAAACGTTTTAGTAAAAAAATATTCTGATAGAATTGGTGATATTATCAATGCTGAAATCTATCAGGTTTGGAAAAAGGAAGTATTGTTGTTGGATGAAGAAGGCAATGAATTGATCCTTCCAAAAACAGAGCAAATACCTCAGGACTTTTTCAAAAAGGGAGAGAATATTAGAGCTGTTGTAGCTAGAGTGGATATGAAAAATAATACACCTGTTATTATTTTATCTAGAACGAGTCCATTGTTCTTGGCGAAATTATTAGAGATTGAAGTGCCAGAAATTTTCGATGGTTTAATTACCATTAAGAAAATTGTTCGTGAGCCAGGTGAGCGTGCAAAAGTGGCTGTTGAATCTTTCGATGACCGTATCGATCCAGTAGGTGCTTGTGTGGGTATGAAAGGTTCTCGTATTCATGGTATTGTTAGAGAATTAAAAAATGAAAATATCGATGTCATTAATTTTACAACGAATACACAATTGTTAATCCAACGTTCATTGACGCCTGCTAAAATTAGCTACATGAATATTGATGCAGATCGTAAACGTGCAGAAGTATACTTACAGGCTGATCAAGTTTCTTTAGCAATTGGTCGTCGTGGTGTGAACATTAAATTGGCTTCTGAATTAACAGGATACGAATTAGATGTGTATCGTGAAGACGAAGAAATTGTAGACGAATTTGATATCGACTTAGATGAATTTAGCGATGAGATTGAAACATGGATCATCGATGAGTTTAAGCGTGTTGGTTGTGATACGGCTCGTAGCGTATTGAAATTAAGTGCAGAAGAATTAGAAAAAAGAACAGACTTAGAAGTGGAGACGATAGCGGATGTACGCCGTATCTTGACTGAAGAGTTTGATAAAGGTGAATAACCTTTGAAATAGAAGTATATTTGTAAAAGGAACGCGTCTCTGTTCAAATAAGGGACAAAAAACATTAGAATGTCAGAATTGAAACTACCAAGACTGTTAGCAGCTGCT
Organism: Sediminibacterium sp.; assembly: GCA_030158665.1. Taxonomy (GTDB): domain Bacteria; phylum Bacteroidota; class Bacteroidia; order Chitinophagales; family Chitinophagaceae; genus Sediminibacterium. The sequence goes on along the minus strand of JAOASM010000050.1, from coordinate 209,683 downwards.
AAAGAATTCAACATCGGTCAAGATACCTTGATTGAATTTCTTAGCACAAAAGGTTTTCCTAAGGATGACCTTAAGCCAACGGCCAAATTAACTGAAAGTCAGTACTATGCTTTGCAGGCAGAATTCCAAAGCGACAAGGTTGCCAAGAATAAGGCAGACCATGTGGAATTACCAAAGAATGCAATAGCAGACAAAGGCAAAAAAGCAGAGGAAGAAATTGCTCCAGCTAAAAAAGCAGTTGTTGCTGAAACGCCAGTTGTGGAAACACCAAAAGCAGCAGCGCCAATCGTTGAAGCTGCTCCAGCAGTAGCACCAGCTCCTGTTGAAGAAGCGCCAAAAGCACCTGCTCAGGTTAAAGTAGAAGCTCCAGAAATGGAAGCGCCAAAGGTGATCAACAAGATCGACCTTTCTTTAATTGACTCTTCTACAAGACCAAAAAAGACAACTAAAAAAACAGAGGAAGCTGCGCCTAAAGCAACTGCTGCAAAAGCAACAGAAGCGCCTAAAGCCGCTGCTAAAAAAGCAGAACCAGCTCCAGCTCCAGCCCCTGCACCAAAAGCTGCACCAGTAGATCACTCTATCGCACCAGAAAATGTGCACGGTGCCATTACAAATATCCAAGCGGATAAATTAACTGGTCCAAAAATTTTAGGTAAGATTGACTTACCAATCAATAGCGATACAAGACCAAAACCTCTAACACAGGAAGAAAAGCGTGTTCGTAAACGTATCCCTGTTCCAGGTAGACCAAATCAACCAGGTCAATCAGGACAAGGTGGTCAAACACAAGGTGGTGGTTATCAAGGCAATCGTCCTCAAGGCGGCGGCTATCAAGGCAATCGTCCACAAGGTGGTGGCTACCAAGGCAATCGTCCTAATAATCAAGGCGGTCGTCCAGGGCAAGGTGGTGCGAGAGGTAGAAACATGCCACAAACGGCTGAGCAAAAAGAAATCGATCAGAAAGCAATTCAAGATAAGATCAAGGAAACACAAGCTAAATTATCAGGCCAAGGTGGCCGTGGTAAGAGCATGAAATCCAAGTATCGTCGTCAAAGAAGAGAAGAAGCTGCTGAAAATGAAAATAACGAACAAAGAGAAGACAACAAATTACAAGTAACGGAATTTGTTACTGTAAGTGAATTGTCTAGTTTGATGGATGTAAGTTTTGCAGACATCATTAGTAAGTGTATGAACTTGGGTATCATGGTTTCAATCAACCAGCGTTTAGATGCCGAGGTGATTGAATTGGTGGCAAGTGAATTTGGATTCGAAGTGGAGTTTGTAGGATTAGAAGATGTAGAAGAAATGGATGAGGAAGAAGAAGCAGAAGATCAAGCGAATTTAGTAGAGCGTCCTCCAATTGTAACCATCATGGGTCACGTGGATCACGGTAAAACATCTTTATTGGATTATATCCGTAACGCGAATGTGGTTGCAGGTGAGGCCGGTGGTATCACACAACATATTGGTGCGTACGAGGTGACTTTACCAAATGGTAAAGCAATCACTTTCTTGGATACGCCGGGTCACGAAGCCTTTACTGCAATGCGTGCTCGTGGTGCCAAAGTAACCGATATTGCGATTATCGTGGTTGCTGCGGATGATGCAGTGATGCCTCAAACGAAAGAGGCAATTAGTCACTCTCAAGCGGCAAGTGTACCAATGATTTTTGCTGTTAACAAGATTGATAAAGATGGCGCGAATCCACAAAAGATTTATGAGCAGTTATCTCAAATGAATATTTTAGTAGAAGCTTGGGGTGGTAAATTCCAAAACCAAGAATTATCTGCTAAGCAAGGTTTGAATGTAGATGCTTTATTAGAGAAGGTATTATTAGAATCTGAAATTTTAGATTTAAAAGCCAATCCAAATAGAGAAGCAACAGGTACAATTATTGAAGCATCTTTAGATAAAGGTCGTGGATATGTTGCCACAATTCTTGTACAGAACGGAACGTTACGTCAAGGGGACTTGATTTTATCTGGTCAGTTTTATGGTCGTGTGAAAGCGATGTTCAACGAACGTAATCAACGTATCGAAGTGGCACCGCCATCCACACCAGTGGTTATCTTAGGTTTGAATGGTGCACCACAAGCGGGTGAGAAATTCAAAGTGTATGATGACGAAGCGGAAGCAAAAGAATTAGCAACTAAACGTGCTCAATTATTAAGAGAGCAAGGTTTAAGAACTAGAAAACATATTACATTAGACGAGATTGGTCGTCGTTTGGCTTTAGGTAACTTTAAAGAATTAAACATCATCATCAAGGGTGACGTGGATGGTTCTGTAGAAGCCTTAAGTGATTCATTACAAAAATTATCTACCGAAGAGATTGCTATTAGAGTGGTCTTGAAAGGTGTAGGTCAGATTTCTGAATCTGATGTATTGCTTTCTGCTGCATCTGATGCCATCATTATTGGTTTCAACGTTCGTCCGAGTATGCAAGCAAGTCGCTTAGCAGAAACAGAAGGTGTGGAAATCAAAATGTACTCTATCATTTACAACGCGATTGATGAAATCAAGAGCGCGATGGAAGGTATGTTGGAGCCAAAAATCCAAGAGAAGATTGTTGCCAACGTAGAAGTAAGAGAAGTCTACAAATTTGACAAAGCAACTGTTGCTGGATGTTATGTATTAGATGGAAAGTTGAGTAGAAATAGTAAAATACGTATTATCCGTGATGGCATCGTTGAATTCCCAAGAGGAGAAGGTCAAGCCGCTGAATTAGGTAGTTTGAAGCGTTTCAAAGATGACGTTAAAGAAGTCGTTTCTAACATGGAATGTGGTTTAACAATTAAAAACTTTGCCGACTTAAAGCCAGGTGATATTGTAGAAGCATTTGAGGAAGAAGAAGTAAAACGTACTTTATAAAAATATTAAGATTTGATAGTTGGGGCATTGCCCCGGCTATCGGAACTTAGCCCCTTAATTCATATTTGATGAAAATAGTTCGTATTGTATTCGCCCTAGGATTAATAGCCGTTGCTAGTTCTGCAACTGCACAAATCAAAAAAGTTTTAGCAGATAAAATTGTTGCTACAGTTGGCGACAAATATATTTTGCGTTCAGATGTCGACAATGCTATTGCAGATTACAAAAGACAATCTCAGGGTCAAGAAAATATCGAATTGCCAACAGCCTGCCAGGTCATTGAAGGTCAATTGATTCGTAAGGCCTTAGTCCTACAAGCCGAAAAAGATTCTATTTTAATTACAGAAGAAGAAATTGAAAATGCCATTGATGGCCGTATTCGAAATTTCATCCAACAATTTGGATCTAAGGAAGTTTTAGAAGAAGTTGCAGGACGATCTGTGTTTCAATTAAAAGATGACTTTAGACTTTTAATCAAGGAACAACGTTTAGCGGAAGAGATGCAGAATAAGATCGTTGATAAAGTCAAGATTACGCCTAATGAGGTAAAAGCATTTTATGCAAAAATCCCAGTAGATAGTTTGCCTTTATATGAAAGTGAAGTACAGATCTCAGAAATTATCATGCATCCTAAAGCGAATCGTGATATCGAAGAGTATGTGATTCAGCAGATGTTGGAATATCGTAAGCAAGTAGAGGGCGGCGTGAATAAATTTGATCAATTGGTGAAATTATATTCTGAAGATCCAAGTGCAAAAGAAAACCTAGGTCAATTTAGTTTAAATAGAAATGTGAGAGAATTTGATCCAGCATTCATGGCGGCCTCTTTTAGATTAAAAGAAGGCCAGATCTCTGCGCCAGTAAAATCAAAATTTGGTTACCATATCATCCAATTGATTTCTAGATCTGGGGATGAAGCGGTAGTAAAGCATATCTTAAGAATTCCGCCAATCACAAATGACGAAATCAATGAGACAAAAAAGTTATTAGATAGTGTTAGAAAGGAAATATTAGCTGGTAAGACAAGTTTTGGAGAAGCAGTGAATAAATTTAGTGACGACGAGTCTAGCAAGTTTAGCGGCGGAGCTGTCACTGGACGTGATGGATCTACTTATATCAATTTTGATCAATTGGATAAAGAAATGGTGGTGTTAATTCAGAACATGAAACCAGGTGATATTTCTGCCCCTCAATTGTATGTGGATGATCGTGGCAGAAAGACAGTGCGAATTGTTTATTATAAAGAAAGAACTGCGCCTCACAAGGAGAATTTAAAAGAAGATTATAACCGCGTTTCAGTAAGAGCATTAGAAGAGAAAAAAGCTAAAGTATTAGAGTCTTGGTTTAAAGAAAGAGTACCCAATTACTATGTATTTATAGATAACGATTTTCAAGCTTGTAAAGAATTAACAGATTGGACAAAAGTGGCTAATGCAATAGTAAAGGAAAAAACATACTAGAAACTTCATCATGAGCGACGAGATCAAACACGAGTGTGGCTTAGCATTCATTAGGTTAAGAAAACCTTTATCCTACTATCTACAAAATAGGGGATCAGTAACCTACGGACTTAATAAGTTGTACCTTTTGATGGAGAAGCAACACAATCGTGGACAAGATGGCGCAGGGATTGCAACTGTTAAACTAGATATAGAAGCAGGCAATCCTTTTTTATATCGATTAAGAAGTAGTGCACAGCAGCCCATTGCTGATTTGTTTTATAAAGTGGGTCAAGAAATCCAAGAATTAGAAAAGTTCCAACCAGATATTACCAAGCACCCAGGTTTAATGAAAGGTCATTTGCCGTTTATGGGTGAATTGTTATTGGGCCATTTAAGGTATGGCACTCAAGGCAAAAACAATGTTGAGTTTTGTCATCCATTCATCAAGAAGAATTTAGTTCCAGGCAAAAACCTTGCCTTAGCTGGCAATTTCAATCTGGTGAACACAGACGAATTATTCAAAAAAATTCAACATGAGCCAGGTCCTTTTGAAAAACAAAGCGACTTAGCTGCGATGATGGAAGTCATCCATCACTTTTTGGTAAAAGAAGAAACTAAGAATCCCAATAGTCCCAATATTACAGAAGTGTTAAAGCAAGCTGTGCCATTGTTTGACGGAGGTTTTACAATAGGAGGATTGGTAGGGAATGGATATAGTTTTATCATGCGTGATGCACACGGTATTCGCCCTGCTTATTATTATATCGACGGGGAAGTGATTGTAGCAGCAAGTGAGAGAGCTGCAATACGTACCACCTTTAATGTGGGTGAAAACGAAGTGCATGAGTTGATGCCTGGTAATGCCTTGATTGTAGATGACAAAGGAGGATATACTATTGAACAAATCATTGAGCCCAAAGAGAGAAGAGCATGTTCTTTCGAACGCATTTATTTTTCTAGAGGCGGAGATGAGAAAATTTATAGAGAACGAATTGCACTTGGACATTATTTAAGTAGAATTGTTTTAGATAGAATCGAGAAAGATCTAAAAAACACCATCTTCTCGTATATCCCAAATACAGCCGAGGTTGCTTTTTATGGTTTAGTAAAAGGCATGGAAGAATACTTGAACGCCATTAAGGTAGAGCGTATTTTAAGTTGGGGTAAAGAGGTGGATGCGGATAAATTAGGAGAAATGGTGAATCGAAAAATTCGCCAAGAAAAAATTGCCATCAAGGATGTCAAACTAAGAACCTTTATTACAGAAGATGCCAATCGCAATGAGATGGTACAGCATGTGTATGATATCACTTATGGCACCGTCCGCAAAAATGAAGATAGTTTAGTTGTGATTGATGACAGTATTGTAAGAGGTACTACATTGAGAGAAAGCATCATTAGAATGTTATCAAGATTGTCACCTAAAAAAATTATCGTTGTTTCATCTGCACCTCAAATTAGATATCCAGATTGTTATGGCATTGACATGAGCAAAATGGGTGATTTTATTGCTTTCAAGGCGGCTATTGCGTTGTTAAAAGAGAGAGGCATGGAGCAGGTAATGGATGACGTCTATCAAAAAATCAAAACGCTTGAAGCGAATAATGAATTGCATACAGAAAATGTGGTGCGTGAATTGTATAAGCCTTTTACTACTGAAGAAATTTCAGATAAAATTGCACAGTTAATCACTCCTGATAATATTCAAATTCCGGTTGAAGTGATTTATCAAACCATTGAAGGATTGCATGCATGTTGTCCTACCAATACGGGTGACTGGTATTTTACGGGTAATTACCCAACACCAGGTGGTAATAAGGTGTGCAACAAAGCCTACACCAATTATATCGAAGGAAATAACCAAAGAGGATATTAATAAAAAAGGCGCTTTTAGCGCCTTTTTTATTAATAGGGTATTCAATTTACAATCGATAGCAAATAGCATTGATGTTCATGCCTGCACCAACTGACGCAAAAATGACTACATCTCCTTTTTCTAATTCGTGCTCTGGATACTTGCCTTTATGCACTAAGTCATATAGTGTTGGGATAGTTGCTACAGAACTATTTCCTAACTCGTGAATACTCATTGGCATAATATCTGCTGGAATATCTTTTATATCATATAATTTATATAAAGCTTTAATGAATCCTTCATCCATTTTTTCATTGGCTTGATGTAGAAAGAATTTCTTCACCTCTTTGATATCAACTCCGGCTTTTTCGATACAAGCTTTCATGGCAATCGGCACATTCTTAATGGCATATTCATATACCTTTCTCCCTTTCATTTTAATATACCTTGTTGCATCATCTGCTTCTGGGTGGTATGATTTACCTAAGTATAAAAAATAAGCTTCATCATTACAATGGCTTTGCACACTAAAGGATAAAATACCCTGATTAGGGTCTTCGCTATGTTCTAAAATACAGGCTCCTGCGCCATCACTAAAAATCATACTGTCTCTATCATGTGGATCTACTACTCTGCTTAATGTTTCAGCACCAATCACTAAACATTTTTTTGCCATGCCAGACTTAATAAAAGAATCTGCTTGAATCACTCCTTGTATCCATCCAGGACAACCAAATAATAGATCATAAGCCACACAGCTTGGATTGACGATACCTAAATTATGTTTCACCCTTGAAGCGATTGCAGGAATGGCATCTGATTGTATTGTTCCAGATTGAACGTCTCCGAAATTATGGGCTACTATGATTTGGTCGATTGTTTCTGGATCTATACCTGCATCTTCAATTGCTAATTTAGCGGCTGCCGTGGCTAAGTCAGAAGTATTGACGTGCACGTCGGCATACCTTCTTTCCATGATGCCGGTGATGCCTTTAAATTTTTCAACAATTTCTTCGTTGGGGGTCTTGATGCGTTCATTTAGTTCATCATAAAAGGTATTCGCTACAAAATCCTTATTGGATTTGATAATATGCGGTATAATACTACCTGTGCCACTTATAATCGTTGCCATAGAGGGGGTCTTTTTGTTTTTAAGCAATCACCTAACCACTCTAAGATAGGCAATTTAGATATATTTATCGCCTTTGTTTCTTTTTACTTCTGCAACATATTCTTTAATGGATTGCTCTTTTTCCTTGCTGCAAATCAATAAAACATCTTTTGTATCAACGACTATAAAGTCATCTAGTCCTTGCACGACAACCAATTTATCTTTAGGCGAATTGATCATACATTTAGTAGCATCGATAACAATCACATTATCAGAAGCAACCGCATTACCTAAATAATCTTTTTCCATATTCTCGTAAGCACTATTCCATGTACCTAAGTCACTCCATCCAAATGAAGCGGGCATGACGTATACGTTATTAGCCTTTTCCATAATGGCTATGTCTATTGAAATATTGGTGCACTGTGGATAGATTCTTTGAATAGCCTGAGTTTCCTCTGGAGTATTGAAATGTACTTTTTCTTGATCAAACAACTCATACATTTCTGGCTGATACTTTTCAAAGGCAGCTAAGATTGAACTGGCCTTCCAAGCAAAAATGCCCGCGTTCCATAAAAAATCTCCACTTTCTAAAAACGACTTTGCAATTTCTAAATCTGGTTTCTCGGTAAATGTTTTTACTTTGTAAACACCTTTAGTAACTTCTAGTCCTTCGTATTGTATATAGCCATATCCTGTGTTTGGATGTGTTGGTTGAATGCCTAATGTAACCAATGCTTTAATGTGCTCTACGAAATCCAATGCTTGTAATGCAATGTCTTGAAAGCGATCTTCTTCTAAAATTAAATGATCACTTGGTGCAACGATGAATCTAGCATCAGGATTGATCTGTGCCAATTTAAAGGAAATATAGGCAATACAAGGAGCTGTATTCTTTTTGCTCGGCTCTGCTAAAATATTTTCAATAGGCAATTGGGGCAATTGCGTTTTTACAATATCAACGTATTCGTCGGATGTGACTATATATATATTTTCTGCAGGAATAAATTTTGCGTAACGTTCATAAGTCCATTGCACCAATGTCTTACCAGTATTCAATACATCCAAAAACTGTTTAGGGTAAGCCGTTCTACTCATAGGCCAAAAACGACTTCCAATTCCTCCAGCCATGATGGCTACATAGTGATTTTTGTTTTGCATAAAAATATTTTATAAAATCCCTTCTTTCATTAAATCATGCATATGTATCATGCCCATATATTGTCCATGCTCTGCTACAATTAATTGACTGATATCATGCGTTTTCATTAAATCAAATGCTTCAATCGCTAGTGTATTGGGGGAAATCGTAATGGGCTTCTTATGAAATATATCTGCCGCCTTAAGATCTTGTATACTATTGTGTTGTTCTAACATACGGCGAATATCGCCATCTGTAATCATACCAACTATGGCTTCTGCATCATCTAATACAGCTGTCGCGCCCATTCTACTTTTAGAAATGGCTATAATCACTTCTTTAATACTCGTGGTAGGTTTTACGCTGGGTTGTGCATTGTGTTTTGCTACGGAACCTGTTGTCAAGGTTAATCTTTTACCAAGATTGCCACCAGGGTGGAATTTCGCAAAATCATTGGACTTGAATCCTCTCAATTCCATAAATGCGATCGCCATCAAATCACCCATCACCATTTGTGCTGTGGTAGATGAGGTAGGCGCTAAATTATTGATACATGCTTCTTGATCAACAGTGGTATTCACCACCAATTGGGTTGCCTTGCCTAAATAACTGTCTAAATTGCCTACCATCGCAATTAATGGGTTGCCAAAATGTGCAATTAAATCTACTAACATTTTAATCTCCGGACTTTCTCCACTCTTACTAATAATCATCACCACATCTTCTGGTCCAATCATCCCCGAATCTCCATGAATGGCATCTGCTGCATGAAGGTAAATGGCAGGTGTTCCAGTGGAGTTACAGGTAGCTACAATTTTTTGAGCGATGATGGCACTTTTGCCAATTCCACTTACAATAAAGCGTCCTTTAGATTGAATGACAGCTTGAACAGCCGCAACAAATTGATCGTCAATATACTTTTCTAATCCTGCTACTGCTTTTGCTTCAATTTGCAAGGCGTTTTTGGCAATGGATTTGATCTCGGATGACATAGGCATAATATAGGTGCAGCAAAGGTAATACTTCATTAACTTTGTCCTCCATTTTTAATCCATCCTTTGATAAATGGTTTATTTAAAAAATTATGCGTTTGAATGAACTTTTGTTCAACAAAATGCGTTAACTTAAATAGATAAACAGACAATAAACGGTTGATTTCAAGCTTATTACGATGCCCACGACTAAAAAAACGACTAAAAAGACTTCAGCGCCTCAAAACAAGGACTTAGTGGCTGCTTTGGAGCAATATTTCGGATTCTCTCAATTTAAGGGCACTCAGGAACAAGCTATCTTATCCTTATTGAGCGGCAGGGACACTTTTGTCATTATGCCTACGGGCGGGGGAAAGAGCTTATGCTATCAATTGCCAGCCATGATGTTAGAAGGTTGCGCCATTGTGGTTTCCCCGTTGATTGCTTTAATGAAAAACCAGGTGGATTTAGTTAGAGGATATAGTGAGCATGATGAAGTAGCCCATTTTTTAAATTCTTCTTTAAACAAAGGACAAGTAAAAGCGGTCAAGGAGGATCTTTTAAGTGGCAAGACAAAATTATTGTATGTGGCACCTGAGACCTTGACGAAACAAGAGAACCTTGATTTCTTTAGTGATTTGAAAGTGTCTTTTTTTGCGGTAGATGAAGCGCATTGTATTTCGGAGTGGGGACATGACTTTAGACCGGAGTACCGTCGTTTAAAAGAGATGATGGAAGAGATCAATTCTTCAGCGCCAATTATTGCTTTAACGGCTACGGCTACGCCAAAAGTGCAAAGTGATATTGTTAAAAATTTGTCCCTTAATAATCCAGAAATTTTAATCTCTTCTTTCAATAGAGAGAATTTGTATTATGAAGTGCAACCAAAGATCAAGAAAGAACAGACCGTTAAAAGCATTGTAAAATATATTACAAAGCATAAAAAGAAAAGCGGTATCATTTATACGCTGAACCGAAAAACTACAGAAGAGCTTGCTGATCTTTTAAAAGCGAATAATATCAAGGCGGTTGCGTACCATGCAGGCTTGGATCAAAAATTAAGAGCAGAAAGACAGGATCAATTTTTGAATGAAGATGTTCAAGTGATTGTAGCTACGATTGCATTTGGTATGGGTATCGACAAGCCAGATATCCGCTTTGTGATTCATTATAATATTCCAAAATCAATTGAAAATTATTATCAGGAAACCGGAAGAGCCGGCAGAGATGGCTTAGAAGGGAATTGTATTTTATATTATTCACAAAAAGACGTTTCTAAATTAGAACATTTTTTAAGAGACAAGCCTTTGAGTGAAAGAGAAGTGGGTGCTCAATTAATCGACGAAACAGTGGCTTTCGCGGAAAGCGGTGTTTGTAGAAGAAGAAGTTTATTGCATTATTTTGGTGAAACTTGGCCAGATAAAAATTGCGGCAAATGTGACAACTGTTTACATCCTAAGGAAAAATTTGAAGCAAAATCCGAGTTGGTACAGCTTTTACAAACCATACAGGCTTTGGATGAAAGATTCGTTGCACATTATGTAGTGCAAATTATTACCGGACATTTTACACCACAAATTGGTTTGTATCGTCATGAAAAATTACCGGTTTTTGGTATCGGCAAATCTCATGATGAATTGTTTTGGAATAGCTTAATTCGCCAGGCAATGTTGGAGGAAGTGATAGAAAAAGATATCGAAGAATATGGCTTATTGAAATTGACAACCAAGGGGCAGAAGTTTTTGAAGAAGCCAAGCTCGTTTTTGGTGGTTTTGCAGAATGTTTTTGCAGCTGAATTAGGTGATGATGAAGAAAGTGAAGTGGCAGAAGATGCAGTTACTACAGACGATCGTTTATTTGAATTATTGAAAGATTTGCGTCAAGTAGTTGCTAAGAAGATCGGGTTGCCACCCTTTGTGATTTTCTTAGAGACTTCTTTACAGGATATGGCTACCTTGTATCCAACCTCATTCACTGAAATGGAACGTTGTCAGGGGGTTAGTAAGGGCAAGGCGGTCAAATACGGCAAGCCTTTTATTGAACTCATTGAGCAATATGTAACTGAACATAATATTGAAAAGCCCGATGACTTTGTCATGAAGTCAGTCGCTAACAAATCAAGTAATAAAATCTATATCATTCAAAATGTAGATAAGAAAATTCCTTTGGAAACGATTGCAAAAAACAAAGACTTAAGATTGGATAGTCTTTTAGAGGAAATGGAAACCATTGCAGCTAGCGGTACAAAACTGAATTTAGATTATGCGATAGACGAATGGTTAGACGAATACGATCAAGAAGAAATTTTAGAATATTTTAAAAGCTGCGAAACATCTTCTTTGCAAATTGCCCAACAAGAGCTTAGTGAAAATGATTACAGTTGGGAGCAACTAAAAATCATGCGCATTAAATTCTTAAGCGTTGTAGGAAATTAATTTTAATTAGTTACTCTTAGTCGAAGATTGATTTAAAAAGTGCAAAGCTCTTTCCGATGCATTTTTACGAACACTTAAGTAGTATAAATTGTAATCTGCAATATGGTAGTTATTGGTATTGAATAAAAAATTACCAAAGAATTTAGGCTTTGGTGTCCATAATATCCCTTGATGATTGATTGCAGCAGCTACTTTTGGAATAACTTTTTTAAAATTATACAATACAGCACCTTGATTTGCTTCTCTTCCAACTGCGGGTTGATTGCTATCCCAAGTGAGCGGATTGGTCACTATTGAACTGAATTTTTCTATTTGTACGAATGGAGGTACATAACCTTCTTTAAATGTGCGCCAAGCACAGATACATCCTGTTTCAGTTGGAGTGGTACAAGATTTTAAATTTGTAAATTCTGCTGGGTCAATTGCCATCCCTACGATATAAGCGGACACCAATTGCTTAGATAATTCTTTTCCGTCAAAATATTCTTTCAGCAATCGCTTTGCATGGGTACTTCCTTGACTATGAGAGGCGATGATGATTGGCTTTCCTTGATTGTAATTGGTTAAATAAAAATCAAAGGCTTTTTTTACGTCCTGATAGGCTAGTTCAAATGCAGCCAATGCATGTAAAGTATCCACTTTGTTTTTTGGGTAATAGCTGCTAATATGCGCTTGTCGATACCTAGGGGCATAAATAGGTCCTACTTCATTAAAAATACTTGCTTGGCTTAATATAGTAGAATAATCGGTTTTGATATTCAATGCAATATCTTTTAAAGATGCAGACCAGCCATTTGGCAAACTAGGGTCTAAATAAGTGGTTGGATGTATGAAAAACACATCCGCTAAATATTTGGGACTAAAAGATTTCAAGATGCTTGCCGGTACACTATCAGATGGGTCTGCTTTAAGGGGATGTGCTGCCCAGTTCTTAAGCTGACTATAATCAGGTTGCTCTTCCCAGTCTATCGCAGAATACGCTGGTTGATAGGTTTTATAATTGCTTTGGGCACATCCGCCAAGCAACATAACGATTGAAATTAGTCCAATGATTCTCATAGTACAAAGGTATCAATTTATAAATTCGGCTAATTATATTGAGCAGGATAATTTAACTAAGGATGCAAATAAATTATTTTAATTTTACACAAAGCATTCTGATTGCACTTATTAAGACATATACCCTTTTTAAAAGCTGTTTTTCATCATAGCATTACCGCTTTTGGTGGCCCTCAGGTACATCTCGGCTTGCTTCAGCACCGTTTTGTAGAACAAAGGAAGGATCTGACTGCTGAGGAGTTGATGGAATACAATGCTTTTTGTCAATTGTTGCCAGGGGCTTCCTCCACGCAAACCATTGTTTTGATTGCTTTTAAAAGGGGTGGTTTCCCATTGGCATTAATTACTTTGTTCATTTGGATTTTGCCTGCCACAAGTTTCATGGCTAGCTTGGCGATTGCTTATACACAATTTGATTTACAGCCAGTTTTGAAAACCTTGCATTTATTGCAACCCATGGTCATAGGGTTTATCGCTAGCGCCACCTACCTTTTGTATAAAAAAGCAATCCGTAATACCATCACGCTTTTTGTATTTGTATTTGCATCTATCCTGACAGTCATAGGCTTTAAAACGCCTTGGACTATTCCAGTTGTGATTGTTTTAGCAGGCATTGTCACCAATTTTAGCAATAAGAGAATTCCGGATCAAGGCGCTGCTCCTAAAAAAATTAAATGGGTTCATTTGCACCTTTTTATTTTATTTTTTTTGGCTGCTGGTTTTTTATCAGAACAAGCAACACGTCAAAATTGGGAACAACGTAAAGTGTATAATTTATTTGAAAATAATTATCGATTTGGAAGTTTTGTATTTGGCGGCGGGGATGTCTTAATTCCAATGATGTATGAGCAGTATGTGACACGTCCAAACACAGAACGTGTCAAAGAGAGCAAACGCGATGTCCTTAAAATTAATAGTGCTGCTTTTCTGACAGGCTCGGGAATTGTGAGAGCCATCCCTGGCCCTATCTTTTCTATTGCAAGCTTTACAGGCGCGCTGGCATTGGAAGAAAAAGGAATTGGAGGGCAAATTGTTGGCGCTGTGGTAGCTAGTATTGGGGTTTTCCTGCCTAGCTTTTTAATTGTTTTATTCTTTTTTCCTATCTGGCAAAAACTAAAAAAGTATGCTTTGTTTTACCGATCACTAGAAGGTATCTATGCAGCAGTGGTGGGCATTATGCTAGGAGCAACCCTATATTTATTGAAAGATATTTTATTTGATTTTGGCAACCTGAGTGCAATGAATATAGGCATCTACTTATTTGTAGTTTGTACTACCGCGATATTACTAGTTCGTTATAAAGTTGCCCCACAGTGGGTTGTTTTAGGTACCATTCTTTTAGGGGCTTTGTTAAGCATTTGGCCAACCATATTTTAACACAATAAAAGGCTTGAATTGTTTATTTTTACAGCCATTCATGAAGCATAGCCTACTCTTGTTTTTTTTATTGACTTGTATCTCCTTTTCCTCGGTCAAGGCTCAGATGCGTACTATTAGCGGCGTGGTCTATGACATCTCTGGGAGAAGACCTATTGAAGCCGTGATGGTGTATAGCAAGAATGGAAGCACACAAACTGATTCTTTGGGCAGATATTTAATTACACTTCAGGCTAAAGACTCCTTAACTTTTTCTTTGTTTGGGAAAAACACCCAAAAATTTAGCATTGACGAAATTGAAGATCCAAGTAATTTCAATATCATGATTCATGTGACTGGAGTGGATCTACCAGAAGTCACAGTGCGCAATAGTTATTATAGATATGATTCAATTCAGAACAGGATGGATTATGCTAAATACTTTAATTACGAACCTCCAGGCTTAAAACTGAGCAACCAACAAAACTTTTTTGGGAATGGGGGGGTTACTATTGGATTTGATGTGAATGAGATCATTAATATGTTTAGGTTTAAGCGAAACAGAAATCTTCAATTTTTGCAAAACAGGCTATTGAGTCAGGAGCAAGAAAAATATATCAATTACCGTTTTACGAAGCGCTTTGTCCAAAAATTGACAAAATTAGATGGCATAAGGCTGGATTTATTTATGGACTACTGCAAGCCAGCTTATCCAACCCTAGCATTATTGAACGACCTTGAGTTAGGGTATTATATTCAACAGAAACTAATCCAATTTAACCAGGGTCGATAATTCAACCATTCATCTATTTTCTTGCTTAAAACATGGCATTTTAGCTATCTTTAAGCACTAAAATAAGATCAATTTGAGAAAGCTACACAATTTTGCCTTCATCCTCGTTCTAGGATTGTTTGCATGTAAGGACAAGACAAAGCCAACAGATAAATTCAATGCAAGTGCACCAGTTTCTGTAGATATTGCTATTGCTTCTGCGCAAGTAGTAGACAAAGTCATTGAAGTGAATGGATCTGTTGTGGCAAGTGAGTTCGTAGATATTCGACCTGAAACCAATGGTCGAATTGTTTTTTTACAAATTCCTGAAGGGAAGATGGTTGCCGCAGGTACTGTACTGGCGAAATTAAATGATGCTGATTTGCAAGCGCAATTGCAAAAAATTAAAGTGCAATTAGAATTAGCCAATATCAATGAACAAAGAAATAAAAAACTAGTTCAAGCAAAAGGGATCAATCAAAGTGATTATGATATCAGTTTGCAACAAGTCAATAGTTTAAAAGCCGATATGGCATATACGCAATCATTAATTGACAAAACGGTTATCAAGGCGCCTTTTGCTGGTCAAATGGGATTGAAGCAAGTTAGTTTAGGGGCTTTCATAAGCACTGCAACGACCATTGCTACCTTGCAAAAAGTAGACCAATTAAAAGTAGATTTTACATTACCAGAAGTATACCAAAATTACATCAAGGTAGGTAAGAAAGTGACTGTTGAAAGCATTGCAAATCCTGGAGTTAAAATGTCTGCAACAATTGCTGCCATTGAGCCACAGATCATTGCCACTACAAGAAACATTAAAGTGCGTGCTAATTTACAAGGCAAGTTGATTCCTGGCGCTTATACCAAAGTATTCCTTGGTGAAAATCAGCAGAAGCCAAGTATTTTGGTTCCTTCGAACGTCATCATTCCTGATTCAAAAGTGAAGCAATTGGTAGTCGTTAAAGATGGTAAAGCAAAATTCATCAATGTGGAGACAGGATATCGTACCGCTTCTGCAGTAGAAATCACTTCTGGTGTGCAAGTAGGCGATAGCTTAGTTGTTGCAGGGATGTTATTTGTAAGAGATGGAAGTGATTTAAAAATAGGGAAGACATTACCACTTGCTGATATCATCAAGTAGGCTCACAATTAATACATTATTTAGATGAATATATCTGAACTCTCGTTAAAACGTCCAGTGCTAGCCACTGTGATGAATATTGCGATCATAATTTTTGGTTTGGTAGGTTATTCTTTCTTGGCTTTAAGAGAATACCCTGCGATTGACCCGCCAATTGTATCAGTACAAACTTCTTATACTGGCGCCAACTCTGAAGTCATTCAAAGTCAGATCACAGAGCCATTAGAGAAAGCGATTAATGGTATTCCTGGAATTCGTACCATCAATTCTTCAAGTTCAGTTGGAAATTCAAACATCACAGTTGAATTCAACTTAGGCGTGAATTTAGAAACTGCCGCGAATGATGTAAGAGATAAAGTGGCACAAGCTGTAAGAAGCTTGCCAGAAGATATCAATAATCCTCCTGTAGTATCCAAAGCGGATGCCAACGCGGATTTTATTATCATGCTTACCCTTAGAAGTAAAACCAAGGGTTTATTGGAATTGACTGAATATGCTGAAAACGTCTTACAACAAAGGTTTCAGACGATTGATGAAGTGAGTAGCGTGAATGTGCGTGGAAAAAGAATGGCTATGCGTATTTTCCCCAATACGGATTTGTTAAATGCGTTTGGTATTGCCTTCAATGACATTCAAACAGCTTTGAACAAAGAAAACGTGGAGCTGCCTGCAGGTCGTATTTATGGCAACAAATCAGAATTCATTATCCGTACTCTAGGAAGACTATCAACAGAAGCCGACTTTAGAAATATCATTATCAAGCAAGATCTTTCCGGGATTGTAAGACTAGGAGATATCGCAAGAGTGGAGCTTGGTCCTGAGCAAGAAGATCAAGGCACTTATTTCAATGGTGTGCCCGTTGTGATGTTATCTATTTCTCCTCAACCAGGGGCAAATCAAATTAACATTGCAGACGAGTTTTATAAAAGATTAGAGCAAGTAAAAGCACAAAACAAATCTGACATTGAGTTTTTTATTCCAATTGATAATACCATCAATGTTAGACGCGCACTTTCTGAAGTGAAAGAAACCATTGTCATTTCATTTGCATTGGTTGTATTGGTTATTTTCTTTTTCTTTAGAAACTGGTTAATAGCCATTCGTCCTTTAATTGATATTCCAATTTCCTTAATAGCGACTTTCTTTATCATGTATTTAGCAGGATTCTCAATCAATGTATTGACCCTACTTGCTATTGTATTGGCTACGGGATTGGTGGTGGATGATGGAATTGTGGTCACCGAAAATATATTTAGAAAACTAGAGGAAGGACTTCCTATTAAAGAGGCTGCAAGAGAAGGTAGTAAAGAGATCTTCTTTGCAGTGGTATCTACCTCTATTACATTGGCTGTGGTATTTATGCCTGTGATATTCTTACAAGGTTTCGTTGGTTCTTTATTTAAAGAGTTTGGTGTCGTGGTAGCAGGGGCCGTATTGGTTTCAGCATTTGTGTCTTTAACCATCACACCAGTATTGAATGTGTACCTCAATAGAAACGGTGGACAACATGGGAAATTCTACGAACTTACAGAGCCATTTTTTAAAGGCATGGAGCAGGGCTATAGAAACGGCTTAGCAAAATTCTTGCAAATTAGATGGATGGCATGGGTGATAGTAGGAATTTGCTTTGTGTTAATCTTCCTTGTTGGGAAAAACATTCAAAGTGAATTGGCGCCAATGGAAGACAAGAGCTCCGTTCGTATTTCTATGTCTGCTGCAGAAGGAACAAGCTATGAAGATTTAAGAACAGATTTATTGAAAGCCATTCGTATCATGCAAGATTCAATACCGGAACATGCATTCACTTGGGGTAGTGTGCCAGGTTGGGGCGGTGGCGGTGGCGGCGCTTCAGGTAGATTAGGTATGGTTGATGTTAAAGACAGAACTAGAACACAATCTGAAATTGCAGCCGATTTAAATAAAAAATTCAAGCGATTAAAAAATGTCCGCATTTTCTCTGTAGAGGAACAAACTATATCTGTGGGTATGATGTCTCGTGGATCATTGCCAGTTCAGTTCATCATTCAAAACTTGGATTTCCAAAAAATCAGAAATGTTATTCCTGAATTTTTAGAAGCCGCAAGAAAAGATAAAACATTTCAAAACGTCGACGTCAATTTAAAATTTAATAAACCAGAATTAGATCTAACCATCGATCGCATGCGTGCTAAAGACCTTGGCTTATCTACTGCCGATGTATCACAAGCTTTGCAATCTGCATTCAGTGGTGCACGTTCTGCTTATTTCATTATGAACGATCGTCAATATGAAGTCATTACGCAGGTACCTAAATCGGATCGAAACACACCTACTGATATAAGTAAGATTTACATCAGAAATAGTCGTGGTGAAAGTATTCCAATTTCAAGTGTATTGACCATTGTGGAAAATAGCAATCCTCCTAATTTATACCACTACAATCGTTTTAATTCTGCTACAATCTCTGCTTCTTTAGCAGAAGGTAAAACAATTGGCGATGGCGTGAAAGCAATGGAGCGTATTGCGAAAGAAAAATTAGATGAAAGTTTCCAGACAGCATTGAGTGGTCCTTCTAGAGACTTCAAAGAAAGTGCTTCTAATACTTCTTATGCACTTTTGTTAGCTTTGATATTAATCTATTTAGTACTTGCAGCTCAGTTTGAAAGTTTCACAGATCCATTCATCATCATGTTGACTGTGCCGTTAGCGATTGCGGGCGCATTGATTTCACTATGGGTATTTGATCAAACACTTAACATATTCTCCCAAATTGGTATCATCATGTTGATTGGTTTGGTGACTAAGAATGGAATCTTAATTGTGGAATTCGCTAATAAGAAAAGAGAAGCTGGTTTAGCCATTAAAGAAGCGGTTTTAGAAGCAGCAGCGCAGCGTTTAAGACCTATCTTGATGACGAGCTTAGCGACGGCGCTTGGCGCACTTCCAATTGCGATAAGTTTGGGTGCAGCGGCAACAAGTAGAAAACCACTTGGTACAGTTATTGTAGGTGGTTTAATGTTCTCTTTAATTTTAACGTTGTTTGTTATTCCTGCTGTATATACCTATGTTTCTAGCAAACATAAACGTCAGGTAGATTAATCACAAAGTTGTAACTTGGTTCTATGAAACCAATTTACAGTATTGCAATATTTTTCCTAGCGGCTTGTAATTTTTCAAATCAAACTGAAAAATCACAGGCCGCTTGGTCGTTTAAGGAATTCGTCAAGCTGGATTCAGTCAACCCCATTTTAATTCCTGATAGCACCTATACATTTGATTGTCCAGTTCGAAGTGAAAAAGTACAATGGCAATCAAAGAATGTACTGAATCCAACTGCTTTTATAAAAGACGGGAAAGTGTATTTGTTATACCGTGCACAAGATAGTGCTATGACTTCGAGGTTGGGATTGGCGATCAGTGAAGACGGCATACATTTTACAAAACAAGCCGCACCTATCTTTTATCCAATGCAGGATAGCTTAAAACAATACGAATGGAAGGGAGGTGTAGAAGATCCAAGAATTGTCACAACCCCAGAAGGAAAATATTTTTTAACCTATACAGCCTATGATGGAAAGACTGCGAGACTTTGTTTCGCTGTTTCAAGTGATTTAAAAAGCTGGCAAAAAATGGGACCGGTTTTAAAAAGCGAAAAATACATCAATACTTGGTCTAAGTCTGGATCGGTGGTAGTAGAAAAAGTAAAAGATCAATTGGTCGCTAAAAAAATCAATGGACGCTACTGGATGTATTTTGGTGATACGGATTTGTATATGGCTTATTCTACGGATCTACTACACTGGGAAGCATTTGAAAACACAGAATCAAAAAAATTATTTTCAGTTTTACATCCAAGGCCAGGCTATTTTGATAGTCGTTTAGTTGAGCCAGGTCCATTTGCTTTGTACACACCAAAAGGAATTGTATTAATTTACAATAGCAGTAATGCTGCCAATAATGGAGACGCCACGCTGCCTAAGTTCACTTATGCTGCAGGCCAAGCCCTATTTAATATAGACGAGCCATATAAGTTAATGGACAGGACAAATGATTATTTTATCTATCCTAATAAAGACTACGAATTAGTAGGAGAGGTGAATAATGTTTGCTTTGTGGAAGGCTTGGTGCCATTTAAAAATCAATGGTTCCTTTATTACGGCACTGCTGATTCCAAGATAGGCGTTGCAATAGCGAAACAATAAACCAATCTACTTTATTATCTTTTCTTGAATAAATCTTGCCGTTGCTTTTTCAACACTCAGTATGTCTTTTGACACAATAGGTGAAGCCAATACATGGTTGCCTGTATTAGGCAGGGCCATGGATAATTTTAAATCATCGGGCGTAGCAATCTGTTGCATCATTTTTTGAATGGCACTTACTTTAACCACATTGTCTTGATGCGCTTCATCCTTGTAATAGTATAGTGCTAGTGTTGGCTGATGAATCTTTTTAAAAGTGGTCTCTGACATAGTAGCCTCTAATAAGTTTTGTAAAGCAACAACAGCTTCTATGCGATAATGGCTGTTCCAATATTTAGGGTAAGCCGAATCTGTATATTTTACATCTACATATTTTCCTTTTAAAACAGCTCTACCAATTTGCAATCCCCATGGATTATTGAGCAATGGAGCAGCTGGATTGAACACTTCTATATTAGGCGAATACAAGATTAATCCTGCGATTTCTGGATAATTGGCTGCAAGCTGCAAAGCCAATGTGCCACCAGTAGAAGTGCTCATTAAAATTACTTTTTTACCAATTTGTTTTCCAATGGCGTAGGCCATTTTTGCAGATTCCCAATAATTTTCGGCAGTTAGGTTCATTAAATCTTCTGTGGTGTCAATTCCATGCTCTGCCAATCTTGCTAAGTATAAATTGCAATGAAACTGTTTTGCCATATTTTGATGTACTGGATCACCTTCCATTTGGCTTGCGCTAAATCCGTGCAAGTACACAATGGCATATTCTGTTTGCGTTTTACTACTATCTGCCCAAATTATTTTTGCTTCATTGTTGGGTTTAATGGAATGCTTTGATTCCATTGCTGACACATAGGTATCCAGTTCGTTGATACTAGCAACAGTAGGTAAAATGTCATTCAATACTGGCTTTGGAGGCTGTGGCCCCAAAAAATAAATCACAAATAAAGTAAAAATGGATAGAATGACTATTTTTAGCAAACGCATAAGAGTATATTTATTTTAAAGCTAGTTATTTTGATGGCCTTAAAAAAATATTTTGCTTATCTTAAATAACTAAATTGCAGCTATGAATAAAGAAAGGTTTTTATCTCTGGATGTTTTTCGCGGTATGACAATCTGTTTGATGATTATTGTCAATACACCAGGTGATGGATTGCATACTTTTGCACCTTTCATGCACGCTAGTTGGCATGGATTTACACCTACCGATTTGGTGTTTCCGTCCTTTTTATTTGCTGTGGGCAACTCGCTCAGTTTTGTTTTACCAACCTTGGAAAAAGCAGGCAGAGCTAAAGTTTTATATACCATTACTAAGCGCACCCTGATTTTATTTACCCTTGGTTTTCTAATGTATTGGTTCCCATTTACAGGAGCCTTAGAGGATACTAGGATATTTGGTGTATTGCAACGTATTGCGCTCGCGTATGGATGTGCAGCCTTGATTGCGCATTTTATGCATGAAAGGGTTGTGAAGATTTTGACAGCTGTCATTCTATTGGCTTATTGGTACATTGCTATGCATTATGGCCAACCTAATGACCCATTAAGTTTAACTGGAAATGCAGTTTTAAGATTGGATCTATACCTGATTGGTCCAAACCATTTATATCAAGGCGAAGGGATCGCATTCGACCCAGAAGGGTTACTTAGTACTTTACCAGCTATAGTGAACGTGTTGGTGGGCTTTATCATTGGCAATTTTGTAAGAACTAGTGGAAAAACATATGAGGGATTGACCCATTTATTTATGTGGGGCGCAGGATTCGTGTTTTTAGCCTTCATGTGGCATTATCAATTTCCTATTAATAAGAAGCTTTGGACCAGCTCATTTGTGGTACTTACAATTGGAATAGATATGATCATCTTATCAACCATCATTTATAGGGTCGATTTGCATCGACAACATCAATTTGCTCGATTTTTTGAAATTTTCGGCAAAAATCCACTTGCTATTTATCTTTTTTCTGAGATTTTGCTCATTTCTATGAATTTATTGAAGGGTCCAGGAAACTCTGGAAGCCTTTTTGACTGGGTTTACCAAGCTGGGTTTACCAATTTTAACCCTTATTGGGGTTCACTATTCTTCTCTATATCTTATATGTTGGTTTGCTGGCTATTGGGTTATATATTAGATAAATTTAAAATATATATCCGTATTTAAGGCTAAACCATCCTTTTTTCCCAATTGTTTTTTTTAGGACTGTAAACGGCGTACCTTTGCACCCTCAAAACAGTACATGGAAATAAGAAACATCGCTATTATCGCGCACGTTGACCACGGTAAAACAACCTTGGTAGACAAAATTTTACACGCAACTAAAGTATTCAGAGACAACCAGGAGACTGGGGACTTGATCATGGATAGCAACGAGTTAGAGCGTGAAAGAGGAATCACTATCTTAAGTAAGAACGCATCTGTAACATACAAAGGTGTAAAAATTAACGTTATCGATACCCCAGGTCACTCTGACTTCGGTGGTGAAGTAGAGCGTGTATTAAAAATGGCAGACGGTGTTTGTTTGTTGGTGGATGCTTTTGAAGGTCCAATGCCACAAACTCGTTTCGTATTACAAAAGGCATTGCAATTGAATTTAAAACCAATTGTAATCATCAATAAAGTAGATAAAGAAAACTGTCGTCCTGATGAAGTACATGATTCAGTTTTTGAATTGTTCTTCAACTTAGATGCAACAGAAGATCAATTGAACTTCCCTACATTCTATGGTAGTGGTAAGAACGGTTGGTTCAATGATAGCTTAACACAGTGTGAAGATATTACGCCGTTAATGGATGGTATCTTGAAATTTGTTCCAGGTCCAGATGTAAAAGAAGGACATACACAAATGCAAATTACTTCATTAGACTATTCTACATTCTTAGGTCGTATTGCGATTGGTAAAGTAGAAAGAGGCACGATCAAAGAAGGACAAAATATTGTGTTGGTGCAAGCAGATGGTAGCATCAAAAAGAATAAAGTAAAAGAATTATACGTATTTGAAGGAATGGGTAAGCGTAAGGTAACAGAAGTTGTTTCTGGTGACTTATGTGCTGTTGTTGGTTTAGAAGAGTTCAACATTGGTGATACCATTGCTGATCCAGAAAATCCAGAAGCATTACCAGTAATCAGTGTAGACGAACCTACAATGAGCATGACTTTCAGTATCAACAACTCTCCTTTCTTTGGTAAGGAAGGTAAGTTTGTAACATCTCGACACATCCGTGATCGTTTGATGAAAGAAACCGAAAAGAACTTAGCATTGCGTGTAGAAGAAACAGATAGTGCTGATAGCTTCTTGGTGTATGGTCGTGGTATCTTGCATTTAGGTGTATTGGTTGAAACAATGCGTCGTGAAGGATATGAGTTGACTGTAGGTAATCCACAAGTATTAGTGAAAGATATCGATGGTAAAAAACATGAACCATTTGAAATATTGGTGGTAGACGTACCAAGTGAATTTAGCGGTAAAGTAATTGACTTAGTAACTCAAAAGAAAGGTGAAATGTTGATTATGGAATCTAAGGGTACCATGCAACACTTGGAATTTGATATTCCTTCAAGAGGTTTGATTGGATTGCGTTCTCAAATGTTGACGCAAACTGCAGGTGAAGCTGTAATGGCACACCGTTTCAATGAATACAAGCCTTGGAAAGGACATATCCCTGGAAGAAGTAATGGTGTATTGATTGCTAAGACTGGTGGTACAACAACAGCTTATTCAATTGATAAATTACAAGACAGAGGTCGTTTCTTTATTGAGCCAGGTGAAGAAGTATATGCTGGTCAAGTATTAGCAGAACATATTAAGCCAGGTGATTTGAATATCAACGCTGTGGAGATGAAGAAATTAACGAACCACCGTGCGAGCGGATCTGATGACAGTGTTCGTATTACACCAAAAATTCAATTCACTTTAGAAGAGTGTATGGAGTATATCCAATTTGATGAGTGTATCGAGGTGACTCCAAAGTCGGTTCGTATGCGTAAGTCTTTATTGGATGAAAATGAGCGAAGTAAAGCAACTAAGCAAAACAATAACTAGTCTCAATCTAGTTGATCATAAAAAAAAGAGTCTCGAAAAATCGAGACTCTTTTTTTTATATAGAGATTGTATCCTTATGTTATTTTATTGAGTGTTCGTCTTAATTAAAATAATTGATTCTGTGCTTGTGTCAATTAAGCGTCTACTGGCTTATTCAATGTCTTCCAAAGTAAATCTTTCAATTCCATTAAATTTTTAGAGATAGCAGATGAGATAAAAATATGCGGAATGTTTTCTGGTAATTCTTTCTCAATCGCGTCCATCAATTCTTGGTCTAGTAAATCTGATTTACTGATAGCGATGATAAAATCTTTTTGAAGTAATTCAGGATTAAATTCGTTTAACTCGTTCTTTAAAATTTCAAATTCTTTTTTATGATCATTCGAGTCTGCAGGAATTAAGAAAAGCAATACCGCGTTTCTTTCAATATGTCTTAAGAATCGATGTCCTAAACCTTTCCCTTCTGCAGCACCTTCAATGATTCCAGGCAAATCGGCGATACAGAAAGATCGATTGTTTCTGTATTCTACCATCCCTAATTGAGGCGTTAAAGTAGTGAAAGCATAGTTGGCAATCTTAGGCTTAGCTGCAGTAATTGCAGATAATAAAGTTGACTTACCAGCATTTGGGAAGCCAACCAATCCAACGTCTGCTAATACTTTTAATTCAATTTGTTTCCATCCTTCAACGCCATCTTCACCAGGTTGCGCATATTCAGGTACTTGTTGTGTAGGTGTGGCGAAATTGCAGTTACCTAATCCACCACGTCCACCTTTCAACCAAACTATTTCTTGTCCATCATGTAAGATCTCAGCTTCTATTTCACCAGTCTCTTCGTCTCTAGCAATAGTACCTAATGGCACTTCAATAATAATATCTTCACCATCTTTGCCGGTACATTTATTTTTTGAACCATTCTCTCCATCCTTTGCCAATACATTCTTATGATAACGCAAATGCAGTAATGTCCATAGTTGGGAATTACCTCTAAGGATAACATGCCCGCCTCTTCCTCCATCCCCACCATCTGGCCCGCCTTTGGCAGTTAACTTATTTCTTAGGAAATGCCTACAACCTGCTCCGCCATGACCACTGTGGGCAAAAATGCGGATGTAATCAATAAAATTATTTCTTTCTGACACTTGTTCTTATTATAAGCTACAAAGTTAATACAATCAAGCGGTAATCTGATTTAATAAAAAAGCCTTCTCTTTAGGAGAAGGCTTTTTTATTAAATCAAGTTTTCTAATTATTTGCTTTGAGTCCATCTATTAAAATAGCGACCATGTTTTGTTCTAGGTCTTCAGCGCTGATTTTTTTAGTTGATCGGTGCCAGCTCTCAATACCACTCACAGCATGCAAAAAGATTAAAACTACTGTAGGTGCATCTATTGGCTTGATCTCCTTATTTCTAATCCCTTCTTCTATAATCGCTGCCAATCTTTTACGATAGACTCTTCTTTGATTTTGATAATTGGATAAGTAAGGATCTGAAAGATGTTTCCATTCTCTATCGCTTACATATACTTCCTCGTAATTATGAATCATCTCCACAATATGGAATCTTAGAATCTTCTCCATCTTCTTTAATGAACTAATTGGCTCAGACTCAATCTCGTCAATTTTCAATACAAATCGATTGGCTACATTGAAAACCAATTCATGCAACAACTCACTTTTTGATTTGATATGGTTGTATAAACTTGCCGCTTCCACGCCAACCGCTTCTGCTAAATCGCGCATACTTGCCGCTTTGTATCCTTTTTCTCTAAAAAGAGTGGCTGCTTTACTCACAATTACGTCCTTTCTGGATCCGTTTTTTTCGGTTTTTATTCTAGCCATAGTTTTATTTTTGATCGTTTGTTAGCACAAAATTATCGAATAAATACCAACGTTTTGATTAATTTTTGATTAAAATATCCAATTTTGTTAGTTTTTTGATAATCAATCAGTTGTGTTTATAGAAATACTTCGATTTGGATTGCTTTGGGTAGGATGTCTTAAAAATCGTAGTTTCGCAGCTGAAAATCAAAAAAATACACATGTCTTTAGTAGTCGTTGGATCTATGGCTTTCGATGCCATTGAAACCCCTTTTGGGAAAAGTGATAAAATTATTGGTGGTGCAGCCACTTATATAGCTTGGTGTGCTTCTAATTTTACACCAGTGAAGCAAATTTCAGTGGTTGGTGGAGACTTTCCACAAGCACAATTAGTTGCGTTGACTGCAAGAGGTGTAAACTTGGAAGGCGTGCAGATTAAAAAAGACGAAAAAACCTTTTTCTGGAGCGGTAAGTATCATATGGATATGAACACGCGCGATACATTAGATACACAATTAAATGTATTGGAAAACTTTCAACCGGTTGTTCCAGAAAGTTATCAGGATTGTGAAATATTAATGTTGGGAAATTTAGTTCCTGCCGTTCAAAGTAGTGTAATTAAACAAATGAGAAACAGACCAAAATTAATCGTGATGGATACGATGAATCTTTGGATGGATATCATGATGGATGATTTAAAACATACAATCAGTTTAGTGGATGTATTATCAGTGAATGATAGTGAAGCAAGACAATTGAGTGGTGAATATAGCTTGGTGAAAGCAGCAAAAAAGATCATGGACATGGGCCCTAAATTTGTCATCATTAAAAAGGGTGAGCATGGTGCTTTATTATTCCATGAAAATGAAGTATTCTTTGCTCCTGCATTGCCATTAGAAGAAGTGTTTGATCCAACTGGCGCTGGTGATACTTTCGCTGGTGGATTTGTAGCTCATTTGGCTAAGACAAAAGATATTTCATTTGAGAATATGAAATCTGCCATTATTTTAGGCAGCGCAATGGCAAGTTTCTGTGTGGAGAAATTTGGTACAGAGCGTTTAACTGAGATCAATGTTGAAGACATTAAGGAGCGCGTACAATCGTTTGTTCAGTTAGTGAATTTTGATATTGAGCTAGTTTAATTTTGTCAGGTATTTCAAACTAATTACATTTGTACAAGTGAACAAGCAAATTAAACATACAAAACAAATTAAGAAACCACTGTAAAAGGAAGGTGCTGATTTTTTGTATGTCTTAAAATATACTCAGAAGCCTTCCAAGAAATTGGAAGGCTTTTTTATTTTCATGCCTTTAAAGAATGTATGGCATGAAAATAAAAACTCGAATGATTTTTTAAAAACCTTGACAGGTTTTTGGGTACTTATTTTAGGGCCTTTGTAAAACATAAGGCCCTAAAAAATAACTCAGACGATTTTAAAGTCCTTGAAAGGACTTTGGGTATTTTGAGACTTTTGATTTTATTAAAATGAATATATAAAATAAAAAATATGAAAGTTGCAGTAGTCGGTGCTACAGGTTTAGTAGGTACCAAAATGTTAGAAGTGCTTGCAGAGCGTAATTTCCCTGTAAGTGAGTTAATTCCAGTAGCTTCGGCACGTTCTGTAGGTAAGGAAGTCATCTTTAAGGGCAAAGGATATAAAGTTGTTAGCATGGAAGATGGTATTGCAGCTCAACCTGCTGTAGCTATTTTTTCTGCAGGCGGAAGTACTTCTTTAGAATGGGCACCAAAATATGCAGCTGCAGGTATTCGTGTGATTGATAATTCTTCTGCATGGAGAATGGATCCTACAAAAAAATTAGTTGTGCCAGAAGTGAATGCATCGGTTTTAACTTCAGATGATTTTATCATTGCGAATCCCAACTGTTCTACCATTCAAATGGTAGTTGCTTTACAACCATTGCATGAAAAATATAAAATCAAAAGGGTGGTGGTTAGCACTTACCAAAGTGTAACTGGAACTGGCAAGCAAGCGGTAGATCAATTGTTCAACGAGCGAAAAGGAGAAAAGCTAACTGCAGATCAGATGGCCTATAAATACCAAATTGACTTAAATGTAATTCCTCAGATAGATGTTTTCTTAGAAAATGGCTATACGAAGGAAGAAATGAAAATGGTAAAGGAAACTTGCAAGATCATGCAAGACGATACTATCAAAGTGACGGCAACCACAGTTCGAATTCCTGTAGTGGGGGGGCATAGTGAAAGTGTGAATGTGGAATTTGAAAACGAATTTGATTTGAATGAATTAACTGCGTTATTGTCTAAAGCACCTGGGGTGGTAGTGCAACAAGATGATGCTGCGCAATTTTATCCAATGCCATTGTGGGCACATGAAAAAGATGATGTATTTGTAGGTAGATTGCGAAGAGATGAGACACAAGCCAAGACTTTAAATATGTGGATTGTAAGTGATAACCTTCGCAAGGGAGCCGCTACCAATGCGGTACAAATAGCGGAGTATTTGTTGTCAAAAAATATGATTTAATTAACTCAAACAAAGCCCTCCTTTATGGGGGGCTTTGGAAAAATCATAAGCGTATAGAATTAGTAAAAATATATTTTTTATATTTTTACTAATTCTATAAACTCGGCCTCGCTTATAATTTTTATCGAAGCTATTTTTTTCGCTTTTTCTAATTTACTTCCTGCGTCTTCCCCAACGACAAGGTAATTTAATTTACTACTTACTCCACTTAGGATATGTCCACCTCTTGCTTCAACCATTTCTTCTGCGTCTGCACGCTTTAGTTGGGTTAAGGTTCCAGTGAATAAGAAATTTAATCCTGTAAGTGATCCATCTGTTTGTTGTTGACTAGTTTGTTCCACATTTAATCCCAACTGAATTAGGGACTCAATCATGTTGAGCTGCATTGGATCGTGAAAAAAATGTACAATACTATTGGCTACTTTAATGCCTATATCTTCGAATTCAAGCAATTGTTCCTCTGTAATGCGCGTTAAATCAAGCAAATGGTTGATTCTGCTTGCGATCGTTTTTGCTGTTGTTTCTCCTACAAATCGAATCCCTAATGCATAGATCAATCTATGCAATGGTTGTTGTTTAGAGGCTTCAATGGCCGTAGTTAAATTGTCTACACTCTTTTTCCCAAAACCTTCTAATGTGCTAATTCGCTCAAAGTCCAATGTGTATATACCAGGAATGTCTTTTAGTAATCCAAGTTCAAAGAATTTTTTAATATTGGCTTCGCCTAAATTTTTAATATCCATGGCATCCTTGCTAACAAAATGCGCAATACGCTCCACAATTTGTGCACTGCAATTGATATTGGTACATCTCCAAACCGCCTCTGTACTTTCCTTTACCAGTGAAGTATTGCAAACGGGACAATGTGTTGGGAATTGAATCTTTTTTTCATTGCCTGTTCTTAAACTTGGAATGGAATGTACTATTTGTGGAATCACATCACCTGCGCGCTCAATGATTACTGTGTCTCCTAAAAGCAAATCTTTTTCTACAATATATTCTTCATTATGTATAGAAATACTCGAAACGGTCACACCACCTATAGCTACTGGTTTTAATTTAGCAACTGGTGTAACAGCGCCAGTTCTACCCACTTGGAATTCTACATTTTCTAAAATGGTAGTGGCCTGTCTCGCTTTAAATTTATAAGCAATCGCCCATCTTGGATGGTGCGAAGTCATGCCTAATTTTTCTTGTAAAGCAAGATCATTGACCTTCACTACTAAGCCGTCAATCTCATAAGGTAGTTGATCTCTCCCTGATTCTGCAATACTACAATAATCAATCACTTCTTGTATTGTATGCACTAGGTGCTTTTCTTTTTCAGGTGACCTAAATCCCATATTCCATAATAATTCTAGTGAACCGCTATGTGTTTTTAATAAAGGATTCACTGTTTTACCAGGGATGGGTAGTAGATAACTAATATGATAAATGAATGCGTCTAAATTTCTTTCTGCAACCTCTTTAGGGTCTTTCATTCTTAAACTTCCAGATGCTGCATTTCTTGGATTGGCAAGTGTTGCTTGTTGTTTGGCTTTCAATTTTTCATTAAAATCGTTGAAGGCTTTTTTACTCATAATGACTTCGCCGCGAATTTCAATTTGTTGAATGCCGTTTTCTGCAAGTGGTATGCTGAGTGGAATAGATCTAATTTGTTTTATATTCTTAGTGATGTCTTCCCCTGCCACGCCATCTCCCCTGGTGCATGCTCGCACTAAAAGGTCGTTTTCATAAATCAATGAGATACTAGCCCCGTCAAATTTTGGCTCAACACAATAGGTGATGGTTTCTAGGCCTGCACTCTCCCTTGCTTTACGATCAAAATCATTTAGGTCAGCTGCATTGTAGCTATTCTCCAAGCTTAACATCGGCACTAAATGCGGTACCGTTTCAAAATTGCTATTCAAACTATTGCCCACTCTTTGACTAGGCGAATCTGGTGTAATACAGGCTGGATCGGCTGCTTCTATTTTCAATAAAGCTTGATAGAGCTGATCGTATTCATAATCGCTAATTAAGGGCTCATTAACCACATAATATTGGTATTCATGAAACTGTAATACCTTTTTTAGTGCGTTGAGTTCAATGCTTAAAGGTGACGCTAAAAACTGCTTAGTCGTTTGTTGTAATGCTTGTATTTGTGCTTTGTCGTACATGGGTTAAAATCTTCGCTAAAGTACAAACTTTAGCGCTTGCAAGCTCATTATTTAATATCTTTATGGACTAAATAATGGTATACTTATGTTGTATTCAATGACGGGTTATGGAAGGGCAGAAATGGCATTTAATGATAAAACACTTTTGGTGGAAGTCAAGTCTTTAAACGGAAAGCAATTTGATGTTCGTTTAAATATCCCTTCTTTATTAAAACCTATTGAAGTAGAAATTAGAAATACATTAAATGAGCACTTGTTTAGAGGTAGTGTTGAGTGTTCCATTGCGGTAAGATCAAATGGTGCATCAAAGCCGGTGAATATCAATAAAGAATTAGCGAGATCTTATTATCAACCAATTGTTGAGTTAGCGGATGAGCTAGGCATTGGCAAGGAAAATATTTTGAGTACTTTATTGAAAATGCCAGATGTTGTTTCTTCTACAAATGAAGTATTGTCTGATGAAGAGAAGCAGGCAATTTTTGGTTTATTAAAACAAGCGATTGATTTATTGAATCTGCATAGAAAAGAGGAAGGAAAATCGATTGAACTAGATTTGCTAGAGCGCGTTGCAGCAATTGAAGCACAGCAAGCCGTTATCGCGGTGATTGAGCCGAATAGAAGAACAAAAATAAAAGAGGGCTTGATTAAATTATTAGAACAAAACGTAGGTCCAGATAAATATGACAACAATCGTTTAGAACAAGAATTGATTTACTATATCGAAAAAATTGACATTTCCGAAGAGCGTGTACGTTTGACCAATCATTGCGCTTATTTTAAGTCTATCCTTGCAGAAAAAGACCCTAATAAAGGTAAAAAACTTTCTTTCGTATTACAAGAAATGGGTAGAGAGATCAATACCACTGGTTCCAAGGCCAATGATGTTGATATTCAAAAAGCAGTCATTGTAATGAAAGACGAATTAGAAAAAGCTAAAGAACAAATCTTAAACGTATTATAAATGGGTAAGTATTTTAGTATCGTATTTGGTGTCTGTTTTGTAATGAGCATAGTGGCTTGTCAAACAATGCCCTTGTCTGAACAAAATACAATTCATCCAGATCATCAGTGGTCTAGTGCAAAGCCAGAAAAATATCTATTCAATATCACCGATACCAATAGTGTGTATAAGGTTATCTTTGTGATTAGGCACCACAATGCGTATCATTATAAAAACATTTGGGTAGAACTTAGTCATAGCAGTGCAGGTGAACAAACTCAAACTCAAGCGTTCAATTTAAATTTGGCCGACGATCAAAAAGGTTGGTTAGGGACTGGCATGGATGATATTTATGATCAGCGTATTCCTTTATATTCAAAGCCAGTAAAATTAAAATATGGTCTGAATGCGTTTACCATCAAGCACACTATGCGTGAAGATCCATTACAAAATATTTTATCTACTGGCATTCGAATAGAAAAAGCTACTTTATAAAATGAGAACGCCTATTTCCATCTCAAAGTTAGTATGGGTTAGAATTATTTATTGGTTATTCCTAACCTATATGGTAGCTGCTTTTATCTGGTGGTATGTTGCATTGGTTAAGCAAAACGAATTATTGACAGCAACAAAAATTGAAACACTTATAGCAAAGGGCGAAGTTGATAAACAACATATTGCAACCATTGAAGCATTTGCTGCTAGAAAAACAAAACAATATATCGGTGAAGGCTTAACCTTTTTAATGCTATTCTTTTTAGGTGCCATTTATGTTTACCGTTCTTTATTGAAACAATTAAAGTATTCGACGCTACAACAAAATTTCATGATGGCAGTAACGCATGAACTCAAGACACCCATTGCTGTCACGCAATTGAATTTAGAGACTATCGTTAAAAGAGATTTAAAGCCTGAACAACAGCAGCATTTAATTCAAAATACCCTCAAAGAGACTAAGCGATTAGACGCTTTGTGTAATAATATTTTATTGGCCTCTCAATTGGATATGGGCCAATATGAAACAAATAAGCAAATGGTAGATCTGACAGCCATTACTGTTCAATGTGTGCAATCCTTTGAAGAAAGATATGCAAATCGAAAATGTATTAGTTCAATTGATGCCAATATTCAAATGCATGGAGAACCATTATTATTGCAATTGATGATCAATAATCTTTTAGATAACGCTAACAAATATGCAGACCCGGGATCTCCCATTTTTATAGACTTACATTCGTCTGGCAAAGAAATTGAGTTGGCTGTCAAAGACGAAGGGGTTGGTATTGCACTAGAGGAAAGAACAAAAGTGTTTGACAAATTTTACAGAGTGGGTGCAGAGCAAACTAGAACAACCAAGGGAACAGGTTTGGGATTGTATTTGTGTAAAAAAATTGTCACATTTCATTCAGGTTCGATTTTCATTCAACCAAATCAACCTAAAGGAACTATTTTCGTAGTCCAACTTAAGGCAGATTAAACATGCAGAAATATAGTATTTTACTGGTGGAAGACGAAGAACATCTTCATGAAGCATTAAAGCTAAATTTAGAGATGGAAGGCTATGAGGTGGATTCTGCTTATGATGGGCAAGTGGCTTTAAAACAAATACAGTCTGCTCATTATGACCTTGTAATTTTAGATATTATGTTGCCCTCTTTAGACGGGTATAGTATTACAGAAAGGATGCGATTGAATAACAATCAAACCCCC
Source organism: Sediminibacterium sp. (assembly GCA_030158665.1). Lineage (GTDB taxonomy): Bacteria > Bacteroidota > Bacteroidia > Chitinophagales > Chitinophagaceae > Sediminibacterium. Next base: position 176,165 of record JAOASM010000050.1, on the reverse strand, counting down.
ATTTTGATTCTTAGTGCAAAAAATACTAGCGCTAATAGGGTACAAGGATTGAAGCTAGGGGCGGACGACTATTTGACCAAGCCGTTTAACTTGGAGGAATTGCTTTTGAGGGTTGCAAAAATGATACAGAAGCATTCTTTACAGGCCAATACTACACCTCAAATTGAACGTTATCAATTTCAAGGGCACAGCATTGATTTCAATGCTTCAGAGGTACTGCTTGCTTCAGGGCAAAAAATCACTCTTACTAAAAGAGAGTTATTGTTATTAAAATTACTTATTGAACATAAGCATACCGTTGTTACAAGGGAAAAGATTCTACAATTGGTATGGGGCTATCAGGTATTTCCCAATACAAGAACCATCGACAATTTTATTCTCAACTTTAGAAAGTACTTCGAAATCGACCCAAAGCACCCAAAACACTTTATTTCAATGAGGGGTGTAGGCTATAAATTCCAAGATTAATCCTCCATTACGCAATGTTTGGGTAAAATTTACGTTAGTATTTGTAGATAATATTAGCCCATGTCATTGTCCTCTATTCAAGATTTTGTTGAACCCATTAACCTTTCTTTCTTATCAAAAGACGAAGGCTATCGTGATACGCAGCTCGGTAAGCATATAAAGTCTTACGAAGATCAACTGCCTGATATCACCGATGCCGATATTGTTTTAATTGGTGCAGGAGAATGTAGGGGTGCAGGATTTGCATTAAATGGTTTTGAAGCTGCCAATGCAGTTCGAGCGGCATTGTACAATCTATATTATTGGCATGCTCAAGTCACTATTGCCGATATTGGAAATGTGAAATTAGGTCAGTCTATTCAAGACAGCTATGCTGCATTGAGAACAGTGATTGCCGAACTGATACTACAAAATAAAAAAGTGGTGATTATGGGGGGCTCTCATGATCTTACTCTTCCGCAATATCATGCGTATACGGCTATCCCAACTTTAGTGAATGCGGTGGTCGCTGATGCAAAAATAGATCTTGATTTAGAAGCGAGATTGCCATCAGATCATTTTTTAGAAGAATTATTTACAGGCTTGCCGAATCATTTAAACCATTATGCACATATTGGATTTCAAAGTTATTTCATGCATCCGCATATGCTTGAAACAATTGATAAGTTAAGGTTTGACTGTTTTAGATTGGGGGTAGTTCGTGAAAGTATTGAAGAGATGGAGCCGGTGATTAGAGATAGTCATATGATGAGTTTTGATATCAGTGCCATACAACATGCTCAAGCACCTGCCAATGTCATTACGCCTAATGGTTTTAATGGAGAAGAAGCTTGTGTATTGATGCAGTATGCAGGGATGAGTTGGAAAACAAGTTCTATTGGTTTGTTTGGCTACCAGGCAGAACTAGACCACCATGGCTTAACGGCGATCCAAATGGCACAAATGATCTGGTATATCATTGATGGGGTACATCGTGGGAAAAAAGAAGCACCATTAACTGCGTTAGATCGTTTTAAAGAATTTCAAATTGCTTTTTCAGATATCGACACACAATTTTTACAAAGTAAAAGTACAGGCAGATGGTGGATGAAACTGCATAATGAAGAATGGATGCCTTGTAGTTACAAGGATTATTTAGTAGCTTCCAATAACGAAATTCCAGAAAGATGGCTAAGAGCATTAGAAAGAGAATAGCAACATTTAAGTTTGAAAATTGGTTTAAAATATTATTTATTGTTGCAGCAATTGCAATGGTATTAAGTGCTTGTTCAGTTCGTCAAGCGCAAAAAACATTATTATCTTCTGAAGCAGTCAAGGGTGCACATATCGGCATCGCCATATACAATGATACAAAGGGGCAGTGGCTCACAAAATACCAGAGTGATCATTATTTCACGCCTGCAAGTAACACCAAAATTTTAGCAACCTATTTAGGTTTACAGTTTTTAGGCGATTCTTTGCCGGGTTGGAAGATGGCAGAAAATAAGGATACGATTTTCTTAGTACCTCAAGGTGATCCGAGTTTCTTGCATCCTGAATTTAGCTACCAACCTATAGTTGAGCTGATTAAAAATACAAAAAAGCATGTCGCAATTGCAGTAGAGCTTAAAGGAGATCGTTTCGAAAGATTTGGTGATGGCTGGTCTTGGAATGATTATGCGGAAGACTATCAACCTGAGCGAGCTAGAATGCCCATTTTTGGCAATGTGGTTCATTTTTATCAGGATCAAAAAAAAATAAACATCAAGCCGTTCTATTTTTTTATGCAACAAGCCGCAGATCCTTCATTGACAATTGGGAAGGATTGGACAAGGGCTAAAAATGAAAATAGTTTTTTTACACTTGAACAAAATAACACAAAAAAATATTTTCAGGTCCCTTTCGTTTATGATACCAAACAAGTTCTTGCAATTTTAAAGGACAGCTTGAGTAAAAATATTAGTGCATTAAACGATATCACTTTAAAATCTTTCAAGACTTTAAAGACCATTCCAACAGATAGCTTACTAAAAATAATGATGTTGCGAAGTGACAATTTTTATGCAGATCAAATTGTATTGATGGCAAGCGAGCAATTATTGGGCAGGATGGATGACGCGGCATTGATTGACAGCACAAAGAAATTATTATTTGCTGATTTTCCACAACGTATGCGCTGGGTAGATGGGAGTGGATTGAGTAGGTATAATTTAAATACGCCAGAAAACTATGTAGCTATCTTGCAACAGATGCAAACTAAATTCGGAGAAGAGCGCGTAAAAAATATATTTGAAAAAGGGGGAGAAGGAACGATTGCTTCCTATTATAAAAATTTCCCAGGAACAATCTATGCTAAAACTGGTACTTTGGGAGGACAAGTAGCTTTAAGTGGGTTTATCTACACGCCCAAAAAGCAAAAATTATATTTTTCTGTTTTGGTTGCTAATCATATGAGTCCGTCAAGCGCACAAGTTAGAAGGGCAGTTGAAACATATCTAACTAGCGTTACTAAAGGGTTATAATTTACTTACTAAATAATCGATCTAAATAATCTTCATTGAACTCAATGAAGGTGGGTGCACCAGATGCCGTGGTATTAGGGATATCACATTCACTGAGTGATTCAATCAATCCGTGCATTTCCTTTTGTCCTAAGTTTTGACCTGCTTTAATGGCCATTTGACGCGCCATGCATCGAATTAATTTCTCTCTCTTACTGAATTTTAAATCAGCACTAAAATGTTTGAACTGTTCTAGTAAAAGTTCAATGGCGTTTTTTTCATTGCCAGCCAGTACGTCTGCTGGAATGCCTTGTATGATAAAACTATTTTGTCCGAAGGCTTCTATTTCATATCCTATATTGGCTAGGTCCTCGATCATCTCTTCAAGCAATACAGCGTCACTTGCACTCAACTCCAACACAACAGGAAATAAACTTTTCTGTGTTGCGTGTGGCTGCATACTTGCTTTTTGATACTTCTCATACAAGACTCTTTCATGTGCTAATTGCTGATGAATGATAATGAGCCCGCTCTTAGTAGGTGCGATAATATAGGTCTGATGCAGTTGCATTAAAAAAGCATCTTCGGGAACAGACAAGGATTCGTCTTCTTTGTATAAACCCATAGAAGAAGACTTCACGATGAATTCTTGATTGGCAGTTGGCATTTCTGTGAAGAAACTTTTCCAATCCTGTTGCCCAGCCTGATCAGATCTTGGAATAAAATGTGCCTGGTTCTTTTGCGTAAACCCTTCATACAAAGACTTTCTTGAAGTCTCATTTACCTGTCCCTCTGTAAATGGTTTCTGAATGGCATCTAACTGCTGAATATTGGCATCAAGAGAAAAGTCCAAAGAAGGTGCAATGCTAAACTGAGCCAGTGCGTGTTTTACAGCTGCTTGAACAAATGCATAGATGATCTTATCATCTTCAAATTTGATTTCTTGCTTGGTTGGATGGACATTGATGTCCACTTTCGAAGGATCTACATCGATGTATAAAATATAACTTGGAAAACTATCCTTTGCAATTAATCCTTCAAAAGCGTTGGCGATTGCATGATGCAAATAAGCACTCTTAATAAATCTTCTATTGACAAAAAAGTATTGATCGCTTCTTGTTTTCTTCGCTGTTTCTGGCTTTCCTACAAATCCAGAGATGGTCAGGTAATCTGTATGTTCACCTACCGTCACTAATTTGCTTTGATAACTATTGCCTAAAACCTGAATGGCTCTTTGTTTAAAGCTGCCACCTTCCCAATGGTAGACTTCTTGGCCATTGTTATTTAAATTAAAATATATTTCAGGAAATGCCAATGCGACTCTTGTAAATTCTTCAAGTATATGTTTAAGTTCTGCAGAGTTACTTTTCAAAAAATTCCTTCTCGCAGGCACGTTGAAAAACAAATTTTTCATACTAATGCTAGTACCCACTGGTGCTGCCACAGGTGAGGTAGAAATTACTTTACTATTTTCAAGTGACACTTCTACACCTACTTCGTCTTCTGCTCTTCTTGTTTTAAGTTGTACTTGTGCAACGGCGGCAATGGAGGCTAATGCCTCGCCTCTGAATCCCATCGTGCGTATCTCAAACAAATCTTCAATGACACTGATTTTACTTGTAGCATGTCTAGCAAAAGCGTTTTGTGCGTCTTTTTCAGACATACCCTTGCCATTGTCAATGACCTGGATAAGTGATTTACCCGCTTCGTTAATGATTAAACGAATTTCTGTGGCTTCCGCATCTACTGCATTTTCCAATAATTCCTTAACTGCACTGGCTGGTCTTTGTATGACTTCGCCTGCCGCAATTTGATTGGCAATATGATCAGGAAGTAAATGAATTGTTTCGGCCACTTATTTAACAATTTTAAAGTGTGTAAAAGTAGTAAATTTGCGTCTTAATAACGAACCTTATGCAGAGAACAGCAGACATCCAAAAATTAAGCCATAAATACCTACCAACAGACTTCGTTTTGACGGATTGGGAGAGTTTAGAGCCTTTTTTTAAGGAATTAAAAGAACGACCAATCAATTCTGTTGAAAACCTTGAAGCATGGTTGAAAGACTTAAGTGAGTTGGAAGCTTGTATCAGCGAAGATGCGTGTTGGAGACAAATCAAAATGACCTGCGATACAACAGATAAAAGTTTAGAGGATGCATTTACTTTTTTCTGCATGGAAATTCAACCCCAAATGCAGCCTTATGCAGACGCATTAAATAGGAAATTGATTCATTCACCGTATACTGCTCAACTGGATCAAGCTAAATACCATACTTATTTAAGATCAGTTCAAAAAAGCATTGAATTATTTAGGACAGAAAACATTCCAATACAAGCTGAATTAAGTGTTTTGCAGCAACAATACGGTACCATTGCTGGCAAAATGACCATCGAGGTTGGTGGTAAAGAATATACTTTACAACAGGCGGCTCAATTTTTAGAAAATGAAGACCGTGCTTTTAGAGAAGAAGTATACCGAAAAATTCAAACCAGACGCTTGCAAGACCAAGCAGCGATGCACGATTTATTTACAAGCTTAGTGCAAAAAAGACATCAAGTGGCCTTGAATGCTGGCTTTGAAAATTATCGTGATTACAAGTTTGCGGAATTAGGTCGATTTGATTATACCAAAGAAGATTGTTTCCAGTTTCACGAAGCAGTTAAACTGCATGTAATGCCTTTGATTGAAAAAATATATACACGTAAGAAAGAAAAACTAGGTGTTGATGCACTTAAGCCATGGGACTTAGAAGCAGAGCCAGCTGGCACTAAACCTTTGCGTCCCTTTACAGATGGCAATGATTTGTACGAAAAATCGGTCGCTTGTTTTGAACAGATTGATCCTTTCTTTGCCGATTGCTTAAGAAAAATGAATGAACTAAAACATTTTGATTTAGAAAGTAGAAAAGGGAAGGCGCCGGGTGGATACAATTGTCCTTTGGCAGAATCAGGTGCGCCATTTATTTTCATGAATGCTGCAGGTCAAATGAGTGATGTAACTACCATGGTACATGAAGGGGGGCACGCAATTCATTCATTCTTGGCACATCAATTGTCTTTAAGTGCATTCAAGGAGTATCCTATGGAAATTGCTGAAGTGGCAAGTATGTCAATGGAATTATTTAGTATGAACCATTGGCAGCCTTTTTTCGAAAAAGAAGCAGATCTAAAAAGAGCAATAGAACATCAATTAGAAAGAACGATTACAATTTTCCCATGGATTGCGATCATTGATAAATTTCAACATTGGGTTTACACACATCCGGAACATACAATTGAGCAAAGAACGAATGAGTGGCAAAATATCGTAAAAGAATTTTCTTGTAAGGTGCTGAATCAATCAGGCTTAAAAGAATTCAGAGCGATTGGTTGGCAAAGACAATTGCACTTATTTGAAGTGCCATTTTATTATATCGAGTATGGCATTGCACAATTAGGTGCGATTGGCATGTGGATGCAGTACCAAAAAAATCCTAAACAAGCATTGGAAAACTATATGAATGCTTTGGCATTAGGAGGAACAAAAACATTGCCTGAATTGTATCAAACTGCGGGATTAGAGTTTAACTTCTCTCCAGATTATGTTAAAAATTTAATGGAGTTTACCAATCAAGAACTAGAAAAATTATATCACTAAATTCAAAAATTGTAAAACAATGAAAAACGTATTTGCTGTATTTATTTTTAGTGTACTATCCTTTGCTGCAGTAGCACAAAAGCCTGCTTCTGCGCCTACTGGGAAATCAGATCCTAGTATGCCAGTGTATCTAGTGGATGGTGTTGAAACACCCTATGCTAAAGTGGTTAAAATCAATACTGCCCTCATTGCTTCTATGGATGTATTTAAAGGCCCAGATGCAATTGCAAAATTTGGTGCAAAGTATAAACATGGCGTAGTATTAGTGAAACTAAAAAAGCCAACAAAAAAATAAGGATGATTGACTCAGTCAATTAACAAAAAAAGACCTCGATATTTCGAGGTCTTTTTTTTATGCGTTATTTCCGCCTTCTGGTTTTGGTCCTTGAGGACGAGGTCCAGCTTGTGGTCTTGGCCCTTGCGGTCGAGGTCCGCCTTCAGGTCTTTGTCCTTGTGGCCTTGGTCCTTGCGGACGAGATCCGCCTTGTGGCCTTGGTCCTTGTGGTCGAGGTCCTCCTTCAGGTCTTGGTCCTTGCGGACGAGGTCCGCCTTGTGGCCTTGGTCCTTGTGGGCGAGGTCCGTTTTGGTTGGGGCCTTGTGGTTCTCTATAATTTCTTTGTTGATCTCTTCTTCTACGATCGTTTTTTTCTAAAGTACGTAAACTAATTTGGCCTACTACATCTACAAAATCTGGTTCTACTTCTTTTGGTTTACCACTTGTAACCTCTACCGCTTCAAGCTCTTCTACTGCAATACCTTGTTGATTCAATCTTTTAATTTCCTTAACGCGCTCTATCGTTAAAGGATAATGTTTGGTATTGTTAGGTAGCGTATACCACATTAAATTTTTGAAAATATCTTTCTTGATTAAAAATGCTTGACCCATTGCTGTTTGCAAATTGTCTGCATAATCAGGAAATGCTTGTAAAGCGTCTAAATAAGTGTCTAATTCAAAATTCAAACAACATTTTAAACGACCACATTGGCCACTTAATTTAGTTTGGTTGATCGATAAATTTTGGTAACGAGCAGCAGTTGTGTTGACACTTTTGAAATCGTGCAACCAAGTACTACAACAAAGTTCACGACCACAACTTCCAATACCACCCACTTTCGCAGCTTCTTGACGAATACCAATTTGACGCATTTCAACTTTTACCTTGAACTCGCCTGCGAAAATGCGGATGAGTTCTCTAAAGTCAATACGGTCATCTGCTGTATAGAAAAAAGTACCTTTTTTGCCATCAGCTTGTAATTCAATCTCACTTAATTTCATCTGTAATTTCAATTCTCTTGCATGTGCCCTGCTTCGAGCCAACATATCTGATTCTCTACTTTTACTGATCTTGAAAGTTTCAATATCTTTTTCTGTACTTGGTCTAAGGATTTTTTTCATGTCGGGATGAAATTCGTCTGTGCCTCTTTTTTTCAATTGCACACGGACTAACTCACCAGTCAAAGAAACTTCTCCCAGGTCGAAGCCGTTCACGCCTTCAACAGTTACATAATCTCCCTTTTCAAAAACTTGGAAAGTAGGGTTTCTAAAAAATTCTTTTCGGCTTCCTTGTTTAAAGCTTACTTCTACCACCCTACATTGACTTTCTGCGTCGTCCACAGGCAAGTCGCGTAACCAGTCATGTACATTTAATCTATTACATCCTCCTGTACTACAGCCTCCATTACTTTTGCAGCCATTGGGCGTACCCGTGCCGCATGATCCACATCCCATATATTCTAAGTTCTAACTGTTATAAATTGAAATACCCGACGCCCACTTGCCTTAAAACTCAATTCCTAGATTGGCGTCTATGTCAAAATTAAGGTTTTGTTGCGAATGATATGATAGAACTTGATACCCATAGCCATAAATAACATTTTGGCATTGGCATTTCGCTCAATATAATAGACAGCCTTATCTAATTCTTGTATAATGGCCTCTAATTGACCCACTCCAGCAATTTTGTTGATTCTGAGGGCAAAATCCTTTAAATCTGGGTCCAAAGGGAGGTCTGCGCCAAGTACTTTAATGCGGATACTTTGCTCCAGTAGATGATTAAAGTATTTTAAGAATTGCTTTTGTTGCTCTCTCCCTAGTTTGCTTACCTCGTCTACCCATTTCATTTGGGCTAAAGGGCCGTTTTTTAGGATCGCGTTGAGCCAGTCACGTATTTGGTCTAAGAAATCGGTGTCACTATGCTGCACTAAATGTAGTGCTTCTCTATAATTGCCATCTGACATAGCAGCTATGAGCTGTGCTTTTTCTGGACTTAAATTGGCTCTTTGTTCTAAAGCGCCTGCAATTTCATTGTTGGTCAATCGAGGAACTCTGATAAATTGACAACGACTTAGTATGGTTGGCAAGATTTGCTCCTCAGAATTAGCAACCAATAAAAAGATGGTATCAGCAGGAGGCTCTTCGATCAATTTTAATAGCTTATTACCCTCTTTCCCTAAATATTCAGGCATCCACATCACTAACACTTTGAATGGACTTTCGAAACTTTTAAAGCTCAGCTTTTTGATAATTTCCGCACATTCGTCCGCGCTAATATTTCCCTGCTTATTTTCTGCTTTGATGAATTGCAACCAGTCAAACACATTACCATAAGGATAGCCTTGTACAAATTCTCTCCATTGTTCAATGAAATTAGCACTGATGTTTTTTTGACCAGGTTTTTCAGTGATGGTTGGAAATGAAAAGTGAAGATCCGGGTGCATCAACTGGTTCGCACGTTGGTATGCAGGTAAATCGGCAATGGCATCCGGCTCGTTGTAGGTGTGCACTTGTTTTGTTAAAGCAGTTGGGTCTGCAAATAAGTCAGCAACTTCATTCGTTGTTGCTGGCGAACTCACTAAATATTGTGCAAATGCAATAGCAAGGGGTAGGGCGCCGGATCCTTCTGGCCCAACAAATAGTAGCGCATGGCTCAATCTTTGGTGTTGAACCATCTCTACTAGCTGATGCTTTAATTTTTCCTGACCAATAATATCGCGCAATAACATGCAGCGAAGATAGTATTTACTTGGGTAAGCTACTTATTTTAAGTAACTCAAAATAGTATCGCTATCTGGCTTCACATTGCTTGGGAAATAAGCCAACATTTTGCCATTTTCGTCCAATAAAAATTTATTGAAATTCCAGCCAATGGTAGCATCTAAAACGCCATTCTTAGCTTTTTGAGTTAACCATTGATAAATTGGAGATTGCGCACTTCCCTTCACGTCAACTTTATCTGCTAGAGGGAAATTAACGCCGTAATTTTTTTGACAGAATTCAACAATTTCTTCGTTGGAGCCTGGTTCCTGTCCTCCAAATTGATTGCATGGGAAACCTATGATCACTAATTTGTCTTTGTATTGACTATATACTTTTTGCAATTGCTCGTATTGAGGGGTGTAACCGCATTTACTTGCCGTATTCACTACCATGATTTTTTTTCCTTTGTATTTTGAAAAATCTATCTGACCTCCGTCAATGCTTTTAACTTTAAAGCTATGGATACTTTGCGCCTGTATAAATAAGCTGCAAGCAAGAAATAAGAAACTTAATATTGTTTTCATAATGTATAATTGAATGTTTGAATGATTAAATATAACAAGAAATTAAGCAAAAAGTTGACTAAAGGGTATAAGCGGCAACAGCTATAGAAACAGAAGCTGGCGCTCCTTTTAACAAACAGGCTATGGCTGCTTCTAAAGTAGCTCCCGTAGTTAATACATCGTCCACAAGTAGTATATTTTTTCCTTTAATATTTTCTACGTTTTGAACCATAAATAAATCTGGAACTTGCTGCATCCTTGACTTTCTATTTTTCATGGTTTGCGTATTGGACCAGCTTTTTTTAACTAAAACTTGAGTTTCAATAGGTCTGCTCCATTTTTGTTGGATCCCTAATGCAATAACGTGACTTTGGTTGTAGCCTCTGCTGTGTGTTTTTGACGAAAGAATCGGAATAGGTACTAGTAGATCAATCTGTTTGAATCTTTCTTCTACTGCTATCGCTTCACCTATTAGATTGCCCAATAAAATACCCACTTTTTTGTTGTGATGGTATTTTAATTGAGTCATCAAATCTTGCACAAGACCATCTTTTGTGAAAAACAACAAGGCGCCTGCATGTTGAACAGGCACTCTTCCCCAGAATATTTTTTCTACAATATTTTCATCGATGCTAAAAAAATCAGTTGTAGGTAAATCATGGATACACCGATGACATAAAGGCATTGTTTTTTCTAATTCATCTGTGCCGCAACCAAAACAAATTTGTGGATACAATAAATGCAAAAATGCATTTATATAGTTTCGTATGCGTTCATACGTTTTCAAGACTAGAAAAATAATCGATAGGCTTCGTCTACTCTTTCAACTGGAATAACTTCGATGCTATGTTTTTTTGTATCAATTCCTTTCGTATTGAATCCAGAAATAATAATTTTTTCAAAACCTAATTTTTCTGCTTCAGCAATGCGTTGTTGTATTCTATTAACTGCACGAATTTCACCATTTAAACCAACTTCTCCAGCAAAACAAATGCCTTGTGGCAATGGGATGTCTTCGTAGGAAGATAGCAATGCAAGTATGATTGCGAGATCTAATGAAGGATCTTCTATTTTAAGTCCACCAGCAATATTGACAAATACATCTTTCATTCCAAATGCAAACCCACCACGCTTTTCCAACACAGCCAATAATAATTGTAATCTTCTTAAATCAAAGCCAGTCACTGTTCTTTGAGGCGTGCCATACACACTTTGTGTTACTAAGGCTTGTACTTCTATCAATAAAGGACGCATGCCTTCCATCGCTGCAGCAATGGTGCTACCACTTAAAGCATCGTTTCTTTGTGCGATTAAAAATGCAGATGGATTGGTCACCACTTTCATGCCGGTTCCAGTCATCTCATAGATGCCTAATTCACTTGTACTTCCAAATCGATTCTTTAAAGTGCGCAACATTCTATAAGCATAATGACGATCACCTTCAAATTGTAAAACAGTATCCACCATGTGTTCTAAAATTTTAGGTCCGGCAATAGAACCTTCTTTGGTGATATGGCCAATTAGAAAAACAGGTGTGCCAGTTTCTTTTGCAAATCTTTGAAATTCTGCTGCAGTTTGTTTGATTTGTGAAATACTTCCAGCTGCTGCATCAATTAAATTGGATTCAAGTGTCTGAATTGAATCTACAATGACAACAGTAGGTTTTAATTTTTTTATGGCTTTGAAAATAGCTTGTGTATGTGTTTCGGTCAACAAATAAAAATGTTCATTCTCTAGACTTAATCTATCTGCACGCATTTTAATTTGCTGAATACTTTCCTCTCCACTGATATATAAAACAGTTTGATCCTTCATCATCAATCCTTGCTGTAAAAACAAGGTGCTTTTACCAATTCCTGGTTCTCCTGCAACAAGTACAATAGAGCCAAGTACGATCCCTCCTCCTAAAACTCGATTTAATTCTGGATCAGAGCTATCAATTCTTTTTTCAGATTGACTATGTACATCATTGATCGCAATGACCTCTGTCCCTTTTTGGGTAGTGGCATAATCATCCCAAGTTGGGGCATTGCCTTTGCCTTTATCTATGACTTCTTCTGTGAAACTGTTCCATTCATTACAGGCAGGACATTTACCAGCCCATTTAGCAGACTCATACCCACAATTTGTACAAAAAAAGGCCGATTTTGATTTGCTCATAGGGTAAAGATACTCGGATTCTGTTTTTTTTATCAGGTAATTGCCGAAAAAGGGTCATTTAGCATTCAAAACATTATATTATAAATAATTATATGTATACATTTTATCCTGTTTGACTCATAAAATGATCAAAAAGAGCAAACAAAACTTAACAAAAGAATAATAAGTCTAAATTTTTGTTAAATTGCAATTCAATCAAATATGGTTTTTTCAAAAAATTAAATTCTATGATGAAAAAATTTTTTCTATTGAGTTTTCTTGCATCCTTTCTGATGATTGGAGTAGCAATAGCTCAAAACACAACAGTAAATGGTAAGGTTACCGACGAATCTGGTAATCCAATTGCAGGTGCAAGTGTACTTGTAAAAGGAACCAAGACAGGGACAAACTCTGATGCTCAAGGTAATTTCACTATTGCAGTACAAGCAAATAAAGTATTAGAAGTGATAGCAATTGGTTATGAAAGCCGTCAGGTTTCTACCAATGCTAAATCTTTTTTAATTGTCCTTAAAGCAGATGTAAAAGCACTTTCAGAAGTGGTTGTTACTGGTTTTGGTGGATCATTGATTAAAAAAGAGTTAACAGGTAATATTGCTCGCGTTAAAGGAAAGGATATTGAATACATGCCTACTCCAAGTGTGGATGCTGCTTTGCAAGGTAAAGCTGCGGGTGTGTTCGTAAATAGCCAATCTGGTAAATTAGGACAAGCAGTAACTGTTAGAATTAGAGGTAACTCTTCTATTTCTGCTTCTAGCCAACCATTGTATGTATTAGATGGTATTCCTGTAACTGCACAAGACCAATCTACTTATGGTGGTGACATGAATCCATTGACTGATTTAAACCCAAATGATATTGAATCTATCGAAGTATTGAAAGATGCCTCTGCAGGTGCGATCTACGGATCTCGTGCTGCGAATGGTGTGGTTTTAATCACCACTAAAAGAGGTAAGTCTGGAAGAACTCAAGTTACATTCAACTTACAAACTGGACAATCAGAAGCGACTAAGAGAGTAAGAATGTTGAATGCAACTGAGTACAATGAGTTAGCAATGGAAGCTGCAAAATATTCTGATGATGCTGAAGGAATTCCGTATTCAGCTTCAGATAGCTACACACAATATATGAAGGACATCATGAGCTATCATAGCTTTGGTCAATGGGATAAAGATCCAACTAAGTCTTATGACTGGCAGGATCAAGCTTTCCAAAAAGGACAATACCGTCAAGCTGATTTACAAATCAGAGGTGGTAATGATAAAACTAAATTCTTCTCTTCTTTCCAACATTTAGACCAAGGTGGTACAATTGTAGGTAACGAATTGAGCAGAACAACTGGTCGTTTAAACGTAGATCAACAAGCGAATAGCTGGTTAGATTTAGGCGTTTCATTAAGTTTATCTAGAACTTACAACCGTCGTTTGCCAGGAGATAATGCGTTCTCTAACCCATTACAATCTGCGGCATTATTACCAATGACTCCATTCTACGATCCTGCAACTGGTTTGCCTACTGGTACACCTCCAGGAGACGTAAACGTTGGTTTATATTTTAACCCTAGAATTCAAATTGATTATGCAAAGTATGCACAAGATGTATACAGAACTTTTGGTAATACTTATTTCAAAGTGAAATTATTACCTGGTTTAACATTCCAATCTGAATTTGGTTTAGACTTCTTAAGCCAAAACGAAGAGCGTTATTATCAAACACAAACTGTTAGAAATACAAGTTCTTCTACAGGTGAAGGTACCAACACTGGTGCGTTTGTTACCAACTATAACACCAACAGTTATTTCAACTATAACAAAGTAGCTGGTAAGCATAATTTTGCTGCTACTTTAGGTATGCAATACCAACAATCTCAAGCGAAATACAATAGTGTAACAGGTATTGGCTTCCCTTCTGATTCTTATCAAAAAATTGCAAGTGCTGCGACTAAGTCTGGTGGTAGTTCTTCTCAAACAGATTTTAGATTCTTATCTTATTTCTTAAGATCTAATTATACATTCAACGAAAAGTATATCGTTTCTGCAAGTGGTCGTATTGACGCTTCTTCTAGATTCGGTAAGAATTCAAGAACAGGTTTCTTCCCAGCGGTTTCTGCTGGTTGGATCTTGTCGAACGAAAAATTCTTGATGGATAATAAAATCGTTAGCTTCTTAAAGGCAAGAGCTTCTTATGGTATCGTGGGTAACTCTGAAATCGGAAACTTCCCTCAAATGGGCTTGTTTACTGGTGATGCTGGTTATGCTGGTGCTGCAGGACAACGTCCTTCTCAGTTAAGAAATGATGATTTGAAATGGGAAACAACAAGTCAATTGGATGCGGGTATCGATTTTGGTTTATTCAATAACAGAATTACCGGTGAAATCGATTACTACGTAAAAAATACTTCTGGTTTATTGTTAAACGTAAATATCCCTGCTACTACTGGTTTCTCTAGCATGGTAAAGAACGTAGGTAAATTAGAAAACAAAGGTTTTGAATTTGTATTGAATACACAAAATTTAGTTGGTGCTTTCAAATGGAATACAAGTTTCAATATTGCATTAAACAGAGGTAAAGTAACTGATATCCAAGGTCAAGTAATTGAAGGTGGAGTTGGTAGCATGAACCGCGTAATGGAAGGACAAGCAATTGGCGTATTCTATACTGCAGAGTGGGCTGGTGTTGACCCTGCAAATGGTAATGCATTATGGTACAAGAATACAAAAAATGCAGATGGCACTATCGACAGAACTAAGACGAGTGTGTTCAGTCAAGCAACAAGAGTAGTAACTGGTAACCCTAATCCAGATGTGGTTTTAGGTTTAACGAATAACTTCTCTTATAAAGGGTTTGATATGTCTATCTTCTTCAATGGTGTTTTAGGAAACGAAAACAATATTTATGGAATGGGACGTTATTCATCTGCAAGTATGCGTTACGAAGACAACCAAACTTATGATCAAATGGCACGTTGGCAAAAGCCTGGTGATATTACCAATATCCCACAAGCTAGATTGTTCTATAACAATGGTGCTCAAATTAGTAGCCGTTATATCGTTGACGGATCTTATATCCGTTTAAGAACAGCATCAATTGGCTATACTTTTGATTCTAAAAAATTAAACAAGTTCAAACTTGAAAAATTAAGAGTGTATGTATCAGGTCAGAATTTATTAACCTTTACAAAATATCCTTATTGGGATCCAGAAGTTAACGCTGATGATTTTGATTCTAATATTGCAAAAGGTAGTGACTTCTACACACCGCCACAACCAAGAACAATCTTGTTTGGCGTAAACATTAATTTTTAATTAGTTAATCATGAATTTTATGAAAATATATAATAAAACAATAAACAAATACTTAGCTGCTATTTTGTTTACGAGCGTACTTGCTACGGCTTGCGAAAAGCGTTTGGATGTATTCCCGTACCAAAGTATTGCAGATGATAAGGCTTTGTTATCTGAAGGTGATGTAAATGTAACCTTGATTGGTGCTTATGATGGAGCACAAGCTGCTACCGTATATGGTGGAGATATCATGGTAATGAACGAGTTAATCGGTAATAGCGATAATATCAACTTTACTGGTACATTCGCTGGTTTGTCAGATGCTTACAAAGCACAGATGAACGCTAATAACTCCAATGCATTGGGCACTTGGTCTGCTTCTTATAGCACAATCAACCGTATCAACAATGTATTGTCTGCAGTTGATAAAGTAACTTCTTCAACAGCAAAGAAAAATTCAGTAGAAGGCCAAGCTTTATTCTTAAGAGGCTCTATCTATTTTGAACTGGTAAAATTGTATGCTAAGCCTGTAGGGGATGGCGACTACGCTGCTAACCCAGGTGTGCCTTTGGTTTTAACACCAACTGGTAATGTAACTCAAGCGGACTATAAAGCTAGAGCAACAGTGAAAGCGGTTTATGATCAAGTGATCGCTGACTTGGTGAAAGCTGAATCTTTATTGCCTTCTTCTAATGGTATCTATGCAACAAAATGGGCTGCTGCAGCGCAGTTGTCTAGAGTATACTTAGCATTGAAAAACTATACTGAAGCTGGTGCTGCTGCTAACCGTGTAATTGTGGGTAGCGGTAAAACTTTAGCGACTGAAATAGGTAAAAACTGGTTTACATTCATCAATAACGGTGGAACAACTCCTGGTGAATACTTGTTCTCAATGAAAGTAACTGCTCAAGATGGTACCAACGCTTTGAATACTTATTTCGGTAGAACAATCAGCTCAATTGCTGGTACTGCAGGAAGAAGTGATTGTAAAATTAAACCTGCACATATTGCTTTATATGAGACAGGTGATGCTAGAAAAGCTTATTTCGAGTTATCTGGTGGTTTCTATTATACTAAGAAGCACTTAGATCGTTTCGGTGATGTACCTGTGGTGCGTTTATCTGAAATGTATTTAACAAGAGCAGAGGCAAACCAAAGAAATAGCACAGTAGTTGGCGCTACTCCATTAAGTGATGTGAATGCCATCCGCACTAGAGCTGGTTTACCTGCTTTAACTGCTGTTACTTTAGCTGATATCCTTAAGGAAAGAAGATTAGAATTGGCTTTCGAAGGTCAATTTTTGCCAGATGCTAAGAGAACACAAACTGCTGTAGGTACATTGGCTTGGAACTCTCCAAAGTTAATCTTGCCTATTCCACAAAGAGAAATCGATGTGAACAAGCAATTGGTTCAAAACGAAGGGTATTAATCTGAATAGGTTGATATAAAAAAAGACCCCGAATTTTCGGGGTCTTTTTTTATATCCTTATCTCCAACCCATTGCGGGTAGTCGATACATGTATAGTTACAATTTTATCTCTTCCATTTGCTCGTCTAAAAACTTGTATTCAACCAAATGACTTGTGTTTGATGCTTGAGATTGTAGTTTCAATTTATACTTCTTTCTCCAGCGCTTTATGATGCTTGTAAAGAAGCCTTTTGTTAGATGCGAGTGAATGATAGGGTGTACTAACAAAGTCAGCTTTTTGTGGCCATGTGTGGCTAAATAAGCCAACTTCTTTTCCATTTCATCCTCTAATAACAAAGTAGCGGTGATTTTACCTGTTCCAGAACAAGCAGGACAATCTTCCGAGGTATTGATATTGACTTCTGGCCTGATTCTTTGTCTTGTAGCTTGCAAAAGGCCAAACTTAGATATAGGTAAAATGGAATGCCTTGCTCTATCAGTTTTCATAAAACCTTCAAGTGCTTCTTGCACCTTTTTTTTATGTTCTGGCAATTTCATGTCAATGAAATCAATGACAATAATGCCTCCGATATCCCTTAGTCTTAATTGTCTTGCAATTTCTTCTGCTGCCTCCAAATTAGTTTGCAAGGCATTTTCTTCTTGATTGTTACTAACGCTCTTAAATCCGCTATTTACGTCCACTACATGGAGCGCTTCGGTATGTTCTATAATCAAATAAGCTCCACTATTCAAATTGATGGTTTTCCCAAAAGAAGACTTCACTTGTTTAGTGATGCCATATTGGTCAAAAATGCCAACATCTCCAGTATGTAAACTAATGATATTCGATTTGTGGGGTGCGATCCTTTGTAAATAACTTAAAGTGATATCATAAATACTTTTGTCATTCACTACAATTTTATTAAAATCTTCGCTTAAAAGATCTCTTAAGATACTTGTAGTTTTACTTTCTTCATTCATGATACGCGTAGGAGGGACTGCACCTTTTAAATTCGACTGAATATTTTTCCAGTTGGTTTCCAAAGTGAGTAAATCCTCATGTAGTTCTGCGGTGGTTTTACCTTCTGCAGCGGTTCGTACAATCACACCAAAGTTTTTTGGACGAATGGATTCCATCATTTTTTGAAGGCGCTTACGCTCTTCCGAAGAATGAATTTTTTTTGAAACAGCAACGATTTCGTTGAATGGTGTTAGCACCACAAAACGACCAGCTAATGAAATTTCGCAGGTTAATCTAGGGCCTTTAGCTGCGATGGGCTCTTTTAAAATTTGTACCAATATATTTGGCTTGCCATTTAAGACTTCGCTAATTTTTCCTGTTTTAACTATCTCAGGAGCCGATTCGAATTTTGAAAAATCAAATTGATTATTTTGGTTATTCATCGCATCATGCGTGAACTTAATAATTGATTTTACATAAGGGCTAAGGTCGGTATAATGCAAGAACGCATCTTTCTCAAATCCTACATCTACAAAAGCGGCATTTAGGCCGGGTATTATTTTTTTCACTTTTCCAAGATATAGATCACCTACTGCAAAGCGGGCGTCAATCTTTTCATTGTGAATTTCTACTAATTTCTTGTCTTCTAATAGGGCAATTTCAACCCCATCTGGAGAACTATTAATAATTAAATCTTTGTTCACGAATAGCAACTTTTAATACAACATATAACTCGCCTGATAGCGTGAGAATGCTTTATGTTTTTTGAAAACACGGCCACTTTACAAAGGAAGGTAAAAGGTAAAGTAAAGTTGCTAGGTAGAGGAGTGGCGTGCAATGGAAAAGAATACAAGCATTTCTCAATTGAAAAATGCTTGTATTGAAAGAGAACTATTTGTTCTTCTTCTTATGACGGTTTTTTCTTAAACGTTTTTTTCTTTTGTGCGTCGCAATTTTATGACGTTTTCTTTTTTTACCACAAGGCATGTTCGATTCTTTTTCTGTTATAAAATGTTATTTCTTTAATTCTTGTATTCTTTTGGAGATAGCTTCTTTGGCTTCAGGTATATTTACGCTATTGCTAACTTTCGTATACCATTCAATGGCTAAGGCTTTTTGGTCTGTCAGTTCGTAACACTCTGCCAAGTGAATCATAGCTTCAATATGATTGGGTTGAATTTTCAACACCGTGATTAAGCGTTCTATTGCTTTATCATATTGTCCTGATTTTTTACCACCCAATGCTAGAATAAATTGACCATAAGAATTGGTTGAATCTTTGTCCACCACTTCTTTGATCTTTGTAATTCCTTGCATAGGATTGTCAGATAGGTTACCAAATAAATAACAAGCTCCTAAATTAATTTTTGCTGAGTCATTCTTTGGGTTGATTACCAATGCTTTCTCTAAAAGAACTTTTGCATTTCCTGCGATCCAAGGTTGGAGTGCAGGTGGTGCGTCCGGCGTTAATAGATTATCTACCAACAGCTGGGCTGCAAAAGTGAGGCTTTTTTCAGAATTTTCCAACAAAGCGGCACTGTAAGTGAAATATAAATATGGAGCTAGTTTTTGAGCTGAATCTGCCCAGAACTGACTTAGTGCTTTAAATGACTTCAAACTATCCTGCGCATTCGTTGCATTTTTCAATTGATTTTCAATTGAAAGCAGCGATATTTTCTGGTTTTCCGAAAGGGCTAATTTAGCTGTGTTTAAAATCGATTCTGTTGTAACAGTTTGACTTTCAGCTGATTGGGTAGGTGCATTGCCCGTTTTAGGGGCAAATCTAGGAGTGAAAAAGTAGAGCACACTAAATAGTAGTAGCCCTAACAAGATGAGTATAAGTTGTGGTTTTTTCAATGCAAAAAGATTTTTGCAAAGTTAACTACTTACGTTTGCTTTTCACCTCGTTTACGAATTCTTTTGCTGGTTTGAAAGCAGGAATAAAATGTTCTGGAATTTCTACCGCAATATTCTTTTTGATATTTCTACCAATTTTTGCGGCTCTTTTCTTAGTAATAAAGCTACCAAAGCCACGAATATAGATATTTTGGCCATTTGCTAAACTTTCTTTTACTTCTTTGAACATGGTTTCTAAAGTGACTAAAACATCAACCTTAGGTATTCCCGTTTTCTCAGAGATTTGATTGATGAGATCAGATTTTCTCATGGAGTTTGGTTTTGGGGTTTTGGTACTAAAAATAAATGAATTTTTCACTTTTTACAACTATATGATCGTTTTTTTTATTCATTTGTTAACATAATTTTAGGCTCATATATATACTATAATTTATATATATGATTATTTTAGCCCCTAATTCTAGCTTATTTTCTGAATAAACTATGGGTGATCTGCCTAATTTTAGGCAATTTTGCGTCTAATGTCTATCTATTTTACCCAACAGCTACTTAAGTGGAACAATTCAGCCAACCATCGTGAAATGCCTTGGAAGGGGGAATCAGATCCCTATAAAATTTGGTTAAGCGAGGTGATTCTACAGCAAACAAGGGTAGATCAAGGGTGGGCTTATTATGAAAAGTTTATAAAAGCCTATCCAACAGTTCAAGATTTAGCAAAAGCAAAAGATGAAAAAGTCTTTAAATTATGGGAAGGTTTGGGGTATTATAACCGTTGTAGAAATTTATTGCATACCGCTAGGCATATCTCGAAACTGTCAAAAGGGGTTTTCCCAAACACCTATGAAGGGCTACTGGCATTGAAAGGAATTGGTCCCTATACAGCTTCTGCCATAGCTTCTTTTGCTTTCAATTTACCTTATGCAGTAGTAGATGGGAATGTATATAGAGTTTTATCAAGATTCTATGGCCTTGCTACACCCATTGATACAAAAGAGGGGGTAGCATTATTCAATTCGATTGCAAATCAAAATCTTGCAAAGGATGAGCCAGGCGTCTACAATCAAGCGATAATGGATTTTGGCGCTACTGTTTGCACACCAAGCAATCCAGATTGTGTTACATGCAACTTATCTTCAAAATGTGTTGCGTTCAATGTAAATCAAGTCAATCAACTGCCAGTTAAATCAAAGCGTATTACCAAAAAGAAAAGACATTTTGATTTCTTTTGCTTCAATTTTAACGGCACCTGGATGTTGCAAAAAAGAGGCGAAGGGGATGTGTGGAATGGGTTGTTTCAATTTTATTTAATTGAACATGACCGAATGCCGGTATTTTCTGACAGTTATCTCGCATCTGTTTTAAAACATCAATTTGGACTTCCATCAACTCAATGGAAATATATTGGCGCGAAAAAGCAGCCCCCATTATTTAAGCAGCTTTTGACGCATCAAACCATCGAAGCTCGATTTATATGCATTCAATTATCAAAAATGCCTAAAATGCTTCAAAATGCTTTGTGGGTAAAGCCTAAGCAATTGTCGAAATATGCATTTCCAAAGATCATTAATGATTTTTTAGTAACTTTCCACCATGGAAGCGCACTCGAGTAAGTTTATATTTTTAGTAGCCACTTATTTTGATATTTCAAAAATGCAACAAGATGCAGGCTTGCTTTTACTGCTTTTCATTTTGCTTTTTTTATCTTTTGCCATTGCAGGATCAGAAGTTGCTTTCTTCTCCTTGTCTTATAAAGACATCCAAGTTTTAAAAACAAAAAACCACAGGCCACTTAAAAGGATTGTAGATCTTTTGGAAGACCCAAAGAAACTATTGACTTCCATGTTAATCGCTAATAGCTTCATTAATATTTGTATCATCCTTGTGTCTAATATTTTAATTGACCATCTATTTGTATTTGACCAAATTCCAGTTCCAGGTATCGAGTTCATTGTTAAAGTGTTAGCAGTGACTTTATTGCTTTTATTTTTTGGTGAAATCATGCCTAAAGTGATGGCGACTCAAAACAATATTCGCTTTGCTCAAGATTTTGGGGGGATTATTCAATTGGTTTATTTTATTTTCTCGAGAATGAGTGGTCTCATGGTAAAATACACCAACCTCATTGAAAAAAAATTAGCACAAAAAGATACTGGGAATACTTACAGTATGGAGGAGTTAGATCATGCGATTGAATTAACTACTTCGCCCAATCAATTAGATAGTGAAAAGAAAATTTTAAAAGGCATTGTCAAATTTGGGAACATCACTGTTCGTCAAATTATGAAAACAAGGCTAGATGTATACGGAGTAGAAGACAATATCACTTACAATGAATTATTAGAAAGTGTTAAAGAGCATAATTATAGCCGATTTCCCGTGTATAAAGAAGACTTAGATACCATTGTTGGCATTATTCATACCAAGGATTTAATTCCACATTTACAAGAAGAAGCAGCTTACCAATGGCAAAAATTAATTCGTCCTGCATTGTTTGTGCATGAACAAAAAATGATCGAAGACTTATTAAAAGAATTCCAATCTAAGCGAATTCACTTTGCGATTGTCGTTGACGAATTTGGAGGAACTAGTGGTATCATCACTTTGGAAGATATTTTAGAAGAGATTGTGGGAGATATCAAAGACGAGTTTGACGAAGAAGAATCTATGATTAAAAAAATTGATGATTTTCACTATATTTTAGAAGGGAAAACAGCCATCATTGATTTCTGTAATTTTATTGATATACCTACTAACTTCTTTGATGCTGTAAAAGGAGAGAGCGATACAGTTGCTGGTTTGATACTAGAGTTGGCCGGAGAATTCCCGGCAGTTCAACAAGTGGTAAAATACAAGCAATTTAGTTTTACCGCATTAGAGATACAGAAAAATAGAATCCATAAAGTACAATCTATCATCACACCGATCACTACTAGCAATCAGGAAAATGTATAAATTCTGCTTCATTTTATCTGTAGTAGCTGCAATGGGCTTTGCTGCTTGTAATTCAAGATTTACGCCAAAAGCGACTGGCTATCCTGCTATTGAGCTTCCCAATAAAAATTACCTTTCCAATGCGGTCATTGACTTGCCCTATTCGTTTGACATTCCATCCTATGCAGTAGTGGACAAAAAAATTGCGAATGGGGGTGTTAATCAACAGCAAAAGGGATGGATGAACTTGCAATTTCCTACGCTGAACGCCACCTTATACATTAGCTATAATGCGGTCCAAAAAGACAAGTTGGAGGTATTGGTTCGGGATGCTTACAACTTTGCGAACAATCATTCAAATAAGGCTAGTTTCATTGAAGACTCTGTATTTGAAAACCCCAATGGGCTAAAAGGTGTGTTTTTTCACTTGGGAGGAGATGTAGCAAGTCCTTATCAGTTTTTCATCACAGATTCTAGTCGCCATTTTTTAAGGGGAGCACTCTATTTTGACACTACTCCCAACGCAGATTCCCTGGCTCCAGTGACTGATTTTTTATACCAAGATTTAAAACAGCTTGTCAATAGCTTTCATTGGAAATCTTAAGCATTTAGTAATACCTTTGTTTTAATCCGTTTAGTATGATTATAATAGACCATGTTTTAGTGAGTGACCAAGTAGTGGAAGAACAATTTGTTTGTGATTTAAATAAATGCAAAGGGGGCTGTTGTGAAGATGGTGATGCAGGCGCGCCTTTGGAAAATCAAGAAAAAGAATATGTAAAAGAGTTTTACGAAATCGTAAAGCCTTACATGACCAAGCAGGGTATCAAAGAAGTTGAAACTGTGGGACAGTTTTTATATGATAGAGAATTTGGATGGGTGACGCCTACCATCAATGGAGGTATCTGTGCTTATGGATATAAGGATGAGCAAAATATTATTAAATGCGCTTTCGAGCAAGCGTACAATGATGGTAAAATTTCTTGGAAGAAGCCAATTAGTTGCCATCTTTTTCCAATTAAAATTCAACAAAGCAAGTCTGACCCATCGATTGAGTATATGAACTATGAGCCAAGAGAAGATTTATGTGCAGCAGCTTGTAATCTTGGTGTTAAGTTAAAAGTACCTGCTTATGTTTTCTTAAAAGAGTCGATTATCAGAAAATACGGAACTGAATTCTATGAAGCACTCGAAGCATCTGCAAAACATTTAGAGAATAAATAAGTTTTTATGCAAAGTATTTACTCAGAATCATTTGATCAAAAAAGTAGCGAGAAGGCATTAGACAGGACGCATAGAAAAAAAATCAATTTTAATATTGGCAAATACAATGCGGTTGTACCTAAGGGTAAAATGCAGTTCAATGATATAGAGAAAGTAAGATCCCTTGCAAAAAACAAAAAGTGGGAGGCAGTAGAGCACTTGGATTTATATTTAACTCAATTTGAGGAACAGATTACCAAGCGAGGTGCAAAAGTATTTTGGGCAGAAGATAGCGAACAAGCACTTGATTTTATAGGGTCTATTTGTAAGAAAAAAGAATGTAAAACCTTGGTGAAGAGTAAGAGCATGGTAACAGAGGAGATTCATTTAAACACTTACTTAGAATCAATTGGAGTAGAATCTGTAGAAACAGATTTAGGTGAATACATTCAGCAACTTGATGGCGAAGCGCCTTATCATATTGTAACGCCTGCAATGCACAAAAGTAAAGAGGATGTGGCCAAATTATTTGCAGAGAAATTAGGTACTGATATGAATATGACGCCTGAGGAAATGACCTTGGTCGCGAGAAAAAATCTGAGAGAAAAATACGTTCAAGCAGAAATTGGCGTCACTGGTGCTAATTTTATTTTGTCTGATATTGGTGGAATTGCATTAACAGAAAATGAGGGGAACGCCCGACTTTCTGCTGCTTTTCCTAAAACACATATCGTCATTGTTGGAATTGAAAAAGTGATTCCTTCTGTAACCGACTTAGGATTATTTTGGCCTTTGTTATCTACTTATGGCACTGGTCAGCAAGTCACAGTATACAATAGTATCATTAGTGGCCCTAAACAATCTGATGAAGCGGATGGTCCAGAAGAGATGTATGTTATCTTATTAGATAATGGCAGAACCAATTTACTAGCGAACGCAAAGAGCAGAGAAGCGCTTTATTGTATTCGTTGCGGCGCTTGTTTAAATGCTTGCCCAATCTATAAGAATATTGGAGGACACGCCTATGAGACAACGTATAGTGGCCCAATCGGAAGTGTGATTACGCCTCATTTAAGAGGTATGCACGATTATAAGCATTTAAGTTTTGCATCTAGTTTATGTGGTAATTGTACTGCTGTATGTCCTGTTAAAATAAATCTTCATGAGCTTTTATTAGAAAACAGAAGGGAGTCGGTAGTGGCTGGAGAAAGTAGTTTTTCCGAAGAGTTTGCATGGAAAATTTGGAAACAGGCATCTTTGAATAGAATGTTAATGAACCAGGGTAATGCAACAATTAAGAACTGGGTAGTCAATAAAATATTTAAAGGATGGGCTAAACAAAGAGTTCCTTTACAGTTCCCTTCAAAGACATTCAATCAGCTTTGGAAAGAAAAGCACAAGCAATAAATTTACTAAAATCACATTGCATCGGCATCTGAGATAGCATTGACAGGATCTTTCTGATCCTTCAAGCTTTTATTCACTAAGTACACCCCAACTAAAGTGCATAAAGTTCCTACGATATTGTTCCAAGTCATCTGCTCATTTAATAAAAGTGAGCCAACCCATATCGCAACAATCGGATTGATATAAGCATATAAAGAAGCAATAGATGATTTCAAATGCTTCATACTATAAATGAATGAAATAAATGCAAACACTGATCCGCCAATGACCATATACACAATCACTCCCCATGAAATGGCTGGAATTTGATTTAATGGGACATAGTCTCCACTTATGATGGTGATACAAGCCATAATCAATGCGCTTATTAGCATTTGCCAGCCTATTGAATTATAAGCATTGATTTTGATTTTTGTTCTTGATATGATAATAGATCCGATACTCCAGGTAATCATGGCTAACAAAGAAAGCCCCACCCCTAATATATAGTTACTTCCGTGTAGGCTTAGACTGTCTTTGTAAAATATAAAGCCAATTCCTAATAAGCCCAAACATAGGCCTATCAATGTTTTTGGGGTAATTGTAATTGCTTTGTAGTAGTATCTTTCAATCAAAACTACTGATAAAGGATACAATGCAGCAATCAGTGCAGCTAGCCCACTTGTAATAAACTGCAAACCATAAGTTGCAATGCCGTTTGAAGAAACAAACATTAAAAGTGACATGCCCAATAGCCAAAGAAATTGTTTTTTAGTGGGTAAGCGTTCTCCTTTAATTAAAAAGAAGCTAACATACAATGTGCCACCCAAAAATTGTCGGATGCTTGCTAGTTCAAAAGCAGGCATATGCGATATGCCCATCTTACTAGCGACCCATGTGGTGCCCCATACGATACTTGTAACGGCTAATGCGAAATAGGCTTTGTTTTGAGTAGACATTCAGAAATATTAGTGTTTGAAATGTCTTAAACCAGTCATGACCATTGCTAAGCCATTTGCTTGACAATAAGCAACACTATCCTTATCTCTTACAGAGCCACCGGGTTGAATAAATGCTTCAATGCCTGCTTCTTGTGCAATCTTTACACAATCATCAAAAGGAAAAAACGCATCCGATGCAAGGCTTGCTCCTTTAAGTTCGAATTTAAATTGCTTGGCTTTATCAATGGCTTGTCTTAGGGCGTCTATTCTAGATGTTTGGCCACACCCTTTACCTATCAATTGTTTATTTTTAATTAAGGCAATCGCATTGCTTTTTAAATGCTTGCAAATGATGTTGCCGAAAATCAAATCCGCTTTTTCGGTTTCACTGCAAGGCCTTGCGCCTACTTCTTCCCAGTTGGTGTAATTACCTGTATCCAATCCTTGCTCTAAGCTTCCGTTTAAAATTGATTTCTTTTGCGTTGGATGAAAATGCATGCCAGGCTTTGTTTCCAGCAAAATTCTATTTTTCTTTGTAGATAAAATCGTCAACGCTTCAGCATCGTAAGCAGGAGCAATTAATACTTCAAAGAATATTTCTTGGATCGCTTCAGCGGTTGCTTTATCAATTTTTCCGTTGGTAACCAATACGCCTCCAAATGCACTTTCAGGATCTCCAGCCAATGCTGCCTCCCAACTTGCAAAAACAGTTTCTCTTTGCGCTACGCCACATACATTCGTATGCTTGATGATTGCAAAACTTGTAGTTGGCAAGTCTTGAATCAAGGCTATAGCTGCATCTACGTCGACTAAATTATTATAAGATAGTTCCTTCCCATTTAATTGAGTAAACCAGGCGTCTAAATTACCATAGAAAGTAGCTACCTGATGAGGATTTTCTCCATAACGTAAAGTCTTACTAGTAGCAGGATTAAAATAATTGCTAATTGCAATATCATAATGCATGACCACCTCAAAAGCCTTTGCTGCAAAAGCTTTTCTTTGCTCTAGGCTAGTACTTCCTTGTTGGGCAATTAATATTTGATTCAATACTGCGTAATCATCTTTTGCAGCAAGTACTGTTAAGTCTCTGAAGTTCTTAGCTGCTGCTCTGATCATGGAAGGTCCGCCTATATCAATTTTTTCAATAATTGCTTTTTCTTCAGTAGTGGTTCTTAATGTTTCTTCAAATGGATATAAATCAACAATCACAAGATCAATCGCTGGAATCTTGAACTCCTCCATTTCTTGTATATCCTGTGCCTCATATCTTCTGCCTAAGATGCCGCCAAAAATAGAAGGATGTAATGTTTTTACACGTCCACCTAAAATAGATGGATAACCAGTCACTGACTCAACTGCCACACATGGGATGCCTAAGTCTTCTAAAAATTTTTGTGTTCCTCCAGTAGAGTAGATGGTGATATTCAATTGGTGAAGGGTTCTAGCCAAAGGCGCTAAACCATCTTTGTAAAAAACAGAGATAAGTGCTGATTGTATTTTCTTTTCCATATGCAAAGGTACAAGCTTCTGCTTTTTTGACCTGCTCGGATTTTCCACAAAATACCTTAAACACTGAATAACTTTATGAGACTATAGACACAACTACCTGTTAGTAACAGTATTAAGCTCTTTGGATCTCTCTTTTGCATCCAATACAAGGCTACAAAAAGGCAAAAATAATAATAAGTTAACCCTGCTATTCCTAAATCATATCTGCGATCCTCAATTTGCAAAAACTGGAATAGTTGATGGATACTTCGATTCATTGTCTCGATATACCAACTAATACAATCGGCAATAATACCAAGCATCCCTTCAATATTAGGTAGGATCATAAACAATAACAAGGCGTATAATAGAACGCTACTGGCAGGAACAAATAGGAAGTTGCCAATAATGGACAAGCTTGAGCTCTTATGAAAATAATATAATAAAATAGGCAATGTGGTTATTTGTGCAGCAATAGAGAGTGCTAGATTACTCCAAGCTAGGCGTAGTAATTGATTGTCCATTGGTACTAATTGAAGTAGTGGTTTGTAAAAAAAATGTATTCCCACAACTGCTGCATAAGAGAGCTGTAGTCCAATCTCTGTTATAATTTGACTATTATACAACAGCACAAGCAATATTCCAGTGCTAATCGTATTGAGTGAAAATAGGTTTAAATAAAAAAAGCGCCCAATCAATATAATAGTAAAAAATAAACTTGCTCGCACTACAGATGGTCCAGCATGTGCAAGCATGGTATATGACCAGACGATAAAAAGTAGCGCAATCAGTTTTGTCCATCTAGCCCAATTTTTATGGGGCAACCAAAGGGTACTTTTTTCTAGTAGTTTAAATAAAATGTCTAGATGCATCCCGCTAATCGCAATGATATGCAAGATTCCAAGTTGTTGATAGGCTGTTTTTAGAGACAGAGACATCTCTGTTTTGCTGCCAAACAAAAGGCTTTTAGCGAATGCATTGGATTCGGGATTGGAAAAGGAACGATCTATTTTTGATATAAAGTATTGTCTGGTATCTATCACCCATTGTGCAGATATCAGTTGACTTAAGAAAGAATATGATTCATGAACCTGTGCAATACAGATACCCCATATTATTAAAAAAATGGCTGGTAGTATCTTAAACTGCTTTGCTTTTTTACTGAATGCGTGAAAAATAGATAAACAAAAACTAGAGATGACTACAATTAGAAGTAAGATTGATTCTTGTAGTTGGGGCCAATATTGACTTGTGGATCGATAGCTTAAATAACCAATTAAAAAGTAGCAACAAATTAAAAAAACAGGGTGTGATGCCCTCCATATTATCAATTTGTTTTGCATGTATAAGGATACAGCAAAATAGATCTAATAATATTTCGGCAAATACTTATTTACCTAAAATAAAAATAGCTAATTTCTTATGCAATTCCGGCTTGTGATTTTTCCAATATTGCACAGTGGCGGTCTTAATGAATTCATTAGGGCCAGTGATGTCAACGCCAATACATAATTGCGTATTGGGATGACAACTTTGAAGAATCGCTTCTAATAATTGATTGTTTCTATAGGGCGTTTCAATAAACAATTGTGCAGTGCTATTGCTTACAACAATTTGTTCTAGTGCTTGAATTTTCTTTTTTCTTTCTGCGGCATCTATGGGTAGGTAGCCATTGAACGTAAATCCTTGTCCATTAAATCCACTTCCCATTAAAGATAATAATATGGACGATGGGCCCATATAGGGCTTTACTGTGGCGCCTAATTTTTGTGCTGCAGCAACCAATAGTTGACCTGGATCTGCTATACCTGCACAACCTGCTTCAGATACAATACCGATTGTTTTCCCTGATTTTAATAGTTGCACAAATGCGTTTATCTGTGCCGCTTCTACTTGATGAATCGTATGCCATTGATAGTCGTCGATGACCATTTCCTTCCAGATTTTTTTAAAATATCTTCTGGTCGTCTTTTCGTTTTCTACAAAAAATGCATCACATGCTTTGACCCAAATTGAGACATCTTTAGGAAGTGCCTCCCAGCCTTCTTCGTGTAATAACATAGGCAGTAGCAATACCTTTCCCAATGCTTCCATAATTATTCGGTGTCTTTGATTTCCTGTGTATTAAGATGGGCGGCAACCAATGCATAAAAAGGAGCAGTGATCCATCCAATAATAGGAAGTAGGTGTAAAAGATAAAATACAATGCCATTGCCAATTGGGAGTCCCTTGTGTCGACTTACATATGCGGCGGCAAAATTTCTATTGTGTTTTTCAGTAGCCAATCCAAAATCCATCATGGCGAATCCTAGAAAATAGCTTTCCATTAAAATGGTAAAAAGTGGCGTAAACCATCCTAGTACAGGTAGCGTACAAACTAATACAATCGGAACGAGATAAACTGTCTGCCAAAGCATATTGTTTAAATTGACTAAGATGGATCTAGCTACTAGTTTAAGGTATTCCTTTTTATTAAAAACAAATGGAATGGATTGTTGTATGGCAACGATGCGTAAATGTAAATAGGCAAATAATGGCGCAAAGAAAATCAAAAAAAGATACTTGAATAAGGCAAAGTAAAAAAGCAATAAAGTGAACCAAAGCCAGAAGCTACCCATTGTAATAAAAAAGCCAAGCCAATTGCTATTCAAGCTGTCAATAAATGCCTTGAGTCCAGTTTTGAGTATGATCGATTCAATGAAAAAACTGGAGGTTTGTCCAAAATAATTCATGCCTATAATGAACAAAGTGGTGTAGATCACGCCAGGCACAACCATCCATTTCCACAATCTATTATCAAGAATGAATCGGTGGGCTAAAAAATAAGCTCGAATGGATAGAATTAGTTCTTTAAGCAATGCCTCGTATTTAGGTTAAAGATACGAATGAACCCTCATCTATGATTGCATTTTGGTGCCAAATGCAAGATCTCCAGCATCTCCCAAACCTGGGACGATATAACTTTTGTCATTTAAGATAGGATCAATTGCTGCACACCAGATAGGAATGTCAGCTCCTAATTCTTTTTCTACATGCTCGATGCCTTTTTGACTAGCGATGGTTACAACAATATGAATTTGTGCAGGAGTTTGCGTTTTCAGTATCGCTTGTATGGTTTCAACCAAAGAAGCACCTGTTGCTAGCATTGGATCGCACAAAATTAAAATTCTGTTATTAAGATCTGGACAGCTTAAATATTCAAGACTGATTTCAAAACTGCCATCTGGATGATGTTTTCTGTAAGCAGATATAAATGCATTATCTGCTTTATCAAAATAGTTCAACATGCCTTGGTGTAATGGCAGTCCAGCTCTTAAGATAGTAGCTAATACAGGCTGTTGTTCTAATAATGGAGTAGCAGCAACTCCTAATGGTGTAGTAACGTTAACAGTGTTAAAGCGCATGGTCTTACTTAATTCGTAGGCAGCTACTTCTCCGATACGTTCTATATTTCTTCTGAAACGCATTCTGTCGTTTTGTACCTGAACATCTCTTAATTCTGCTACCCAATGGTTTAGTAAACTATTATTCTTGCTTAAGTCAATGACCATATGATTGTTTTAATTGCTTGTATTAGAATGTATCAAAATTAATATAATTTAAATTGGTCTCCATCAAAAAGACCAAGATCACTCATTTTTATGTGCGGAATGACCAATAATGCCATAAAACTGAGTGTCATGAATGGAGAACCAAGTGTAGTACCTAATGTTTTGGCCATTTTGTCAATTTCGATATAGTCATTGGCAACTTGATATGGATCAGCCGTACTCATTAACCCAGCAACCGGAAGGCCAATCACTTTTGACTGATCTTCTCGCACGCAACTAATGCCACCTTTTTCATGAACCACCAAGTTGATCGCTTCTAAAATACTTTCATCGTCTACTCCAACAGCAATGATGTTATGACTGTCATGAGCTACAGTGGATGCAATAGCCCCCATTTTAAATCCAAATGATTGAATCAGTCCAACCTTTGGTTTGGCTGCATGGTAACGATTGTATACAACTACTTTTAAGACATCTTTTTCAACATCTGAAATAATTGCACCGTCTTTAATTTTTGGATTTGTCCAAATCAAATTGGTAATCAGCTGTCCATCGATGGCATGAATCACTGGAACCATTCCGTCTTTGGATGGATAATCTGAATCGGACAATCTAAGATCTGATAATACAATCGGATTCGCATTGAATTGATTAATAGTTGTTGCTTGTATCGGCTCAATCAATGAAATGCCCTCTTTTGCCACCATTTGACCATCTATATAAGTGGCCATGACCTTGAAGTTTTTTAAGTCTTCTACCAGTATCAAATTAGCGGGATCATTTACTCTTGCAAATCCGGTTGGTAATTTATAATGTACTACAGGATTGATACAGGCTGTTCTCAGCACATTAAATACATTTATTCCTTTAGCGACTGCTCTAGCACACAATTGATTGATATGCCCATCCAATAAACTATCTGGATGTTTGTCATCACTGCATAGCATGATTTTTTTAGGATGATCATCAATTAGTTCATATAAAGCTTCAAAGTTTTTAGCAGCACTTCCTTCACGGATTAAAATATGCATTCCAAAACTTAATTTGTCGACTGCTTCTTCAATTGTAAAACATTCATGATCTGTACTAATACCCGCTTCTATATATTGTTTAGCAAGGTCGCCCATCAGCCCCGGTGCATGACCGTCAACGGGCTTGCCAATGGCGTGTGCTGACTTAATTTTTTGCATCACTTCTGGATCTTGGTGTAAGACGCCAGGAAAGTTCATCATCTCACTTAAATAGTAAATATCTGGAGAGGCTAAGAGGGTTGCTGTAGCAGCACTATCAATAGATGCGCCGGCTGTTTCAAATTGTGTAGCAGGAACGCAACTTGGTGCGCCAAAGAAAAAATGAAAGGGCACTTTCTTGCCATTGTCAATCATATATTGCACACCCTCTAATCCACAAACATTCGCAATCTCATGGGGGTCACTTATAGTCCCAATGGTACCATGGACCACTGCTAATCTTGCAAATGAGCTAGGCACTAGCATACTACTTTCAATATGAACATGACTATCTATGAAGCCTGGTAAAATA
Source organism: Sediminibacterium sp. (assembly GCA_030158665.1). Classification (GTDB taxonomy): domain Bacteria; phylum Bacteroidota; class Bacteroidia; order Chitinophagales; family Chitinophagaceae; genus Sediminibacterium. The sequence continues at coordinate 143,326 of JAOASM010000050.1, read as the reverse complement.
AATTGACTCGGTGCTTCATTACATTCAGTGATAGATACAATAGTGCCTTCTTGAATGAGGATGGTTGCTGGGTAAATACGTTTGTTGAGGATGTCAACATATTGACCCTGTAGGGTGGTTGTTTGCATTGCGTTGCTTAGAAAGGTGAATTAAAACCAATAACTAAGCTTAAAGATAAGTGCTCTATTCTTATTTTTAAATAAAGGGTCTGTAAAATAATTATCTGTGTATACCAAAAAGAAATCACTCATTGGTTTATATCGATATTGCAATCGACTGTTGATATTGAAATTATTGCCTTGTGTATTGTATTGAATGAAAGTGGTCCAGAAAAGCTGAGTGCTAAAATTGTACTCAATTCTTGGTGCTATCAACACCAATTTAGTACTTCCATAAGTCCCTGGGAGTTGAATTTGATTCAATTGTGCATTCAAACGTAGATTAAGATGTGGCTGACTTCTCCAATTGATTCCTGCACCAAAACTTTGAACGTTTCCATTGTAAAATTGTCCAATCATGATTTCAGAAAACCATCCAAATAGTTTTCTAGTATCTGAAACATAACCCAAGCCAATTTTTGCATATTGATATCGAGCCGCTGGTAATGGGTCTCCGTCAGTAAAGCTGGTTGCGAAAAGTAAATTGGTGACATTATTGCTAATGCCCAACTTTAGATTAGAGGCGTTCTTGAAATCGGTTTTAATGGAAATGCCTGATTCCCATTCATTGAAACTATTGTCTGGATTAAAGATCAATGCATTTTGGAAAGCAGTTTCAACTCTTCCAACCTTACCCTTGGTGGGTAATATATTGTAAGATATTTCTGAAAAAATATGTTTAAATCCTACTCGAATTGTGGTATCGTTGATGGCATCGTAATTTTCTATTCTTTGCACGAACCCCATATCTGTATAATAATTCTTATCTACGTTGGCTAAGTCAAATACAAATCCAAACTTCCTTGTATTAAAACTTCCCCCTGCTTCATAATAATTATTGAGGCTTTTAATGGTTGGCTTAATAGACAGATTGTAATTAGCCCAATAATTAATTGTTCCCTCTGCATTAGAATAGTCAAAGCTGACACCTGCATTTCTGCCATATTTACTCAATGGATTCAATTTCTCTTCTTCTACAGAAATAAAATTTTCACGATTTAAAAAATAGCCTTTGATCATGGATCTTTTTAGGACTCTTTTTTGCAATGTGAAAGCAGAAAAATTTTCAGGAGCATAATCGCCTTTTCTTCCAGTTTGCATATTCATTGCACCAATCCTTACATCCGGAGATAAATTGCCAGATAACCTAGCTCCAAATAAAATAGGTATTTTATTGCCTGCCTTGTCTAAGCCAATTGTTCTTGAATAGAATGGGCGAATAGGAGGAATACCAAAACCGGCAAATAAATCTGAGTTCTCTAAAAAGAAAGCCCTTCGTTCTGGTAGGAATATGCTGAATCTTGTTAAGTTGGTTACTTGATTGTCCACTTCTACTTGTGAGAAGTCTGGATTGACTGTGAGGTCTAAGTTTAACGCCGAATTCAATGCTATTTTAGCGTCAAAACCTGCATTGCCTGTAGTGGTTGAACTATTGGCCTGATTGTCATTAGAGGCACCTCCTGTTAAATAAGGAAGGAAAATAATATTGTTTGAACTGGCTGGAGGATTGGTTTCCCATTGCATCAATCCAGTTAATCCTAAATCATAAGATTTAAAATTAGTAGCCACTTTTGTCCAAGTACTATATTCAAAATTTTTAGCGTCAATTCGGACGAAATTCACGCCCCAGTTTTTGTTTTCTGGATTGTAACGGATGGATTTAAAGGGAATGGCAATCTCTGCGATCCAATAATTGCCATAATCTTTTGTCATGGAATACCATTTACTATCCCAGCTATAGTTTATTCCATCACTACTTGATCCGGATAACTGATCTTCGGATTGGACATTTAATGTACTTAATACAAAATAAAATCCATTGGTTTGCTGATTGGTTGGATCTAGGATAATCCCCACACCATCCATGCCATCATGTCCAATATCTCGTTTTAAACTTTTTGTGATCGCTGTACCACTATCGTATACCTTGAAGCCAAAGTAAATATTTTTATCATCGAATAGATATTTTACTTCTGTTTGTTTTTTGGCATCACCAATATCGTTTGGGAACTTCTTTTTAAAATTTGTTACTGCTTCTACTGTATTCCAAGCTGCCTCGTCCATCACACCATCTAATTTGATGGCCATCTTAGTTTGCTTTATTGTTAATTTAAAATCTCGTTGATTGGGCGCATTGTTTTGTGAAAACCCATTCAACTGAAGGGAGGTCAAAAAAAGCAGTAAAAAAAGCTTGTGTATTTGGCTCATGAAGGCATATTAGATTCTCAAATATCTACAACTTAGACGTAAGATGGGGCAACTTTGTTACAAGTTGACAATAAAAGGGTTAAATGGCGTTTTAATCACGATCAAGTAAATCTGGACGTCTTTTTTTTGTTCTATTCAAGGCTTGTTCAGACCTCCATATTTCAACTTTTTTAGGGTCACCCTGAAGTAATACTGGCGGCACTGTTAGACCTCTAAAATCTGCTGGTCTAGAATACACTGGAGGCGCCAATAAATTATCTTGAAAAGAATCAGTTAAAGCAGAGGTTTCATCATTTAATACACCCGGAATCAGTCTGCCCACCGCGTCTACAATGACTGCAGCTGCTAATTCTCCTCCACTCAATACATAATCTCCAATCGAGATTTCTTGTGTGACATATACATCTCTTATTCTTTGATCAATGCCCTTATAATGTCCGCAAATAATGAGAATTCTATTTTTTAAGGATAAAGTATTCGCGTCTTTTTGCTCGAATCTTTTGCCATCAGGTGTGACGAAAATGATTTCATCAAATGCGCCACCTTCTTTTTGTAAGTCATCAATTGCATTGGCCAATGGCTCACACATAATCACCATACCTGCGCCGCCTCCATATTGGTAATCATCAACCTGTCCATGCTTGTTAATCGCCCAGTTCCTTAACTGATGTAATTTAATTTGAAGATGCCCACGCTCTTGTGCACGTTTCATGATGCTATGCGCGAATGGGCTTTCAAGTAGCTCTGGAAGTACAGTTAGAATTTCAATGGTCATGGCACAAAGATAATCGAGATTAGTCCAAAAAATCGCCTAAATCTCGACGGTTCTTTTTAGTGGGTCTTCCAATTTTGCTCAAACGCTTTCCAGTTTGAAATGTGGCTGCCACTTGCCTTACTCTTTCTAATTCCTCAACAGGTGTTAGGTCCTCGTAATATTTGATGGCTTCTGCATAAGCAAGTCGACCATCTAAAAGTTGAGTTACTTTTAAGACCCAGTTTTTATGCTCTGTCCTAGCTTCATAAATATCACCGATGACGACATTTCGAGAAGCTTTTACATTTTCTCCTTTTAGTTTGACACGGCCTTTTTCAATTGCTTCTGTGGCAAGGCTTCTTGACTTAAAAACACGAATTGACCACAAGTACTTATCGAGTCTAAGTTTTTCTTTCTTTACTTCTGGCGTAGACATGATTCCTTATTTTTTCTCTGCAAAAAATTGATGGAAATAAGGAATGGTTTCAATGCCTTTATAGAAATTCACGATATCATATTTTTCATTAGGGCTATGCAAATTATCACTATCTAAGCCGAATCCCATGAACACGATCTTTAAACCAAGCTCTTGTTCAAACAAAGAACAAATTGGGATACTACCACCACCACGAACTGGAATTGGTTCTTTGCCAAATGTGGTTGCAATGGCTTTTGCTGCGCTCTGGTATTCGTGAGAGTCAATTGGCGTGATATAAGGTTCTCCACCATGGTGTTCAAAAGCAGATACAGTAACACAATCAGGTGCGATGGATTTAAAATAATTCAACACTTTTTCGGTGATTACTTTAGAAGATTGATTCGGCACCAATCTGCAAGAAATTTTAGCGAAGGCTTTAGAAGGTAAAACAGTTTTAGCACCTTCACCTGTATAGCCACCCCAAATTCCATTGACTTCTAGAGTTGGTCTAATGCCGGTCCTTTCGTTTGTACTATATCCTTTTTCGCCCCATGTATTCGCAATACCTAGATCTTGCATAAACTCTTTTTCATCAAATGGCGCTTCTGCCATTTTAGCTCTTTCAGCAGCACTAGATTCAATCACGCCGTCGTAAAATCCAGGAATGGTGATATGGTTATTTTCGTCGTGGCAAGATGCTATCATTTTTGACAAAATCGTGATTGGATTGGCTACAGCACCACCATAAACGCCACTATGTAAATCTCTATTTGGTCCAGTTACTTCTACCTCTATATAACTCAATCCTCTTACGCCAATGTCTATAGAAGGATTGTCCATGCTAATCATAGCAGTATCACTAATTAAAATCACATCTGCTTTAAGTAATGCTTTATTCGCTTTAACAAAGCTCGCTAAGTTTGGACTTCCGATTTCCTCTTCACCTTCAATCACAAATTTGATATTGGTGCACATAGTATTGGTCTTAGTCATCATCTCCAATGCCTTTACATGCATATAAAATTGTCCTTTATCGTCACAAGCACCTCGAGCAAAAATTTTGCCATCAATGATGGTTGGATCAAAAGGCCCGCTATTCCAAAGTTCTAATGGATCTGCAGGTTGAACATCATAGTGTCCATAAACCAATACAGTTGGGAAGCTAGGATCAACGATGATCTCACCATATACAATAGGATGTCCTTCTGTTTCATAGATGGTAGCGACTTGTGCACCTGCATCTGTCAATGATTTCGCAACTGCTTTAGCGCATGCTTGCATGTCTTCATTGTGTTCCGATTTGGCACTTACACTTGGTATGCGTAATAAATCTAATAATTCTGTTAAAAAACGATCTTTATTTGCTTCTTGAAAAACTTTCCATTCGTTCATAATCTGCTAATTTTTTATAATTGATGTTTTAAATCTGATAATACATTTTCAATATTCCAATCTAATTTTTGTTCAAAAGGTGCTTTTCTTTGTCGGCAATCTTGTGCTGAACAGATAGGGCAACTATAAGGCATGCAGCCGTCGGTGTGTACAAAAAATTCGATACTAGCACCAAATTTATTTTTTATTAAATTGGTAAAGTCTTCTACTACCTGGTGTGCTTCGTTTACGTTTAAATACCATGGTACAGTTAAATGACAATCGATGTGCATTAAACTGCCGTATTTAATCACGCGTAAATTATGTAAGTCCACCCAGTTTACGTTCCTGTTTTTATTCAATTCTACTATGACTTCTTCAAGTAAAGCCAAGTCAGCTTCGTCCATAATTCCAGCTAAAGAAGCCCTAATAATTTGATACCCATTGTAGATGATCCAAAAACTCATTAAAATGGCCAATGCTGCATCAATACCAGTAATATTGGTTAACAAAACAATGCCAATGCCGATGGTAACAGCAAAAGTGGTAAAGCTATCTAACACCAAATGCTGCCCGCTAGACACCAATGCAAGTGATTTGTTTTTCTTACCCATTTTTTTTGCAATCAAACCAGCAAATAAATTTAGAAATGCAGTTGTCAATAGTACCCATATACCATTATCTAGACTATGTAATTCTGTTGGATGAAAGAAGGCATCGATTGCTTCATAGAAAATAATTAATCCAGCAGTAATGATTAAACTTCCTTCAAATGCAGCGGAAATAAACTCAGCTTTTCCGTGTCCATAAGGGTGCTCTTTATCTTTCGGCTTAGAAGCCACATACAAACTATACAATCCGATTGCGCCAGCCAAAACATTGACAATGCTCTCTAAGGCGTCTGATAAGACAGATAGAGAGTGGGTCATGAAATACGCGACAAATTTTAATACAAAAAGCACGACACTAAGTGAAGTGACATAAAACTGTATTTTTAAATTCTGTTTAGCTGCTTGCAAGGTGATAAATTATAAGTGGATTAAAACTTGAATGCATTGAATCTTTCTTCGACAAATTTCCAATTGACAAGATTCCACCAATTGGATATATAATCGGCTCTCTTATTTTGATATTTCAAATAGTAGGCGTGTTCCCAAACATCTAATCCTAATAATGGGAATCCTTTTGTTTCTGCCACATCCATCAATGGGTTGTCTTGATTGGGTGTAGAGCAGATGGCTAATTCATTTTTCGTGTTCACAATAAGCCATGCCCAGCCACTACCAAATCTATTTTTTGCAGCTTCTGAAAATGCTTTTTGAAAATCAGCAAAACTGCCGAATGATTTTTCTATGGCTTTTGTAAGATTGCCAGTTGGTATTGAAGCAGGAGCAGGTTGCATAGATTGCCAAAACAATTCGTGATTGTAATGACCACCTGCATTATTGCGCATCTTCAAAGAATACTTGGAGATGGATGCCAACAAATTTGTGATTGGAGTATTTTTTGTGTCCACTTTTTCTGCGACACAGGCGTCATTTAAATTCTTTGTATATCCAGCTGCATGCTTTGTATGATGAATCTCCATGGTCATTGCATCAATAAACGGCTCTAATGCATTGTAAGCGTATGGAAGGGGTTGTTGTATAAAATTAATTTCCTGATTCAATTGCATTCCTCCTAGCGTGTGAATAAGAGGCATGCTAGCTAATGCAATACTCGCTTTGCCAGTTTGTTTGATGAACTGACGTCTACTGTTGGATGAAGTTGACATAGGATTATTTTTTAAAGTACTTCTGTAAAGTTACTTTAATTGGCTGTAAAAATCGGTAGTAAAATTCCTGATTGAACAACTGTGAATCACGCATCGCCTTATAAGTTAAGAATAGACCTACAGGGATTAAAAATAGGCTTGATAACCACATTCCAGCATAGACTGACCATTGTCCAGACTTAGCTAGTTTTTCTCCAAAATTGTTGAGTAAGAAAAAGACGACAAAAAAGGCAATAGCAGAAACCATTGGTGTACCCAAGCCTCCTTTTCTAATGATAGAACCAAGTGGTGCACCAATTAAAAACAAAACAATACATGCAAAAGAAAGGGTGAACTTTCGATGCCATTCAATTGCGTGCATGGTGCTAGAATGTTGTTGCTCATTATAAATACTGGCTAATGTCGCTAGGTTATTTTGTAGTGAGGAAAATTGATACCCCACCGCCTCTGAAATAATCATTCTTTCAGCAGGTTGTATAATATCATCCATTTTTTTCACGGGAGCTACTTTCGCTTTTTTGAAAAGGCTAACGCTATCTTTAAATAGCATAAACTTCAAATAAGGGTAGACTTCTGTTGTCGCTTTTTTAATAAAAAAACTATCCATCGACTGGATGGAGTCAATGGCTTTCTCTAATTGCCTTACACTTAACATTTTCGGATCATAGATCACATCCGAAGTTTTATTCATTTGAAAAGTCTTGAGATCAAAAACCTTTTTATATTCTTTAAAATTGAGTCTTGTAAATTCAGTATTGGTGGTGGCACGGTATCCTTTTTCTTGATAACGCCAGCCATTGTACAAGATGAATTCTAAAAACTTCTTATCCGGTGTAACCCTCATCACACCTGACTTTGCCATGATCATATTATCTTGCAATCCAAATCGCTTTTCAAAAATTACGATATCTCTAATCACACTATCATTCGACTCTTTTTTCCCTAATTTAATGACATAGCCATCTATCTTATCATAAAAAACACCTTCCTTTAAATCGATCGCAGGTTTAGATACAATGATTTCATACTTTAAAGTAGTTAAGCGCATTTGCGAAACAGGAATAATATTGTTGGCCAATAAAAAAGCGATGCCAGCGAGGAAGATAGCAAAAATAAAAAGTGGGCGCATGAACCGTATTAACGGAATACCTGCAGACTTAATGGCGATTAATTCAAAGCTTTCTCCAAGATTACCAAAGGTCATGATGGAAGAAAAAAGCAATGCCAGCGGTATAGCTGTAGTTAACATACTTACCGAAACCAGACCTACTAATTTCAAGATGATGAATGTGTCTAAGCCTTTTCCAACTAAGTCGTCAATGTATAGCCAAAAGAATTGCATGGTCAGCACGAAGATCGAAATAGTCAATGCTGCCAAAAAGGGTCCTATGAAAGCCCTGAGAATTAGTATGTCTAATTTTTTGAACAAAATTGTAGTACTAGCTACCTATTCTATGAAATAGCTCTTTGATTTGATAACCCCAAAGTTGACTTTGGTCTTTGATTTCATTTTTTTCAGCGAAATCTTTGATTATCAATACAGTTTGATTTGAAATCTCTGTTTTTTCAATACAAAATTCAAAATACTCATTCTTTTCGCTGTGTAACCATCTAAAACGAATGAATTTATTTTCTTCTTGATCTAAAATCTCTGCTTTATCAGGTGTGCCGCCATTCCATGAAAAACTGAACACATTCTCCCATTCGTCCACTCTGTCAGCAAACCATTCTTGTAAACCTGACGCAGTGGAAAGGAATTCAAATAAAATTGCTGGAGAACATCTAACCGGAAATTCAAGTGTAAATAATTGTTTCTTACTCATAATATCAATATACCCTAATAAAAGGGTTCGTTAGATGCAATAATATTAAATAAATGCTTGCTTCCAAGTATTTTTAGCACTTAATTCGTTAACAAACTGTAAAGACTTTAAAAAACAGAGACCAATCTGCTCTATTTATATTGATAATCAATTAATTAGACCTAATTTTTAAAATCTCAACTGGATATAAAATGACTCAAATCTGACATAAAAAGACCTGATTTTCACAGCCTTTGTTGACTTATCTTTGCAAACTATAAAGACTCTCATATGTTCAATGCACTTAGCGAAAAATTAGAATCAGCGTTTAAACATCTAAAAGGACAATCCCGCATCAATGAATTGAATGTGTCCAATACCCTTAAGGATATCAGAAAGGCCTTATTGGATGCCGATGTGAACTTTAAAATCGCGAAAGAATTTACCGATAGTATTAAAGAAAAAGCAGTTGGAGAAAAAGTAATCAACGCAATTAGTCCTGGCCAATTGATGGTTAAAATCGTGCAAGATGAATTGACTGCTTTAATGGGTTCAGAAGCTAGTTTATTAGATACTTCAAAAAACCCAACCATCATTTTAGTGGCAGGTTTACAAGGTAGTGGTAAAACAACCTTCTCGGGTAAATTGGCGACTTATTTGAAAGCACAAAAAAAATCTCCATTGTTAGTTGCTGCGGATATTTATCGTCCAGCTGCAATGGATCAATTGACTGTATTAGCAGAACAAATTGGTGTAGATATTTTTGTAGAGCGTGAAAATAAAGATGCTGTTTCTATCGCACAAAACGCGATTGCTTATGCTAAACAAAATAATAAAAATGTCATTATTATTGATACCGCTGGCCGTTTGGCAGTGGATGAAGTGATGATGAATGAAGTGGCAAATATTAAATCTGCTATTCAACCACAAGAAATTTTATTTGTGGTGGATTCAATGACAGGGCAGGATGCAGTCAATACTGCAAAGGCTTTCAATGATCGACTAGATTTCACAGGAGTCGTATTAACAAAGTTAGATGGCGATACCAGAGGTGGTGCTGCATTGTCAATTAAGTATACCGTGAACAAGCCGATTAAGTTCATGAGTAGTGGTGAGAAGATGGATACCTTAGATGTATTTTATCCGGAGAGAATGGCACAAAGAATCTTGGGGATGGGGGATATCACATCATTGGTGGAAAAAGCACAAGCGCAATTTGATGAAGCAGAAGCAAAAAAATTAGAGAAGAAGATTCGTAAAAATCAATTTGATTTCGAAGACTTTTTAACGCAGATACAGCAGATAAAAAAGATGGGTAACCTAAAGGATTTAATGGGGATGATCCCAGGCGTGGGAAAGAGTATTAAGGATGTAGATATTAAAGAAGATGCATTCAAAGGAGTAGAAGCGATTATTCAATCCATGACTTTGATTGAAAGAAGAAATCCAGACACATTAACTCCAAGTAGAAAAGCAAGAATTGCTAAGGGGGCAGGAAAGGATATTGCTGAAATCAATGCCTTTATCAAACAGTTTGACCAAATGAAACAAATGATGAAGATGATGAACGGGCAATCTTTAGGTGGCGCCTTAGGTGGTAGAATGCCAGGAATGAAAAGGTAATTAATTTATAATCAATTGATTATCATTACTTTTGCATTCAAATAGCTGTTTTCTTGTCTATTTGCTCATACTATAGTACCTTTACACCGATTAACCCTATTTGTTAACGCCTATAAATTTCTATTTAAAATGGCAGTAAAAATGAGACTACAGCGTCATGGTAGTAAAAAAAGGCCTTTCTACTTTATCGTAGTGGCTGACGGACGCGCACCAAGAGATGGTAAATTCATCGAGAAAATTGGTACTTACAATCCTTTAACAGTTCCAGCGACAATCAATTTAGATCGTCAAAAGTCTTTAGAGTGGTTAAACAAAGGTGCTCAACCTACTGACACCGTTCGCAGAATTTTATCTTTCAAAGGAGTACTTTATTTAAAACACTTATTACGTGGAGTTAAATTAGGTTTATTTGATGATGCGACTGCAATGACTAAGTTTGAAGCTTGGTATGCACAACATGAAACATCAATTGCTTCTAAAACAGATGCACACAAAAAAGCACAAGCTGCAAAAAAAGTGTATGTACCTGTAGTTAAGAAAGTAGCTGAACCAGTTGCAGAACCAGTTGCTGAAGTAGCAGTTGAAGAAGCACCTGCTGAAGTTGAAGCACCAGCTGCAGAAGCGGCTGCTGACGAAACACCAGCTGCAGAATAATCTAACGTAATTAAGATTAAATAGCATTGAACCTCCCGAAATTCGGGAGGTTTTTTTATCGCCAAATCATTTAGTAAATTTGTGTATGAGTGAATACATCCATATTGGAAAAATTGTAGCAGCACATGGTCTTGCAGGTCATCTTATTGTAGAACATGCTTTAGGTACACCTATTCACTTTAAAGGGATCGACGCTATTTTTATAGAAAAAAATGCGTCTAGCTTTATTCCCTATTTCATTCAATCGGCATCTGCCAAGACAGATAGTTTAACCCATTTACAAGTTGAAGGTATTACCACAAGAGAAGCTTGTAGTATTTTGATTGGGAAAAAGGTTTGGTTGCCACAAGCAGAGTTTCAATTGCTAGTTGATAAAAGTTCCCCACTTTCTTTATTGGGGTATATGGTAGTTGAAAAAGGAATTGAATTAGGTAAGATAGAAGAAGTAATTGAACAACCACATCAATTGATGGTCACCATTTTATACCAAGGCAATGAAGCCTATATCCCTTTACACGAGGAAAGTCTGAAAGGGGTAGATCATACAAAAAAGCAGGTCAATGTTCTGTTACCTGACGGCCTATTGGATTTATATACCGACATAGAGGCGGAGTAGTAGTTTAATGACGCAATTGAATTTCCATTTTTCGTTGATTTTTACATCGAAAAAAAATAAACTAAAAAAATCATATATAAGTCTACTAAATTAGTAGAGAATATGTACCTTTGTTTTTCAATCATAAAAAGGAATACAATGAGTTTAAGATTAGGAGATATAGCGCCAGATTTTCAAGCAAAAACAAGTATTGGGGATATTAGCTTTCATGAATACCTAGGGGATAGCTGGGGTATTTTATTTTCGCATCCAGCAGATTTCACGCCTGTTTGTACCACAGAACTTGGAAGGACTGCTGCACTACAAGATGAATTTGCAAAAAGAAATGTAAAAGTATTGGCATTGAGTGTGGATGGAGTTGAAAGCCATCAATCCTGGATCAATGACATCAATGAAACACAACATGTTCAAGTGGGTTTTCCAATTATTGCAGACGAAGACAAGCATATTGCAGGACTGTATGACATGATTCATCCTAATGCATCTGAAACCTTTACGGTGAGATCTTTATTCATTATTGGTCCTGATAAAAAAATAAAATTGACTTTAACTTACCCTGCATCAACAGGTCGAAATTTTGTAGAAGTATTAAGGGTGATTGATTCCCTTCAGTTGACGGCAAATTATAGTGTGGCCACACCAGCAAATTGGGTAGATGGTGAAAAAGTAATTGTAGTTCCCGCAATTAAAACTGAAGATGCTATGGTGAAATTTCCTAAAGGTGTTGAAGTTGTGAAGCCTTATTTACGCTATACGCCGCAGCCAAATAAATAAAAAATTATCCATTCCACTTGTCCAACTGTTTGATCGTCGCAGCCAGATCTTTTGGGAGGGGTGCTTCAAATGCAAATTCTTTTTCATTAAAAACAAGTTTCAAGGTATGTGCATGTAAAGCATGCCTTGCTAGTAATGGCTTTTCCTCGGCTTCAGATTTGCTTAATTTGAAATTCTTTTTCTTGATGCTTGAGAGTAATAATTTTTCTCCATCGCCATAAATTTCATCCGCAACAATTGGATGGCCAATTTGTTTTGCATGAACTCTAATCTGATGCGTTCTTCCAGTATGAATTTGAAAAGAGACCAATGCATAGCGTTTATAGTAGGTCACCACTTCATAAGTAGTTAAGGCAGGCTTGCCTTTTACGTGGATATACATTTGCCCTTTTTTTATAGGGTGCTCCATGATGGCTGCATCAATTGTACCTGTTTGTTCTGGACGACCCATCACCAATCCCAGGTATTTTTTTTCGATTGTTCTGCCTTCAAATAAAACGCTCAAAGCTTTATGCGCTTCAGCATTTTTTGCAAATATAATTAGGCCACTAGTTGCTTGGTCCAAGCGGTGAACAGTGAAAATACTGCCATATTTATCTTGTAAAAGGGACTTGATAGAAAGTTCTTTTCCGAAACGGTCTGGAATACTCAAAACTCCAGCAGGTTTATTGATGACAATCATGTCTTGGTCCTCAAATAATATATCTAGCATCCCTTACTTACTTGCTTTTCTTGTAAATGACTTGTTTAAGAATTTCAATGTTCTTACTTCTTTTTCAGCTAAGAATCTCCACTTGCCGCGATCCACATTCTTCTTGGTTAAATTAGCAAACATGACTCTATCTAAATGTCTTACATCGTATCCAAGGTGTTCGAATATCCTTCTAACAATTCTGTTCCTTCCGCTGTGAATTTCAATTCCAATCACGTTTTTAGAAGTATTGGATAAATAACTGACTGCATCTGCAGCAATAAATCCATCTTCTAATTCTATACCTGTTGCGATGGTTTCTAAATCAGCTTTTGTTACCGGTTTATCTAAAGTAACTTCATAGATTTTTTTAATTTCATAAGATGGATGGGTTAGCTTTTGAGCCAAATCACCATCGTTCGTTAAAATTAAAACGCCTGTTGTGTTTCTGTCCAAACGACCAACAGGGAACATTCTTTGAGTGGTCGCATTTTTTATGATATCTAAAACAGTTTTTCTACCTTCTGGATCATTTGCTGTACAGATATAATCCTTAGGCTTGTTCAATAAGATATACACCGGAGTTACTTGCAATTGCAATACTTTCCCTTTCAATCTTACAACGTCCCTGTATTGTACTTTATAGCCTGGCTCAAGTACCGTATCACCATTGACAGTAATATGACCAGATTTTACTAATTCTGCTGCTTCTCTTCTTCCACAAGTACCCGCATGTGCTATGTATTTATTGAGCGGCATTTGCTCGTGTGGCATATCATCATTGGCAGTGACTTTGCCAATACTTGCTGTTCTTTTTGCGTCTGCACGATCCATCGATTCGGGCGTTCTTTTTGGTGCACCTGATCTTGGACCAGCAGTTCTTGGTCCGGTTGATTTTTGAAGTTCGCCATATTTAGGGGCTTCGCTTGATGCCTTTGAAGGTCCTTTTGAAGGGGCCGACTTTGCTCTCAATGGAATAGAATATTTTGGAGGGCCTGTCACAAATTCTTTTTTATCGTAACCTCCTTTCTTATCAAAGCCACTCTTCTTGTTGTTCCCTAATGGCTCTACAGCAATACCTCTTTCAATATCTTTTTTTCTTTGGCGTGCAGCTTCACCTGCAGCTCTAGCATCTTTTTTTGCTTGCTTTTTTTCTTGTCTATATTCTTCTTTAACAGCACTTCCTTTTTTCTTATTGGCAAACTTGTCAAAGTTGTCGGATCTTTTCGCTTTCATTGGATGCTGTATTAATTGTCTTTATTAGCTAACTGTCCACAAGCCGCATCAATGTCTTTACCACGACTTCTTCTGATACGAACGTTCACTCTATTTTTTTGTAAAATTTCTACAAATGTCTCAAATCCCTCTTCGTCTGGTTTGTCAAAAGGAAAACGATCAATTGCATTGTATTCAATGACATTGATTAAGTCTGCAGGTACTTGTCTGTAAATTTTCACCAATTCCATTGCGTCTTTTTCGCTATCATTGAAGTCCTTGAATAAAATATATTCAAAAGTAATTTCGTTCCCGGTTTTTTTGTAGAAATAGTTTAGCGCTTCAATCAATGCTTCAATGTTATTGCTTTCATTGATGGGCATAATTTCATTACGCTTCTTATCATTAGCAGCATGTAGTGATAATGCCAATTTGAATTTAACTTGATCATCTCCTAATTGCTTAATTTGTTTTGCTACACCAGCGGTTGAAACGGTGATACGTCTAGGGCTCATGCCCAATCCTTCTGGTGAAGTGATTTTCTCAATAGCCTTCAATACATTCTTATAATTCAATAATGGCTCACCCATCCCCATGAATACAATATTGGATAAATTTTGATCATAGGTTTTTTCAACCTGTTGTTTGATCATCACTACTTGGTCATAAATTTCATCGAAATTCAAGTTTCTGCTACGCTCCATATAACCTGTTGCACAAAATTTACAACTAAGGCTACAGCCAATCTGAGACGATACACAAGCTGTCTTGCGCAAAGTTGTTGGAATCAATACGCCTTCAATCATATGGTCGTCAAAAGTTCTAAACCTTGTTTTAAGTGTTCCGTCACTACTCATTTGAGTTGTATCAATCGAAAGTGCTGGCAAAGTGAAATTTTCCACTAATTTTTTGCGTAAATCCAGGCTTAAATTGGTCATTTCGTCAAAGCTATGGGCGTGTTTTTGCCATAACCATTCTACAATCTGCTTTACCCTGAAAGGTTTTTCTTCTATTTTCGCTATAAATCGTTCAATCTCAGCGACCTCTACTGCCCTGATATTTGGTCTTGTTTTCTCCATAATGCAAAGATACTTGATCAAGTCTGTTTAGATTCAATTATTTCTATTGGAAACTCAATAAAAGGCGCTATTTTAGGTATCTCAAAACTTAAATCAACTATTATGAGAAAATTATGCTTTTTGACCTTGGTTTTAATGGGCGCTTTTATGTCAGTAAATGCCCAAACAGGTCCTTTGAATGATTATTTAGGCAAATATATTTTTGCAGAAGGAAGTCCAGTAGCCGAAGTTTCTTTAACGATAGAAGATTCTAGTTTGGTTATCAATTCTGCAATGGGCTCAACTTCATTGGAGAAAAAAGGAGTGGATAGTTTTTATTTAGCGACCTACGATGCTTTGGTGATTTTCAAAAGAAAAGAAGGTAAAGCCGTGGAGACAATTAGCATTTTTGTTCAAGGCATGGAATTGATTGGCAAAAAAGAAGCAGGCGCTGTTGCGTTGAAAGAAGATGAGTTCTATGCAACTTTTTGGACTAAACTCAACCACTAATTTTTTAAAATTCCATTGTAGCAAGTGCTTCAAATGGAATGGTTTGTTGTGTACCGGTTGTTAAATTTTTAAGGGTGCATTCTTTTTTACTCAACTCGTCGGATCCGATGATAATGATATTAGGAATACCTTTCTTTTCAGCATATTTAAATTGCTTGTCGAATTTACTCTTGTCTGGGTAGATTTCACAAGCAATTTTTTTTGCTCTCAATGTTTCCATTAAATGATATGCTTCTTTTGCTTCTGCTTCACCTAAATTAAAAAATAATATTTTTGTGTTTTGTTCAACTGAAGCAGGGAAAAGTTGCTTTTCTTCAAGCACGTCGTAAATTCTGTCCACGCCAAAGCTAATGCCCACGCCAGGTACATTCGGCACGCCAAATAAACTGGTCAAGTCATTGTACCTTCCGCCGCCACCAATACTACCCATTTGTGCGTCAATTGCTTTCACTTCAAAAATCAAACCAGTATAATAATTTAGACCTCTTGCCAATGTGAAATCTGCTACTAAATTTTTTGCCAATCCGCTTTGCGCATGATAGTCCAAAACATATTGTATTTCTTCAATTCCTTTTGCGGCATTTTCGTTGCCATTTAAAAGCGTGCTGAGTTGTTTTAATTTTGCTTCATTGGTTCCGTCAATTTCCAAATAGGCTTGAATGGTTTTTTGCTGTGCTGCCGTGAAGCCTTTGCGATCTAATTCCTCTGCTACTTTTTCCCAACCTATCTTATCTAACTTATCAATTGCAATTGTTAAGTCAATCATTTTTTCTTCTCCGCCACAAACTTGTGCAAGGCCCAATAAAATTTTACGATTGTTTAATTTAACCTCCACTTCTAAGTTGAGCTGTTTAAAGACAGTTAAATAGATAGCAGTTAATTCTACTTCATTCAATAAGCTATCTGATCCAACAATGTCTGCGTCACATTGATAGAACTCTCTATATCTGCCTTTCTGTGGTCGATCTGCTCTCCAGACTGGCTGAATTTGATAACGTTTGAAAGGGAAAGTGAGCGCGCCGTGGTGCATGGCTACATATCTAGCAAATGGGATGGTTAAGTCGTATCTTAAAGCTCTTTCTGTGATTTGAGTGGAACTTTTTCCGTCTAATATTTTCTGAAATCCTTCTCCGGTAGCCGCGGCTTTTTGTGGGTTATCCAATCCGTTGTTTAATATTTTGAAGATCAGTTTGTCTCCTTCCTCACCATATTTGCCCATCAAGGTGTCCAATTGTTCCATAGCGGGTGTTTCCAGGGGCTGGAACCCATATAATTCAAATACAGTACGAATCGTTTGGAAGATATACTGTCTTTTTTGAACAGTTGCTGCATTAAAATCTCTTGTGCCTTGTGGTAGAGAAGGTTTACTCATGAACTCAAATTTGGCTGTAAAGATAATTTTTTAAATCGTTACCATGTTAATTGTTTAATTTGCTTTTCAAAATTGACGCATATGGAAGAAAGAGAAAAATCTGAAAGGTCTTATCGTTTTTTTAGACGTATTTATGACTTCTCCATGTCTACATTAATTCTTGGAATTGGTCTGCTATTGCTAGGGGCTAAATACTTCAAAATGGACATGGTATTGAATATTGATAATGATTTTAGGCTCATTTTTGGCACCATGTGCATGTTTTATGGTGGATTTAGGCTCTTTAGAGCTGTGAAACAAGATTATTAATGCTTTCAAGCAACAAAATAGCACTTATGAGATCTTTATTTTCAGTATGGATATGCCTTCTTTTATTTGCTTCATGTACCAATACCCTTGAAAAGGCGCAGGATACACCCAATGAAGGTTTCATTCGAATTTCAGTAGAGGAGAGTTTTAGGCCTTTTATGGAGGAGCAATTAAAAGTGTTTTTAGAGAGTAATCCAAAGGCAAAAATCGAGGCAAGCTATAAATCAGAGATTGATTGTTTTAAAGACTTAGCCAATGATAGTACAAGGATGATTTTCGTCACCCGTGGCTTGAACAAACAAGAGCAGGTTGAATATAAAAAAAGCCTAAGTTACAATCCTAATTTTGCGATTTTAGCCTACAATGCAGTGGCAGTATTGGTGCATAAGTCGGCCAAGGATTCTGTTTTTAGTTTAGACGAGTTGAGTCAAAGACTTACAGGAAAGTCCGATAAAAAAGTGGTGATGGATGGTAATAATTTAACAGGCATCATTCGCTTTTTAAAAGACAGTTTGGTGAAGGATGCAGGGTTAGGAAAAAATGTGGTTGCTGCAAATGGCAGCAAGGAAGTGATAGACTATATCGCTACACATGATGATGCCATTGGGTTTGTGGGGATGAATTGGATCGGTGACGGTTATGATCCTGCACAAGTTGAATTACGAAAGAAAGTAAAATTAGGTTTAGTAGAGTGTACGCAATGTATTGAAAAAGGTTTTTTCTCCAAGCCATCTCCTGCTACAATTAGTAAGGCGCAATATCCGCTTACATTACCTATTTATTATATTTTAAAAGAAAATGCAGCAGGCTTGGGCACTGGATTTTTAAACTTTCTAAGTTTGGAAAGAGGGCAGCTAATTTTTAAGCGTTCATTTTTGGTGCCAGCGAAAATGGGCTTTAAAAAAAGGAATAGTTTGCTAGAATAGTTGTAAATGCTAACAAGTTTTAGTAGAATTAACTAAAAATTAAATCGAATTCTTGCGAAAAAATTAATATTTTTAGACTTCTCAAAGTTGATTCTTAAAAGAGCAACTTTGGTTCCCCTGTTTTTCTTCGAATTATTCGCGAAATGAGGGTTTTGAAATGAGCATAATTTATAAAATACAAAAACACCTGTGATGAAAAAATTGGTTGTATTGATGATGGGAGTTGCATTTGCTTTGACTGGAGTAAATGCGCAAGTACCTGTATCTCCATTAAACGAGGGATTGAAATTGATGCGTTATGAAAAGAACAAATCTGCTTTAGCTTTCTTTAAAGATGCGTATGAAAAAAACGCAAAAGATCCAGAGACCATATTTTGGTATGGCGAAGCGATCTTGTCACAAAATGGTGCAGGTGCTCCTGAAAAAGCGTTTGTACAATCAACGAAAGAATTGTTTAAAAAAGCAGCAGACGAATTAGGCAATAACGCTTGGATTTTGGTAGGAACAGCCCATGTACAATTATTGGAAGCTGGCGAAACCGCAGATATCAATGCGATCAAGCAAACTTTAGAAGTTGCTATCACAACTACTTTAAATACAAAGGGTAAATTCAAAGGAAAGCCAAGTCAAGAAATTGTAAATGCAATTGGTTATATCCACTCTGAAGTGCCTTCTAATGTGGGCGATCATCAATATGCAATAGATAAATTAAAAGAAACTATTTCTGCATACGAAGGCACTCCTGTGATGCCTAGTTTGTATGTTAATTTAGGGATTAACTATCTTAAATTGGGTGGCGAAAATGGAGGAGAAGCTGTAACAGCTTTCATGGAAGCCATTAATAGAGATCCACAAAACGCCTATCCTTATTATAGAATTGGTAAAGTATACCAATCTCAAAATAACTTAGAATCATTTGATGAATATTTTAAAAAGTCATTAGAAGCAGATCCTAAGTTTGCTCCTACATATTTTGCACTGTATCAATACTATGCGGATAAGAATACCGAAACAGCAAAGGCAAATCTTGACCTTTTCTTACAAAATGCCGATAAGGATCCTGCATTGGATATCTTTAACGCAGATTATTTATTCCGTGCTGGTCAATATGATGCTTCATTAGCCAAGGCTAAGGAATTAGAAACGTCAATAGGTATTGCTGCACTGCCTCGTTTAGGTGTTTTGTTAGCTTATAACTATGACCGTAAAGGGGATTCAGTTCAAGCTAAAAGCTATATCGAGCAATTTATCAATACTAGCTCTGCAGATAAAGTACAAAATACAGATTACGAATTGGCGGTTAAAGTCTTGTCTAAATTCAGAGGAAATGAAACCGTTTTAGCGGGCATCCTTGAAAAGGCAATAACAGCGGATACAGTGAAAGCGAATCGCATGAAATATTACAAATTAGGTGCAGATATGTTTGAAAAATCAAATATGTATGTAGATGCATTAAAATGGAATACGAACTATTTTAACCTAAGAGGGATCAAAGACGAAGTGTATTATTACAAATTGTCTAGCGTCGCTTTAAATGCAAAAGATGGGGTATCAACAACAGATATTGCAAAGCAATATATCACTGCTTTCCCAGATCGTCCAAATGGATATTCTTTCAACGTAAAAGGGGCTAAATTAATCGATACTGCCAATAATTTAGGTATCGTTTTTCAAGCTGTAACCTTGCAAAATGAGTTTTTGTTGAAAGATCCAGTTAAGAATAAGCAAGCATTGGTAAACAATTACTATGCTATGATGGGATATTATAACGAAACAAAAGACTTAGAAAAGGCAATTGGCATGTGTGATAAAGTATTGGAATTGATGCCTGGCGAAGCTCAAACTGTAAAAATCAAGGAGAGCTTAGTTAAGAACTGGGAAATCATCAAAAAGATGCAAGGAAACCAAAAGCCTGCACCAGATGCACCAGCTGAAAACAAGAACTAGAACAAGACAATTTTTAGCCCCTTATAGGCTTTAAAAAAAAGATTCAAAAAACTCCCCATTTATGGGGAGTTTTTAGTTAAAACAAGTATCCTTTGCGTATTTTTGCGGCACCTAAACGACTTAGAAATGAATAGTGCTGCAAATTACTTACCAATTGCATTGCAAATATTATTTGCTGGTGGCTTCGTGGCCATCATGATTTTGGTGTCAAGCTTATTAGGCCCAAAGCGAAAAACATCAGACAAGTTAGAAAATTTTGCGAGTGGAATTGAGTCTCATGGTGATGCAAGATCGCCAATGGCCATCAAATATTTTTTAGTAGCTATTTTATTTGTGTTGTTCGATGTTGAAGTTATTTTCTTTTATCCCTACGCAGTCAATTTCAAAAGTTTAGGCTGGGCTGGATTTTTCGAAGTGGTTTTATTTGTTTGTTTTTTCTTGGTGGGATTTGTTTACATCATCAAGAAAGGAGCACTTAAGTGGGAAGATTAATTTTTAAAAATATAAAGCATTCATTATGCGTCCAGTAAGATTTAACATACATCCAAAAGAAGCAGAAATTGCTGATGCAATTGGAATGGGTAAAGCACCAGATGGTGTTACAGGCGATGGTTTTTTTGCAACGCAATTAAGTTCTGTAGTCGGTCTTGCAAGAAAAAATTCTTTGTGGCCTTTGCCATTCGCAACATCTTGTTGTGGTATTGAATTCATGGCAACCATGGCATCGCATTATGACTTATCTCGTTTTGGATCGGAGCGTGTAGGTTTCTCTCCACGTCAATGTGATTTGTTGATGGTAATGGGAACGATTGCAAAAAAAATGGCGCCAGTTTTGAGACAAGTATATATTCAGATGGCTGAACCACGTTGGGTGATTGCAGTTGGTGCTTGTGCATCTAGTGGCGGCATTTTTGATACCTACAGTGTATTGCAAGGGATTGACCAAGTGATTCCTGTAGATGTGTATGTACCAGGTTGTCCTCCAAGACCAGAAGCGATCATCGATGGCTTCATGAAAATCCAAGATCTAGTAGGACAAGAAAGTATTCGCCGTAGAAATAGCGAACAATACAAAGCATTATTAAATAGTTATGGCATTCAATAGCCAACACTTAATTCTTACAATATGTCGTTAAATAACGAAATGATACAAGAAAAATTAGTTGCAAAATTTGGTGACCAAGTGTCGCAATTCGCAACTAGTTATGGCATGCTTTCATTTGAGTCTCCAAAAGAAATGAATTTGAAAGTATTACAGTATTTATATGATGAACCAAGTTTAGGTTTTACATTTTTAACTGATATATGTGCGGTGAATTATCCTGATCAAAAGGGCGCAGAATTAGTTGTTGTGTATCACTTACATAATTTAAAAGAGAATATAAGACTTCGTTATTCTGTAAGTACATCATTGGAAAATACAGATGTCTACACGGCAACTAAATTATTTGAATCAGCGAATTGGATGGAGCGCGAGACCTACGACTTTTTCGGCATCAACTTTGTGGGGCATCCTAATTTGAAGCGCATTTTGAATGTAGATGAGATGGATTATTTTCCATTAAGAAAAGAATTCCCACTAGAGGATCAAACAAGAATTGATAAAGACGACGAAATGTTTGGTAGAGGATAATCATTTAAAAATTAAGGTATAACTAAATATACAATGGAACACAATCACATTACATTACCAGAAGGTTCGATCGAGAAAACCACGACCACTTTAAATATTGGACCAACACACCCTGCAACGCACGGTGTGTTTCAAAATATTATGGAAGTAGATGGCGAGCGTATCGTTTCGTCCGATCAAACAGTGGGTTATATACATCGTGCATTTGAGAAATTGGCAGAAAGAAGACCATTGTATCAAATCACTCCCATCACGGATCGTTTGAATTATTGCAGCAGTCCAATTAACAATATGGGATGGCATATTACTTGCGAAAGATTCTTGAATATAGAAACACCTAAACGAGTAGATTATTTACGTGTGATCATTATGGAATTAGCGCGTATTTCTGATCACTTAATTTGTAATTCAATTGTAGGTGTGGACACTGGTGCATACACAGGTTTTTTATATGTGATGCAGTATCGTGAATTGATTTATGAAATTTATGAAGAGATCTGCGGCTCTCGATTAACAACAAATATTGGTCGTATTGGTGGTTTTGAAAGAAATTTCTCTAACACCGCATTTACGAAGTTGGAGAAGTTCTTAAACGAATATCCTAAAGTGCTTAAAGAATTCGAAAACTTATTTACAAGAAATAGAATTTTCATGGAGCGTACACAAGGTACTGGAGGAATCAGTGCTGAGCGTGCGATGAATTATGGCTTTACGGGTCCAAATTTAAGAGCCGCTGGAGTGGACTATGATGTTCGTGTACATCAACCCTACAGTAGCTACCAAGATTTTAATTTTACTGTACCGGTTGGTTCAACAGGAGATAATTATGATCGTTTCTTAGTTCGCAATGCCGAAATGTGGGAGAGTATCTCTATCATCAGACAGGCGTACGAAAAAGTGCAGGCTTTTAAAGGAACAGATGCAGAAGTATATCATGCTGATGTACCTGAATATTATCTTCCAAAGAAAGAAGATGTGTATACCAAGATGGAAGCTTT
This sequence comes from Sediminibacterium sp., assembly GCA_030158665.1. GTDB lineage: Bacteria > Bacteroidota > Bacteroidia > Chitinophagales > Chitinophagaceae > Sediminibacterium. The sequence continues at coordinate 120,515 of JAOASM010000050.1, read as the reverse complement.
GATTTGGCATTTCAAAATCATCATGGGTGAGATTGATTTACCAAAGGGTCAGATTTATAGTCCAGTTGAAGGGGGCAATGGAGAACTAGGTTTTTATTTAATCAGTGATGGTGGAAGAACGCCATTCAGATTGCATTTTAGGAGACCTTGTTTCATTTACTATCAAGCTTATCCTGAATTGATCAAGGGGGGCATGTTAAGTGATGCTGTTGTTACAATGAGTAGTTTGAATTTGATTGCTGGAGAATTAGACGCATAAAATAAAAAAGAAATTTTCGATATGACCTATACTTTTAATGAAACACAGATGGCCGAGTTTAATCGCTTGGTAGCTCGTTATCCAGAAGGAAAACAAAAAAGTGCATTGCTTCCTGCTTTGCATCTTGCGCAAGAAAGTTTCGATGGCTGGTTGCCAACTGAATTGATGGACTACATTGCCGGTTTGTTGAAAATTGAGCCCATCGAAGTATATGAAGTAGCAAGCTTTTATAGCATGTACAATTTAAAGCCAGTTGGAAAATTCATTTTTGAAGTGTGTCAAACCGGACCTTGTATGATTAGTGGTTCCGATGATATCATTGCCTACATTCAACAAAAATTGGACATCAAACCAGGTGAAACTACTAAGGATGGCATATTTACTTTAAAATTAGTAGAATGTCTTGGTGCTTGTGGATATGCGCCAATGATGCAAGTGGGAAAGATCTATAAGGAGCACTTAACTAAGGAAAAAGTAGATAGCATTATTGCTGAATACAGAGCAACTGTAACAAAATAACAAATCACTGAACGCGTTAAAAATATTCAAATGGGTGTAAAACTATTACTAGACAAAGCAAATGTACCAGGGATTCGTTCTTACGAGGTGTACCGTCGTGAGGGGGGATATCGTAGTGTAGAAAAAGCTTTGAAAGAAATGAATCCTGAATCCATTGTTGAAGAAGTAAAGAAGAGTGGATTAAGAGGAAGAGGTGGTGCAGGTTTCCCTACGGGAATGAAGTGGAGTTTTATTGCAAAGCCAGAAGGAGTGCCACGTCACTTAGTTTGTAATGCAGATGAAAGTGAGCCTGGTACTTTCAAGGATCGTTATCTAATGGAATTTTTGCCACACTTATTAATTGAAGGTTTAATTGTATCCAGTTTTGCCTTAGGCTCAAACGATACGTACATTTATATCAGAGGAGAGTATGCATGGATCCCTGATATCTTGGAAGAAGCAATTAACGAAGCAAAAGCAAATGGTTGGTTAGGAAAAAATATTTTAGGAACTGGATTTGATTGTAATATTCATGTTCAACGTGGAGCAGGTGCTTATATCTGTGGTGAAGAAACAGCATTGATTGAATCTTTAGAAGGCAAGCGTGGTAATCCACGTATTAAGCCTCCATTCCCTGCGATTCAGGGTTTATGGCAACGTCCAACCGTGGTGAATAATGTAGAAACATTAGCGGCGATTGTTCCTATCATTAATTTAGGTGGTGATGAATATGCAAAAATTGGGGTAGGTAGATCCACTGGAACGAAACTAATTTCTGCTTGTGGTAACATTAACAAGCCAGGTGTGTATGAAATTGACATGACGATTTCTGTAGAAGAATTTATTTATAGCGATGAATATTGTGGAGGCATCAAGGGAGGCAAGAAATTAAAAGCATGTATTCCTGGAGGTTCATCTGTGCCAATTTTGCCGGCTAATTTATTATTAAAAACTGCGAAAGGCGAAACTCGTTATATGAACTATGAGAGTTTGAGCGATGGCGGATTTGCTACAGGATCAATGTTGGGCTCTGGAGGTTTCATTGTATTAGACGAGGATCAATGTATTGTAAAGAATACATTGACACTGGCTCGTTTTTATCGTCACGAAAGTTGTGGCCAATGTTCTCCATGTAGAGAAGGTACAGGATGGATGGAAAAAATATTAAACAAGATTGAACATGGTAAAGGAACAATTGCGGATATTGATTTACTGTGGGATATTCAAAGAAAGATAGAGGGAAACACCATTTGTCCACTAGGTGATGCAGCAGCATGGCCTGTTGCAGCAGCTATTCGTCATTTCCGTGACGAATTTGAATGGCATATCAACAACCCTGTTCTTTCACAAACAAGCAATTTCGGTTTACAACACTATGCAGATCCAATTCATGTACCTGCATAACATAGAAATATAAACTATGAGCGAACAAAATTTATTTAAAGTAACAATTGACAACATTACCATTGAAGTTCCAGCAGGAACTACAGTGTTACAAGCTGCTCGATTAATTGGTGGACAAGTCGCACCTCCTGCAATGTGTTTTTATAGCAAATTGCAAGGGAGTGGGGGCAAGTGTAGAACCTGTTTGGTAGAAGTATCAAAAGGTTCTGAAAAAGATCCACGTCCAATGCCTAAATTGGTTGCATCTTGTCGTACCACTGTGATGGACGGAATGGAAGTAAAAAATATCACAAGTGAAAAAGTGATTGACGCAAGGGCTGGTGTGGTAGAATTTTTATTGTTGAATCATCCGTTGGATTGCCCCATTTGTGACCAAGCTGGAGAGTGTCATTTACAAGACTTAAGTTTTGAACATGGCAAATCTGAAACGCGATATGAATTCCAAAGAAGGACGTTTAAAAAACATGATTTAGGAAAGAATATACAATTGCATATGACGCGTTGTATCTTGTGTTATCGTTGTGTTTTTACTGCAGATCAATTAACCAATAAGCGTGTACACGGTATCTTGGATAGAGGAGATCATGCTGAAATTGCCACCCATATTGAGAAGAGTTTAGACAATGAATTTATAGGGAACGTAATTGATGTATGTCCAGTGGGCGCATTGACCGATAAAACATTCCGATTTAAAAATCGTGTTTGGTTCTTAAAGCCAATGGATGCACACCGCGATTGTCCAACTTGTTCTGGTAGAGTTACATTATGGAATAGAGGTGACGAAGTGTATAGAGTGACTGCACGTAAAGATCAATGGGGAGAAGTAGAAGATACGCCAGATGGAAAGCCAGGATGGATTTGTAACACTTGTCGTTTTGATAAAAAAGAAACTGCAGATTGGATCATTGAAGGGCCACGTGAAATTAGCAGACAATCTGTAATTGCACAAGGACATTATGCCGGAAAGATTGGTACTACAAAACCCAATGAAACTTTCGCAGCAATCAATGATGGAAGAAAGCCGCATCTATTAATGGATATTCATGATGAAAGCGAAGTGAATCAACCCAATATACATTTAGGTAAAATTCAAGGACCTTCTCATGGAGATACATTTAACACAAACAATACTCATAAAGCATAATTATATTAGCATGACAATTCTTGCATTTGATTGGGGGCTGGTGATAGAAAAATTAATCTTGATTGCTGTAGTTGTATTCGGCAGTTTAGGAATTGCATTGTACACCACATTTGGAGAAAGAAAAGTGGCAGCCATTCTACAAGACCGTCCAGGTCCTAATAGAGCAGGTCCTTTTGGATTGTTGCAACCATTAGCAGATGGCTTAAAATTGATCATGAAAGAAGAGATCATCCCAACTGCTGCCAATAAATGGCTATTCATTTTGGGTCCAGGTTTGGCGATGACAGCGAGTTTGATGACTTGCGCAGTGATTCCTTGGGGTTCGGATCTTGAATTATTTGGTCGTAAAATTGCTTTACAAATTGCAGACATCAATATAGGTATATTGTATGTATTTGCAGTTGTGAGCATGGGTGTATATGGCATCATGATTGGAGGATGGGCTTCTAATAATAAGTTTTCATTGATGTCGTCATTGAGAGCAGCATCGCAAGCAATCAGTTATGAATTGGCGATGGGATTGGCTTTGATTGCTTTATTAATGACATCAGGGTCTTTAAGTTTAAAGACCATTGTGGAACAACAAGTCACTGGTAACTGGTGGAATATTGTGTATCAGCCTTTGGGATTTTTGTTGTTTTTCATTGCTGCATTAGCAGAGTGTAATAGAACTCCTTTTGATTTGCCAGAGGCAGAGAATGAATTGAACTTTGGATACCATCAGGAATATTCTTCAATGAAATTGGGTTTTTATTTATTCGCTGAATACATCAACATGATTATGAGTAGTGCGATCATGGCGTCTATGTATTTTGGTGGATATGATTTACCCTTCTTTGATGAATCAACTGTGGCGCCCAATATCGCTGCAATGATCGGAGTTGGTACTTTATTGATTAAAATCGTTTTATTTATTTTCTTATTTATGTGGATTCGCTGGACCATCCCGCGTTTCAGATATGATCAATTAATGAACTTAGGATGGAAGACGATGATTCCATTGGCGCTTTTTAATTTATTAATCACAGGCGCTTTGATCTTAGCTAACTTATAATTTATTAAACATCATTGTATAAAGACATGCAACCATTAACCAACAAAGCACAAGCTGTAAATAGACAACCCATGACCTTTTGGGAGCGCTTGTATTTGATTAATATTATCAAAGGGATGATGATTACGTTTAGTCACATGTTTAAAAAACAACCCACTACACGTTATCCAGAAGAGAAGCGTCCGTTTAGTCCGGTTTTTAGAGGACTGCACGTATTGAATAGAGATGAAGAGGGAAGAGAACGTTGCACTGCTTGTGGATTGTGTGCAGTTGCTTGTCCTGCAGAAGCCATTACGATGGAAGCTGCTGAGCGTGTAGAAGGAGAAGAAAAATTATACAGAGAAGAGAAGTATGCGGCAAAGTATGAAATCAATATGTTGCGTTGTATATTCTGTGGTTTATGTGAAGAAGCTTGTCCAAAAGACGCTATTTATTTGAGTGAGACTTTTGCCCCAGCAAATTACACACGTAAAGGATTTATTTATGGCAAATCTGATTTATTAATCCCAAATCCAACAACCGAAGCCGCTGACTTAGCTTTGGCTAGAGGAGTAGAAGCATAATTTATACTATGAGTACAGTAGACATTTTATTTTACCTATTATCTGCATTTGCTATTGTAAGTGCTACGATGGTATTAATTAGCAAGAATCCGATACATAGTGTGTTGTGGTTAATTATGGTGTTTTTTGCCATTTCTGGTCACTACATTTTATTGAACGCTCAATTTTTAGCCATCGTCAACATCATTGTATATGCAGGTGCGATCATGGTATTGTTCTTATTTGTGATTATGTTGATGAACATAAAGAAAGACGCGGAACCTCAAAAACAATTGCTAGTGAAATTAACTGGTGTGATTGCAGGCGGCAGTTTGCTTACCTTATTGATTGCAGTGGTGAAACAGACTAGCCAAATTCAAAATAAACAAGTTTTATTAAAAGAGGGAACGATTGGGTTGATTCACCCATTGGGTAAGGCATTGTTCAGTGACTATGTCATTCCTTTTGAAATAAGTAGCGTGTTATTCTTAAGTGCAATGGTTGGCGCAGTCATCATTGGAAAAAAATAATTATCAATAAAATCATTAGAGATGTCTATACAGTATTATATCATTTTATGTTTGACTTTGTTTAGCATTGGCGTTGTTGGGGTTCTGACGCGTCGCAATGCCATTATCGTATTCATGTGTATTGAATTGATGTTGAACGCGGTTAACTTATTATTGGTGGCATTTTCAAAGATGTACCACGGTTTGGCTTTGCAAAATGCAGCGGATACTACAGCTGGTATTGATGCACAAATTTTTGTGTTCTTCATTATGGTTGTAGCTGCTGCTGAAGTAAGCGTTGGCTTAGCCATTATTGTAATGATGTATCGCAATACACATTCAGTAGACATCAATTTCTTAAACAGATTAAAGAATTAATTCATTTCGCATGAAAGTAATATTAGCATTGATCACCCTCTTGCCTTTTGCAGGATTTTTATTTAACGGCTTGGGGCGTAATATTTGGAGTAAAAAAACGATTGCTTACAATGGCACTATGTTCATATTTGCTTCATTCGTTTTAAGCTTAATCGCATTTTGGAATGTGCAGGAACAAGGAGCTATTACAGTACATTTCTTTGATTTTATCAACACAAGCACGGTAAAAATCCCTTTTGACTTTAGGGTAGATGCTTTGTCTAGCTTGTTTTTATTGGTGATCACGGGTGTGGGTACTTTGATTCACTTATACTCAACGGCGTATATGCATGAAGAGACTGCACCGCATTATGCACGCTATTTTGCGTATTTAAACTTATTTATCTTTTCCATGCTATTGTTGGTTCTGGGAGATAACTATGTGATCATGTTCATTGGATGGGAAGGTGTAGGACTATGTTCTTATTTATTGATTGGGTACTGGTTTACCAACACAACTTATAACAATGCTGCTAAGAAAGCCTTCATCATGAATAGAATAGGTGACTTAGGATTCTTGTTAGCTATATTCTGGATGATTGTAAAGTTGGGTACAGTGAGTTACGGAGAAGTATTAACAGCAGAAAGCTTAGCAAAATTATCTTCAACAGATATCACAGCTATCACGCTATTATTATTTGTTGGAGCGATGGGAAAGAGTGCGCAAATTCCTTTATACACTTGGTTGCCAGATGCGATGGCAGGTCCAACACCAGTATCTGCTTTGATCCACGCTGCAACGATGGTTACAGCTGGTATCTATATGATCACTAGAACCAATCTGTTTTATACTAACAGTGAGATGGCACAACATGTGGTTGCAATTATTGGAATCAGCACGGCATTATTGGCGGCTACCATTGCGATCAAACAAAATGATATTAAAAAAGTATTGGCATATTCTACAGTAAGTCAATTAGGGTATATGTTTCTTGGATTGGGCGTTGGTGCTTATTCAGGAGCAGTATTTCATGTGATTACCCATGCCTTCTTTAAGGCCTTGTTGTTCTTGGCAGCGGGTTCTGTAATTCATGCCATGCATCATGAACAAGATATTCGTAAAATGGGTGGATTGAAATCTAAATTACCTATCACCCATTTAACATTTTTGATTGGATGTATTGCTATTGCAGGCGTGCCGCCATTTAGTGGCTTCTTCTCTAAAGATGAAATTTTGGCTGCTGCTTTTGCAAAAAATCCGATCTATTGGTTCTTAGGTTTAGTGGGTGCTGCAATGACTGCGTTTTATATGTTCCGTTTATATGCAACTACTTTCTTGGGACAATTTAGAGGCACAGAAGCGCAAGCAGGACATATCCATGAGAGCCCTGTTAGTATGACCATTCCTTTAATTATACTTGCTATATTAAGTGCAGTGGGTGGCGCAATGGGTGTGCCAGAAATTCTAGGTGGACACCATTGGCTTGGACATCATTTGACAAGCATTATTGGAGCAGAAGCACCATTGCATTTATCGCATAGTACTGAGTGGATCTTAATGGGTAGTTCTGTTACGATTGCATTACTTGCATTATTAATAGCCATTGGTAAATACAGCAAACAAGCAGATGGAGAACCTCAAACTGCTTTGGGTAAATTCTTGTACAATAAATGGTTGGTGGACGAATTGTACGAAAAAGCAATTGTACAACCTTTGAATCGTTTCGCTGGCTTCTTGAAAGAGGTAGTAGAGAAGAACATCATTGATGGAGTAGTGAACGGCACAGGAAAACTAGTTCAATATGGTGCAAGACAAACTCGCTTATTGCAAAGTGGTCAAGTAGGGTATTATATTTTATTTATGGTACTAAGTATGGTGGCCTTATTCTTGATTTGGTTTAATGACATCGCCATCACTCGATTCTTACATAATTTGATTAAATAAATTTATAGCAACAATGGTATTACTTTCAATTCTATCTATTCCGTTTATCGCAGCAATTATCTTGCTGTTTGTTAAACCTGAGAAAATAGCAAACAATGTTGCAGTAGCAGCAAGTGCAATTACATTAGCGCTATCTATTTATATCGCTTGCAAGGGTGCAGCTAATTTTGATGCATCTTGGATGTTAAGTTTGAATGCAAGATTTACGCTGACTGCTGATGGTCTATCAAAAATATTGATGCTATTAACTTCTATTAGCTTCCCTGCAATATTCATTGCGACATCTAAAAATCAAGTAAAAAACAGACATCAATTTTTGTCTTTGATGTTATTTGCACAAACCGGATTATTGGGCGTATTCTTAGCTGGCGATGCATTGTTGTTTTATTTCTTCTGGGAATTAGCATTGATTCCGGTTTACTTTCTATGTTCTATTTGGGGTGGAGAGAAGCGTGTCGCTGTCACATTTAAATTCTTTATTTATACCTTTTTGGGTTCATTGTTTATGTTGATCGGAATAATTTTAGTGTATACACATACCTCCGATCAAAGCTTTGCTTATGCTTCTTTTAAAGCGGCCAATCTAACATCGCATCAAAAAATCACTGCATTTGCTTTGTTCTTTACAGCATTTGCGATCAAGATGCCCATCTTCCCTTTACATACTTGGCAACCTGATGCCTATGAGCAATCACCTACAGCAGTCACAATGGTATTGAGCGCGGTGATGGTTAAAATGGGTTTATACGGCGTGATTAGATGGTTAATGCCTTTATTTCCTGATGCATTTAGTGCACATTCCAACTTTGTTGTAATCCTTTCTGTTATTGGTATTTTATACGCTTCATTCATTGCTATTCGTCAAGACGATATGAAACGTTTGATTGCCTATTCTTCGATTGCCCATATTGGATTGATGAGTGCTGCTTTGTTCGCCAATAATGAAATTGGTACACAAGGTGTATTAATACAGTTATTCTCTCACGGGGTAAATGTATTGGGTCTTTGGATTATTGCAGATATCATAGAGCAACAAACAGGCACAAGATCTTTAAAAGAAATGGGAGGGCTAGCTAAGCAAAATCCAACTTTGGGTATCTTACTGGTAGGGTTTGCTTTTGCGAATATTGCATTGCCTTTAACGAATGCATTTGTGGGTGAATTTTTAATGTTTAACAGCTTGTTCCAATTCAATCCATGGATTGCTGCAGCAGCTGGTGTAAGTGTGGTATTAGCTGCTATCTACACGTTGAATATGGTACAGAAATGTGCCTATGGTGAAGTGAGTGAAAAAATGAATAAGATGCAAGCGCCTAATATGCCTGCACAGTTTGTGTTGATCGTATTGTTTATTGTGGTGATCATTTCTGGAGTATATCCTGCTCCTTTCTTTGATTTAACTGCAGATACTTTACAACAATTGTTTATCAAATAATTAAATGTATTTATAATGAACGCAATTATTGCTTCGGCTTTATTAGGTGTATTAATGATGTTTGCTTCTTGGATTTTCGACAATGAAAAGACGCATACGCGTATTGCATTAGCTGGATTATTGGCTCTAATAGTAGCCAATGTATTACAGTTGAATGGCGTTTACACAGTACCATTAGACACCAAGGGAATGCTTTCTTTCACACAGTTTGGTTTATATGTTAATACCATTTTATTTATTTTAACCTTCTTGTATGTTTGGTTAAATGGAGATGAAATTGCTAAAATCGGGAACCATGCAGCAGATTTCTATGCTTTATTCTTCTTTATATTATGCGGTGCAAGTATTTTAACGTCTTTCAATAATTTACTGATGTTATTTATTGGTATTGAAATTTTGTCTATCCCATTATATATCTTAACAGGTGCAGATAAAAAGAATTTGAATAGCAACGAAGCGGCTTTGAAATATTTCTTGATGGGGTCATTTTCTACAGGCATCTTTTTATTAGGTATTACTTTTATCTATGGTGCAACAGGTACATTCCAAATCACTACTCCAATATTGAATCCAGCAACGGGTATGGTAAAAGAACAATTGATGCATTCTGCTGGTTTAATTTTAATTTTTGTTTCATTTAATTTCAAAGTTTCTGCTGCACCATTCCATTTCTGGACACCAGACGTATACGATGGAGCGCCAACAGTGTTTACTTCATTCATGGCGACGATTGTTAAAGCAACTGCGATCATTGCTTTTGTAGTTTTATTCCATAGCCAATTTAAAGCACTAGGCTATGCTTGGGATTTACTTTTGACATTTGTTTTAATGGCTACTTTATTTGTGGGTAATATTACTGCTGTATTTCAACGCAGTGTAAAACGTATGCTTGCTTATTCAAGTATTGCACAAGTGGGTTTCATGCTTTTTGCATTGTATGGTGCAACTAGTTTTGCTACAGAAGGCATCTTGCTTTATATCATGGCTTATTCTGTTGCAAGTATTGGCTTATTTGGCGTGTTGATTAAAATGAAAGAATATAGCTTTGAGGCCTTCAATGGTTTGGCTAAAAAAGAACCATTATTAGCTGCTATGACGACTGTATTTTTATTGTCATTAGCAGGTATTCCATTAACAGGAGGGTTCTTTGCTAAGTATTATATGTTAAATGCTGCTGTACAATCTGGAATTGGCTTGTGGTTAGTTGTTGTAGCAATACTTTTTGCTGCAATAAGTGTTTACTATTATTTCAAACTGATTCAAGCGATGTATTTTGCTGAAGGAGAGCCAGCTATATATGAGGTTGCGCAAGGATATAAGTACAAATTGCTTGTTTTTGCTGTTTTAATATTGGCATTGGGTATTTTACCTAATTTATTCCTCTCTTATCTCTACTTTTAGCCGTTCCTCAAATAGATTCGCCTATAAAGTGGTCGCTTATTGAATCTGTACTACCTTTATGTACAGATAAAAAGATTTTATGACCTTACAGGACTCATTTATATTGGCTTGGCGCACCGTAAAAGGCAATAAGTTAAGAACTAGTATTACAGTTGCCATCATTGCATTTGGTATCATGGCCCTAATTGGCATTATCACTGCCATCTCGGCAATGAATCAAAGCTTGAAGGAAAACTTTTCTTTCATGGGAGCCAATGCATTCACGATACGTTATAAGGAAATGAATGCAAGAATGGGCGGCCCGCCACAAGGAGAGGAGTTTTCTAAAACCAAGAAAGGTCAAAAAGAAAAAAAATCCAACCTAGACAAGCCATTTAAATTAGAAGAGTCATCTTATTTTAAAGAAAACTATAGCTTCAACAGAGCGCAGGTAAGTGTGTACAGAAGAGCTAATGGAAACAATGAAATTGTATACAAAAATTTAAAGACCAATCCGCAGATTGGCATGTGGGGTGCTGATGAAAATTACTTAGCAGTCAATGGCTATCAACTTGCTGTTGGAAGAAATTTAAACGCTGTGGATCTTCAGTCAGGACGTAATGTTTGTATGATTGGAAGTAGTGTTGGTGCAAAATTATTCCCTAGAAATCCAGAAAAAAGTCTCGACAAAATTATTTTAGTTCAAGGCAAACCTTATCGCGTAATTGGCTTATTGAAAGCGAAGGGTTCAAGTGCTATGTTAAGACAGGATGACATCGTTGTGACTTCATTGAAAAATGTTCGTCAATACCAAAATAGCAATCCTTCTTATCAATTAGGCGTCGCTGTTAATAATGTAGTTGAATTAGAGCCTGCAATTGATGAAGCGATGTTGCAAATGAGAAAAGCCAGAAAATTGATCCCAACAGAATCTGATAATTTTATTATTGACAAGAGCGATAAATTCGCTCAATTATTTATTGGCTTTTTAGCAGGTATTAGTGGAGCTGCTGGCGCCATTGGAATGATTACATTAATAGGCGCAGCTATTGGCTTAATGAATATCATGTTGGTTGCCGTGAATGAAAGAACTAGAGAAGTAGGTTTGATTAAAGCATTGGGTGGAAAGAGAAAAGACGTTCGTCGACAATTTTTATTTGAAAGTATTATCATTAGTTTATTAGGTGCCATTTTTGGCATCTTGTTAGGTGTACTTGTGGGGAATGTATTTAGTATTGTCTTAAGCACAGGCTTTGTGATACCTTGGTTCTGGGTGATTACAGGTATTGTTATATGCTCTGGTGTTGGATTGGTTGCAGGTATCTATCCTGCGATGAAAGCGGCATCATTGAATCCAATTAATGCATTGAGATACGAATAAACGAATACTTAATAAACAAAGAAGAACCTTAATTGATAAGATGTATAATAGATTCAATTGATCCTATTTGATCATAAAAAAAGCCTCTCAAATTGAGAGGCTTTTTTTATGGCATATGTTTATGCCAATAAAAACAGCTTTATTTAGGATCTAATGCTTGTTTGATTCTGTCTTGTAAGTCATTGATATGATTTACAGCATTCGCTTCTGTAGCGCTTGCTTTAGCAGCTTGCAAAGTAGCAGATAGCTTCTTCAATTGAGCTTTTGCTTCAGATACTACATCTGTATTTTCTACATCAGCACTTGGTGCACCCAAACGAATCATTGCACTTGCTGCAGACGCATTAGATGAAGGGTTAAGCAATTCGTCTAATTGGCTTACAAATGTTTTTTGTAAGTTTCTACGATAAATATCTGCTTTACTTACATCGCTGAATAATCCTTTTCTAAGATCATCCATCATCTCATTCAATGCGTAAGAACTAGCACCAAATCTAGTTTGACTAGTTGTAATACGATACAATCTATTTTTATCCAACAATGATTTTAAAATACTTGTTTGAACAGATTGAACACGCTCATTACTTGATGGATTCGCGAACTTATTTAAAATGTTTGCATCAAGTAACCACTTTGGTGTAGTAAATAATTGTGTATGGAAAAACTGCATTGCTTGTTTTTGTGTTGCAACAGTTGTTGGTGTGTATACATCACCTTTTTCTTCTACACTCTTAAAGGTCTCTTGAATACCGCCCACGTTTCTTAACACATGACCCATGTATCTGCTATATTGACCTACTACTTGTCCGTACATTTGACTTAGGTTTTCATAACGATCTCCCTCTTCTTTTGTCCACTCAGGTAAGTTCACTAAAATTCTTTTCAAATTCTTGATACCATACTCACTTGCTAACATGGAGTTGTCTCCTAAGTCTTCTGTTTGAGCTCTTGGATCATCATTTCTTCCTTCACCACCAAACCAAACTCTTGGATTCTTGCTTAAATTTTCAACAATCCATTTGTTATTGATTTTGCGATCTTCTTGTGCATCATTTACACCTGTGTAAGTGTAACCCCATTGAATTGCCCACTTGTCATAATCACCTATTCTTGGAAACAATCCAGATTGTGCAATTTTATCTTCTGGTTGAGCAACATAGTTAAAACGCGCATAATCCATAATAGAAGCAGTGTGACCATTTGCTTCTACCCATGTTTTATCTCTTAACTTTTCTACAGGTGTTTTACTAGAACTACCCATATTGTGTCTTAAACCTAAAGTATGACCAATTTCGTGAGAAGATACAAAGCGGATTAAGTTACCCATTAAGGTATCATCAAAATGCATTTTTCTTGCAGATGGATCTACCGCTGCAGTTTGTACCATATACCAATCGTGTACTAAGCTCATTACATTATGGTACCAGCCAACATGGCTCTCTAAAATCTCACCGCTACGAGGATCGTGAACTTGTGGTCCATACGCATTCTCGATATCAGACGCGAAATAACGAATCACTGAGAAACGAGCGTCTTCTAGGCTCATGGTGCTATCATTTGGCCATTCTTTACCTTGGATAGCATTTTTCCAACCTGCTTTTTCAAAAGCTGCATTCCAGTCATTTACACCAGCGATTAAATATGGAACCCATTTTTTTGGTGTAGCTGGATCGACATAGTAAATGATTGGTTTGATTGGTTCAACCAATTCGCCTCTTTTGTATTTCTCAAGATCTTGAGGTTTTGGCTCTAAACGGTAACGAACAGCGAAAACTTGATTTTTAACCTTTTGTTGGTCATCTGAGTATTCTACAAAATTATCTGCAAAATAACCTACTCTAGAGTCGAATAAACGACGTCCCATTGGGGTCTTTGGTAACAATAAGATAGAAGTGTTCAGTTCAAAGGTCACAGCGCCAGCATTTGCTGCTGCTGGGATGAAACTTCCACCAGCTGGGCTTCCTGGCATTGGTGCACTTGCATTATACGTTTTAACTGTTTTTACTTCGATATTGATTGGATAAGCTTTGATGGTCTCTATATAAGAGCGATCAGAAGCCAATCCAGATAAGTTAAAGTTACGCTTCTCAAAGCTGCTTAAGCTAACTGCTTGGTTATCACCTTTAAAAAAGTCAGTAACGTCAATAATTGAGCTTGATGAGTCTTTTCCGTAAGCTTTGATATCAAAAGAAGCAACAATTGGATCTAAATAAGAGTTTTTAACTGCTTTTGCAATAGTCTGAGTTGAATCCGCCATGCTGATCAAAGTCACCACACGCATAAAAATGCGGTTATTTGGCCCTTTTTCGAATTGGATGGTTTGCTCATTCACCTGCTCACCGCCATATTTTCTAGCGCCGCCTGCTACTTTAGCAAAACGCGTCACGGCAATCAATTCTCTTCCTAAAAGGCTATCTTGGATATCAAAATAGAACTTGTCATCTTGTAGGTGCACGGTAAAGACCCCTTTTTGGGTTACGGCCTTCTTTGTGATGAACTCTTTGAAGGATTTTGGACCTGTTTTTGCAGGCATGTCTTTTTTGGCCCCATTAGCAGCAGAACTTGTGTCTGCAATGGGCGCATTTCTTTGGGCATTTACTAGGCCTGTCATCATGACACAAAGACTAGTAATAGCTAGGATTTTTTTCATATTAAATAATTATTGTTTTTTGAAAACGTCCCCTAAATATATTCTATTCGTGCAACACTTTTTAGTTAATATTTTTTTTACCCAAAAAAAATGTCTTGAAAATTGTTTCAATCAATAATTTACTTATTTTGTAACCCCTTAGAAACCGAAGTGTTAAGATTCTTAAAAAAATCCCCTTTAGTTTCGAGGATTAAATCACTTTTTTATAAATTTAATTTAAAACCAAAAATCAATTGAATCATGGCTGAGACTAAACCAACTGCAACTGCAGCTTCAAAGCAAGCAGCACCGAAAAAAGGCGGTAACTTGATTGCAACCTTAGCACCTATCGCTTGTATCGTAGCAGGCTATGTTATCTGGCGTTTTGTACTAGGTAACGCAAGTAATTTCACTAACCCTGATCCAAGTGGTGGTTTCTGGCCAGCGCACAAAGGACCTAAAGGAACATTTACTAAAATGTACGAGGGTGGTATCGTAGTACCTATTTTGATTGGTAGTTTATTAGTTGTATTGACTTTCGTTATTGAAAGATTATTGACAATTAAGAAAGCTGCTGGAGCAGGTAACATTGCTGAATTCATCCGTCAAGTACAATTCCACTTAGCAAACAAAGAAGTGGATAAAGCTTTGGCTGCTTGTGATAAGCAAAAAGGTTCTGTAGGTAATGTAATGAAATCTGGCTTAACTAAGTACAAAGAGATGATTACAAATACAGAATTAGATACTGATCAAAAAGTATTGAACATTCAAAAAGAAATCGAAGAAGCTACTGCATTGGAATTACCAATGTTAGAAAAGAACTTAGTATTCTTATCAACTATCGCATCAGTTG
This sequence comes from Sediminibacterium sp., assembly GCA_030158665.1. Taxonomy (GTDB): domain Bacteria; phylum Bacteroidota; class Bacteroidia; order Chitinophagales; family Chitinophagaceae; genus Sediminibacterium. The sequence goes on along the minus strand of JAOASM010000050.1, from coordinate 105,125 downwards.
CAACCTTGTTAGGTTTGTTCGGTACGGTATTGGGTATGATTCGTTCTTTCTCTAAATTAGGTGAAGAAGGTGGTGGTGAAGCAGCACGTGAATTGTCTCAAGGTATTTCTGAGGCATTGTACAATACTGCTTTAGGTATCGGTACTTCTGCTGTTGCGATCATCATGTACAACGTATTTACTACAAGTATTGATGGTATCACTTACGGAATTGACGAGTCTGGATTTACTTTGACTCAAAGTTTCGCAGCGAATTATAAATAAATCATTCATTAAGGCCTAGCCTTAACAATATTAAAAGACTATACAATGGGTAGAGCCAAATTACCTCGTAAGAGTACTGCCATCGACATGACAGCCATGTGCGATGTGGCCTTCCTTTTATTGTCTTTCTTCATCTTGACTACTAAGTTCAAACCAGCAGAAGCAATTGCTGTGGAGACACCAAGTTCGGTGGCTTCTAAAATTGCTCCTAACAAGGATTTCGTCTTAGTTACAATTGATAAGGATGGTAAGGTATTCCTAACCATGGATGACGAACAAAAGAAAGAACTAGTTGCGAATACGGTGAATAGCCAACGTAACTTAGGCATCAATGTAGCTGCTTTCAAAAAAGCAGGTTTCATTGGCGCTCCATTAAGTGGATTGAATTCTTTTTTATCTATTCCTGAAGAAAACAGAAAAGGCGATCAATTACCTGGTATACCATGTAAGGATAGCACGAACAATGAATTGATCTATTGGATGCAAGTCGTTAAAGATGCTTATGCTGGCGAGAAAATGGACCTTTTGTTAAAAGGGGACAATGTCGCTAAATATCCAGCATTTAAAAATGTCATTGCAGCCTTCAAGAAAAATGAATTGTTGAAGTTTCAAATGGTTACCAATCCTGAAAACGCTCCAGAGGGCTCTGAATTATGGAAGAGTTCAATGAAGGGCGAAAAACAGGAAGATTAATTTTAATAACTAATTAAAAGCGCTTACAATGGCAGAATTAGATACCTCGGGTGGTGGCCATAAGAAAGGACCAGGGGTCAAGAAAGGAAAAAAGTTATCAACGCGCGTTGACTTAACGCCAATGGTGGACTTAGGTTTCTTATTGATCACCTTCTTCATCTTTACCACAACCATGAGCCAACCAACAGCGTTAAAGTTGTTTTTGCCTGATGATAAAGTAACAGAGGAAGATCAAAATAAAGCTAAAGAATCTGGTGTACTTACTATCTTAATGGGGGCGGATAATCATATTTATTATTATGAAGGTCAATTAAAGTCAGATGGCTCTAATTTTCTTTCTGCCTCTTTTAACGGTGAAAACTCCATCCGTGATGTGATCTTGAAAAAGAAAGCTGACGTTAGAAGTAGATCAAGAGACGCTGAAAATCCTTACAAGGATTTTGTAGTGGTGATCAAGCCTAGTGTTGACTGTAATTACAAAAATGTAATTGACATCTTGGATGAAATGGCGATTAACGTTGTAAAAAAATATGCATTAGTTGATATTTCTGACGGGGAAGCCCAGTTGGTAAAAATCTCTGATGCAAGTTCACAAACTTCGGCAAGTAATTAAAAGCATTAAACATGGACATAAATAAAATATTAACCGCCGATTTTCTTGATATCCTTTTCGAAGGCAAGAACAAAGCTTACGGCGCTTATGATTTACGTAGAACGTATAATAAGCGTTTGAGAAACGGTCTTATGGGAATGATCCTTGTGACTGTGGCGTTGTCTGTTGGTGCAATTTTATCAAATTCTATTAAGAATGATAAAGTAGAAGTGGTTGCTGTAGATTTATCTTTAGAGAATGTAAATCAAGATGAAAAAAAGCCTGAACCACCTCCACCACCTCCACCACCGAAACAAGAACCTCCTAAGGTTGAAGTGACTAAGTTCACTCCTCCAAAGATTGTGAAAGATGAGGAAGTGAAGGAAGAAGACGAAATCAAGGAAGTTGAAAAGTTAGAAGACACCAAAATTGGTTCATTCAACCAAGAAGGTACTAAAGACGACGGATTGGTTGCTCCAGTGGAGCAAAGTACTGGTCCTGTTGAAGCGCCAAAAGTAGACGATGACTATGATAAAGTATTTACTGTGGTTCAGATCCCTGCCGAATTCCCTGGAGGACAAGGCGGATGGGTAAGATACCTAGAGCGTACTTTAAATAGAGATTTGCCTGTTGAAAACGGTGCGCCAACTGGAAAATACTCTGTAGTTGTTTCTTTCATCGTTGCAAAGGATGGTGCCATCTCTGAAGTAAGAGCTGAGAACGATCCAGGTTACGGTACTAAAGAAGAAGCAGTACGTGTAATCCAAAGAGGTCCAAAATGGAAACCTGCTGTTCAAAATGGACGTAATGTAATTTACAGACATAGACAAGCAATTGTTTTCATGGTTTCTGAAGATTAAGATTCAAACAGATCCAATATAAAAAGGCTCCCAATTGGGAGCCTTTTTTGTGTAATTTTGCATCCATGCAAAGCACTTTAAGTACCTGGAATGACACCATTGTAGCACTAGCCACAGCACCTGGCTTAGGGGCTATAGCGGTAATTAGATTGAGTGGACCAGAAGCCATTCAAATAGTGAATTCCGTATTTGAAAAAAAGGATTTAACCAAGCAAGCTTCGCATACGGTGCATTTTGGAAAGCTCGTAGACAAGGGACTAGTATTGGATGAAGTTGTTGCAAGCATTTATAGAGCACCAAAGTCCTATACTGGAGAAGAGGTAGTGGAGATATCATGTCATGGTTCGCCTTTTATTCAAGACACCATTTTGCAATTGATGATAGAGCGCGGTGCGCGTATGGCCAAGCCTGGCGAATTTACACAACGTGCTTTCTTAAATGCAAAATTAGATTTAACACAAGCAGAGGCGGTAGCAGATTTAATCGCAAGTAATACCGAGGCGGCTAGGAAAACTGCTTTGCATAATTTAAAAGGGGGTTTCTCAAATGATTTACAATTGATGCGTGAGAAGTTGATCAAGTTTTCCGCATTGATTGAATTAGAATTAGACTTTTCCCAAGAGGATGTCGCATTTGCGAATAAAAAAGAATTAGAAAACTTAGTAAATCAATTGCAATTTAAAACGCAAGAATTATATGATTCATTTAAGTTAGGTAATGTAATTAAAAATGGTGTACAAGTAGCGATTGTAGGAAAACCAAATGCAGGGAAATCGACTTTGTTAAATGCATTGCTAAATGAAAATCGTGCATTGGTGAGTGATATTCCAGGAACCACCAGAGACACAGTAGAAGAATATTTAAATATCCAAGGCGTTTTATATAAATTAATTGATACAGCAGGCATTAGAATACAAACGGATGACTCGATTGAGCAAATGGGTATTGAAAAGAGTCGAGAGAAAATTCAAGAAGCAGATATTGTAATTGCTTTATTTGATGCAAGCACTCATGACATTGCAGCAATTCAGGCATGGCAATCCGATATTGGTGTTGCAAAAGATAAATTAATTTTAGTTGGAAATAAAATTGACCTTGCTTTAGAACAAGCAATCACTCAAGATCCTGCATTTAAAGAGGTGTTATTTATTTCTGCAAAAAACAAAGAAAATATCACCGCATTAGAAAATGCATTGAATCAAAAAGTGGTTGGTGATGCATTGAATAAAGAAGGCACTATTGTAACCAATGCAAGGCATGTAGCATCCTTAAAGAAATTGATGTTAGCCTTGAATGATGTAGAAACAGGTTTGATCCAAAATGTAACGGGCGACTTATTGGCATTGGATATTCGTCAAGCATTACATTATTTAGGTACCATAACGGGAGAGATCACCAACGAAGACCAATTAGACTTCATTTTTTCTAAATTCTGTATTGGTAAATAATTGAACGATTTAGTATAAGCTCAATTCAGTGTAGTCATCTACAAATTGGATGATATTTGAAAATGCCTTAAAATCAGAAACAGGGTGGGTAGTTGTGAGCACTATTGCATTCATTCCAGCATTTGCTGCACAGTGAACACCTTTAGGGGTATCTTCAAATACTAAGCAGTCCTCTACAGGAATTTTCAGCAGGTCGGCACATCTTAAAAATGTTTCAGGATGAGGCTTACTCTTTGTGACCATTTCACCGCTAATGATAGTCTGCATATAATGGCGGATATGAAGGTTGTCAAGAACGAAATCAATATTTAAGTTGTTTGCTGCTGAACCAATTCCCATTTTTATATTTAGGGTACTTGCTTTATCTAGTAACACATCAAGTCCATCAATTAATTTCAAATCAGCTAAAAAATCTTTCCTGTAATTGGCTTCTTTTACCTCGCTAATTGAAATTCTTTCGACTAATGTGTATTTGCCTGGAAAAATTCGTTCAAGCATTTCTTCACCCTTGCCATAGCATTCTTGTTTCATTGCATCAATACTCATGTTTGAGCCTAGCGATTGTACGACTTTGTGCCAAGCATTCACATGATAGGGCATATCGTGAATCATAGTTCCATTTAAATCAAACAGGAAAGCTTTATATTTTTTTAGATCTATTGGCTCCATAAAAATCTTTTTAAATTTACATCGATCCTCCCTCAACAAACTTAGCATCAACTGTCAGTTCAGATAATGTTTTACCTCCTTTAATATTCGCTAACATTTGTACGAAAGCCAACTTGCCTAATTCATAACCACTTGTTTCAACATAACTAATATTAGGATGATATAAGCTTGGAATAAATCCATTGCTAATACTTATCACGCCAATTTCTTTTGGCACTTTGATATTCAATGCTTGGATAGATTTCATTACACCAATGAGTATCTCATCTGTCATGGCAAATACAGTATCAAACTTCTGCGTTTTACCAATGTGTTTATTAAAAGCCGCTTCAGCCTCTAAAGAGCTATTAGTGTGTACATAAGTGCAATGCGTTTTAGGCGCATATTTTTCCATGAATTGTTGGAATGCTTGCTTTCTTTTTTGACTGATGGATAATGCAGGATCGCCAAATAATGCTAATACTCTTTTTGCACCTCTTTGAATAATATTTTCAGCTGCAATGATGGCGCATCTTTCATCGGCCATTCTTACTTTAGTATATTTGTTTTCTTTAGGAACGATGTCAAAAAAGACAACAGGAATGTCTCTATCACTCATCTTCTCGTATACGTCTAGGTTCTGTGTGTGTGCAGATAAGCAAGCAAAAACGCCAGACACTCTATTTTGCCTAAAAATCTTTAAGTTATTCAATTCGTTTTCAGGGTTATTACTTGATTGTAAGATCATCAAGGCGTATCCATTCTTTCTACTCTCTTCTTCTATCGCTGCAATAAAGCTATCATAAAATAAATTGGCAATGGCAGGTACAATCACACCAAATATTTTACTGCTCTGTGTTCTTAATTGAATGGCATAAGCATTTGGTTCATAATCTAGACTATTCGCCAATGCGTGTACTTTCTCTTTAGTGGCTGTGGATATATCTGGATGATCTTTCAATGCCCGAGATACAGTAGATATACTAAGTTGCAATTGTTGAGCCAACAATTTCAGGGTGGTGTTTGTCATAGCGAGCAATCTTTACAAAGTTCAATTTAAGGAAAATTAACACAAAATTTACCGCAAACGTTTGCAATTTTAGGAAAATATCAAGGTTTAGACATCGGTCTATCTTGCCCCTTTTTTTCTATTCAAATGCCCTATAATCAATCTATTATTGATTTTTAAAGGGTATTGGGGGGAGAATTCATGACCAAAAGCTAACAGTTGTAATCCCTTTATTCAAAAAGTTAAAAATTATTTAACAAAAAATTTGTTTCATATCAAAAATGTGTATTTTGTAACTGCTTATTAAACCAATAAACTGCCAATTATGAATTTTTCAAAAATTGTAAAGTCCTCTTTTGTAGGACTGTTTCTTGGCTTGCTTGCATTAAATGCACAAGCGCAGAACAAAACAGTTACAGGTAAGGTCTTGGATGCAAAAGACGGTTCTCCAATCGCAGCAGCTTCTGTTGTGGCTAAAGGAACTTTCACAGGCGCTAAAACAGCGGCTGATGGTACTTTTGCTATCACAGTTCCTTCTTCTGTAACAAAATTAGTTGTTTCAACTGTAGGCTACTCTTCTAGAGAAGTAAACGCAGAAGGAAACGTAACTGTATCATTAAATCAAACTAGCGAACAATTAAATGAAGTTGTTGTAGTTGGATATGGTACTCGTAAAGTAAAAGATGCGACTGGTGCAGTTGTTTCTTTGGGTGAGAAATCCTTCAATAAAGGGGTTATTTCTTCTCCAGAGCAATTGTTACAAGGTCGTGTTGCTGGTGTTAACGTAACATCTAATTCTGGTGAGCCAGGAGGTGCAGTTAACATTACTATTAGAGGTACTTCTTCTGTAAGAAGTAACAACAACCCATTATATGTGGTTGATGGTGTGCCTTTATATGGTGGCGGTACAGTAGGAAGTGCTATCTCAGTAGAAGGTGGTACAACTGCAAGAAACCCATTATCATTCTTGAACCCTAACGATATTGAGAACATCTCTATCTTGAAGGATGCGTCTTCTGCAGCGATCTACGGTGCTAGAGGTGCGAATGGTGTTGTATTGATTACAACTAAGTCTGGTAAAGGTAAGCCTAGCTTAACTTTCAACGCGACTACATCTGTATCTACAACAGCTAAGCGTTATGATTTAGCTAGTCCTCAAGAATTCGTTTATGGTATTAAGAAAACATTAGAAAGCGCTGGAATAGATGCTTCTGGTGTTGGTAGTAACGATAAAGGATTCAATACAAACTGGCAAGATCAAGTATTCCAAACAGCAATATCTAATAGCTACAACTTAGGTTGGGGATTCTCTAATTCAAAGTCTTCTTTGAAATTGAATGGTTCTTATGATAACCAAGAAGGTATTGTTAAAACACAAGGATTAAAGCGTTACACTTTTGGCTTGAAATATTCAAACCAATTAACTTCTAAGTTAAAATTAGACGTAACTGCAAATCAATCTATTGTTAAAAATAGCTATGCTCAGGTAACAAATAATGCAGGATACCAAGGTTCTTTGATTGGTGCTATGATTGGCGCTAATCCTACTTTCCCAGTATACAATGCTAGCGGTCTTTGGTATGATAACCAAGATGGTAACAGAAATCCTGTTGCAATCTTAGAAGGATACAAGGACAATGATACTTACAGCAAATTATTAGCGAACGTTTCTCTTTCTTACAAGATCACTGAGAATTTAACTTACAAGGCGATCTTTGGTATGGAGAATGGTGCTTCTGAGCGTTTAACTTTTGTTGACCCTCGTTTACCAGGCGCTTATATCCAAGGTCAAATCAATGTTCGTGGTAGAAACTATCCAACATCTGATTTCGCACTTAAAGGTGGTAGAGCTGCTCAACAATTCTTAGATCAATCTTCTAGTTTAATTGAACATACTTTAAACTATGACAAGACTTTCAAGAATGGTAACAACTTACAAGCTTTAGCGGCTTATTCTTATCAAAAAACGACTGACTACTACAGAGCTTCTCAAAGATGGGGTCAGCCAGGATCAACAAAAATGTTGACTAAGTATAATGATTATACTGGTGGACAAACTGTTGTTTATGGTGATAGTACTCAAGTTGAGTTACAGTCTTATTTCACTCGTTTGAACTATACAATGAAAGACAAGTACATCTTATCAGCATTGGTGAGAGTGGATGGTTCTTCTAAGTTCAGCACTGGTAACAAATATGGTACATTCCCTGCATTTGGTTTCAAATGGAGAGTATTAGAAGAAAAATTTGCTCAAAAAACTTTGGGTAAAATCTTCTCTAACTTCGATATGAGATTAAACTACGGTGTAACTGGTAACCAAGAGTTCCCTGCATATGCTTCTTTAGCTTTACAACAATCTAACTTCACAGGTGGTACAAGTGTAATCACTAACTCTAATCCAAACTTGAAGTGGGAAACAACAACAACACAAGGTGTTGGAGTTGACTTCTCTATGTTCAACGGAAGATTGAATGGTACTGTTGATTATTTCAACAAGTCTACTCAAGATTTATTGTTCTTGATCAGCTATCCTCAACCAGCAGCTTCTGCTGATCGTTGGGTAAACTTACCAGGTAATGTTGTGAACAAAGGATGGGAATTTGGTTTAGACTACCAATTAGTTCGTCCAGCTTACAGAGGTGCTTTCGGATGGGATGTTAGCTATAACATGTCTTTCTTAAAGAACAATGTTGAAGGATTTGGATCTACTGTAGTTAATACAGGTGAGGTTTCTGGTCAAGGTTTATCTGGTGCTTATGCTCAGACAATCCGTGATGGATATCCTTTATTCACTTTCGTAATGCCTACTTTCTTAAGATTTGATGCTTTCGGAAATGGTGTTTATGCAAATGGTGCTAAGGATGAATTACAAGGATCTGCATTGCCTAAATTCAACGCAGGTTTAACAAACAATTTCTCTTACAAGAAATTTACAGCAAGCTTCTTCTTTAATGCAGTAACTGGTTTTGTTGTTTACAACAACACAGCGAACGCATTATTGTTAAAAGGTAGTTTGAAGAACGCAAAGAATGTTACAAGAGATGTAGTGAATTCAATTGAGAATTCAATCAACCCAGGTAACGTATCAACTCGTTTCTTAGAAAAAGGTGATTATATCCGTTTTGCAAATGCAAGCATCAGTTATGCAGTAGACGTTAAACAAGGATCTTTCATCAAAGGTTTGAATATCTCACTTTCTGGTCAAAACCTAGGCTTATTTACTAAGTATTCTGGTTTAGATCCTGAGGTGAACGTTGACAAATCTAGAAACGGTGTACCTTCTCGTGGATTTGACTATACAGCAACTCCAAGAGCTCGTGTGTTCACATTAGGTATCAATGCTCGTTTTTAAATTAATAAATAATTATACACATGAAAAATAATTTCATCAAACAAACAGCAATCTATACCGCTGCAATCGCAGTGAGTTTAGGTGCGGCTTCTTGTTCTAAATTAGACGAGAAAGTGTTTGGATCTAAATCTATTGCAGCTGCATCAACTGGTGGAGCGGCATCTGCAAACCTTGCATCTGTATATGATGCAACAAATGCTTTGATTGGACAAGGAAACTGGTTTGCTTTACAAGAGCATTCTACAGACGAATTACTTGGACCAACACGTGGTACTGACTGGGATGACTTTGGTACTTGGAGAAAAATCCATTTACATGCTGTAGATGGTGCACACAATCAATTATTTGATACTTGGAATGGTATCAACGGTGGTCTTTTCAAAGCGACTTTAGTTGCTGAAAAAGGTGCTGCTGCTGATCAACCTGCTGCAAAGTTCTTAAGAGCTTTCTTAGCTACACAAGTAATGGACTTGTTTGGTCAAGTTCCTTACCGTGCTGCTGCTGATGGTCCTGATGTAATTCCTGCAGTAAAAACAAGATCTGAAGCATTTGATTGGATCATGACTGATTTGGATGCTGCAATTGCTGGATTACCTTCAAATGCTGCTATTACAGATAGCCGTAAAGCAACTAAGCAAGCTGCTCAATTCTTGAAAGCGCGTTTATTGTTAAACAAGGCTGTGTACAAAGCAGATCCAAAAGCTCCAACAACTTTCACACATGCAGCAGCTGATATGAATGCAGCAATTGCATTGGTTGATGCGATCACAGCTAGCGGTAAATTCTCTTTATCTGCTAACTATTGGGATAACTTTGTTTGGGATAACCACACAAAGTCTACAGAGATGATCTACTCAAGAGGTGGTGATGGCGCAACACAATTAGGTGGAACAATCAACGTAAACTGGTACACAGGTATGGGAACACACTACAACCAAACTTTCTCTGGTTGGAACGGTTTCACTACTACTGCTGATTTCTACAATTCTTTCCCTGAAGCAGATAAAAGAAGACAATCTGATATCGCTGGCTACACTGAGTTAACTGGTTTCAATGCTGGTTTCTTAGCTGGTCAACAATACAAATATGTTGGTGGTGTAAAAACTAAAGTGAAAGACCGTTCAGGTTCTGACTTAGTGTTTACTCCTGATGTATCTTTATTCTTCTCTACAGAAGCAAAAGGTATCAGAACAATGAAGTATCCAATGGAGTATGTTGCTTCTGGTAATTCATTCAATGGTAAAAACGACTACGTTTTCTTCCGTTACGCTGACGCGTTATTGATGAAAGCTGAAGCGATCTTAAGAGGTGGTACTGCTACTGGCGGTGAAACTGCACTTTCTATCGTAAATAGCTTAAGAGCTCGTTCTGGTGCTCCAGCAGTAACAGCGGTGACATTAAACGATATCTTAGCTGAAAGAGGTCGTGAATTATACTTAGAAGGCGTAAGACGTCCAGATTTAATCCGTTTTGGAAAGTACAACGATCCAGTAAACGAAAGATCTGCTAAGTCTGATGCTTACAAAGTAGTTTACCCTATCCCTAACCAAGCAGTATCTTCAAACCCTAATTTGAAGCAAAACTTCGGTTACTAGGATTAACTTAAAATAGTTTACCTATTATAGAAAAGGCTGCCGTTTACGGCAGCCTTTTTGTTTGCTGGAGCTTTTTGAAAACTTAAAGCCCCACACAACAAACTATTATGATTTTAGGCTGGCGTTTACGCCCGCCTTTTTGTATTTTTATACATTACAACTCGAACCAGTTTTTATGCAAAAAATATATTTACTTCTTTTTATTCCTTTCCTTTTTTCTGCTTGCACAAAGTCAAAAGATAGCCAGCTTTTTGAATTGGTGGAGAATAGCGGTATTCAATTTACCAACAAGGTGACGGACGAAAAAGACAACAATATTTTCAAATACCGAAATTTTTACAATGGAGGTGGTGTAGGGATTGGAGATATCAATAACGATGGGTTAGCGGATGTTTTTTTTACTGCTAATCAGGGTGCGAATAAATTATTTTTAAACAAAGGAGATTTTAAATTCGAAGACATTTCTGATAAAGCAGGATTTCCCCAAAAAGAACAATGGAGTACTGGCGTAACGATGGTAGACATTAATAACGATGGCTGGTTAGATATTTATGTCGCGAATGCAGGCCATATGATGGAAGAAGACCTGCGAAAAAATCAATTGTTCATCAACAATCATGATTTAACTTTTACAGATAGTGCAGAAGCGTATGGCTTAGCAAACAATGGTTACACCACGCATGCATCTTTCTTTGATTATGATATGGATGGAGACTTGGATTGCTTTATGGTGAACAACAGTCCTATACCTGTGAACACTTTAAATTATGCCAATGCAAGAGATGTGCGTGCTGAAAATGCGGATGTGGCTAATTTCTTAAAAGGAGGCGGAGATCATTTGTATAAAAACGAGGGCGGAAAGTTTGTAGAAGTTTCTGCAGAGGCGGGAATTCATGGCACTTTAATTAGTTTCGGTTTAGGGGTGACCATTGGGGATGTGAATGGGGATGCTTGGCCTGATGTGTATGTGTCGAATGATTTTTTTGAAAGAGATTATTTATACATCAATCAAAAGAATGGCACATTCAAAGATGAAATTGAAAATTACACCGAGCACAATAGTATTGCATCCATGGGTACAGACATGGCTGATGTAAACAACGATGGCTATCCAGATATTTTTACAACAGAAATGTTGCCAGACAATGATTTTAGATTAAAGACAACAAGCTCATTTGATAATATTGACATCTATCGTTTAAAAGTAGCAAGTGGGTTCTACCATCAATTCATGCACAATGCTTTGCAGTTGAATAATAAAAACGGTAAATACAAAGAAGTGGCTCATTTTGCTGGTGTGGAAGCAAGTGATTGGAGTTGGGGGGAGATGATTTTTGATGCGGACAATGATGGATACAATGATATCTATGTAAGTAATGGGATCTATCGTGATTTAACCAATCAAGACTTCATAGACTTTTTTGCCAATACCATGATTCAGAAAATGGTATTGTCTGGCAAGAAAGATGAGATCAGTAGTATTATTGAAAAAATGAGTAGTCAACCCATTCCCAATAAAATGTTTAGAAACAATGGTGACTTAACCTTTAAGGATATGGGTAAGGATTGGGGCTTAGATATTCCTAGTTTCTCCAATGGTGCTGCGTACGGCGACTTAGATAATGATGGGGACTTAGATATGGTGGTGAATAATAACAATATGCCAAGTTTTGTTTTTAAAAACAAGAGTAGAGAGAAAAACAAAAACGGGTTTATTGGATTTACGCTTAAAGGTTTGCCTCAGAATGTTAAAGCAGTAGGTGCTAAAATTAATGTCTTTGTACAAGGACAAATTTTAAGCAAGGAAGTTATTCCTGCAAGAGGCTTTCAATCTTCTGTAGATTACAAACAAATATTTGGGTTAGGACAATTTAAAAAAATTGATTCAGTTCAGGTGATATGGCCGAACTTGACACAGAGCATTTTAAAGATTCAGAAATTAGATACAGTCTATACTATTGATCAAGCGAAACAAACTACCACACCATTTGTAGTGGTAGAGCAAAAAGTGGCCCCATTGTTTGAGGAAGTAAAAAATAATTTCGAGAAGCATACAGAGGACGATCATGTAGACTTTTATGCCGAAAGAATCATTCCAAGAATCCTATCGCAAGAAGGACCAAAAGCTGCAAGTGCAGATTTAAATGGAGATGGATTAGCGGATATATTTATTGGCGGTGCCAATAACAAAGGAAGTCAAATTTATCTTCAAACATCGAATGGAGACTTTAAGCCCAAACCTCAAGCAGCTTTTGCCGCATTTACTAGTTATGAAGATGTGGCTGCAGTATGCTTTGATGCAGATAAGGATGGTGATATGGATTTGTTAGTAGGTTCTGGTGGTAATAATCGCTTGTCTACAAGAGGTGAATTAAATCATCGACTTTTCTTCAATGATGGAAAAGCCAATTTTACACATAAAATGGATGCATTCCCTGTATTTGAGTACAATACAGGCGTCATGGTGCCACTGGATTACGATTTGGATGGCGACCTGGATGTATTTGTTGGGGCGAGAAATACGCCATTAAAATACGGTGTAACACCATCGAGTGCATTATATCAAAATAATGGACAAGGACAATTTAAGGACGTAACAAAAACGGTAGCACCTGATTTTGCCTCATTGGGTATGGTCACTAGTGCAGTAGTGGGTAAGTTGAACAATAAAGCTGGCGTATCGCTAATTGTAGTGGGTGAATATATGTACCCAATGGTATATGCTTTCGAAAAAGGCAAAATGGTAGAGCAGGTCACTAATTTAAAAGAAATGAATGGTTGGTGGCAATCCATTCAAATAGCAGATATTGATGGCGACGGATACCAAGATTTAATCATTGGGAATATGGGTGAGAACGGATACTTAAAGCCTACGCCAAAAGCACCTGTGAAACTTTGGATCAATGATTTTGATGGCAATGAGAGTATTGATAAAATTTTAACAAGAACAATTGATGGAAGAGATGTGCCTGTATTCTTGAAGGGAGAGATGCAGGAGCAAATTCCTTTACTCAAAAAAGAGAATTTGAATTATGAGATTTATGCTAAAAAATCTTTCCAAGAATTATTTAAAAAAGAATTGATTGATAAAGCTGCAATGAAATTATACAACTTCGCAAGTTCTATCATTGCATGGGGCAAGGGGAATGGACAGTTTGTAGTTCAACGTCTTCCGAATGAAGTTCAGTTCTCCTCATTGAATGCAATGGTGAGTATGGATGTGAATGCAGATAACAAGCTGGATCTAGTGATGGGGGGCAATCAGTTTGGATTCTTGCCACAATTTGGCCGTCTTGATGCCAACTATGGATTGGTTTTAATCAATAAAGGCAATAGGATATTGGATGTGATAGAAGATAAACAATCTGGCTTAAACATTACTGGTCAAGTAAGAGATATGTTATTGATACAACAGCCAAAACAAAAAGGGGTATTGTTTATCAGAAACAATCAGTACCCAGTGTTCATGAAAATAAAATAAAATTATGTTGTTCCATCCTTTCAATAGAATCAAACAAGCCATCCTCTTTTTTGCAATAGGTGCAATTCATTTTGCATGCAATCCATCCACTAAAGAGGAGCCATTATTTGAAGCATTATCAGCATCTCAAACAGGCATTCAATTTGAAAACAAATTGCACCCGAATGAACAATTCAATATGTTTCATTATATGTACTATTATAATGGGGCAGGGGTAGCAACTGGTGATTTCAATAATGATGGACAGGCGGATATCTTTTTCGCATCTAATGAAGGGGACAATCAGTTGTATTTGAACAAGGGAAAATTACAGTTTACAGAAGTCAGTAAGCAAGCACAGATACCGCAGGATAGTGCATGGAATACGGGGGTGTCGGTAGTGGACATTAACAATGATGGTTTATTGGATATCTATATTTGTAGACTTGGAAATTTCGAAAAATTTGTTTCTAAAAATCAGTTACTAGTTTGTACGTCCATAGAAAATGGAACCCCAAAATACAAAGAAGCTGCAGCAGAATATGGTTTAGATTTTTCTGGCTTTAGCACACAGGCAAGTTTTTTTGACTACGATCAGGATGGTGACTTGGATGTATTCTTATTGAATCATTCCGTACACCAGAATGGCACTTTTGCACCAAGGACAAGCTTTATGGGCACTTTTGATCCTTTGTCAGGCGATCGCATTTTTGCCAATAACAATGGACGTTTTGTAGATGTGACAAAAGCATCAAAGATCAATAGTACCGCTATTAGTTATGGGTTAGGAGTTGTGATGAGTGATATCAACTTAGATGGGTGGGTAGACATCTATGCGGGCAATGATTTTCACGAGAATGATTATTTGTATATCAATCAAAAAAATGGAAGCTTCAAAGATGAGCAAAAAGAAAGGCTCATGCATACCAGTCAATACTCCATGGGTGTGGATGCAGCGGATTTAAACAATGATGGGTTCCCTGAAATAGTTTCAATGGATATGTTACCAAAGGACCCCTATATATTAAAAAGATCTTTAGGAGAGGACGATTACGATATCTATCAATATAAAATTTCTGTTGGGTATGACTATCAATTTACGCGAAACAATTTACAATGGAATCGTCGTAATGGTAAATTTAGTGAAGTAGGTATGTACTCTGGAATGTTTGCTACAGATTGGTCATGGGCCACACTTTTAATGGATTTTGACAATGATGGGTATAAAGATATTTTTATTGCTAATGGCATTCCAAAGCGCATGAATGATATGGATTATGTGAACTATGTATCCAATCAGGAAATTCAAGAAAAAATTAGGGACAATAAAATGGGTGAAAAGGATATGGCGCTGATTGATCGCTTTCCTGAAATTAAAATACCGAATCAGTTTTTCTTAAATAAAAAGAACTTATCCTTTGACGACAAAGAAAAGGCAATTGTCAACAATCCTTCCTCTTATTCCAATGGAGCGGCATATGCCGATTTCGATAATGACGGCGACTTAGACTTGGTGGTGAACAATGTCAACGACAAGTCCTTTATTTATGAAAATAAAACCAATAGGGATACTTCGGCTCGTGCTATTTCAGTTACTTTAAAAGGGGCTGCTAAGAATATCAATGCTATTGGTGCAAAATTGGTATTATTTACCCCTGGAGAAATTAGGACTTATGAAAAGTTTCCCGTGAAAGGTTTTCTTTCTAGCATGGAAATACCATTATCCATAGGTTTAAAAAATACAAAAGTAGATTCTGCTTTTTTAATCTGGCCCGACAACACATATCAAATCATTCAGCCAGTTGCATTCAACGCAAAACAATTGTCTTTTACGCATCAAGTAGGACTGCCTAAGTTTAATTATGATTTAATCAACAAACATTGGCCGTTGGATACAAAAAAGGCAGTTGACTTAACTGCAGCTTCTGGCATTCAATTCAAGCATCAAGAAAATATATTTCAAGAATTTAACAGAGAACAACTGATCCCGCAAATGAATTCTACAGAGGGCCCTGCTTTAGCTGTGGGAGATCTAAATAAAGACGGATTAGAAGATATTTTTATTGGAGGAGCAAGAGGGTTTGCTGCAGCATTGTACCTGCAGCAATCCAATGGTAAATTCATTCAGTCTAAACAGGAAGCATTTCGTTTGGATAGTAATTATGAAGATGTTTGCGCTGTGATGGCTGACGTGAATAAAGACGGACTTCAAGACTTGGTGGTAGGCTCGGGTGGTAATGAATATTTTGGTAAAGACAAGCATATGATGCCAAGAGTTTATCTTAATCAAACTTCTGGCCAGTTTAAGGTGCTCAAAGATGCAATCCCTATTTACAATCAAAGCTCATCCATTATTGCGCGAGATTTCAATCAAGATGGCGCTTTGGATCTATTGATTACAAGTAGGGTCACAGCAATGGATTATGGGGCACCAACAGACAGCTATGTTTTGTACAATACCGGTGACGGACATTTTAAAAATGTGACGGCTTCCGTGGCACCTGATTTAATTGGAACGGGGTTGATCACGAATGCCATAGAAATGGACATCAACAAAGATGGTACAATGGAAATTTTGTTGACCTATCAGTGGGGTGGAATAGATGTCTTGTATCCCTCTGCAAAAAAATGGAAAAAATCAAGTATCACCAATTTGCCAGGATGGTGGAATTTCACTTTGCCAGTTGATATAGATCTAGATGGAGACATGGATTTTATTGCTGGTAATTTAGGATTAAATACAAGATTGAAAGCGACTGAGGAAGAACCAATCAGCATGTACTATAATGACTTTGATGACAATGGTAAATTTGAACAGATCATCACCTTCTATTTGCAAGGGAAAGAAATTCCATTTGCCAATAAGGATGAAATTCAAAGACAGATTCCTAAAATAAAAAAGTCGTTCTTGTACGCTGAGGACTTTGCAAAAGCAAACTTGTATGACATTTTCACAAAGGAAAAATTAAAGTCTTCTAAAGTGGTTAAGGCGTATCATTTTGCCAATACTTTATTCATCAATGATGGCAAGGGTAAATTTTCTGCCAAAGTGCTACCATGGGAAGCCCAAATTTCTGCTTATAAAACTGCTGTTGTTATGGATGCCAATGGAGATCAATGGCCAGATGTATTAATGATGGGTAATTTCTATGATAACAATGTGCAGATGGGCAGGTATGACGCAGACTATGGCACTTTATTGATTAACAATGGCAAGCAAGATTTTAAAGCAGCTCCGATGAATGGACTCAGTATAAAAGGCCAGGTAAGACGCATTGCGCCAATTCAAATCAATCAACAACGCGCCTATGTATTGGGCATGAATTCAGATAGCCTTAGACTGATTGGGTTCAAACAATAGCTGACTTAATAAATCGGGTAGTTAATGGTAGAAACCCATCTACTTGAATCTTTTTCCAACAACCTATTGGTATTGTATATCACAAAAGGGATGGCTGGCGATGTTTTTTGTTTGTCGTTAAGATATTGCTTGGTTGCTTCAAATGCTTGGTCGACTTTTGCTTGATCACCTTGCACTTTAACTGAAAGCAAATTGCCTAGTACCATTTTTTTGATCGTAAATCCATCACTTACATTGATATCTCTCTCCAATGGAATGGCTACCTGTGTGTATATTTGATTTTCATCCATCTTGGTAATATTAACCATGGGTGATCCAGTAGCCTTACCGTTTTTAGTAACGATATGTTGCTCTAACTGAGCAACCATCTTATAGATCTGAACTGTAGAGGGTGTGTCTGGTAGTATCTGATCAATAGCAATCAAGCTAGAGTCTTTAACACGAGTTTCTACTATATCAAAACCATAGATTCCTTTGCTGTAATTATAATAAGATACTGCAGCTACCAATGCCCGATCTAGTTTATTTTGAATTTTTTTTGCAAACAAATAATATTGGATCCTTGCGATAGGGGACCATTGACTATTGTCCATTGATGTTTCAAATCCTATCAATGCGTTTTTGTCTGCTCCTCCTATGATGGAGAAAACAACTGGCACCTCAATCCCATCTTGATTAAGCGTTGTTTGAATTGTGGCCACTAAACTACTAGTTGCATTTAGTGCTATGTCTTTTGGCATCCACTCTGACCATTTGGAAGTCTGCATCATCCCTCTAATGACACTTGGAGTAGGCTGGTAGACTAGCTGGCTGCCTTTTATAAGGATTTGACTAGGAATAAGTAAATACACTGCAGTAAGGCTTAAAAGCAGGATTGCCAAGACGGACAGTATTATTTTACGCATAGGTTCATTTGGTTTGAGAGGGTGAAAATACAAAAAATCTTCCCTTTATAATGGACCGATTTGGGTAAAAAGTTTTAATTTAGGTCATTGAAAAAGATTGGCGCTATATTATTTTTGGGCATTTTGCTTTTCAACGGATTTGGATACAGATTGGTATCTAATTACTTTGATCAAAAAGCTGCTGATCAATTAGTCAATTTAATTGAAGAAAACGACTACGACGAATCTTCGTTGATCGTAATTAAGACGCCCATCAACTTGCCTTATTACGCCAACAATCCACAGTTCGAAAGAGTGGATGGAGAGATTGTGATTAAAGGTGTGGTGTATCAGTATGTTCAAAGAAGAATTTACAACGATAGCTTAGAATTAAAAGTAATTCCAAACCAAGACCGTTTGCACATTAAAAATGCAAGAGAAGATTTTTATAAATTAGCACAAGACCTTTCCAATACTGGAGCAGATAAAAAATCTAGCCCAATTGGCAAATCAATGGCAAAGTTTTTAAGCTTTGATTACATTGAACAAAATAATAGCTGGCATTTAGTTCCAGCGAATTCAGCGAATGTAACGACTGGTTATCGTTACGCAGCGCGTTTAATAAGCAATTATTTAACGATACAAGGGCCGCCTCCTAAAATAATTGCTTAATTCTTTTTTATAGAGTTATGTATGTACATAGCTCTAATCCCATGCATCTGCAAAATATTGCAATGCTAATACCTTATTTACTTTCAATTGTTTTCAATGAATAAATTATTTTTCATATTGCTATTTGCAATATCAATGGTGGCGTGTAATCAATCTAATGAGTATAAAAACATTACCAGTAATCCCGACCTATATGCCTATACAGTGCATGAATTAAATCAGGTGGTGATGGGTAATAATTTTAGTCCAATTGTTGCTTCTAGGAACTATGCTTATGCTGCGATTGCAGGATATGAAGTAGTAGCAGCAGGGACGCCTAATGAATACCAAAGTTTAGCAGGTCAATTAAAAGGGTTAACGGCGGTTCCACAGCCCAAAGACACTGCGAATATTGATTTCCCGTATGCGGCGTTGGTTGCTTATGCTACTGTAGGCCAGGCAGTGACTTTCCCAGAAGGAAGTATGCAGGACTATACTGATAGTTTAAGAAAATTAGTAAAGCAAAATGGGATGCCAAGTAAAATGATTGATGCGTCTGAAGCTTTTGCAAAAGAAGTAAGTACTGCAATTATTGCATGGAGTAAAAAAGACAACTACGCACAAACAAGAAGTGCTGAAAGATATACCGTAAAAGATTCGCCAGGCAGATGGGTGCCCACACCACCTATGTATGCCTCTGCGGCAGAGCCACATTGGGCAGAAATTAGAACTATGGCCATTGATAGTGCCAATCAGTTTAGACCCTCGCCACCGCCTGCATTCAATGTAACAGATAAAAACAGCGAATACTACAAACATCTTATGATGGTAAAAAATGCTGGAGATAGTTTAACCGAGGAGCAAAAACATATTGCTAATTTCTGGGATGACAATCCATTCAAAGTGAATGTAACAGGACATGCTATGTTTAGTACAAAAAAGTTCTCACCTCCAGGTCATTGGATGAGTATTGTAGGGATCGCTAACAAAACAGCAAAGAAAGATTTTAATACAGCGGTGTATGCTTATGCAAAAACTGCCATTGCTTTATTTGATGCATTCATCCACACATGGGATGCAAAATATACCTACAAAACAGTTCGTCCCGAAACGGTGATCAATAAATACATTGATCCAAATTGGAGACCACTTTTACAAACACCTGCATTCCCCGAATACACTTGTGGTCATTCTACTATTTCATCTGCTGCTGCAGAAGCTTTAACAAGTGTGTATGGCGACAATTTTGCCTACACAGATTCTACCGAATTAGAATTTGGTATTGAAAATAGAAGCTTTAAATCGTTCAGACATGCTGCCGATGAAAATAACTGGGCTCGTTTTTACGGAGGAATCCATTTTCACAATTCTTGTATCACCAGCACAGAAAAAGGACAGGCTTTAGGAAGCTATATCGTTTCCAAATTAAAAATGAAAAAGTAAAAAACGATCAACCACACATTGAAGTTTTTTACTTAAAAAACAAACTCATGAAAAAATCAATCTTTATATTGGCAGTAATATGCCTTGGCTTTATCAATTACGCAAACGCACAAGGTTGCGTAGCAATCAGAACAGTGGGTGGATTATGTACGATGGAACATGCAAGCATGCATCAAGAAGATAGTTCAAAATGGACTTTAAACGTCAATTACAGGTACTTTAAATCTTACAAACATTTTAATGGTACAGATGAACAAAAATATAGGGTAGAAGAGGGTTCGGAAGTGATTAACTACACTAGCGCTATGGATTTTGCTTTAACAAGAACCATTAATAAAAACTGGATGGTAGGCGTGAGCATACCTCTTGTTAATTACGAGCGCACTTCTAAATATGAGCATTTAGGTAACACGAGTCCATATCGTTTCGCCACATCAGCAAGAGGCTTAGGTGATATTCGTCTTTCTGCATATAGATGGCTGATTGCGCCAGATGCCAATAAAAAAGGGAATCTAATGGCAGGTCTAGGCATTAAATTGCCTACAGGAAATTTTAAAGCACAAGATGAATTTCAATATTCGCCAACTGCAAAGCGCATTGGATATGTAGATCAATCCATTCAGCCTGGTGATGGCGGATTGGGCATCACGGTAGAATTAAGCGGTTTTAGACAAATCAATACCACTTGGAGTGCATATGCAAATGCATTTTATCTTTTGAATCCAAGAGACAATAACGGCGTGAGTACAACAAGAGGCGGAGTAGCTTCAGCTACAGCAATCAAATACACATCGAATGTGATGAGTGTAGCGGATCAATACATGCTTAGATCAGGATTAAATTATAGCCATCAAGCATGGGCTTATTCATTGGGATTAAGATATGAGTGTATCCCAACTTATGATCTGATAGGAAAAAGTACAGGGTTTAGACGACCAGGCAATATTTTATCAGCAGAGCCAGGGGTCACTTTTATGCACAAAAAATACAATTTTTTCTTGTACACCCCTGTAGCATTAAGACGTGAAAGACCACAAAGCTATGCGGATATTCTAAGAACAAATGATACCGGTGTATTCGCAAGAGGAGATGCTGCTTTTGCAGATTATAGCATCAATGTAGGTATGAGCTACAAATTTTAAAAACGGACTATCAATAAAAAGGCCAATCAAATTTTTGATTGGCCTTTTTATTGAATTCGTATATGCTATTCAATCACTTCTAAAATGGCAAATTGATACCCTCCTAATACGAAATATTCATTGTCATTTCCAATAGGATGTGTAAGTCCAGTCCAATGATCTTTTAATCGTGCTGGCCTTATGCCATGTTCCTTAAAAGTAAACCATGTCACAAAAGAATCGGTGGCTTTATAATTGAATAAGCAGAATAATTTCTTGTCTTCAAAGGAGCGGATGAATCCTGCAACATGGATATTATGTGGCGTCATCCAAGTCACATTTTTTAAATCGCTGCAAATAGGCAAAGATTTTCTTAGTTGAATCAATTGTTTTGTTTCATTGAAAATGCGATACTCGATACTGCCTTGCTGGTGCCTTTGGTCATTTTTTTTCCAGTCTATCATAGGACGATGCATCCAACGATTGTCATAACTTTTACCCGGGTCATTTAAATAACTATAATCGTTGGTATACGCCATTTCATCTCCATAGTATAACATTGGAATACCACCCATGAACATGGAATGTGCTTGCATTAAAATAATTTTTCTTAATGCATTTTCAATTTCTCCAGCATTGTTCCATGCTTTTGCTTTTTCTAAACCACATAGCGATGCTAGGCTGCCACTAATGCGCGCATCATTGGTTTTAGGATTCACCGAAAACAATGCACCGGCTGCGACGGAACCATCATGATTTCCCGAGAAATAGTTTTTTAAATAAGTTCTATGATGATAAGGGCTAAATCCAACTCGAGCAATCATCTCGTCATCATACCCTAAGCCAATATCGTCATGGCATCTAGTATAAGAGATCCAAGTACATCCATAAGGTTTTTGCAATACATCATGCTGTGCTGTTAACATAATCCTGGTATCGCCAGTTGCTAGCGCATCCCACTGTAATGCCATCTGTGTTGCATTGTAGGCGACATCACACTCGTTTGCTATATAGTTGTCTGTGCCAAAATATTTGATAATTTCTTTTGGGGCAACAATGGCTTCTCCAAGTAATGCCATTCCAGGGCTTGCCACTTGAGTACATTGTTTGATCAATCTTAGTAAACTGTGTGCTTTAGGTAAATTTTGACAAGCTGTGCCCAATTCTTTCCAAATAAATGCAGGTGCGTCAATACGTAAAATATCTACTCCTAGGTTCGCATAAAATAAAATGGTATCCATCATTGCCACCAATACGGCAGGGTTGCTGTAATTTAAATCCCATTGGTAATGATGGAATACAGTCATGACCCATTTATCACATTCCGGCACATAGGAAAAGCTGCCTGGAGAAGACTCTGGAAAAATTTCCGGCATGGTTTGATCTAATTGATCAGGAATGCCACGATGGTCGTAGAAATAAAAAAAATCTTGGTAATAAGGATCACCTGCTTTTGCCTTCTGTGCCCATTCATGATGATATGAAGTGTGGTTCAATACAATGTCCAACATCAAATACATGTCGGCCGCATTCATGCTGGCAATTAATTTTTGAAGATCTTCTAAACTTCCAAAACGACTTGCTACTTTTCTGAAATCCGAAACTGCATAGCCTCCATCACTTTCTCCCTCGGGACTTTCAAAAATGGGCATGAGGTGTAAAAAGTTCACACCTAGTTCTTTAAAATAATCCAATCTTTTTTGCAACCCTTGTATATCCTCACTAAATCGATCAATATACAAACTCATACCTGTTATCTCATTGCTTAAAAACCAATGGCCCATCTTCGCTTTTTTGGCATCTTTTTTTAGCAATACTTCCGAACGGTCTTTATATTGTTGAATAAGTGTTCGCAATAATCCTTCAAAAGCTTCATTTCTTCTTGGATGCCAAGCATAAACTTCATCAAATAAATTTTCAATGGCATCTAAATGGTTAAAGAATCTTTGACTAAAATCTTTATCCTTTTTCTTTGAATCAATTTTATAGATCGCTAATAAGTCAGTACCAAATTGGTGTAATGGGGTCAGGTTCACAGTGCACTTGCTATTTATGAATTGAAAATAGAATTGTTTAAATGTTTAAAAGCTTCCATGGCGCCCATGTATTCACAAGTTCTTGCGCCGGCTTTATTGGCGTTGGTAATAATTGTGTGCCATTTTTCTGTGGACAATGCTGGAAGCTCATTCGATTTAGAGCCTAATAATTGATACAATACGGCACCTACAAATGCATCGCCTGCGCCTGTTGCATCTACTGGTGTAATAGGTATACTACTAATTATTTCATTGCCATTATTAGTAGCTAATAAAGTGCCTTCCTTTCCTAAGGTGATGGCAAATACCGCATTTGTTTTTGCACGCAAAGCGTCTGCTGCAGATTCAACCGAATCAAGTCCAGTGATCAACATAGCTTCTTCATCACTCAATTTGAAAAAATCACAAGCTTGAATAAAATGCCATGATTGTTTTACAAATTCAGCAGTGTTGTTTGGAAATAATAAATGTCTATAATTTGGATCAAAACTTATTAGTGCACCTGCTGCTTTCGCTTTATTCAATAAATCAATATAAGTGGCTTGTAATGGTCCAGGTAAAAATCCAGTTGCTGATCCAAAATGAACAATATCATATTCGTTTAAATTCAAACCGGCTAAATCTTCTATAGACAATTGTCCATCTGCACCTCTGTTGAAATAAAAATCACGTTCTCCATCTTCCATTAAGGAGACAAATGCAAAAGTGGTAAAAGAAGAAGGATCTTGGATAATCCATCTTGTAGACACCCCCATTTCATTTAGTAGATCAATTAAGTGTTGACCAAATGGATCCTTGCCCACTTTAGCCGCCATATCTACTTCCCCACCAAGTGCCGCGATGGCAGCAGCAACATTTGCTGGTGCTCCACCAGCTTTTTTTAAAAAGTTTTGACCGTCAGCTAAACGACTTCCTCTGTCGGTGCAAATCATATCAATCAAAGCCTCTCCAATACACAATACTTTCATATCCTTTAAATTTAAATCAATGCGATAATGTCATTTATTAATGTCCTCCATTGTATGGCATGGCTTCGTCTTTATTTTCTCTTACACCAGAGCCTTGGATCAATAAGGTAGCGCATGCGGCAAGCAATAATAAAACGCCAGCAAAACTAATTGCTTTACCTGGGTCGTTGTCAAGAAAATGTTTTAAAATATATCCAAAGGTAGTTGTCTGAAATAACATAGGAATTACGATCATCATATTAATGATGCCCATGTATACGCCATATCGCTCTTTTGGAATTTTGTGCACAACCAATAAATAAGGGATGCCCATCATACTTGCCCATGCGATTCCAAATCCAGCCATCGGAATAAATAATAAATTTTTATCGGTGATATGAGGGAATATCAACAAGCCAGCCGCTGCCATGATCAAGCAAATCACATGAATCATTTTCGGGCTTATTTTTTTTGCTAACCAAAGTAAAAAGAAGGCAGATAAAAAAGTCACGATATTATACCAACCATTTACTAAACCCGACCAAGCCACAGCATCTTCATACGCAGGATTGTTTTGATATACAGTGGTGTTCCAAACAGATTTTGCAATACTCTTGGATGCGTTTTGCCAATAACAAAAAAGTGCATACCACTGAAATAAATAGACCAGTGCTAACTGCCACATGACTTTAGGCATATCAACAATTGCAGAACCAATTTCTTTAAAGGGAGTGAATGCATTTATTTTTTCTGCTTTTAATGCAGCAAGCTCTTCGGCAGTTGGGGGGATCTCGGGTGTTTTAAAAACAGACCACCCTACAGTAGCTATGGAACAGATACTACCAAGAAAGAAAGAGGCATATACCCAATAGGGTAAGCTGCCGAATGTTCCTGGAATATGTTCCCTGAAAAAGTATAAAGAAATATTGGCAAGGGTAATCCCTAAGCCAGTAAAAAAACTTTGGGTTAAAAAGCCAGAAGCATGTTGTTCACCGGGCAATTTATCAGCTATAAATGCTCTGTAAGGTTCCATGGCAGTATTATTGGCTGCATCTAATACCCATAATAATCCTACAGCCATCCACAAGGCGCTGCTGAATGGATATAGGAATAGGCAAATACTACATAGTAAGGCGCCGATTAAAAAATAGGGCTTACGTCTCCCAAATCTTGGCGACCAGGTTTTGTCACTCATCGCACCAATGATGGGCTGAATTAACAAGCCTGTCATTGGGCCGGCGAGGTTTAGCAGCGGAATCTGATCTGGACTTGCTCCCAACATATCATAAATGGGGTTCACAGCGGACTGTTGCAATCCGAAACTATATTGAATACCAAAAAAACCAACATTCATGTTGATGATCTGTGAAAAGGACAACCTTGGTTTAAAAGACATAGTATTTGATTTAAGCAATGCGTTTTCTAAATATAGTGATTTTGTCATTTTGCCTAAATTTTGTGGATGCTTTATTCAATATTTAGTGACTATTTTTTTAGCGCAAACCTTTGCGCTTTGTATCTTTGCAATCAATCTGTACATTTAGCATATGTCTATTCAAATTCAATATCAAAAATCCCAAGTTATTCAGGGCCTTCGATACCATTTTATTAAGCAATCTGAAATCAAGGGGTTGATGTTATTCGTGAATGTATATGCCATTATCACAGCAGTCCTATTGTTCTATAAAAAAATCAGGCCCGAGCTATTTTTGTTGGGTTCTTTGTTGTGGATTGTGTTGATGGTGTTTTTTTGGTATCTCTTGCCCTGGTTGTTTTATAGAAGAACTTTACTTTTCAAACAAGACTGGGTGTTTAATTTTAACACCACCGGGGCTAGTTTAGAATCGGAGAATGGAAGGGCAGAATGGGCTTGGTCCGAAGTGACTCGTTTTTTTGAAAGCCCATTGTTTTTTCATGTCTATTTTGCCCCAAAGTCCTTTTTCATCCTCCCTAAAGCTCATTTTACCTACGAAGACCAACAATTAATCAGGAGCTATTTTTAAAAAAATTAGCAATTGTTAGCATTTTATGCTCATTTCGGCCTTAAACAGGTCTAAAAATGGAGTTATTGCAGAAGATTATAAAATGTGAAAACAAAAAAGCAAATAAACTATTGGTATTTTAACAAAAAGTATATTTTTGCCGCGTAAACAAAAACCTTTTACAATGTCAGACATCGCAACTAGAGTTAAAAAAATTATCGTTGACAAATTAGGCGTTGATGAAGCAGAAGTTACTAACGAGGCTTCATTCACAAATGATTTGGGCGCGGATTCATTAGACACAGTGGAATTAATCATGGAATTCGAAAAGGAGTTCAACATTTCTATTCCAGACGAACAAGCAGAAACTATTACTACTGTTGGTCAAGCTGTTGCTTATTTAGAAGAGCACGCAAAATAATATTTACTATTATTTTAGAAGCTGAACCTTCGGCATATTTAATCCGCCTTTTTGAGCCTTGCTTTAAAGGCGGATTCTTATTTTAAAAACATTTCACATGCAAGCTAGACGTATTGTAGTTACAGGTATCGGTGCCCTTACTCCTATAGGGAATAATGTAGAAACTTATTGGAACAATTTAATCAATGGAGTTTCTGGTGCAGACATGATTACGCAATTTGATGCGTCAAAGTTTAAGACAAGATTTGCATGTGAGATCAAAGGCTTTGATCCTACAGAGTTTATGGATCGTAAAGAAGCTAGAAAGCTAGACCGTTTTGCACAGATAGCTTTGGTTGCTAGTGATCAGGCGGTGTTAGATGCTGGTATTACAAAAGACAATGTGGACCATGATAGGGTGGGTGTTATTTTTGCGAGTGGAATTGGAGGCTTAACCACTTTTACGGAAGAGGTGACCAATTTTGTAAATGGAGATGGTACACCAAGATTCAATCCCTTCTTTATTCCTAAAATGATTTTGGATATTGCAGCTGGACAAATCTCAATGAAACATGGCTTTAGAGGGCCAAACTATGCAGTGGTTAGTGCATGTGCGTCAAGTACAAACGCCATTATTTCTGCAATGGACAATTTAAAACTAGGTAAGGCAGATATCATTATTACCGGCGGATCAGAAGCGGTGATAGGTGTTGCAGGCATGGGCGGATTCAATGCGATGAAGGCAATGAGCGAGCGCAATGAAGATCCAAAAACAGCAAGCCGTCCTTATGATAAAGACCGTGATGGTTTTATCATGGGTGAGGCAAGTGGTGTGTTGGTATTAGAAGAATTAGAACATGCGATTCGTCGTGGTGCAAAAATATATTGTGAAGTAGTAGGAGGTGGTGCTACAGCAGATGCCTATCATTTAACGGCACCGCATCCAGAAGGATTGGGTGCAAGAAACGTAATGAATGCTGCATTGAGAGATGCGGGCATGCAGGCCAATGAAATCGACTATATTAATACACATGGTACTTCAACGCCTTTAGGTGATATTGCCGAAGCAAAAGCAATTACCGAAGTGTTTGGAGAACATGCATACAATTTAAATATTAGCTCCACTAAGTCAATGACTGGTCATTGCTTAGGAGCAGCTGGGGTGATAGAGGCGATCGCTTGTATTCAAACAGTTATACACGATATTATTCCGCCAACCATCAATCACTTTACAGATGATCCAGATTTGGATCCACGCTTAAATTTCACTTTCAATAAAGCAGAAAAGCGTGTTGTGAATGCTGCATTAAGTAACACATTTGGTTTTGGTGGTCACAATGCATGCGTGATTGTTAAGAAATACAAAGCTTAACAAAGCCTAAAGTGAAACGCTTATACCATCTAATTTTTTCTTTTAGAAAATCTGAATTCGAGAAAAGTGTGTACATGCTTATTGGCTATCGTACGACAAAGATGGTGCTATTTCATACGGCATTGAATCATCGATCTATTAAAGACAACCCTTCTGAGAACAATGAAAGAATGGAGTTTTTAGGAGATGCAATCATCAGTTCTGTAGTAGCAGAGTATCTATTTAAAAAGTATCCTTACAAAGGTGAAGGATTTTTGACCGAGATGCGAAGTAAGATGGTTAATAGACAACAGTTGAATCATATTGCCATTCAAATGGGGTTGAAGAAAATGACACGTTTCAATAAATTAGATGGCGGATTAAAGAGCAGTCAAATATTTGGCAATACCCTAGAAGCCTTAGTGGGCGCCATTTATCTTGACAAGCAATACAACTTTACAAAAAAATGGATCATCCAAAAAATGATTCAACCTTATTTGTTCATGGATGAATTAGAGCAAATAGATATCAACATCAAAAATAAAATCATCGGCTGGGCATTGAAGCAAGGCAAGCAAATTGATTTTGTCTTAGCAGATGAAAAACTGGAAGGAAGACGCAGGTTGTTCACCATTGATATTGTGATAGATGGAGAAGTCATTACTTCGCAAAAAGGATTTACAAAGAAAGATGCAAGTCAAATTGCAGCACAAAAAGCCATCGAAATATTGCAAATTACATAGTGAACTTAAGCCTTTGTCTGGCATAGTTCAATCAAGACGCCATTAGTATCTCTTGGATGGACAAAACACACCCATTTATTATCGGCACCCAATTTTGGCGCTTCGTTGAGTAAGGTGAAGCCTTCGTTTTTCAATCTTTCCATTTCTGCTTGAATATCAGGTACTTCAAAAGCAATATGGTGTAATCCTTCCCCTTTTTTTGCAATGAATTTAGCTATCACCCCATTTGGATCCAGGCTTTCTAATAACTCGATTTTAGCGCCATTTTGTAAAAAAAACGCCGTGTCAACTTGTTCGCCCGACACTTGTTCGGTTTTGTAACATTTACTATCAAGCAAGCGTTCGTAGAGCGGAATACTTGTTTTCAAGCTATTCACTGCAATGCCAATATGGTCCACCTTATAATCCATCTGAGCTTGTTTTACGAATTGGGAAAAAATTGCGGCCTAAAGCTAACGAAATCCTACATATTGCTGTTCAATCTTTAACTTTGTGGTCTTAGACAAATATAAAATAGAACTATGTTAAAATTACCAATTTATCTTGACCATAATGCAACTACCCCGATGGATCCTAGGGTTTTAGAGGCAATGATTCCTTATTTCACCGAAAATTTTGGAAATGCTGCTAGCAGAAACCATTCTTTCGGATGGCATGCAGAGGAGGCAGTAGATTATGCACGTGAGCAAATCGCTCAATTAATTGGTGCAGACCCAAAAGAGATCATTTTTACTTCGGGTGCAACTGAAGGCGATAACTTAGGTATCAAGGGGGTGTACGAAATGTACGCAAGCAAAGGGAACCATATTATCACATGTACTACAGAACACAAAGCTGTTCTAGATACTTGTAAGCATTTAGAAAAATTAGGTGCCGAAGTAACTTATTTAGAAGTTCAACCTGATGGCTTAATAGACTTGAAGGAATTAGAAGCTGCAATGAGACCTACTACAATTTTAGTAGCGATTATGTATGCTAATAACGAAATTGGAGTAATACAACCAGTGAAAGAAATTAGTGCGATTGCTAAAAAGCATGGTGCATTGTTCTTTACAGATGCAGTACAAGCAGTAGGTAAAATCCCTGTTGATGTAAATGCAGATGGTATTGATTTGATGGCTTTTACTGCGCATAAAATGTACGGACCTAAAGGTGTTGGTGCTTTGTATGTACGCCGTAAAAATCCGAGAGTAAAAGTAACTGCACAAGTAGATGGTGGTGGGCACGAGAGAGGCATGCGTAGTGGAACTTTAAACGTACCAGGTATTGTTGGTTTTGGTAAAGCATGTGAATTAGCAAGATTAGAAATGGCTTCTGATACAGAGCGTATTTCTAAATTAAGAGACAAATTAGAAAATGCTTTAAAGCAAATCGATGAGTCATATGTGAATGGAAATCCAGCGCATCGTTTACCACATGTAAGCAATATTTCTTTCAAATATGTAGAAGGCGAAGGTTTGATGATGGGCTTTAACCAAGACATCGCATTGTCTTCTGGTTCGGCTTGTACATCTGCTTCATTAGAGCCTAGCTATGTATTGAAGGCTTTAGGATTAGGAGATGATTTAGCACATAGCTCATTGCGTTTTGGCTTAGGAAGATATACTACAGAAGAACAAATCGATTTTACAATCAAGGCGGTAACTGATACTGTGTTGAAATTAAGAGAGATGAGTCCTTTATGGGAAATGTTCAAAGAAGGAATCGATATTGATTCAATTCAATGGGCGCATCACTAGGAAAGGGGTCGCCAATTGGGGCAACAAAAATAATTAACAATTAAAAATTTACAATCATGGCATATTCAGATAAAGTAATCGATCATTATTCTAATCCTAAAAATGTAGGAACATTAGATAAAGCCTCTAAAACAGTTGGTACTGGTTTAGTAGGAGCACCAGAATGCGGTGACGTAATGCGTTTGCAAATTCAAGTAGATGATGCTACAGGTATCATCACAGACGCAAAATTCAAAACATTTGGTTGTGGTTCTGCAATCGCTTCTTCTTCTTTAGCTACAGAGTGGTTAAAGGGTAAATCAGTTGACGAAGCAGTTAAAATCGACAACATGGATTTAGTAGAAGAATTAAATTTGCCTCCAGTGAAGATTCACTGTTCAGTATTAGCAGAAGATGCAATCAAGGCAGCGATCAATGACTACCGTGCAAAAAATGGTTTAGAGCAATTGGTATTTGAAGAGCGTATTCACTAATTGACAACATGAGCGAAGTAGCAGAAAATACAATTTATGTCAGCGAAAAGGCGAAAGCAAAAGTGAAACAACTTATGCTGGATGCTGGTGTTGCAGAAGACCCTAGTTATTTCTTAAGAGTAGGTGTCGTGGGCGGAGGCTGCTCTGGATTAAGTTATAAGCTAGATTTTGATAATGAGATTAAGCCAATGGATCAAGTATTTGAAGACAATGGCGTAAAGATTGTAACAGATCTAAAAAGCTTTTTATACTTAGTCAATACAGAGCTAGAATTTTCAGATGGATTAAATGGAAAAGGGTTTTACTTTAACAACCCCAATGCAAGTAGAAGTTGTGGATGTGGTGAGAGTTTTGCAGTGTAGTTTCCATTAAAGAATAGGTACAAGCCCCCGAAACTCGGGGGCTTTTTTGTAGCTTTGAGGCATGTGGGCAATATGTAAAAAAGAGTGGGCACATTATTTCGGAAGCTTATCTGGCTATCTGATTATCAGTTTTTATTTACTGGTGAATGGGGTGATGCTATTTGTGCTTCCTAATTTCAATGTGTTAGATTTTGGCTACACCAGCCTGCAAGTGTACTTTGACTTTGCGCCATGGATATTAATTTTATTGATACCTGCAATTACAATGAGGAGTTTCTCCCAAGAGTATCAACAAGGCACTTATGAAATTTTAAAGAGTCTCCCAATTACCACAAGGTCCATTTTGATGGGAAAGTATTTGGGGCTTATCTCCATCACGGTTGCAGCGATTCTTCCCACATTTTTTTATGCGATGGTATTGAATGGTCTAAGTGCCGAGGGGGGCATTGACTGGGGTGCAACCATTGGGGCTTATATTGGTTTACTTGCGCTAGCTGCGGTGTATGTGGCAGTGGGTATTTTTATAAGTAGTACAACTAAACAAGCTATAATTGCTTTATTGGCTTCTGTATTTATCTGTATTTTCTTATATAAAGGGTTTGATTGGATTTCGGAGTTGAACTTTTTTCAAAACGGTTACGATTATTATATTCGTCAATTAGGGCTTTCGGCACATTATCAAAATTTAAATAAGGGAGCAGTTGGTTTACCCGACATCTTGTATTTTAAAACCATCATCATATTATTTGGCTTAGGTGCTATTGAGCAGTTGTCGGGAAAGTTCAAGTATAGCTGGGTATTGTTTGTACTACTTTTATTGAATTACCTAAGTCATGTGTATCCATTACAAATAGATTTAACCAAAGACCAGCGCTATACCTTAAGTAGCCAATCTAAAACATTGATTCAAGAGGTCAATCAACCAGTTAAAATACATTTATATCTAGGAGGTGAATTGCCGGCACATTATAAAAAGCTAGAACTAGCCACAACACAGTTGCTTGATAAATTACAACAACTCAATCCAACATGGATTAATTGGGAGCAAACAGTGCCAGGCGAGTTGTTCAAAGACAGCGCCTTAATGACTTTTTATGACAGTTTGCAAAAGCAAGGGTTACCTATAGATCGTTTTCAAAATACAGCCACCATCACAGATAAAAAATTAGATCAACTATTGGTGCCAGGTATATTAATCGAAGTGGAAGGGCAAAAGCCTATCGCTATTGATTTAAGGAGTAGCAAACAATTTTTTAAGCCATACAATATCATAAAGGAGTTGCCCGAAGTAGATGTAGAAGCGAGTTTCAACGCTGCTGAAGCACTTTTGGAATATAAAATCGTACAATCTATTTACTTATTAAATAGAACGACACGTCCAAGCATTGCTTACTTGGTAGGGAATGGAGAACCATTGGATTACACGGTGAATGATTTGGGGCAATCCATCAAAAATCAATACAATCTTGGTGTTTTTGATTTAAAAAAAGGATTTCCTGATGCGGCTAAAATAAACACCCTTTTAATTGTAAAGCCCACTCAACGGTTTACAGAATTGGATCAATTGAAAATTGATCAGTTTATCCTTTCTGGAGGGAATGTGATTTGGGCCTTGGATCCCTTGTTTGCTGAGTATGATAGCTTGCGCAATACAGCGGGCGAATACCTTGCATTTGATCGTGGACTTGGTTTGGAAGCGCAGTTGTTTAAATATGGCGTAAGGGTGAATCCCAATTTAGTTCAAGACTTGAATTGCGCCAAGTTGCCGATGGTAGTTGGTGTAGATGCAGCAGGATCCCCAACAATCCAAAGAGTGCCATGGCCTTACTATCCTTTTGCACAAGCAGGATCAGCACATCCGATGGTGCAAAATATGGACAGAGTGCTTACTGCTTTTCCTGCAAGCTTGGATACGGTACGCGCGATTGGCATTACAAAAACGATTCTATTAACGACAGATACTACAAGTAGGATCATCAATAGTCCAACGATGATCCAATTGAATAGTGGTCAGCAAGAAGGCGAATTAGCAAGCTTTATAAAACAACATATTCCAGTTGCGGTTTTACTAGAAGGACAGTTTAGATCTGCATTTACAGGCAGGGTCACTCAATCCTTGATTGACTCTGTTCAAATGGCTACTGGCAAAGCTTTTATCACAAGTGGAAACAAAGCATCTAAGCAGATTGTGCTTTCTGATGCGGATTTAATCACCAATTTCGTGGATGCGCAAAAAGGGCCTCTCCCAATGGGTATGATTCCTTATGAAAATGTGCAATTTGCGAATCCTGTATTTTTTCAAAATGCAATCGCTTATCTAAATGAGCCAGTTAGTTTATTGGAAGCGCGTAAAAAGAACTTGGTTTTAAGACGTCTAGATCCAGGGAAGGTGGCTGAAAACAGACTTTGGATTCAACTTGTTTTATTAATTGGTCCATTATTGCTGTTAGGATTAGGTTATTGGGGGGTGTACTATTACCGCCAATCTCGATTTGCCGAATCTAAATCATAGCTTATCTTTACAGCATGACAACAGATCAAATTGTATACGCTGTTTTTGGAGTAGTGGTAGTCACTGCTTTAATTTTAGACTTAGGATTTTTAAGTAAAAAAAATAAAACCATTTCCATACGTCAAGCGCTTCAACAAACATTTATTTGGGTATTGTTAGCCTTAGGTTTTTTTGTATTCATGTGGGTGGAAGAAGGTCAGAAGTTAGCTTTTGAATATTTGAGTGGATACTTAATGGAATGGAGTTTGAGTATTGATAATATTTTCGTTTTCATATTAATATTTGATTCCTTTAAGGTGAAGGAACAACACATATCAAGGGTCTTGTTGATCGGAATTTTGATTGCAATTGTCTTTAGAGTCATCTTTATTACAGTGGGGGTAGCGTTGGTAGCCAAGTTTGCTTGGATATTATATTTATTTGGATTGTTCTTATTGTATACTGGGTATAAAATGTTTACAGCGGGAGAAGATGAAGCATTTGATCCACATGATTCAAAAATTTACCACTTCTTAAAAAAGTTTTTACCAATCACTAGCGAAGACGGAGATGGTAAGTTCATGATGCGCATCGGCGGAAAGCCAATGTACACAAGCCTTTTTGTGGTAGTGGTATTGCTTGCTGCCATTGATTTAGTATTTGCATTGGATTCTATTCCGGCAGTCATGGGCATCTCTATGAGCAGCTTAGTTATTTACACTTCTAATATTTTTGCGATACTTGGATTGCGCTCTTTATTCTTTTTATTGAGAGGTGCTGTCAATCAATTTGAACATTTACAACAAGGAATTGCAATTGTACTCATTTTCATTGGTGTCAAAATGCTAGGAGAACATTATATCAATATGGTCATGGACAAAAACACACAAGTGCTTTTATCCCTATTGGTCATTGTGTTTTCAATAACAGGTTCAATATTGTATTCTATCTTTTCAAATCGTCAAAAGAACCTTCCAAAGGATTTCAAGGACAATACTATTTAATATATGCAATTCAAGATGAACGGAAAGAAAGTAGCAGCATTAATCATTGCGATTATATTGATTGATCAATTGCTAAAATTCTATATCAAATTAAACTTCTTTTTAGGCGAAGAACATCAAGTGATTGGATCTTGGTTCAGGTTGCATTTTGTAGAAAATGAAGGGATGGCTTGGGGTCTAAAATTTGGTGGCGGATTTGGAAAAATTGCATTGACCTTATTCAGGTTGGTTGCGGTGATTTGGGGAACTTTCTTAATCAAAGGATTTATACAGAAGCAGTACCACACTGGATTCATCATCTGCTCTGCCTTGATTTATGCTGGCGCATTGGGTAATTTAATTGATAGTATGTTTTATGGCTTATTGTTTGACGCCAGTATTCCTTACACGACGATGGTAGCCCAGTTTTTGCCAGAAGGGGGCGGGTATGCTAGTTTCTTACATGGTAAAGTGGTGGATATGTTTTATTTCCCCATCATTACAGACGCACAATTTCCGAGCTGGATGCCTATTTGGGGTGGAGAAACCTTTGAATTCTTCCGTCCGGTATTCAATTTTGCCGATATGGCCATTAGTTCTGGGGTGATTGCCTTGTTTATCTTTCAAGGCAAGTTTTTTCCTTCAGAAGAAGCCGCATAATTTCGTTTCCTTTTTTGAGTGCTTATTCGTACCTTCATGGCCTAAAAATCAGATAGGACAAGCGTTTTATGAGTAATCAATATCCAGAATTCAGTGGCTTACATTTGCCAACCATAGAGGCAGAAATTTTAGCAGCTTGGAAAAAAGAACAAGCTTTTGAACAATCTGTTCAATTAAGAGAAGGTAAAACACCGTTCGTGTTTTATGAAGGTCCTCCAAGCGCCAATGGGATGCCTGGAATTCACCACGTTATTTCAAGAACTTTAAAGGACATGGTTTGTCGTTATAAAACCATGCAAGGATTTCAAGTAAAACGCAAGGGCGGATGGGATACCCATGGCTTACCAGTAGAGTTAGGTGTAGAAAAAGAACTGGGTATTACTAAAGAGGATATTGGAAAAACAATTACGGTAGAAGCCTACAATCAAAAATGTAGAGAAGCTGTATTGCGCTATAAAAAAGAGTGGGACGACATTACCAACAAGATGGGGTATTGGGTAGATTTAAACAATCCATACATCACATTTGAGAATAATTATATTGAAACTTTGTGGTGGATTTTAAGTACCCTTTACAAAAAAGGATACTTGTATCAAAGTGTAAGTATTCAACCTTATTCACCTGCTGCAGGTACTGGATTGAGTTCACACGAGTTAAATCAGCCAGGCACGTACAAAGATGTAAAAGACACT
Organism: Sediminibacterium sp.; assembly: GCA_030158665.1. Lineage (GTDB taxonomy): Bacteria > Bacteroidota > Bacteroidia > Chitinophagales > Chitinophagaceae > Sediminibacterium. The sequence continues at coordinate 68,886 of JAOASM010000050.1, read as the reverse complement.
TCTGTTGTGGCAATGTTTAAAGCAATTGCATCAGCAGAAAGTCAATTTATTTTTGATGCTGCAGCTGTAAATACATTGACGAACGAAGTGTATTATATGGCTTGGACGACAACACCATGGACTTTGCCATCAAATTTAGGATTGACTGTTGGACCAAATATTGAGTATGCTTTAATCGCTACTTACAATCCGTATACAACAATGCCTGTGAATGTAATTGTGGCAAAAGCCTTGGTATCAAAGTATTTCAAGGAGGAAGGATTAAGCTTAACAAGTTTTGCAGAAGGAGATAAAGTGTTACCATGGAAAGAACTGGCTACATTCAAAGGAAGCCAATTAGACGGCTTGCGCTATGAGCAGTTGATGCCATTTGAAGCAAATAACCCTGCCAATATAGAAGGCGATCCATTTAAAATTATACTAGGAGATTTTGTTACCACAGAAGATGGAACGGGTATCGTGCATACTTCACCAGCTTTTGGAGCAGATGACTATAAAGTAGGACAAAAAAATAATTTAGGGATCATTACTTTAGTAGATAGAGAAGGAAAATTCATTGATGGTGTGGGAGAGTTCGCTGGAAGATTCGTAAAGAATTATAAAGACGAAAAAGATTTTCAAGATGTGAATGTAGATATCTCTGTGAAATTAAAGAAAGAGAATCGAGCATTTAAAGTAGAAAAATACGAACACAATTATCCGCATTGTTGGAGAACAGATAAACCCATTTTATATTATCCATTAGATGCATGGTTTATCAAGACGACTGCAGTGAAAGACAGAATGGTGGAGTTGAATAAAACCATCAACTGGAAACCAAAAAGCACAGGAGAAGGACGTTTTGGTAACTGGTTGGAAAACATGGTGGACTGGAATTTATCTAGAAGTAGATACTGGGGAACACCATTACCTATCTGGAGAACAGAAGATGGAACAGAAGAAGTTTGTATTGGATCAATAGATGAATTGACTGCAGGATTTTTAGCAGCGAAAGAAAAAGGATTTAACCAAGGTGTTCAATTACAAGTGGTAGATGGGAAATTGGATGTGGATTTGCACAAGCCATTTGTAGATCAAATTGAAATCTTAAGTCCTTCTGGTCAACCAATGAAACGTGTTTCAGACTTAGTGGATGTATGGTTTGATTCGGGCGCAATGCCTTATGCACAATGGCATTATCCATTTGAGAATAAAGATTTAATTGAAAAAGGATTGGCATTTCCTGCCGACTTTATAGCAGAAGGAGTAGACCAAACAAGAGGTTGGTTCTATACATTACATGCATTAGGCGTTTTATTGTTTGATAAAGTGGCTTATAAGGCCGTAGTGAGTAATGGATTGGTGTTGGATAAGAACGGCAACAAAATGAGTAAGCGTTTAGGCAATGTGGTGAATCCATTTGAGACATTAGAAACTTATGGAGCAGATGCGACTAGATGGTATTTAGTTACTAACGCATCTCCTTGGGATAATTTAAAGTTTGATTTATCAGGAATACAAGAAGTGCAAAGAAAATTCTTCGGTACATTATACAATACCTATCAATTTTTTGTGTTGTATGCGAATGTAGATGGATTCAAATTTGAGCAAGCTTATATCCCAGTGAAAGATCGACCTGAGATTGACCGTTGGGTTATTTCTTCATTAAATAGTTTAGTGCAGACTGTGACAGTGGCGATGGATGATTTTGAGCCAACCATTGCTGGGCGTGCAATTGAGACCTTTGTAGATGAGCATTTAAGTAACTGGTATGTGCGTTTATGTAGAAGACGATTCTGGAAGGGAACTTATACAGATGATAAAATCGCAGCTTATCAAACCTTATACGAATGCATTGAGACGATTGCAAGATTGATGGCACCTATTGCTCCATTCTTCTGTGATCAATTGTTCAGAAATTTGAATGGGTTGACAAAACGATTTGAAGCAACGACCATTCACCATATTGATTTCCCCAAAGCCGATCCATCTAAAATGGATGCAGCTTTAGAAACAAGAATGCAGTTGGCACAGGATATTTGTTCTTTGGTTTTATCTATACGTAAAAAAGTAAATATCAAAGTGCGCCAACCATTGCAAAAAATATTGATACCAGTTTTAGACCCGGCGATGAAATTGGCCATTGAACAAATGGAAGAATTAATTCTAGCAGAAGTAAACGTAAAAGAAATTAATTATATCACAGAGACAGAAGGAGTCATTAGCAAAAAGCTAAAACCGAATTTCAAATTATTGGGTGCAAAATTGGGTACGAAGATGAAACAAGCTTCTGCTGTCATTGCAGCTTTGACGCAAAATGAAATTTCTGAGCTTGAGCGTAACGGGAACCTAACCATTAAGGTTGACGGAACTTCTATTCCATTGTTAATCAATGAAGTAGATATAATTGCGGAAGATATTCCAGGCTGGAGCGTGGCGGTTAAGGGCAATTTGACTGTTGCATTGGATATTAGCCTTTCTGAAGCACTTTTAAAGGAAGGAAATGCTCGAGAATTGGTAAATAGGGTCCAAAACATCCGAAAAGAGGCCAATTTTGAGCTCACAGACAAGATTTTACTCCAAATTGTGGATAACCCAAATATGAAAGATTCCATTAATGAATTTTCAGCCTATATTTGCCGCGAAATATTGGCGACCCAAATCGATTGGGTCTCTAGCCTTGAAGAAGGCGTTGATATCGAAATAAATGATCAAAAACTAAGGATTTTAGTTAGACAAAAAGGATAATTATGGCTACAAAAAAACCAGCACCTAAGAAAGCGGCTCCAGCTAAAAAAGCAGCGCCAGCAAAAAAAGCGGCTCCTGTAAAAAAGGCAGCTCCAGCTAAGAAAGCAGCGCCAGCTAAAAAAGCGGCTCCAGCAAAAAAGGCAGCTCCGGTAAAAAAAGCAGCTCCAGCAAAAAAGGCGGCGCCTGTAAAAAAAGCGGCTCCTGTAAAGAAGGCTGCACCAGCTAAGAAAGCGGCTCCTGTAAAAAAAGCAGCTCCAGCAAAAAAGGCAGCGCCTGTAAAAAAAGCGGCTCCTGTAAAAGTGGTGGCAGCTCCAGCTAAGAAAGTAGCAGCTCCAGCAAAAAAGGCAGCACCTGTGAAAGCGCCTGCTAAACCAGTTGTTGCAGCAAAACCAATTGCAGCACCTGCTAAAAAAGCAGCTCCTGCAAAAGCACCGGCTAAACCAGTTGCAAAAGCTCCAGTAAAACCAGTTGTGGCTCCAAAGCCAGTAGAGAAATATGTACCTCCTGCAAAACCAGTTCCTGTTATTCCTACACCACCGGTTAAGCCAGTGCGTAAGGCAGCAGAACCGATCAAGGACATCAAAGTGCCAAAGATCAATGCAAAGAGCAGTGTACCTTATCAACCAGGTTATGTGCCAATGGAAAAGAGGAAAGAAGTAGAAAGATCAACAGAGACTTTAGTAAAATATTCTGATGCTGAATTAGCAGAGTTTAGAGATTTGATTTCAAAGAAATTAGACGCTGCCAAAAAAGAGTTAGTCTACTTACAAGGTTTAATCACTCGTAAGGATGAAATGGGTGGCGACAATGATGATGCAAGATACATGACCATGGAAGATGGTAGTGTAAGCATGGAAAGAGAGCAGTTAGGCCAAATGGCTAGCCGTCAAATCACTTTCATCGATCACCTAGAGAAAGCATTAATGCGTATTGAAAACAAAACCTACGGCATTTGTAGAGTGACAGGTCGCTTGATTGACAAAGCTCGTTTACGCGCTGTGCCACATGCTACTTTAAGCTTAGAAGCAAAATTAGGTTATGTAAAAAATAGCAGCGAACAATAATAATTTAAGCAAGTAAATTGCTAGTATAGTGATATTAAAAAACCCGATCATCGATCGGGTTTTTTGTTGCTTTTTTAGAGTCCAGGAAAATAGTATTCAATTTTCAATGAAGTATTTTTTGATTTATATTTTCTATATTTAAAAGGATAGTAATCATCATTATACCAGTCTGGTCTACTAGTTATATTTATTTTCCCTTTTGGTATAAGAAAGGTATTGTTAATAATTCCACATGAATCATCAGTGTATCCTGTAATATTCAATATTACACATGTTGGATCTGAGGTTATCCATTTTATGGGTATGATTATAGTTGTGTCATTTTTTAAATTATCGAGTACGATGGTTCCTCTTTGTTCGCAACTAGTTAAAGCCGTAAAGATAATAAGAATTAAAAAAAAGATAAATTTATTGTTTTTCATTGGATTTAATTAATTGTGACAAATTTGTTTCTTTTCCATATGGGTCTAAATTACTGATAATCCAAAAATCCCCATTTTCTAATTTCTCATTTATCAAAACATGTAACATTCCGACATAAGAAGTATAATCTATAGGCAACGTTTTTAAATAATCATAAATTGATATTCCAATTAAATTATTTCTTTTATCCATTTCTGGACTTAAAAATTCACCTTGTACAATTCTTAATTCATGCGCATCAGCCATTCTTTTTGCCAAATCAGGACCTAAATCTTTGGCATTCATTGCAACAAATAATGCATGCCGATAAGCATCTCCTTTGCCATTATACAAACTTGTTGGAAATTGAGCCTCTGCTGCAATTTTGGCAAGTTGCGCATTTTTTAAATAGTATACTTTTTGAACAAAATTCATTTCGTTATCAAAGATGTCTTTTTCTAATTCAGACATTTTATCTCTGTAGTATTTTTCAAAAGCTTGCAATTCAGCATCATAAATAGCTTCTGCGTAACCAGGTGTGCCTGGACCAGAACCACCCCCAGTGCAGCTACTTATTTTTATGAATGACTCATTTGCGATTTGATTGATAGTAGTTGTTTCGCATCCTATTGAATTAGAACAGGTTTGGCCTAAAAATATCCAATCTTGCGACCCATCGTTATAAGTGGTTACTAAGTAGTGTTCAATACATTCAATATTATTTGTTTTCTTATTTAGGTTCTTATTCTCAATTGTTTCTTTGTATTTTTTACTCCTTATCTCAGCTTTATATATTTTTCTACCGTTTACTACACCTAGCTTAGATTCGAATTCATTATGAACTGAAAATACAGATATTGTTCCAGTGAAATTAGGAGGAAGGTTTGGGTTGTATATATTTATATGATTTATGGGGTCTTTAGCGTCAATAGATTTTATTAGAACTAAATTTCCAGTATCAATGGATTGGTTGCTTGCATTGTACAATACTGTCAGTCCTTTTATTTCATTGCTATAAACAGGGATAAAGACGGACTTAAGACTATCATTTATCTGATCAAATGAAACCACATCCCAATTTAGATTTTTCACAACCGAATCAATAGTTGCCGATTGCAAAGAAGTTACATTCGTTTTTTTTGAAATCATCCATGCAATTGTCTTGTCTTTAATTACTGAGGATTCAATCTGGGTAGATACATCTTTTTTACAAGAACTTATTGAAATGAGGAAGAGACCATAAACCAACATTTTTTTCATAACTCTCTTTTTGATTTTATTTGTCAATTTTACAATTGAGTTACTCAAATCGAGCTAGTATGAAGTTAGCAGGTAAGCAATGAAGTTAATTCAGTATAAATACTGAATTATTGTCTATATGGAATGCTATTTTAAATGAAACTAAAGTTTAGGCAACTAACTATTTCACTTCCTGCATCTCGATCAACTTCTTGTAGTAACCACCTTGTGCTAGCAAAGTCTCATGGTTGCCATGTTCTACAATGGCGCCTTTCTGTAGTACGATGATTTCATCTGCGTGGCGAATCGTAGATAAGCGATGGGCAATGACAATAGAAGTCCTGTTTTGCATCATATTGTTAATCGCATCTTGTACCAGCCTTTCACTTTCTGTATCTAAGGCAGAAGTGGCTTCGTCTAAAATTAAGATCGGAGGATTTTTCAATACGGCTCTTGCAATGGTTAAACGTTGACGCTCGCCCCCACTTAATTTACTTCCACGGTCACCAATCATAGATTCAAATCCACCTTCTTTCTTTGTGATAAAGTCATAAGCATTGGCAATCTTAGCAGCAGCAATAATCTCTTCCATCGTAGCTTCTGGTTTTCCTAAAGCGATATTGGCAGCAATCGTATCATTGAATAAGATAGGTTCTTGTGTTACAATACTGATGAGTTGTCTTAAGCTATGTAAGCTATAGTCTTTAATATTTTTTCCATCAATGTATAAGTTACCTGTGGTCACATCATGGAACCTAGGCACCAAATCGGCAAGTGTACTTTTCCCTGCACCAGAAGATCCTACTAAAGCAACGGTGGTACCTTTTTTTATGGTCAATTCAATATGGTTCAAAATACTTGCATCATGGTAAGCAAATCCAACATTGTCAAAATGAATATTGTCTTTGAATCCTTCAATTAAAATAGGGTTGGCAACTTCTTCTACGGTATTTGGTGCTTCTAAGATCTCATTCAATCTATCTAAAGTTGCTGTACCTCTATTGACGTTGTAAATAGCCTGTGACAAGGCTTTTGCAGGGTTGATAATTTGCGAGAACAAAGCTACATAAGTGATAAAAGAACCTGGAGATAAAATATCACCACTTAAAACCAGCTTGCCTCCAAACCAAAGTACACCACATAAAATGGTCACGCCTAAAAATTCAGACACAGGAGAAGCTAAGTCACGACGATTTAAAATTCGATTCTTTAAATTAAAGATATCTTCTACCAATCCGTAAAACTGACCTTTCACTTTTCCTTCTGCATTGAATGCTTTGATGATTCTTAATCCAGATAAAGTCTCTTCCATCTGACTTAAAATCTCTCCCCATTTAACTTGCGCACTATTGGTATGCTTTTTTAAACTACGTCCTATTCTTCCTACAATAAAGCCAGCTACTGGTAGTAAAATAAATACAAATAAAGTCAGCTTTGCGCTGATTAAGAATAAGAAAATTAAAATACCAATGATGGTAAGTGGCTCTTTAATTAAGCCTTCTAATGCACTAATTACAGAGCTTTCTAATTCAGCAATATCATTCGATGCCCTACTTAAGATATCTCCTTTTCTTTTTTCAGTAAAATAGCCAACAGGTAATTGTAAAATCTTATCGTATAATAACTTGGAATACTTCTTGGTTACCATATTGCGGATGGGTGCCAAAAAATAAAAAGCGAGGTATAAAAATAAATTTTTGAAAAAGATAGAAACGATGATGAATAAACAAATCCATCCCAAAGCATAAGCCTTACCATTGGCCTTGATGATGTCTTGCAAAAATTGGTAAATAACGTCTTTAAGATTAGCGGTATCTGTTACTGATACAGGTGTAAGACTTGCAAAAGCATTGTTCCCAAAGATCAAATCAAGGAAAGGGGTCAGCATACCCAATGAAAACAAGCTAAAAAGGATCGATAGCAAGATAAATAGACCATACCAGCCCATATAGGTCTTGTATTCCTTGATATAACTTACGATGCGAAAAAATTTCTTCATAATTAAAACTATTCCCTCAGAATAATCAGCAAAGTAACTAATTTTACAGCGAATCAACGACTTTGATTATTATGGAAGAGGGTAAAAGACAGAAACAAGTAGCTGGTGCGATTCAAAGCACCTTGAATGATATTTTTTTAAAATTGGGCTTGAACCATTTACAAGGCGGGATGATTTCCATCTCCTCTGTAAAAGTGACCCCAGATTTATTAGAAGCAAGGATCTATTTGAGTTTATTTCAGGTGGCAGACCAAGCTGATTGCTTTAAGAAGATAGAAGCAAAACAATGGGATATCAAAAAGCACCTTCAAGAAGCCATGAAGCATCAATTAAGACGTATTCCAGTTTTGCATTTTTATTTAGATGACACATTGGATTATGTATTTAAAATGGAAGAGATTTTAAAAAAATTATAAGTTGCATTTTTTATTTGCTTGGCGTTATTTTAGGGGCAAATACTCCTTTCAGGCAATCCAACTCATTGCATGGGTAAGCGTCTTCGCCATTGCCATTGGTACTGCTGCTTTACTGACGATACTAAGTGTCTCCAATGGCTTCTCTGACATTGTGAAAGGCTTGTATGCAGATTTCTATGCTGACCTCCGTGTGGTTCCTAGATCTGGAAAATTTATAACCTTATCTCAACAGCAATTGAATGCAATTAGACAAATTCCAGGCGTCCATTATGCTACTGGGATTGTTGAGAATAAGGCGATCCTTGTTCGAAGTGCGCAACAAACAGTTGTATTGGTGAAAGGAGTCGACTCCAATTACATCCACATTAATAAAGTCAATCAATATTTAAAACGAGGCCGTTTTGTTGTGGGTAATTTGGATAGCCCTAAATTGGTCTTAGGTATTGGGGTAGAAGAAAATTTATTACTGTTTAATGCAGACTTGGGGGAACCTTTGGAATTGATTGCGGTAGGTAGGTCTAGGAAGTCATTAAAATCAATGGATCAGCTAAACCACTTAGTAGCAGTGCAGTCTGGCGCATTCTCAGTCCAACAAGAATTTGATGCGCAATATGTGTTCACTTCCAATCAATTCGCACAATATTTATTTGATCTAGATACCAATCAATATTCAGGCCTTGAATTGTCTATTGATTTAAGCAAAGAAAAAAGTATTGCTACGGCGATTCAAAATCAACTAGGGGCTAATTTTCTGGTGCAAAATAAATACCAACAAAATGCAGATTTGTATAAAATTATGCAAACAGAAAAATGGATCATTTTTGCCATTCTAGCATTAATTATGGTCGTAGCTTCTTTTAACCTAGTGGGGGCATTGACGATGTTGGTTTTAGAAAAGCAAAAAGACATTCATGTGCTGCATGCAATGGGTGCAAGCGCTGGTACGATTCAAAAAATATTTCTTAGTTTATCAATTGTCATGTCCATGACTGGGGCATTGATTGGCGGACTGATTGCATCCTGTTTGATTTTTTTACAAGCACAATTTCATTTTGTCAAATTACAAGGAGCGAGTTTTGTAATTGATTATTACCCGGTAAAAGCTGTTTGGACGGACTATTTGGCGGTGGTTGGATTGGTGGTAGCCATTGCTATTGTTGCTGGCTGGATTCCTGCAAAGAAAGCAGCTTCAAGGATCTTTGAAAAAATTGGATAAGTATACTTTATGAATAGGTTATAAAAAAAGGGATGCAACGCATCCCTTTTTTTATTCGTCTAGTATAAGATTAAAAATCTCCTAAAGTCATTTCTAATTGTCCTAGTGCGTTCTCTAATTGTGCATCATTAGGAGCAATACCATGCCACTCATGACCTGTCTCCATAAAGTCAACCCCCTTGCCCATCACAGTCTTCATCAATATTACAATTGGCTTTCCTTGTCCAGTTAATGTTTTAGCATGCTCTAATGTGGCTACAATCTCGTCCATATTGTGACCATCCATATGTAAAACTGTCCAATGGAATGCTTTAAACTTATCTTCTAAATTGTCTAAATTCAATACTTTGCTTAATGGCCCGTCAATTTGTTGACCGTTCACATCAATGGTTGCAATGTAGTTGTCTACTTTGTTGTGCGCAGCAAACATAATTGCTTCCCAGTTTTGGCCTTCTTGTAATTCACCATCACCATGTAAAGAGTAAACGATACGATCGTCGTTGTTGTATTTTTTCGATAACGCAGCACCAATCGCTACACTCATACCTTGTCCAAGAGATCCGCTGGCAATACGTATTCCAGGTAAATGCTCGTGGGTGGTTGGATGCCCTTGTAAGCGAGAATTGATCATTCTGAATGTAGCCAATTCTTTTACATCAAAATAGCCTGATCTAGCCAAAACAGAATAGAACACTGGAGAAATATGTCCATTGGATAAAAAGAAAAGATCTTCGCCTTTCCCATCCATATTAAAAGAAGGGTCATGCTTTAAGATTTTAAAATAGAGTGCTGTTAAAAAATCAGTACAGCCTAAAGAGCCACCTGGATGACCACTTTGTTGTGCATGCACCATTCTTACGATATCTCTTCTTACTTGTGAAGCTGTTCTTTTTAATTCCGCTGTTGACATAGTGTTGTTTTAACGATATGGGCAAAGATAGAAAAATAAGCACCACAAAAAAAAGGTCGGGAAAGAATACCAAGGATTTATTAGCTTTGCCTTCGCAAAACATTCAATTATGTCAGAGGAATTAAAGAAAATAAGTACTGAAGCTGAAAATGGCATGAAAAAGGCCATCAATCACTTAGAAATAGAATTATCTAAGATTAGAGCTGGAAAAGCAAGTCCTTCTATTTTGGAAGGGGTGAATGTAGATTATTATGGTGCACCTACGGCGATTAGTCAGGTTGCAAACGTACAAGTGCTTGACGCTAGAACCATCAGCATTCAACCTTGGGAAAAGAATATGCTGGCCTTAATTGAAAGAGCGATCATGGGGGCGAATATTGGTATCACGCCTCAGAACGATGGGGTGAATATTCGTTTATTTATGCCTCCATTGACTGAGGAGCGAAGAAAAGAAATGGTGAAGAAGGCAAGCGCAGAAGGAGAACACAGTAAAGTAGCCATTCGCAATATTAGAAGAGACCATATTGAGCAAGTGAAGAAATTGCAAAAAGACGGAACAAGCGAAGATATTTGTAAAGGTGCCGAAGATGCTATCCAGGCTTTAACTGATAAGCATATTGCTTTAGTAGAAAAACATTTAGAAGCAAAAGAAAAAGAAATTATGACTGTTTAATGGTCTAATTGCTTTGTTTAATATTGAGCCTCCAATTTATGATTGGGGGCTTTTTTGTTTTAGGAAAGGGATGAAATTTAGATTCCCTCTATTGACAATATATACGCCCAACAAAATCACGCCAAGGCAAAGCACTTGCAGTGGTGCTAAAGACTCTCCATAAGCCAAACCCCATGCCACCGCTACGATTGGAATACCATAGGTAACCAATGAGCCAAATAAAATGCCTGCTTTTTTAACTAGGTAATAAAATAAAATGGACGCCATGGAAGTACCCACCATGCCTAGAAGGGCACTAGTTAAAGTGCTGTGAATGACGAGTGGATTGCTAAAATCTTCCTCAAAAAATCCTGTAAAAAACAATACCGCAGCGCTAGGTAGAATCAAGAAAGAAAAAGCAACTGATGCAATTTGAATAGATCCAATTTCTTTTAAGTTTCGGCCCACAGTATGCACATTGATGCCATACATCATGGTGGCAACCAGCACAAGACTAGCATAGGAAAGGTGGTTAAAGTGCATTTCCTTTCCGGTTAATAGTAAAAATGTCAGTCCAATGAATCCAATCAAAATACCCAAAAATTTCACAACAGTGGTTTGGACCTTGTAAAAAATTACACCAACCAAGATGGTAAACAAAGGAGTTAAGGAATTCAAAATACCGGCTAAAGCACTATCAATTTTAGTTTCTGCAATGCAAAATAGATAAGCTGGAATAAAGTTGCCTACGATCCCTGAGACGATTACCAAGCCCATTTTGTCTTTGGGTATTTTTCGAAATGCTTTGATAGCAAAAGGCAATAAAACCAGTCCTGCAAAAAGCATTCTAAGTGAAGCCACTTGGTAAGGGGTAAATGCCCTCAATCCTTCTTTCATCAAGATAAAGGAGCTTCCCCATACGATTGATAATAAGGCAAATACAAGCCAATTGGTCCACTTCTGTTGCATCTATGCTGGTTTTGAACAAAGATGGCTCATTTTGGCTAAAAAATGGATAAATATCACTTTCTTTGCATTGATGAGCCAGCATACTAATTATTCGATTAAAGTAGACCAATTTGAAGGTCCATTTGACCTTTTATTGTTCTTTATTGAGCGTGACGAGATGGATATTTACAATATTCAGATCACTAAAATCATTAAGGATTTCTTGGAGTTTATTCATGCTCAAGACAAACTCAATATTGAATTAAGTAGTGAGTTCATTTTATTCGTTTCTACATTGATGCGTATCAAGGCAAAATTATTATTGCCAAGAAAAGAGATTGATGCTTCAGGAAATGAAATCGACCCAAGACAAGAATTAATTGACAAGATTTTAGAATATAAAAAGTACAAAGAAGCTGCAGTACAAATGGCCGACTTAGAAGCTATGAGAATGCTGATGCTTAAACGTGGCAATATTCAAAAAGAGATGTCATTAGTGGGTGAAGAAGCTGCTGAAGGAACGGAGTTACAGACAGTGACTTTATTTAAGTTAATGAAGGCTTTTGAGAAAGTCATGACCCGTGTTCAAGATCGTCAAAACAAACCTGTACATACTGTTATTCGATACAACTACACCATGGAAGGCAGCAGAACACATTTGCTTACAATGGTGAAAGAGGCGCAAACAGTTGCTTTCGAAAAAGTATTTGATATCTGCGAAGACCGTGTACACGCTTTATTCTTGTTCTTATCTATCTTAGAATTAGCGCAACAGAAATACATGAAATTAATGGTCGGTGAAGGACGCAATAACTTTATCATTGAGTGGAATGAAAACAGAGAAGATGATTTAGAGCCAGGATACATTGAACCCACGGATGCATACGAAACAAAATTCGATCAAACTTCATTTGCAGATGCACCTGAGGAAGAAGGTGATTTTGATCCTACTTTGAATTAATTATCCTTCGGCTAAAACAGATTTCCCTAAAAGACTTTTTACCGCATTCGCAATTGCTTGTGCATCGTAATGACATTCCTGTTGTAATTCTTTAACAGATCCATGTTCTACAACTGTATCAGGAATACCTAAAATGCGCACTTGACTATGGTATTTGTGTTCGTTCATGAATTCCAATACAGCAGATCCCAATCCTCCAACAACTGTGGCATCTTCTACTGTCACAATCAGTTCATAGTTTTGGAATACTTCGTGTAATAATGCCTCGTCAATTGGCTTTACAAAACGCATATCATAATGTGCAGGATCAATTCCTTCTAGTCTTAAATTTCGAATCGCTGTTTGGGCATTGTTGCCAGGATGACCGAAAGTCAAAATCGCCACCTCTTTACCTTCTTTCAATCTACGACCTTGTCCAATAGTTAATTGTTCGAAAGGCTTTTTCCAATCTACCATCACACCTTCTCCTCTTGGATAACGGATAACGAAAGGCAAATCAGTTGCCGGCAATTGAGCGGTATACATCATGTTCCTTAATTCTTGCTCATTCATTGGTGCAGCAATGATTAAATTAGGGATACATCTAAAAAATGCAATATCATAACAACCATGGTGGGTAGGTCCATCTTCGCCAACCAATCCCGCACGGTCTAAACAAAATACAACTGGTAATTTTTGCAACGCCACATCATGTATCACTTGATCATAAGCACGTTGCATGAAAGAAGAATAGATATTACAAAAAGCCTTCACACCTTGTGTGGCAAGGCCTGCACTCAAGGTCACTGCATGTTGCTCGCAAATGCCCACGTCAAATGCACGATCTGGCATCGCTTCCATCATGAATTTCATAGACGAGCCACTTGGCATTGCAGGGGTCACACCCATAATCATTGGGTTCATCTCCGCTAATTCTACAAGGGTCAATCCAAATACGTCTTGGTATTTTGGTGGTTGAGGTGTCTCAATCTTTTTCTTAATAATTTCTCCAGTCAATTTATCAAACAAGCCCGGCGCATGCCATTTTGTTTGGTCCTTCTCTGCGAGTTCATATCCTTTGCCTTTAACAGTAAGAATATGCAATATTTTTGGTCCAGGAATGTCTCTTAAATCTCTTAATGTGTCAACTAAGTTGGTGATATTATGGCCATCAATTGGTCCAAAATAGCGCAATTGCAATGCTTCAAATAAATTGCTGCTTTTAGAGACCATGCCTTTCAGCCCTGCTTCCACCTTTGATGCCATTTCTCTTGTGAAGGTTTTGCCGATGGGTAATTTGCCCATCAATTCCCACAATTCGTCTCTAAACTTGTTGTAGGTAGGAGAAGTACTAATATCCGTTAAATATTCTTTAAGCGCGCCCACATTGGGGTCAATGCTCATGCAGTTATCATTCAAAATAATCAATACATCACTGTCCGCCACTCCCGCATGGTTCATAGCCTCAAAAGCCATACCGGCAGTCATTGAACCATCCCCAATGATGGCAACTGATTTTCTATTTTCGCCTTTGTATTTTGCCGCCATGGACATGCCTAGGGCTGCAGAAATAGAGGTAGATGAGTGTCCTACACCAAAAGTATCGTAAGGACTTTCGCTTCGCTTAGGGAAGCCGCTTAAGCCATGGTACTTACGGTTAGTTACAAATGCATCTCTTCGTCCAGTTAAAATTTTATGACCATAGGCCTGATGTCCTACGTCCCAAACCAATTGATCGTAGGGCGTATTGTATACATAATGCAATGCCACACTGAGTTCTACCACCCCAAGACTAGCGGCAAAATGACCTCCATGTACACTAACGATGTCAATAATATATTGACGTAATTCGTCGCATACCTGGTGCAATTTTTCTCTAGATACCTTTTTTAGGTCATCAGGGGTATCAATGTTCTTTAGTAATGGTCCGGCCTCAATCAGCATGCTCAAAATTTAGTAATGTAAATGTAAGTTAATAACAGAAATTTTGGCTAAAAGTTGAATCTTATTTAGGATTGCCGATGAAACTTCAATTTGACCATTAATCCAATAAAATAACCCAATATCGCAGTGAAGGGTTTAAATTTGGTAAGTGAAAAAACATCAATCAATTTATTGGATTTGCCAGATAGGGGGTTGGATGACTTACGGACTCACCATCATCTTTTTCTCCTATATGCTGGAGAAGCAATTGAGCACTGTTTTTTACCCACGTTTATTGGCCAATATCTTTTTAGGGGTCATCGTTACGCATTTATTTAGGAAAGCAATGTTGTCCTTGTCATTGCATCCTCCAATGCCCAAATTCAAGTGGTGGCAGCTTTTAGTTTTATTATTGACCTTCGCAAGCGCCTATAGTTTTTTGACAAGCTATGCAGTCGAAATTTTAAAATTGTATGACGCAGCCAGAAAAATAAGTTTGCAGAGAAGATTTTTGATCAGCTTAGTCATAGACACACCCATTATTTTCGTGTGGTTGTCAATCTATATTTTATGGCATTACATTGAGTTTACGAATTCAGAGACGATTCAAAAAGTGAAGTTAGAGAGTTTGATTAAGGAGTTGCAACTCAAGACAATTAAGTCGCAAATGAATCCGCATTTTATTTTCAACGCGCTTAATAGTATCAGAGCCTTGGTAGACGAGGATCCGCAACGTGCAAGACAAGCAATCACGGAGTTGAGTAATATTTTAAGAAGTAGTATTCAGGCCGATCAAGCAGAAGTGACTAGTTTAGAAAAAGAGTTGAATATTGTGAAGGATTATCTTGCACTCGAATACATCCGATTTGCAGACCGATTGATTGTGGAGTATGAAATTGATGCTGACACTTTATCCAATCAAATGCCACCAATGATGCTTCAAACATTGGTTGAAAACGCAATCAAGCATGGCTTAAGTAAGCAGCCTGGAAATTGTTTGATTAAAATTATTTCAAAATTTGAGGACAACAAGCATTTGCTAATGGTTCAAAATACGGGAATATTAGATAAAGAAATGGGCCAAGATGGATTTGGTTTACAGAGTACAAAAAACAGATTAAATATTTTATATCGCGGCAACGCTTTATTTGAAATCTATCAATGCCAGCCTACACAGGTAACGGCTAAATTAATCATTCCTATTGCCTCATAGAAAAAAATGTAATTATGCCTATTAAAGCAATTATTATTGATGACGAAAGATTAGCACGTAATGAGTTAAAAAAATTACTGGAGCAACATCCCGATATTCATATCATAGATGAAGCTAGTAATGTGGACGAGGCAATTGAAAAAATTGATCTGTCAAGACCAGATTTGATTTTTCTAGATATTCAAATGCCTGGCAAAACAGGCTTTGATTTATTGGCTGAAATTGAAAAATCTCCACGTGTGATTTTCACTACAGCTTATGATGAGTTTGCTTTGAAAGCCTTTGAGGTAAATGCTTTGGACTATCTGTTAAAACCAATTGATCCAAAAAGACTAGCAGATGCCATTCAGAAATTACAAACAGAAATTGCTTTAGAGCAAGCAAGTTTATTGGGTGTCAACCGTGGTCCATTAACAGAAATCGATCAGGTTTTTGTAAAAGATGGAGAGCGTTGTTGGTTTGTAAAATTAGCAGAAATCAGGTTGTTTGAAAGTGTTGGAAATTATGCCAAAGTGTATTTCTCAACCAACAAACCTTTGATCTTAAAGTCTTTGAATGCTTTGGAAGAAAGGCTGGATGATCGCGTATTTTTTAGAGCTAACAGAAAACACATCATCAACTTACATTGGATAGAGAAAATAGAGCCCTATTTTAATGGTGGCTTATTAGTAGAATTAAAAGGAGGAGAAAAAATAGAGATTAGCAGACGTCAAACTGTGAAGTTCAAAGAAATGATGAGTTTCTAAATAAGATAATGCAGGGATTAGTTTAAGCTATGAATAGCGTCGGCTATTTTTTGGATTAAATTTGCATCTTTTTCAATTGCGTTTCCCACTACAATAATATCCGCACCCGCCTTGCAATTTTCAATTGCTTTCTCAGATGTGGTGATACCGCCGCCCACAATCAATGGAGTTTGTGTGTGTTTTGCAACTTGTTGAATCATGCTAGCAGGGATGGCATTTTTTGCACCACTTCCAGCGTCCATATAAATGAGTTTCAATCCTAACATTTCACCAGCCATAGCAGTACAAGCTGCAATATCATTTTTATTCGCTGGGATAGGATTGGTATTTGAAATATACGATACGGTGGTTGGCGTACCACCATCAATCAACATGTAACCTACAGGAATAATTTCCAATCCACTTTGTTTTACAAAAGGAGCACTAATTACATGTTGTCCTATTAGTAATTCAGGATTTCTTCCAGAAATGAGGGATAAGTACAACAATGCATCTGCCTTTGGGGTGATTTGGTCAGGCGACCCTGGAAAAAGTACAACTGGGATAGTGCATTGTTGTTTGATTTGAGCAACCATTTGGTCCAATGTGTCAGTTACCACTAAGCTTCCTCCAACAAAAATGTAATCTACTTTAGATTGTACAGCAAGATCAATCGTCTTCTGTAATCCAGCAGCATCAAGCTTATCGGGGTCAATTAAGACTGCGAATGCTTTATGTTGACTGTTTTTTTTATCTAGGATACTTTGATATACTTGCTTGCTCATCTGCCACAAAATTATCAATTTTAACTATATAATCCCTCAGAACCATATCTATTACAAAAAAAAATTATAAATCAAGGTTTTTTTTCTTAAGAAACTAACGTACTCTGGGGATAAATCATGCAATTCAACTGGGGTCAAGGGTTTGGAATTGTTCAGATAGATTTTCCACAGCTGTTGATATTTCAGTTAGCAAAGTCTCAGTAGAGAAGGATATTTTCGTCTACCCGTTAAGGTTTTTGAAACCCGAGCGGTAGTACCCCCGTAATTACTATAAAAAATTGAATAAGACCATGGCTAACCCAAAAACAAAAAAAGGCTTAGAATTTAAGCGCAGATTCACCATCGACGGTGTGAGTCCTTTCGACCAGTTCGAGTATGATTACAGAGACAGTGTGATCAAAAATCCAAATGGTGAAAAAGTGTTTGAAATGACGAATGTGGAAGTTCCAAAACAATGGAGCCAAATTGCAACCGACATTCTTGCACAAAAGTATTTCAGAAAAGCAGGTGTTCCACAAGCGGATGGTTCTTTGGGTAGAGAAACAACGGTGAAGCAGGTTGCACATCGTATGGCTAATTGTTGGAGAGTATGGGGAGAACGCTATGGTTATTTCGCAACAACAAACGATGCACAAGTATTTTACGAAGAGTTAGTTTATAGTATTTTAAACCAAGCATGTGTGCCGAATTCGCCACAATGGTTTAACACGGGGTTACACGAAAGTTATGGTATTACTGGTGGCGCACAAGGACACTACTATGTAGATCCTACCGATAAGCAATTGAAAAGGTCAACAAGTGCTTATGAGCGTCCTCAACCACACGCATGTTTTATCTTGAGTGTGAATGATGATTTAGTAAACGAGGGTGGAATCATGGACTTGTGGACTAGAGAAGCAAGAATTTTTAAATATGGTTCTGGAGTAGGTACCAACTTCTCTCAAATTCGTGGAGCAAATGAAAAATTAAGTGGTGGTGGTTCTTCTAGTGGCTTAATGAGCTTCTTGAAAATTGGTGACCGCGCTGCTGGTGCAATCAAGTCTGGTGGTACAACACGTCGTGCTGCTAAAATGGTTTGTTTAGACTTAGATCACCCAGAAATTTTAGAATTCATTAACTGGAAAGTACAAGAAGAAGATAAAGTGGCTGCATTAGTAGCTGCTGGTTATGATAATGGGTATGAAGGAGAAGCATACGCAACTGTTTCAGGCCAAAACTCTAATAACTCAGTTCGTATTCCAAATAGCTTCTTTAAAGCTTTATCAGAAGATGGTAACTGGGATTTAAAAGCACGTACCGATGGTCGTGTAATGAAATCAGTTCCAGCAAGAGAAGTGTGGGAGCAAATCGCAAATGCTGCATGGCGTTGTGCGGATCCAGGAACACAATATGACACCACAATCAACGAGTGGCATACTTGTCCTAAAGGCGGTCGTATCAACGCATCTAACCCATGTTCTGAATACATGTTCTTAGATAACACAGCTTGTAACTTAGCTTCTATTAACTTGAGAAAATTCTTTGACGAATCTGATAATTCATTCGATGTTGAAGGATTTGAATATACTACAAGATTATGGCAGACTGTATTGGAAGTATCTATTTTAATGGCGCAATTCCCTTCTAGAGAGGTAGCGCAATTATCTTATGACTACAGAACAACAGGCTTAGGTTTTGCTAACTTAGGTTCTATGTTGATGGTAAGCGGTATTGCTTATGATAGTGAAGAAGCACGTGGCATCGCTGGTGCAATCACTGCAATCATGACTGGTGTGGCGTACAAGACATCTGCAGAGATGGCTGCATTCTTAGGTGCATTCGATAGATACGAAGAAAATAAACAAGATATGTTACGTGTTATGCGTAACCACCGTGCTGCAGCTTATGATGCTGAAGATGCTTACGAGGGCATCGAAATTAAGCCTCAAGGTATCAAAGCACAATTCACTCCTGACTACTTATTAAAAGCAGCAACAAAAGCTTGGGATGATGCTGTAAAATTGGGAGAAAAATATGGTTATAGAAACGCACAAACTACTGTAATTGCACCAACAGGAACCATTGGTTTAGTAATGGATTGCGATACAACAGGTGTTGAGCCAGATTTCGCTTTAGTGAAATTTAAAAAATTATCTGGTGGTGGTTATTTCAAAATCATCAACCAATCAGTTCCTCAAGCATTAAAGAACTTAAAATATACACCTGCTCAAGTAGACGCTATTGTCAACTTTGCTGTTGGTCACGCAAGCTTTGAAGGTGCGCCATACATCAATAACAAGAGTTTATTGGCGAAAGGGTTCACTCAAGAAGAAATTGACAAATTAAATGGTGCTGCGAAATCTGCATTTGAAATTGGATTCATCTTCAACCGTTTCACTTTAGGTGACGCTTGTTTAACTAGATTAGGATTCAAAGAAGAAGAATTTGCAGACTGGAACTTTAACTTGTTAGAGTCATTAGGTTTCTCAGAAGACGAAATTGATGCAGCGAACGATTATGTTTGCGGTACCATGACAGTGGAAGGTGCACCTGAATTAAAAGATGAACATTTATCGGTATTTGATTGTGCAAATAAAAATGGCAAGAAGGGTGTAAGATACATTCATGCACATGGTCACATTAGAATGATGGCTGCTTGTCAACCATTCTTATCTGGTGCGATTTCTAAGACAATCAACTTACCTCACGAAGCAACTGTAGAAGAAATTGCAGATTGTTATTTGATGAGCTGGCAGTTAGGTTTAAAAGCAAACGCTTTATACCGTGACGGATCTAAATTAAGCCAACCGTTGAGTACAAAATCTGATAAGAAGAAAAAGACAGATGGCGCTGAAGCAGAAGCAGCTGAAGAAGCAACAGCTTCTCAAATGGTAGACTTAAGCAACTTGACAGTAGACGAATTATTAGAAGAAGTACAAAAGCGTATGGCGACTTCAACTGATACAAAGTTCAAGCGTCAATTATCTCGCATTGTTGAGCGCAAATCTTTACCAGCTAAGCGTCGTGGATTCACACAAAAAGCAAGAATCGGCGGACAAGTATTGTTCTTAAGAACAGGCGAGTACGCAGATGGAACAGTGGGTGAATTATTCATTGACCTAGCAAAAGAAGGATCTACATTACGTAGCTTAATGAACTGCTTTGCTATCTCTATTTCTGTTGGCTTACAATATGGTGTGCCTTTAGAAGAGTTCGTAGATAAGTTTGTATTCACGAAATTTGAACCATCAGGTATGGTGGATCATCCAAATATTAAAACAACCACTTCTATTGTGGACTTTATCTTCCGTTCATTAGCTTATGAATATTTAGGCAGAACAGATTTAGTACATGTCTTAGACAAACCTACAGTCGAGAACTTAGGAGAGGAGGGAGATATCACCTTGGTGGGAAAGCCTGAATTGAGTAGCATCCGCGTTACTGCACCAGCTACTCCAGCACCAGCTGCAAAAGCAAATGTGGCAGCAGCGGTGAATGAAGGCGGTTCAATGGACAATGTAACTGCAGCAGCAAAAAGCATGCAAAGTGACGCTCCAGCTTGTAGCACTTGTGGACATATCACTATTCGTAGCGGTACTTGTTACAAATGTTTAAACTGCGGAACAAGCATGGGTTGTAGTTGATTTTTTGAGCATTTTTATAAAATATAAAATGCTCAAAAACATCCTCTGAAAATCTTTAATCCCCACCCGTTAATCGGGTGGGGATTTTTAGTTTTAGTTTTTAATCATTTTTGTATCCAAAATCTTTCATGTAAAAAATGGCCAAGCATTCATAAAATGCAGTAAATTCATAGTTCTAATTATCACTAGTAAAACGATTGTCTTATGTCTGATTTTCAAGTTAAAGTGGCACCGAAAACCTATGATGCAGTTATAGTGGGTTCTGGTGCTGGTGGTGGAATGGCTGCTTATGTTTTAGCAAAAGCAGGTTTGAAAGTATGTTTATTAGAAGCAGGTCCAGATTTTGATCCTGCAAAACATTCTGCTCAATTAAAAAATCCTTGGGACTCACCACGTCGTGGAGCCAGTTCAAAATATCGTCCATTTGGCGAATTTGATGGCTGTTTTTGGGGATGGGAAATTGATGGTGAGCCTTATACGCAAACAAAAGGATCAGACCATTTTGATTGGTGGAGAGCAAGAATGGTAGGTGGTCGTACCAATCACTGGGGACGTATCTCTTTGAGATTTGGTCCAAAAGATTTCAAAAGAAAAAGTATTGATGGCTTAGGTGATGACTGGCCAATTGGCTACGAAGACGTAAAGCCATATTATGATAAAATTGATAAATTAATTGGCGTATATGGAACAAACGAAGGATTAGAGAATGATCCAGATGGTATCTTCTTGCCTCCTCCAAAACCTCGTTTACACGAATTGATGTTTAAGAAAGCGGCTACAGGAATTAATATTCCAGTGATCCCTTCTCGTTTATCTATTTTAACAAAAAAAATCAACGATGAGCGTGGTGCTTGTTTTTATTGCGGCCAATGTAATCGTTCATGTAAAGTGTATGGTGATTTTTCTTCTTCATCTGTCTTGGTAAAACCAGCAGTGATGACAGGCAATGTAGACCTAATCACTGGAGCAATGGCGCGTGAAGTATTAACTGATAATGAAGGCAAGGCAAAAGGCATTTCTTATGTCAACAAAATGGATAAGCAAGAATACCAAGTCAATGCAAAAGTGGTGATCCTTGGTGCTAGTACATGTGAGACTGCAAGATTGTTATTGAATTCGAAATCTCAAAAACATCCAAACGGATTAGCCAATAGTTCTGGCGTAGTGGGTCATTATTTACATGATTCAACAGGTGCTGCATTGGGTGGTGTGATCCCGAATTTAATGGGCCGTAAAAGATACAATGAAGATGGTGTGGGTGGTATGCACGTGTATACACCATGGTGGTTAGACAATAAAAAATTAGATTTCCCTAGAGGGTATCATATTGAATATTGGGGTGGTATGAGCCAGCCTAGCTATGGCTTTGGAATGGGCACAGAAGGCTTAAATGGAAAGTTCCAAGTAAATGGTAAGACTAAGGAAGAAGGAGGATATGGTAGCTCATTAAAAGAAGATGTACGTTTCTTCTATGGTGCAAGTGTAGGAATGGGTGGACGTGGAGAAGCAGTGCCTCGTTTTGAAAATCATTGTAAGATTGACCCTAATGTGGTAGATAAATATGGTATTCCAGTGTTGAATTTTGATTGTAAGAATTCAGAATATGAAATCAAGCAAGCAAAACACATGAAGGAAACTTTCCGTGAAATCATGCATGAAATGGGTGCTGTAATTACTTGGGGTGATCAGGATGATGCGACCAATAATTATGGCTTATCCAATCCGGGCAATATCATTCACGAAGCAGGTACGGTGCGTATGGGTGCAGATAAAAAAACTGCACCATTGAATGCGTGGGGACAAGCACATGATTGTAAGAATTTATTCTGTGTGGATGGATCTGTATTTACGTCTCAAGCAGACAAGAATATTACATGGACAATTTTAGCATTGTCGATGCGTACATCGGAATACATTTTGGATCAGTTACAAAAGCAAAATTTATAATTTTGTTTTTAAAATTATAAAAGAAGTAATAAGGTGCTTAAATTTTTTGAAGCAACCTTATTACGGCCAAAAGCAACATTTGTAATAACGGAGTAGTATAATTTTTTTATTAAATGATTTTGTTAAACTAAATATTATGGACAGAAGAAAATCCATCAAAGCGTTGATTCTAGGTACTGTTTCTGCAACTGTTGTTTTAGATGCTTGTAAAAGCGAAAAGACAACGGTGACGGAATACAATTTAGATGATCGCATGCAGGAGGAGAAAGACTATTTGGTGAAAGTGAATGCGGAGCCTAAGTTCTTTGATGAACATGAAATGGCAACCATCACTGTGTTAGGAGATATCATTATGCCTAAAGATGCAACCAGCGGTTCTGCATCAGAAGCCAAAGTGCCTGAATTCATTGAGTTCATTGTAAAAGACATGCCAGAACATCAAGTGCCAGTTAGAGGCGGATTGAGATGGTTAGATTTACATAGTTTTAACAAGCATGGTAAATCTTTTGTCAGCTGTACACATGAGCAACAAATTGGTATCGTAGATGAGATTGCGTATCCTAAAAAAGCAAAACCAGAAGTAGCACAAGGAGTGAGCTTCTTTAATAAAATGAGAGACTTAGTGACTACTGGGTTTTATACTTCAGAGATTGGAGTAAAAGACCTTGGCTATATGGGCAATGTGCCTAACCAATGGCAGGGTGTACCAGATGATGTCTTAAAACAATATGGACTTGCTTATACAGAGAAAGAACTAAAGGAGTGCATTTAATTTTTACGCCCTTAAGTAAAATATAAGGGCGTAAAAATTATCAGCTAATGATTTAATAACAAAGGCCCCGAATATTTGGGGCCTTTGTTATACGCTCTTCTTTCTATTATTGAATTCATTAGAAAATATACTATTCCGTAGCGAACATTCGAGCAAAGCGAGCTGAGAGCCTAGGGATAGGTATATTTTCTAATTTACTTTAATGATAAATAAATTACTAAGCAATTGTACTTCCAGCGGCGATTGCTTCGCTAGGTTGTACAAAGTATAATTTACCTGCAGCGTCTTCGGCCATTAAAATCATCCCCTTGCTTTCAATACCGCGCATTTTTCTTGGCGCTAGGTTGGCTACGATAGTTACTTGTTTGCCAACAATTTCTTCTGGCTTAAAATGCATTGCAATGCCTGAAAGAATGGTTCTTTGTTCAAAGCCAAGATCTACCAATAGTTCTAATAACTTATCCGCCTTTTCTACTTTTTTGGCTTCGATAATCGTTCCTACACGTAAATCTATTTTCCCGAAATCATCAAAAACGATTTCTGGTTTTAAACTATTGTCTTTTGTAGGTTCTGTTGTTGCAGTCGTATTTTCCATAGTTGTTTTTTTAGCTGCTACATTGGCTTGTAACTGCGCTAATTCAGCTTCAATCTCTTCGTTCTCTATCTTTCTAAAAAGTAATTCAGGTGCACGTAAAGTGTATCCTACTTTTAATAAATCAAATTTGCCGGCATTTTCCCACTCTAGCATTTTGTCTACCACTTTCATCATATAACACATTTTCTTTGCAGTAAATGGAATGAAAGGCTGAGCAAGAATGGCAAGATTGGCGCATAGTTGCAAACAGCAATGCATGGTATTGTCAATGATTTTTTGAGCGTCAGGATTTTGATCTAAAGTTTTTGCCACAATCCATGGTTCTTGCTTTTGCATGTATTGATTGCCTTTTCTTGCAAGGTCAATCAGTTCGAACTGCGCTTCTCTAAATTTATATTGCTCTAATAAATGGGTGATTCTTTCTTTAGACTCTTTTACAGCATCTATCATGCCCTTGAAGCTATCTGTTGCATTGTCGCTAACTGCTTCTGCTGCTATCAATTCTGTGTGGAATGGAGGTACTTTTCCGTTGCATAATTTATGCATCAATACCCATGTTCTATTCACGAAGTTGGCAAAGATGCTTACCAATTCTCCATTCACTGATTCCTGAAATCCTTTCCAGGTAAATTCGCTATCCTTAGATTCAGGCGCAATAGACGTTAAGTAAAAACGTAAGCTATCTGCTAAACCGTCTCCGCCATTTTCTTTCTTGATCCATTTGTTGATATAGTCATCCATCTCAATGCTCCATCCTCTAGAAGTACTCATTTTATCCCCTTCTAAATTCATGAACTCGTTGGCAGGGACATTCTCTGGTAAAATATGTCCATTCAATTTTAACATAACAGGGAAGATGATGCAATGGAAAACGATATTGTCTTTACCAATAAAGTGCACCAATTTAGTATCCTTGTCATTCCAATAAGGCGACCAATCTTTATTATTATTTAAAGCCCATTGTTTTGTTGCACTGATATAACCAATAGGCGCATCAAACCAAACATACAATACTTTTCCTTCGCTTCCTTTCACTGGCACTTTAATTCCCCAATCTAAATCACGCGTCACTGCTCTTGGCTGCAAACCTCCGTCAATCCAGCTTTTGCATTGACCCACTACTGCAGGGCGCCAATCATTTGCATGTTCTTTTAATATCCACTCGCGTAAAAAGTCTTCATGTCTATTTAAAGGGAGGTACCAATGGGTTGTTTCTTTTTTAATAGGTGCTTGTCCACTTAAGGTACTCACCGGATTGATCAATTCTTCTGGGCTCAAAGTCTTACCGCATTTCTCACATTGATCGCCATAGGCTTCTTTGTGACCGCAACTTGGACAAGTTCCCTTGATATAACGATCTGCTAAAAATGTATTGGCTGCTTCGTCAAAATATTGTTCTGATGTTTTTGTTTCTAAGTCACCCTTCGCTTCCAAATTTTTAAAAAATGCAGAAGCTGTTTCATGATGCAAAGGATCACTTGTTCTATGGTATATGTCAAAAGCAATGCCCAAGTCCTTGAAATTTTGTTCAATGATTGGATGGTATTTGTCAATGATGGCTTGCGCTGTAGTGCCCTCTTTGGTTGCCTGGATGGGGATGGCAGTTCCATGCTCATCACTTCCACATACAAAAACGACATCTCTTTGTTGCGCTTTTAAATATCGAACATAGATGTCGGCTGGCAAATAGGCACCCGCTAAATGGCCGATATGCTTTAAACCATTTGCATAAGGGAGTGCCGCTGTAATCAAATATCTTTTTGGCGTGTTCATTCCTGCAAAAGTACTTAATATTGCGGTATGATTCAACCTCCTCGACTAGCACCAGGATACACCATCGGCATTCTCTGTCCAGCGGGTGCGATCCCTATGGAAAAAGTGACTATTTGTGCTCATATTTTGGAGTCTTGGGGATTTCAGGTACGTATTGGAAATACTGTTGGGACTAAGTTTGGCCACTTTGCTGCTTCCGATTTGGACCGACAAACTGAATTACAATCCATGATGGACGACCCTGAAATCCATGCCATTTTATGTGCCCGTGGCGGATATGGTTTGAGTAGAATAGTGGATCAATTAGATTTTACCAAAATCAAAGCCAATCCAAAATGGGTGATTGGTTTTAGCGATATCACAGTCTTGCATGCTGCTTTGCAAAAGCAAGGTATTCAAAGTATACATGGTCCTATGTCAGCTGGATTTGGCAAAGGGGATGCGGGGCTTCCTTATATCATGGCATTGAAAAAAATGTTGGAGGGCGAAGCACAATCAGTCCAAGCAAAAGCCCATCCAGCCAATCATATAGGCAGTGCAGAAGGGATATTGGTGGGTGGAAATTTGTGTTTGATCACTCATTTGATTGGCAGTGAAAACCATTTGGATACTAAAGGCAAGATTTTATGTATCGAAGACGTTGGTGAGTTCCATTATAACGTAGATCGTATGCTGATTCAGTGTAAAAATGCTGGTTTATTGGATGAATTAGCGGGTCTTGTAGTGGGCGGATTCACGGATATGAAAGATGAAGCATCCGCATTTGGGGAAACGGTGATAGAAATAATCCAAAGAATTACCAAGGGAGCGGACTATCCAATTTGCTTTGATTTTCCAATAAGCCACGAATTGGACAATATGCCGGTCCAGCTGGGGGCTTCCTATCAATTATCAGTAACTGAGCAAGCAGCTCTTTTAACAAAAATCTAAAGCCTTCGATACATTTATACATTAAATTTGTATTCTAAAATTGTATCCTATGCTAAAATCATTTTTATCTATTGTCGCTATTATTTTGGCAGGTCTGCAAGGCGTTGCAGCACAATCTTATGTTTTGTCTGGTATTGAAAAAACAGATAAAGACCAGATGCAATACGAAGTCTTAGGAAAAGTAGATGGTCGATATTGGATTTATAAAAACAATGAAGGCATTGCCACAATTGCGCAGTACAATGATCAAATGCAGTTAGTGCAACAAAACGATCTAGCTTTTTTACCGAAAAAATTAAATGCAATTGAGTTCATCACAAAAACGAACAGGGTATTTGCGTTTTATCAATTTCAAAATGCAACAACTTTGTATGCGATGGTGGCAGAGTTAGACGAAAAAGGGCAACTTGTAGGTGCGCCAACGATAGTGGACACTGCTCAAAATATTCGTCCAGGTTCGGGCACTAAAGTGTTTAATTTAGTGGAAAGCCAAGATCGATCAAAGTTGCTTTTGTTTAGTGTGAATACAACCAACCCTGCTTCTATCAAAATAAAAACCATGGCATTGAGTACGCCATTTGGTGTATTGAATGAAGCGACAATCAGTATCAATGCGCAAAATAAAAAAAGTCATCTTTCTGATTTTGCGATTGACAATAAAGGGAATTTATTCTGTTTAAGAAATGTAGATCAGGCAAATGCCGCGCCAGTAGTAAGCTTATTGTATATGGCTGCAGATGGTTCAGACGTAATTGAAACACCAATTGTGAACAATAGTTTATTGTTAGACGACATTCGTTTAAAAATAAACAATGCAAATGGCACCGTATTAATCAATTCATTTTATGCAACAGAAAAGAAGGGCGCTATAGAAGGCATGTATACATTTGTATGGGATATTGCAAACAAACAAAATAGCTTAAGCAATGCAAGTCGTTTTACAGATGCGATGAGAGATGCTGTAACAGACAGAAGAAATTTGAAGAAAGCTTTCGATGATTTTTATTTCGATCAAGTGCAACCGAATGCGGATGGAGGTTTTACGATTATAGCTGAAGCTGCTTCAACTAGTTCAAATAGAAATGCATTTTCTAGATGGGATTATTTTTGGGGTGGTCCATTTTACAATCCCTACATTTTTAGTTACTGGAATAGACCATTTGGATTTTATCCATGGTCAAGATTTGGATGGGGCATGATGCGCCCATGGGGTTGGGGACCAGGCTGGGGACTTGGATGGGGATGGGGCTGGAACAGTTGGATGATGCAGCCTTTTGGAGGATTTGGCGCACCATCTGTGACCTATTCTGCAGGTAAAGTTGCCATCTTACATTTTGATGCAAAAGCAGATATTCAATCTGTAAAAACAATCGACAAGCAACAATCAGACATGAATGTGGATCAGTTTATTGGATACGGACAAATCAATAATGCTGCTGGTGCGAATTTCATATACTTTCAAAAATCAAAAGGGGTAAGACAATTGACACACCAGCAACTGAATACCAATGGTAATTTAGTTCAGGGCAATCCGATTGTGTTAAAAGAAAAGCAAATCGAGTGGATGCCTAGATCATTAAAACAAGTGGGCGAAAAAGAAGCGATCTTACCTTATCAAACAAAAGGTAAATTAGGATTTGCTAAAATCACGATACAATAATTATGGTATTTTTATTTAGAGATAGATCTGATATTAATTTACTCTTTTTAGTTGTATTAAGTGTACTGGTGCATTTTCATTTTTATTGGGAAGCACCCATTGTGATAGCGAATCCTTCTGATGGCTTATTGGCTTATTTGTTATTTCATTATATACAACCTTTGCCACCGCTAGCGCTCATTGTACTTTTTCATTTGATAGTGATTGTGCAGGCGTTGAGATTGAATATTTTAGTGAGTCGTTTTAAGATGTTTCAGCAGGTGAGTTATTTGCCTGCTTTTACATTTGTTTTATTAACTGCATTGTTTCCTTTTTGGGATGCAATAAGTTCTGGATTAATTGCGAATGCATTGATCATTTGGATACTAGTAAAGTTGAATCGTTTGTACGATCAAACGCAGCCCAAAACTGTAGAATTCAATATTGGATTGATTGTAGGCTTTTCTATTTTATTGTATGAACCCATTGCCATATTAATACCGGTGGTAGTGTTTGCATTGGCTATTATTAGACCTTTTAGATTGGCTGAATGGTTGGTATTGATGATGGGGATTTTGTTGCCATTTTATTTCATTTTCACCTACGTATTTTTGACAGATTCAGCAGCTGCTTTCACAGCTTTTTTACCCAAATTAGACTGGAAGAATCCTTTAGCTGGAATGAATATAAAATCAGCAATTGCACTCGGTTTTATAGGCATACAATTGTTGATTGGGTTGTACTTTTGGCAGGGTCAACAGAATCGCTTTATTATACAGGTAAGAAAATACTGGGGAGTGATGCTTTTGACTTTATTAGTGACTTTTTTTCAACCAATCATCTTCTCTACTCAAGCTTTATATGCTTCTGCAATTGTTTTGGCCCCATTGGCTAGTTTTATCAGTTTTTGCTATGCAAGTCCAAAACAGTTATTGATTCCCAATGTTTTATTTTGGATCTCAGCAGGATTGATTGTGTATAACCACCTTTTTTAAGTGTAGAATTTGCGCTTTTTAGCAAGGCTTAATTAAGTACCTTTGTAGCTCAATTTTATTCAACGTTTTAAGCTTAATCCTATGAAATTTGGCGTATTGGTTTTCCCTGGTTCTAACTGTGACAGAGATATGCAAGATGCTTTAGAAAAAGACCTTGGTTTTGAGGTGCAAATGCTATGGCACAAAGACAGTGATTTGTCTCATTTTAACACTGAGGATTGTATCGTATTGCCAGGTGGATTCTCTTATGGAGATTATTTACGTTGTGGTGCCATTGCAAAATTTAGTCCAATGATGCAATCAGTGATTGAATTTGCAAATAAAGGCGGAAAAGTATTGGGCGTGTGCAATGGCTTTCAAATTTTATGTGAATCAGGCTTATTACCAGGTGCTTTATTACAAAATGCCAACCAACAATTTATTTGTAAAAACGTTTTTATAAAATCAGAAAATAGTGGTCCATTACAGATCCCTATTGCACATGGGGAAGGAAGATATTTCGCAGATGAAGCAACGCTAGCGAGTCTAGAAAAAAACAATCAAATTATTTTCCGCTATTGTGATGCAACAGGAAAGATTGGCGGCGATGCCAATCCAAATGGAGCAATAAAGGATATTGCTGGAATTTGCAATGCCAACAGAAATGTATTTGGCATGATGCCACATCCAGAAAGAGCAACCAATCCTGCATTGAACAATACAGATGGTGTTAAGGTGTTTGAATTATTAGGTTTATTAAAAACTGCTGCAGCTATTTAGTATAGCAATAAAGGTTGATTTATTATTAAAACAAATCAGATGAAAAAAATATTTTTTGCTTTATTGATCATGGCTTTTGCATTGCAAGGTCAAGCACAAAAATTAGCGCCTGTAAAGTGGGCTTATCAAGCGGTTAAGACCGGAGATAAGCAATACAATATCGTCATCACAGCGAACGTAGATGCGCCATGGCATATCTATTCTCAATTTGTAAAAAAAGGACCAGTTCCTACTACTGTTCAATTTGCTAAGAATCCATTGGTTGTTTTAAAAGGAACAACAAAAGAAGTGGGCAAGTTGGAAAAGAAGTTTGATAAAAATTTTGATGCGGTCATTGGCTCTTTCGGTGGTAAAGTGCAATTTATACAAGCTGTCACTTTGAAGGTAGCTACAAAAACAAAGTTGACTGGCACCATTGAATTTATGGTTTGCAATGAGGAAAGATGTTTGCCTCCAACAAAACAAAGTTTTGAAGTAGACATTCAATAATTATAGGATTCAATCACTATCGCAAAAGGCTGCAAAGCCAATCTTTAGCAATGCGTAATTTATTTTTGACCATTATAGCGCTGTTCTTGACTGTTTCACAGTTACAAGCACAGGCAGACAGTATTGCAAAAGCTACTGTCAAAATCAATGCAATCAATGATTCGGTGTACAGGATACAAGCGCTGGTTCAAGTACAATCCGGATGGAAAGTGTATGATGCCAATGCAGAAGGGGTAGACGCACCTGTCATAAAATACAGTTTAGAAACCGCAGTGGCTAACAATAAGCTCCAATATTCTGTTGCTTCTGTTGCACAAAAAGATGTGTTATTTACTTCTGCAAAAGCGTTCACAGGAAATTTTGATATAACAGAAGAAGTGGTGATACATGGATTCCAACCAGATAGTTTAAAGGGGGTGGTAGTGATGAGTGTAGGGAAGGAAGCTTCATTTTATGTGATTGAATTACCCATTGCAATGCCATTGGCAAATGGACAAAAAGGGAATCAGTTCAATATTTTGTTACCTGAAACTGCACGCAATGCACCTGCAAATGCTTGTGGCGAAACAACTACTAGTGCAAGTGCAGATAATGGCGCTTGGGGTGTCTTCCTATTGGGATTTTTAGGAGGGTTGATTGCATTGGTCACACCATGTGTCTTCCCGATGATACCAGTAACGGTTTCTTTTTTTACAAAAAGATCTAAGACTAGAAAACAAGGTATACAAAATGGATTGATCTATGGATTAAGTATCTTCTTAATTTATGTTTTGGCAAGTGTGCCTTTTCATATTGTCGGGAATGTACAACCAGAAATTTTTAATAGTATTTCAACGAATGCATGGTTGAACATTGCGTTTTTTGCTATTTTTATTTTCTTCTCCATTTCATTCTTTGGCTATTTTGAAATTAGTTTGCCTTCAGGCATTGCCAACAAAGCAGATGCTAAAAGTGGTTTAGGGAGTCTGGGTGGTATCTTTTTTATGGCTATCACATTAGCGATTGTTTCCTTCTCATGTACTGGTCCAATATTAGGCACTTTATTAGTTGGTTCATTACAAGGTGGCGCATGGGCTTTAACACAAGGTATGGCAGGATTCGGATTGGCGTTGGCACTGCCATTTACTTTATTTGCCATCTTTCCACAATGGCTACAGAGCTTGCCAAAATCTGGAGGCTGGTTGGATACCGTGAAAAAAGTATTGGCATTTGTTGAATTGGCATTGGCATTTAAATTTTTATCAAACGCAGATTTAGTACAACACTGGGGACTCTTAAAAAGAGAAGTCTTTATTGGTATTTGGATCTTGATTAGCCTAGGATTAACGGCGTATCTTTTTGGCTTCTTATTATTACCTCATGATGTTAAAGGGCAAAAGATAGCAGTAGGAAGAAAATTACTAGGTGGAGTAGCTTTAGTCTTTGCGCTTTATCTAGGAGCGGGTTTAATGCCTCAAAATGCAAACAATTTAAAATTATTAAGTGGCTTCCCGCCGCCAACACATTATAGTCTATTTGCAACAGATAGTGCTAGTCATGGTTTAAAGGCAGATGTAGTAAACGATTATACTAAAGCATTGTCCATGGCGAAGGCACAACAGAAACCAATCCTGATTGACTTTACAGGTTGGGCATGTGTGAACTGTAGAAAAATGGAAGAGCAAGTGTGGACCGATCCTGCAGTAAAAAGTTTTATCAAAGAAAACTTTATTTTATTGTCTTTGTATGTGGATGACCGAGCTAACCTTCCAGTAGCAGAGCGTTTTGTATATACGACTCAGGGTGGGCAACAAAAACAAATCAACACTGTTGCAGATTTATGGGCCACTTTTGAGACAGAGAACTTCAATCAGTCTTCACAACCTTTGTATGTGGTATTGAGTCCCGATCAAGTGTTACAATCTAATCCGATTGGTTACACACCAGACATTCAACAATATTTATCTTGGCTACAATGTAGTGCTAAGAAAAAATAAAATTTTTATTCATAAAGAAGGCCCCAAACGGGGCCTTCTTTATGATGCGATATTTCTTTGAACATTACATGGTCATGCCACGCTCGTTCATCATTTTTCTTAAGTTGATTAAGCCATAACGCATTCTTCCTAAAGCTGTATTGATACTGCAGTTGGTTAAAGTAGCGATTTCTTTAAAACTTAAATTAGCGTAATGTCTTAAGACAATAATTTCTCTTTGTTCTTCTGGTAGAAGGTCAACTAATTCTTGAATATTTTTATGCGTTTGAGCACGGGTCATTTTATAATCGGCAGAATGATCTGTATGCTTAATGACTTCAAAAATATCTTGGTCGTCACTTGTTTTAATAACAGGAGTGCGTTTTACTTTTCTAAAATGATCTACACAAAAATTATGCGCTATTCTTAAAGCCCAAGGAAGAAACTTGCCTTCTTCGGCATATTTTCTTTGCTTTAAGTTGTCAATGATTTTAATAAAAATTTCTTGGATTAAATCTTCTGCTAAATAGCTGTCTTTTACCATAAATAAAATGGTATTGAAGATTTTTTCTTGGTAACGATCAATCAAGGCGTCGAAAGCACGGGTATTGCCTCCTTGGAAAGATTGAATCAATTCGTTGTCTGTCAGTTCAACTACTTTGTTCATGTTTGTTTTTTTATAGGTTGTTCTTAGGTCAGGTATTAGGGTACCTCTGGATTAGTTTTGGAAAATTACTAGCTTATTGTGCCCGATTCGTAATTGTGGGAAACAAGAAATTTACTTCAAGGATATCCACATTGCATTATTTAAAATAATATTCGGCTTGAACGCAACCAAATAGGCCGCGATGGTGTTATTTTGTAGTATGGCTGTAACTAAAAAAGGGCAAGATAAAAAGGAGCTAGATTCCATTGAGGTGGTAGGTGCGAGGGTGCATAACCTTAAAAACGTATCGGTTGAATTTCCTAGAAACCAATTGATCGTGGTGACAGGGGTTTCTGGTAGCGGAAAGTCCTCTTTAACCATTGACACCCTCTTTGCAGAGGGACAAAGACGTTATGCAGAGAGTTTATCTTCTTATGCCAGACAATTTATGTCTAGAATGGGCAAGCCAGACGTGGATTATATCAAGGGATTATGTCCTGCCATTGCTATAGAACAAAAAGTGACTACCCGCACACCAAGAAGTACGGTGGGTAGTATGACAGAGATTTATGAGTATTTAAGGGTCTTATTTGCAAGGATTGGTAAAACCTATTCCCCAATTAGCGGCAAGGAGGTCAAAAAACAAGATGTACAAGATGTCTTGTCCTTCATTGAAAAAGGGAAGCAAGGGGACAAAATGGTGCTCTTGGTGTTATTTAAACAACACGCTAAAAGAGATATTCTTGAGGAGTTGAATATTTTGATGCAAAAAGGCTTTGCTCGTATTTATTTGAGGGGGGCGAAAACGGCACCAGTGATTGTAAGAATTGAAGATGCGTTGAACTGGTCAAAAAAAGAACTGCAGCAACATACCAAAGACAAAGAAATTTATATTTTAATTGATCGTGTCATCGTAAAAGCTTTTGAGGAAGATGATATCCATCGTTTGACAGATTCAATAGGAACTGCTTTTTACGAAGGGGAGGGCATTGTATGGGTAGAACAAAATGAAACCAATCTAGTGAGCTTCAACAATAAGTTTACATTGGACGGCATTGAGTTTGACGAACCTAGCCCTAATTTATTTTCATTCAACAACCCTTATGGGGCTTGTCCCACCTGCGAAGGCTATAGCCAAGTGTTAGGGATAGATGCCAACTTGGTTATACCGAATCCACACTTGTCGGTATATGATGGCGCAGTGGCACCTTGGAAGGGAGAAAAGCTTTCTTGGTGGAAGGATCAATTTGTAAAGGAAGCAGGAAAGGAAGGATTCCCTATCCATCAGCCCATACATAAATTAACCAAGGCGCAATTGCAACAATTATGGAAAGGGGTTGGGAAGGCATATGGTATAGATGATTTCTTTAAAGATGTAGAAGCACATTTATATAAAGTACAATTTCGTGTCTTATTGAGTAGGTATCGAGGTAGAACGGATTGCCCAGCATGTCAGGGGTATAGATTGCGTAAAGAAGCCTTGTATGTAAAAATAGCAGATCAACATATCGGTCAATTGTGTGCGATGCCGGTGCAGGATTTACAAGCCTGGTTTAAACAATTAAAACTGAGTCCAACTGATTCGGTGATTGCAAAGCGAGTATTGATGGAAATTGAACAACGCATCCAGACATTAATGGATGTAGGTTTGGGCTATTTGACTTTAAGCAGATTGGCCAATAGCTTGAGTGGTGGCGAGAGTCAGCGTATTCAGTTAACAAGATGTTTGGGAAGTAATTTAACCAACTCTTTATATATTTTAGATGAGCCATCTATTGGTTTACATTCAAGAGATACGGAAAGATTGATTAAGGTTTTACAAAACTTAAGAGACCTAGGTAATACCGTAGTAGTGGTGGAGCATGACGAACAGATTATGCGTGACGCAGATTATATTATTGATATGGGTCCATTGGCAGCACATTTAGGAGGAGAGGTGGTTGCGGTTGGGAATGCAGCCAAGTTGATGAAAGATAAAAATAGTTTAACTGGAAAATATTTAAATGGCACATTGTCCATCCCTGTTCCTGCAAAAACAAGATCTACAAAACACAATATACATTTAGAAGGAGCCTTCCTACATAATCTTAAAAACATTGATGTTCAATTTCCATTGCAGTGTTTGACCGTGGTGTCGGGTGTGAGTGGAAGTGGAAAAACGACTTTGGTGAAGCAGGTATTATACAATGCGTTGTTAGATGCAAAACAATTGCCTACAGAAATCAAAGGTGGATTTAGTGCAATCAAAGGGGATTTGCATTTGTTTGATCAAATAGAAATGGTGGATCAAAATCCAATCGGCAAATCATCTAGAAGCAATCCCGTAACCTATATCAAAGCCTACGATGCCATTAGAGATGTTTATTCTAAACAGGCATTGTCAAAAATAAGAGGTTTCTTACCAAAACATTTTTCATTCAACGTAGATGGGGGAAGATGTGATACATGTAAAGGAGAAGGAGAGCAATTGGTGGAAATGCAGTTTTTAGCAGATGTGCATTTAGTATGTGAGGATTGCGGTGGTAAACGTTTTAAAGAAGCAGTATTAGAAGTACAGTATAAAGGGAAGAGTATTCATGATGTGTTAGAAATGAGTGTAGACGAAGCCATTGAATTTTTTAGTGAAGAAAAAAATATTGTCTTAGCAATTAGTCCTTTACAAGAAGTAGGCTTGGGCTATGTAAAATTGGGACAAAGTAGTAGTACCCTAAGTGGTGGTGAAGCACAGCGCGTGAAGTTGGCTAGTTTCTTAGGAAAGGGAAAAGCAAGTAGCAAGATGTTATTCATATTTGATGAGCCAACTACAGGTTTGCATTTTCATGATATCCATAAATTATTAAAAGCCTTTAATGCATTAATAGATCAGGGTCATTCCTTGATTGTGGTGGAACACAATACCGATATTATTAAGTCGGCAGACTGGGTTATTGATATGGGCCCAGAAGCAGGCATCAATGGAGGCACGGTCGTTTATGCAGGTGTACCTTCTGGATTGGCCAAATGCAAAGCCTCACAGACTGGGAAGTACTTAGGCTAGATTCTATGTAACTTATTGAAAAACAATTAATTACAAATTAAAATTTTGTCTTTATAAATTATTATGTCTTAAATTTATGTAACTGAAAAATAGTTGCATAAATTTGTATGACAAAGAAAGATAAACTACTCGAAAGATTCTTAAGTATACCTAAGGATTTTACTTACAACGAACTAAGAACAATGTTAAGTGGATTAGGATACAAAGAACACCAGTTAGGTAAAACCTCTGGATCAAGAGTATTATTCTTTAATGATTATATAGGGCATGAAATTAAAATTCACAAACCTCATCCAGGGAATATCATTAAACCATACTTGATGAAGTATATCTATGAAAATTTAAAAGAAAGAATTTTATGAAAAATACATTAAACTATAAAGGCTTTATTGGATCAGTAAATTATTCTGATGAAGACCAGGTTTTATATGGTAAAATTGAAGGTATACCTGATTTGGTTACATATGAGTCAACTGAAGTTGGCGACCTAATTAAACAATTTAAGATTTCAGTAGATGAGTATATTGAGAGCTGTAAACATTTTAAAAAGCCATTACTAAAAAGTTTTAAGGGATCATTTAACGTTCGAATTAAGCCAGAAATACATCAAAAGGCAGCAATGCTTGCAACTATGAAAGGGATTAGCTTAAATCAGTTGGTACAAAAAGCAATTGCAAGAGAGATTGAAGCAGCTTAGTTGCTAAAACCAAGTCTTTTTAAATCTTTTTTACTTAATTCTTCAGTGATAATAGCTAAAGATTTTTCTGCTTGATATTTTTGACCAATGATTAATATAGTTGACACTGCATTATTATTCAAGTAATAATGTACAGGCAATGTCTGATATGCTTCACTAGGTTGTTCTCCTTTAATTTTACTTTCATCTAAGTAGTTAACTGAAAATAAAAGTTGATATTTTTCTGCAGGTTGATTAAGTATAGCAATGGGTTGGCCAGGAATGACCATGTCTCCATTTTCAACCAAACTTAACATTGGCGCAAGAATGGTATAATGTGCTACTGTGCCATCTTTATGTTGAATGAAAATTTTATTCCTATTGTCTGAAAAGCTTGTTGTTTTCCCTTCGCCTTTTTTAAGTTGATCATTGATATTATAAACAATACCAGCCCTTGCAGCGCAAATAGTGTCACCAATTCCGTAAGTAAAGCCCTGTGCGTAGAATGGATCAACTTTCTGTTCTAATATTGTTTTAATATGATTTACTGGAGTGACTAAACTTATCTTACCGGGCATAATTGGCAAAACATAATGCAGATAGTTTTCAGGGGCTTTTCTAAAACTAGTTCCAGCGAAATAATTATAACTATACCTTAGGTATCTATAGCCAGCGCTTCTGTCAGGCATTAATTTACAAATTTGTGTTTTACCTTGTTTAATGGTTGTAAAAAAAGGATTGCTAAAATTTGTGATAAATCCGGTGAGGTTAAAGTCAACTTTCAATGTGTAATTGCCACTTGCATAACTTGTTGCGTATATAGTAGCTGATCCGTCTGGGTTGTTTTCGGTTTCAAGCTGTATTAAATTATTTTGAGCCTGTATTGCGAAGTTTAGAAAACAAAATACAAATGTGTAAACTAGTTTGGTGTTCATTGGAGGGGGAGGTTTTAAATTATAGTATCTAAAATAGAGTGGATCCCTCAGATTATATTAAGTATTTATACTGAATATCTTAGGTTAATTGACTTGTGTACAGTCTATGTCCCTGATTTTCAGTCATTATGTATTTCTAAAGATTTTTTTGCTTAACTAAATATTTAGTTATAATATTGACTAAGAATTTAGTTACAATAGAAAACAGCCAAATATGAAGAAACTGACTCAAGCCGAAGAACAAATCATGCAAGCCCTATGGTCGTTGGATCAAGGAGGGTATATCAAAGATATTTTAGAAGCATTGGAGGCACCAAAGCCACACCATAATACGGTGGCAACCTTATTGAAAATTTTAGTGGAAAAGGAGTTCGTTGGGATACAAAATCCCAACCGAAATAATTTTTACCACCCTTTAGTCAGTAAAGCTGCTTATTCAGGTAAAAGAATAGAGGGTTTGACGGAAAGGTATTTTGAGGGGTCCTATTCTAATGTCGTATCCTTTTTAGTAGATAAAAAACAAATGTCGATCGAGGATTTGGAATTGCTTTTACAACAACTTAAAAACAAGCGCCATGACTAGTCAATCAATTTTGCTGTATTTATTTCAAACCATTTTAATTTCAGGATTGTTTGTAGGCTATTACTGGATTGCATTAAGAAATAAAAAATTCCACTATTATAATCGATTTTATTTGTTGTCTGCATCCGTCATTAGTTTGATTGCCCCTTTATTAAATTTCGATTGGTTTTCGATAGAAGAGCCAGTGCTGTATGGTTCATCTGAAGTTTTACAATTTGTTTTGCCAAAAGCTACATCTTCTTCTACTAATGAGTTTGAATGGATGGATTTTATTTTGATTGGTTCATTCCTTATAACCATGGTTTTATTAATCATATTAGGTATTCAAATTTTCAGAATTCAAATTCTTAAGAGAAAATCAGAAGTGACACCAATGGATGGTTTTGACTTTATCAATACCAAAGAAGAAAATGCACCATTTTCATTTTTAAATAATCTTTTTTGGAAAGAAACTATTTCACTTCAAGATGAAGGAGGTCAGCAAATCTTTAAACATGAAATTACTCATATCCAACAAAAGCATACATGGGATCGAATATATTGTCAAGTTGTAGCTTCTATATGCTGGATGAATCCAATGAACTGGATCATTCAGAAAGAGTTAATGACGATTCATGAGTTCATTGCAGATGAGGAAGCAGTTGGTAATGAAAACGTGGAAATTTTTGCAAAAATGTTGCTACAAACTCATTATGGGAATCATTTTTTAAATCCTACGCACCATTTTTTTTATTCATCCATTAAACGACGCATCATTATGTTAACAACATCAAAGCATATCAAATATTCATATGCACGAAGGTTGATGGTATTGCCAATTTTAGTGATTGCAGTTGGATTAGTATCCATTAAAGTAAATGCAACAGAACGGATTGCAAATAGAATGGCATCGATAAAAACAATAGTGTTTCAAGTGAAAACTGATACAGCTAACCCATCTGAAAAACTTAAATTAAAAAGTATCATTGATACTAGTATTGTTGATACTGGGATTATTAAAGCTGAAATGAAACAGGAATTGATTATCATAGATGGGCAACCTGTGAAATGGGAACAAATGAAAGATTTAAAACCCAATGATATTAATGCGATAAATGTTCTTAAAGGTGAAAATGCATCCATCTATGGAGCAGCAGCAGTAAGTAATGGAGTGATTTTAATACAAACTAAATTTGCTGCAGCCCAACCAAATTCAACTATTCCAGCTCCACTTTCACCCCCACTTCCACCGTCTCCAGCTCCTGTCGAGGTTGTGCCTGTAGTAGGTACTAAGAATGCAATTGTAAATAATGGTGGAAAAAATCCATTATATGTAATTAATGGTGTCCCGTTGAAAAAAGGGATGATCAATCCTGTAGAAAATATCAATCCGAACGATATAGAAAGAATTGAAATATTGAAAAACAATTCCAGCGTAAGTTTATATGGCAAAGAGGGTGAAGATGGGGTGGTATTCATTACTACAAAATCAGCAACAAGGCCAGCAGCAATTTCAGCTATAAAAACAGGCTATAAGCTTGATGAGCTAAAATTTGTTGATAAATACAACCCAGCTGTGGTGTCAGTAGTTAATTTTCAAAAAAATATAACTAGAATAAAGCCACCTCAATTTCCAGGTGGTGAGGAAGCGCTAGTAAAATACCTTAAACAAAATCTAAATCACAACTTACCCTTAGATCGTGGAGGTCCTGAAGGAAAATATACAGTTGTATTAAGTTTTTTAGTAGAAGAAGATGGGACTGTATCTAATATAGAAGCAAGAAATGATCCTGGTTACGGCACGGCAGAAGAAGCAATTAGAGTGATTAAGAATGGGCCAAATTGGGTTCCTTCTGAACGTGATGGTAAGAAAGGGGATTATTTAAAGAGGATGTCGATTGAATTTATGGTTTCCAAAAAATAATAATGGTAAGAAAAATAGTAAATCGATTTTTAATCTGTTTTGTTTGGATGCTGCTATTCCAGACCACCTTTGCTCAGTCAATTGTAGAGAAGGGTTTGGTACTTGATAAATTAACCAATCAGCCAATCCCAGGTGCATCTGTTTTCATTAATGCAAGTGGGATAGGCGCTGTATGTGCCTCAGATGGTAGTTTTAATCTATCAAAGTTCATACAGGCGCAATTTGGCCATTCAGTATTAACCATTGTAGCGATGGGATATGAGACTGCGAATTTTAATCTTGCCAACCATAAAGGAGCCGTAGTTATTTATTTGAATCCTATCGTTAAGGAATTAGAAACAGTTACTGTGACTGCAGCAGAGAAAAATGGGTGGGAAAAATATGGAAAGGATTTTATTGAAAGTTTTTTAAGCTATTCTGAATTTTCAAAGCTCTGTATAATTCAAAATCCGGAAGTGTTAAAGTTTTATTATGAGCCAAATACAAATACATTACAGGTAAACGCAAGAAAGCCACTTATTATACAAAACAAGGCACTTGGTTACAAAATTACTTATTGGCTTGAAAGTTTTGAGCACAACTACCGTACCAGGATCATGACCTACAGTGGACTTACTTTATTTGAAGATTTAATTCGTCCTAATAAAAGAAAAGCACAGGCTGCAAAATGGCTCAAAAATAGAGATGCTGCTTATCAAGGTTCTGTGATGCATTTTATTCGTTCAGTGCATGCTGGAAAACTTGCTGAATCTGGCTTTGTAGTAAGACGATTGGAGAAAGTTGAAGGAAGTAGGAAAGGGAAATATAATAATGTGGTAGATCCAAAAATTTTGGCAGAAGCTGATTTTTCAGATACGATTGAAGGGAAAAAATTTATTCAATTCCCTAGCTACCTATATGTGTTATTTAGTAAAGAATCAGAAGAGTTGCCTTATTTGGCTAAACTTCATCCATTTAAAATGCCTAATCCAGCGCCGCAGACAACTATCGTTCAATTGGTAGGGACAAAAGCGGTTGAGATTTTTTCAAATGGCCATTTGGAGCCTGCAATATCTTTTTTCTTAGATGGCTATTGGTCCTATGAGAAATTGGATAAACTACTTCCATTAGATTATAAAAAATAAAAATGTGGTTGATTTTAATTTTTACGAATACCCCCGCATTTCTATGTGGGGGTTATTTTTTATCTAATTCTATCAGCGCTTTTTACTAATTTTTCGTCTTGATAAATTTTATAACAAGCAATCAATTGTAAGATCGGGATTAAAAATAATCCAGCTGAAGCTAGTGTGAATCCACCTCCTGGATGTGACATGACAATGGTATAAATAAAATACCCAATCAATCCTGAAAGCATAAAGTTAACCAAGGTTACTTTTAATTGTAACATACGGTTGCCATATAAAAAAATGCTGATAAAGGATAGGCAAGCACTGAAAGCTAGAGTGATAAGGGTGCTATATTGACCAGCGCCATTGATCTCCAGAGCGTTGGGCTCGGGAGTATAATAAAATGGGAATTTCAAGATAGAGAATGCAGCAGCACTAGCTATCAATAACCAAATGGTTTGTATTCTTTGTATCATATCCTAAAGTTAACCATTTTTGAGAATTCGGTACAAAAAATAGGCCCCTTCCTTGTAAGAAGAGGCCTAGTATACTTTGAGTTTTACTTTTTTATCCTAATTCTGGGTACAATACAAATTGCTCCATGAACTTGTTGACTTCTTTCTTCGTGTTCGCCAATACGGTTTCATTATCTGCATTCATCAATGCGGTATCAATGGCATCAACAACAAATGGGATATGGCCTTCGTTCATACCTCTGGTTGTAATTGCAGCTACTCCAAAACGTATACCAGATGTTACAAAAGCAGATTTATCATCGTAAGGCACCATATTTTTATTCGCTGTAATATCTGCCATGCCTAAAACCTGCTCGGCTTTTTTACCGCTAATGTTTTTATTTCTTAGGTCAATCAACATTAAGTGATTGTCTGTACCGCCACTGATGATTTCATAACCTTTTGCCACAAATGCTGCTGCCATTGTTTGTGCATTCTTTTGAACTTGTTTCGCGTACACTGTAAATTCATCAGAAAGGATTTCACCAAATGCAATCGCTTTTGCTGCAATAACATGTTCTAATGGTCCACCTTGTGTTCCTGGGAATACAGCCATATCAATCACATTAGACCACAATCTTAAATTTCCTTTTACATCTTTTAAGCCTAAAGTATTCTCGCCGTCTTTCGCCATCATAATCACACCGCCTCTTGGTCCGCGTAATGTTTTATGCGTTGTAGAGGTTACGAAATGACAATGGTTGAATGGAGAACTTAATAAGCCTTTAGCGATTAATCCTGCAGGGTGTGCGATATCTGCTAATACAAATGCGCCCACTTCATCAGCCACTTTACGAATGCGCGCATAATCAATGTCTCTGCTGTATGCGCTAGCGCCACATATAATTAATTTAGGCTTGTGCGTTCTTGCTTGACTTTCTAACATCTCGTAGTCAATCAATCCTGTTTCTTTTACGACACCATAAAAATGAGGTTGGTAGGTTTTACCAGAAAAGTTGACTGCACTTCCGTGTGTCAAGTGGCCACCCATGCTTAAATCTAAACCAAGTATCGCATCGCCTGGCTGTAAAATTGCTAACATAAGCGCTGCGTTTGCTTGCGCTCCACTATGAGGTTGAACGTTGGCATATTCTAATCCAAAAACTTCCTTTAATCTGTCAATTGCTAACTGCTCTGTTTTATCTACTATCTCACATCCACCATAATATCTTTTTCCTGGATACCCTTCTGCATATTTATTGGTCATCACGCTACCCATTGCTTGCATTACTTGTAAGCTTGTAAAATTTTCAGAAGCAATTAATTCAATGCCACGTCTTTGGCGGGCTAATTCTTGATTGATAATGTCGAAAACAAGGGTATCTCTTTTCATAAAGTGTATTTTGTAATGATGGTGCAAAATTAAACCATTATCAGGCCTCCCCAAAGCTTTCTTTCAACAGTTATGCGCAGGAATATCCACATTTGGCTTGTCTTTTGGTTTATTCCTATATTTGGGGCGATATAATGGCTTTAACTAACAGTTATTTGCTATTTTTATCCTCCCCAAAAAAAATGAATGAATGAAGGCGATTATACCGGTAGCAGGCGCAGGAGCAAAATTAAGACCACATACCTATACACAACCCAAGGCTTTGATCCCAATAGCTGGTAAAACGATATTGAGTTTTATTGTAGATCAATTAAAGGCCGAAGGGATCAATGAGTTTATTTTTGTAGTGGGCTATCTGGGTGAAAAGATCCAAGATTATGTGGAGCAAACTTACCCTAATCTAACGACCCATTTTGTGTATCAGAATGACCGTCAGGGTACAGCTCATGCGATCCAATTGGCGCAAAATATAGTAGGAGGGGAAGAAGTATTTATTGCGCTTGGGGATACGATTTGCGAATATGATATCAAAGAAGTGTTGGAAAGCCCATGTAGTATGTTGGGGATTCAAAAAGTAGATGACCCAAGACAATTTGGGGTAGCTGAAATAAATGAAGAGGGTGTAATTGAACATGTAGTGGAGAAGCCTTCAATTCCAAAAAGTAATCATGCATTGGTAGGTTTGTATAAAATTAAGGAGTCTACTATTTTATTTGAATGTTTCCAACAGCTGGTGAATGACAATATCAAATCAAACGGTGAATATAATTTAACAGATGCGTTGGATTGTATGATCAAAAAAGGTGTGGAGTTTAAATCTTTTAAAGTAAAGAACTGGTTTGATTGTGGCAAAAAAGAAACTTTGCTAGAAACCAATGCAGTATTGCTTAAGAAGTCAGGAGGTTATGCCATCAATCCTGAATTATATACCAATAGTATTATCATTGCACCAGTGAGTATTGCTGATGGATGTGTGATAGAAAATTCAATCATTGGGCCGCATGTAACCATCGGGAACAATACAACCATAAGAAGTTCCATAGTGAAAGATAGTATCATAGGCTCGTTCACTAGTTTGGACGAAGTGGTACTAGACAATTCATTGATAGGTAGTGATGCTGCAGTAAAAGGCATGAGTCGTACCTTAAATATTGGAGACAATACCGAAATCGATTT
The DNA here is from genome assembly GCA_030158665.1 of Sediminibacterium sp. Classification (GTDB taxonomy): domain Bacteria; phylum Bacteroidota; class Bacteroidia; order Chitinophagales; family Chitinophagaceae; genus Sediminibacterium. The sequence continues at coordinate 24,337 of JAOASM010000050.1, read as the reverse complement.
TGGATAATCGATCTACTTCAAACTATTTATGTAGATACATTGAATTTGCTTGCGCTGTACAAGTGATCACTAAATCATTGATACAAACATGTGCTGGGGTATTCGCCACAAACCAAATGGTGTCTGCAATATCTTCTGCCATCAATGGTTGATAACCAGTATACACTGCTTTAGCTTTTTCTTCATCCCCTTTAAATCGAACCACTGAAAATTCGGTATCTGCTGCGCCTGGATGGATGGCAGTTACTTTTATCTGGTATTGCAATAAGTCGATTCTTTGTGCTTTGCTGATCGCATCCACTGCATGCTTAGATGCACAATACACATTGCCATCCTTGTAGACTTCTTTGCCCGCAGTACTGCCAATATTGATGATATGTCCTTTCTCTTTGATAAGCTGTGGCAGAACAGCCTTTGAGGCGTACAATAGTCCTTTTACATTGGTATCAATCATAGTTTCCCAATCTTCTACATTCGCATTTTCAAAAGAGTCTCTTCCTAATGCAAGGCCAGCATTGTTGACTAAAATTTTGATTGCCTGCCATTCGCTTGGCAAGTTTTGTAAGTTGGCGAAGACAGCTTTCTTATCTTGTATATCAAAGGTTAAGCAAAGTGTTTTGATGCCATAGCTCGCTTCAAGTGCTTTTGACAATTCGTCTAATTTTTCTTTTCTACGTGCAGTTAAAATTAAATTCCATCCACCTGCTGCAAATTTTGTAGCAATTGCTTTTCCGAATCCCGAACTTGCTCCAGTAACTAAAATAATTTTTGACATAGTCTATTTTTTGTGGCTTAGTTGTTTTGGCTAAGCAGTTTCTATAAATTGTTGGATGAATTGATTCACTAGTTCGGGTGCTTCAAGCATACCCATATGCCCCACTTCTTTAAGCACCAAACTATTTGTTGAAGGTAGTAATTTAATTTGTTCCAAGCTATCTTGTATTGGCACAGCAAGGTCGTCCTCTCCTGCAATCATCCAAACAGGTAGATGGTTTTGTTGTAATAAATGTGTCAATGCTTTTCGGTTGCGCATAGCAAATACAAATTGGATCATCGCTTCTTTGCTGATATCCGATCCGCTTTCTATTAATGCTTGTATATCGGCAGGATTCGTTTTTTTAAATGCGTTACCGAATAAATTAGGTGTAGCAGTTTCAAGGTATTTAGAAACGCCCCATTCTTCTATGAACTCGGCCACCTTCATTCTACTTGCTTTTTTTGCTTCGTTATCCTCATAGGTAGTAGAGTGGAGTAATAACAATCCTCGTACATGGTTTACATAATAATCTGCGAAGGATAAGCCAATATAGCCGCCCATGCTATGTCCTACGATATAATATTGTTCAATCTGTAGATGATGCATCAATTCATGGAATAGTTCAACATACAATTGAATGCTTGGTGCTTGACTATGGTGTAATGCTAAAGGTTTGCATTGAACACCTGGCATATTGGGTGCTATGATTCTATAATGAGGTGACAGGAATTCAATTTGTTGTTTCCAGATGCAGTGATCTTCTCCAAATCCATGAAGGAGCAAAATGGTTTTATGGCCAGTGCCTACATCAAAATAAGAAAGCTGGTCGACTCCGTAGTCGTATAAATGTGTGGTAAGCTTAATGGTATTTTGCATCTGTACCTCTTTTGATTAAACGATAGTTCAAGACTAAGGCAAGTAGCATTAATATATATACTGAACTTGAAAATGACTGAGGAAGCCAATAGCTAGTTGCAATCAATCCGATTGTTGCAGCAAAAAAGATACGACCAAGATACCCTGCCCAAACAGGTTGTACAAAATAACAAATCAATGCCAACCAATAAAATGGATGGATCCAGAAAATATTAAAATTCTCATGACATGCTGTGTGTAGTGAAAACAAGCTCATATACATTACAAGCAATCCGCCCAATCCAAAAACAAATAATAAAACGATGTCTAATACTTTTGCAGCCAATACGGACCATCTTGCATTCCATTTACCTACAAATAAATAGACGAGGATGAGCCCAATGATAAAATAGATTGGATGGGTAGGTGTAGATGAAATTGCAGTGTTAAATGGATAGGACTGAACCGATGCAATGAGCGATGGTTGAGCAGCAATTTGATCATATAATAAATCTGGTAAAAAGCCTGCCTGGAAAGGACTTGGTGCTTCGTCTGACACAGCACCTAATAACAAATCAATGCCTAAACCAATCCATGGAATGCCTTGTTGATAAGGGGCTTCTACTACATGGACCCTAAAGCTTTTAATATCAGATGCAGGCACTTGATTGCTAGTAAATTGATATAGTCCATCTTTTACCCTCGTGGTACAATTGTCTGTAATGAAATTGTATAAATAATAGCGATTGTTGCCTTCAAGGTTTTGTTGCAATGCGTTTTGCCATTTCAATTTTTCCGCAGCTGTTAAGTTGAGTACTTGTTCTTTAATACTTCTACCCTCGTATTGGTATTGTAATATGAAATTTTGGAAGTAATCTACAGATAAAAAATAATTCAAGTTGCCTTTAACAAATTGGGCTAAAAAATTAGGGGTATTAAAATCGAAGGTTCCAAAATTATACACCACATCGGTCTGCCTGTTTGAATCAATGATTCGTATTGCGGTATGCCCCCATGCCGTGTAGACATCTTCCCCAGGCGCACAAGTTAAAATACTGATTTGCAATGCAGCTTTGGTACTATCCTGTGCGTCAAGTTTACTTGATGTAAACAATCCAAATAATAACAATAATGGAAGTAAACAAAGTTTACGCATTGTATCAATTTATAAGTGTAGCCTTATTTTCTGCTGTAGTTGGGAGATTCTTTAGTGATATCAATATCATGAGCATGGCTTTCTCTCATTCCAGCATTGGTGATTTGAACGAATGTGGCATTTTGTAAATCCTTCACCGTTTTAGCACCACAGTAGCCCATACCCGCTTTTAATCCTCCAACAAATTGATAAATGATTTCACCTAAAGTGCCTTTATAAGCAACACGACCTTCAATGCCTTCTGGTACAAATTTCTTTGCGTCTGCACCTTCTTGGAAATAACGATCGCCACTTCCTTGAGACATCGCGCCAATGCTACCCATGCCACGGTATCCTTTGAATTTTCTGCCTTCGTATATAATGGTTTCACCTGGGCTTTCTTCGGTTCCTGCAAAAATACTTCCCATCATTACGCAATTGGCTCCAGCTGCTAAAGCCTTCACCATATCACCTGTGTAACGAATACCGCCGTCAGCAATGATTGGAATGTTCTTTCCTTTCAATGCTTTTGCTGCTTCCATAATGGCTGTTAATTGAGGAACACCAGCACCTGCCACAATTCTTGTAGTACAGATAGAACCTGGTCCTATACCTACTTTTATTGCATCTGCACCAGCAGCTGCTAAAGCTAAAGCCCCTTTGCCTGTGGCAATATTCCCTGCGATTACCGGTAAGTTTTTAAAATTCTTTTTGATCAATTTCAATGCTTCAATCACCCCTTTGCTATGTCCATGTGCACTGTCCAAAGAAACAATATCCACGCCCACACTTTGTAATGCTGCTGCACGATCCAATACATCTTTGGTAATACCAAGAGCGGCACCAACTAATAAACGACCAATACTATCTTTAGCTGCATTCGGGAAGGCACTTACTTGTAAAATATCTCTGTAAGTAATTAATCCAATTAATTTTCCTTGTTTATTGACAACAGGTAATTTTTCAATTTTATATTGACGTAAGATTTTTTCTGCTTTCTTTAAATCAGTGCCTTCTGGTGCAATGATTAAATTTTCCTTGGTCATGACTTCACTTACTTTTCTTTTACGATCAGTTTCAAAGCGTAAGTCACGGTTAGTCAGGATGCCAACTAATTTATGGTTTTTATCAACGATAGGAATACCACCAATTTTATTGTCGCGCATTAAATTCAATGCGTCCCCAATAGTAGCAGTCACTTCTAAAGTGATCGGGTCAACAATCATACCACTTTCGCTACGTTTTACTTTACGTACTTGCTCTGCTTGGCGTTCGATCGACATGTTTTTGTGTAAGATACCAATACCGCCTTCTCTTGCAAGTGCAATAGCCAATTGGGCTTCGGTCACTGTATCCATTGCAGCAGACAAAACGGGCACATGCAATTTGATATGCTTAGTTAATTGTGCGTGGATATTTACTTCGGAAGGAAGGATTTCGGAATAAGCGGGCATTAACAATACATCATCAAATGTCAAGCCTTGTCCAAAAATGCGGGAGGTAGAATTTCTTGTTGCCATAGGCAAAGATAGGGCAAGCCCTTATTTAGGCAAAATCCTTTTTTAACGGATACTGTAGAATGCACCTCCATGAGGGAGGATAAGGCCATTTAATTCTAGGGTGAGCAAATGCGTAGAAAGCTGTCCTATGTTGAGATTGAAGGCATTAGCGAGGTGGTCTCGATGAACGGGCCCTTGTTGGGTAATTGTGGCTAATATTTCTTGGCAAATAAGGTCTAGTGTAAAGGGGAGTGGGGGTTGGTTGACTTTAGCGCTGCCAGGAACTGCCCAGCCAAGATTTTCTAATAACTGAATGGGGCTTTGGTATAATTGAGCGGTATTGGATTGGACCAATGCAAGGCAGCCTTTGCTTTTTTGATCCATAATCTTACCAGGTACCGCAAACACTTCTCTGTTATAACCTCTTGCAAGTCCTGCAGTAATCATACTTCCTCCATGTACTTGAGACTCAATCACAATGGTGGCATCGGTCATGCCTGCGACAATACGATTGCGTTTTGGAAATTGAAAAGGAAGTGGCAGTGTAGAACTGGGATTTTCTGAGATGACTCCTCCTTGATCCATCATTTTACGAGCAAGCTGCTGGTGTTGAGTAGGATAAACCACATCTACTCCAGAAGCCATCACCCCCCAATTAGGAATTTTTAGTTGACAGGCTTTTCGATGTACGATGCCGTCAATCCCTAAAGCCAATCCGCTGACCACACCAAGATTTAAATAGTGAATACCTTCTAGCAATTCTTGAATGACTTTATCTGCATAAAGCGTGTGATTGCGTGTGCCCACAATGCTAATGAGATGAGGCAGATTCCATTTTCTGGATCCTTTAGAAAATAGGAGTATTGGGGCGTCTTGGCATTGATACAATCTATTTGGATATACGGCATCTTCCAAGCAGGTTGGCTCTATGCCTTGTCGTACCATTGTTTCAAGTTCCTCAGCCGCAGCTTTCATTGGCCAAGCAGCCATTAAGACTTCTTTATGGTTCAGTGCTGTTGTGTTGAATGCATTGGTGCCTTTTTGTCGCTCAAGAAATATAGCCATCGCTGAGCCATACATTTTTATCAATGCTGTTTTTGAATACGTGCTAATGCCATGCATCAAAGAGAAAGCGATTGAATATAAAAGTGAATTGTTCATTGCATAAAAGTCGTAGCAATAACCATCTCCTTTTCAAGTATAAATACGTAATTGTAAGTCTTGAAAAATACAGGCAATATTTTTGAGCAGATTTATTTTACTGCAATGTGATGGTGAAACTCGTTCTTCTGTTTTTAGCTCTGCCAGCTGCGGTATTGTTATCTGCGATAGGCATTGTAGCCCCGAAACCCTTGCGCTGTATACGATTGCGCGCAATGCCTTTTTGTTGTAAGTAATTGGCAATTGCGTTGGCTCTTTGTAATGAAAGCAAGTTATTTTGAGTGGCTATACCTGTATTGTCTGTATGTCCTTCTATAAGGATCTGCGCATTCAGTGTAGTTTTTAAATAGCCAGCTAAAGCGTCTAATTCAACATTTGAAATGGCTTGCAATGTTGCTGAGTTGGTTTCGAAATATACCTGATTGAATGTTTTAGTAAATACTTTTTCAATGGGTAAGAGTGCGAAATTAAATGTTTTTCCAGCCATGGCTTTTACGCTATCTATTGGAAGGATACTGCTTAGATAATCATGCCCTGGGCTATTGATTTTTAAACCCAAACTATCAAAATAAGGAAGTGCTAATAAAAATTGTCCCATGCTATCCACTTTCATTTCCATAATCGGATAACCAGATGCAGGGTCAACAATATTTAGATCGGCAGGAATTTTTTTATTTGTTTTTGCATCCACAATTTGCCCCTTGATATACCAAGTTTTATGTGCTCTTGTATTTTCGGCAAGTGTAATTTTATAGATATCTAATTCGCCTCTACTGTCAGCTCTATCACTTGCGATATAAGCAGTTGATCCATTGCTGGCTACAGCAATACTCCCTTCGTTATCATAGGTATTGATAGGGTAGCCTAGATTGATCGGCGTAGTCCAGTTGCCATCAATTTTTTTTCTTGCCACATAAATATCCGATCCGCCAAATCCTGCTCGGCCATTGCTAGAAAAATATAAGCTCTGATTGTCTGCGTGGATAAACGGCGTTTGATCATCGCCTTTAGTATTGATTGTTGGGCCAAGGTTGATGGCTTCTTCCCAATAGCCTTTTTCGTTTTTATAGGACACATAAATATCTATACCTCCAAAGCCATCCGGGCGATTGCTTGCAAAATAAATTGAGTTGCCGTCGGGTGCAATGCTTGGCGCACTATCCCAATAATCACTATTGATTCTTTGTCCTAGATTTTTTGGTTTTGACCAACCCCATGGGCTGCGTTGCACTTTATAAATATCATAACGTCCATAACCTTGTTCAGCGTAATCTGCAGCATAGTAAAGGGTTTGCAGGTCGGCACTCAAACTCATACTGCCTTTTTTTGCGGCAAAGTTCAAGGTGTCGGATAATGGAATCGCCGCTGTAAATCCATTGGCTCCCATACTGCTGGTGTAAAAATCTTCTCTACTTAAATTTTGTCTGCGCATGAATAAAAACAAACTGTCTTGAATACTTACGGTTGGGAAATATTCAGAAGCAAGGGAGTTGATGCTGTCTCCCATATTGAAGATGCTAATTTCGGGCGCAAGTGTTTGTGTGGTTGCAAATTGACAAACTGCAAATAATGCGCTTGCTTTTTCTTTTAGATAAGTAGGCAAACTATTGCCGCTGATATAAGGCGTTAATAATGCACTTGCTGCATTATACTGGCCCAAACTTGCGAATGCGATACCTTGTTTGACTATAAAGGGAATGGCCGCAGCGCTATCTATTTTTTGGATACGATTAAAATAGTGAATGGCAGATTGAAAGTTTTTTTTATCGTGGTAAACCTGAAACAAAGCAATAGAAGGTTCTAGATATAGCGTGTCTTTTGAAGCAGCTAGTATAAAGAGTTGAATGGCTTTTTGGGTATCGTTGTTTTCTAGTGCTCGTATCCCTGCTTCATAGTTTTGAATAGATTGTTTACTTTGTCCCCTTAATGTATTGGCACAACATAAAATGCAACTTAAAATAAGTGCAAACCCTATTCGGTATCGTAATAGAAAATACATGTTACAATAAAGGTAGTATAACTACTTTAATGAATTAAGGTACTTGGATGTACTTGTGCAACTGTGCACTTAATTCCCAGCTTGGATTTGCTTTAATGTATTCAATCACAAGTGGTGTCATGGCATCTGACTTTTCCCATTCTGGTTGTAAATATTTTTTACAATCAATCGTCAAATCGTTCACAAATGAATTCGCCCAATCGAAATCGGATTTATTAAATACGACTACTTTTAATTCATCTGCGGCTTTCACAGATTCAGGTAAGGGTGCTTTGAATTTCTTAGGAGACAAACAGACCCAATCCCAGCTTCCACTCATTGGGCTTGAACCTGATGTTTCAATATGCGTTTGAAATCCTGCTGCTTTTAGTGCCGTTGTCAATGGATCCAACGCATGCAATAAGGGTTCACCTCCAGTGACAATTGCTATGCGACTTGGATGTGCCGCCGCTGCAGCCACTATTTCTTCAATCGATAAAACAGGATGCTTGCTCGCGTCCCAACTATCTTTTACATCACACCATACACAGCCCACATCACATCCTGCTAAGCGTATAAAAAAAGCAGCTTTGCCTTGATGATAACCTTCACCTTGTAAAGAATAAAACATTTCCATTACTGGATAAGACTGTGGTATGCTCAATGTGTTTTGTTTAATTGATTTATAAACCTTGGTAGGCCTTCATTGTGTTCTTTAATAATCCTGCAATTGTCATCAGACCAACACCGCCTGGAACAGGTGTGACAGCAGATGCTACTGTGATGGCAGATGCATAGTTCACATCGCCTTTGATTCTAAAACCTTTTGCTGCAGTTGGGTCGGTAACTCTAGTGATCCCCACGTCTATAATTACTGCGCCTGGTTTAATCATGCTAGCGTCCACAAAATCAGGAATGCCAACGGCAACAACAATGATATCTGCTTTAGAACATAAATCAATCAGGTCCTCTTTTGGGGTATATCTATGGCAACAAGTTACAGTGCAATTTCCTTGAGGATGTTCTGCGCTTAATAAAATGCTCATAGGTCTTCCAACAATATTACTTCTTCCAATCACTACTGCACGCTTTCCTTTTGTATCGATCTTAAAATGTTCTAACATTAACATTACGCCATAAGGTGTGGCAGGGATAAACGTATTCAATCCTTGAACCAATCTACCAACGTTTGCTGGATGAAATCCATCTACATCTTTTTTAGGATCAATGGCTTCAATCACTTTTGCGTCATCAATATGTTTAGGCAAAGGCAACTGTACCAAAATGCCATCCACATTGGGGTCTTGATTCAATGCTTCAATTTGTGCCAATAAAGTGGCTTCACTCACTGTTTCCTCGAATCGGTATAAAGAAGATCCAAATCCAGTTTCTTCGCAATTTTTTACTTTGCTTGCTACATAAGTTTCACTAGCGCCATTGGTGCCTACTAAAATTGCCGCCAAATGGGGTGTTCTTTTACCTGCAGCCTTCAATGCTGTAGTTTGTTCTAATAAGCTTGCTTTAACTGCCGCCGAGGCGATTTTACCATCGAGTACTAACATGCCGCAAATTTAGTTCTTTTTAAGATTCGTTCCCTCGTATCTTTGGGCTCTTAAACTAGTTTATGGAACAAAACCCAAATCAGCCTTTAAACATTGAAATCAGTGAAGAGATTGCAGAAGGCACTTATGCCAACTTGGCTATTATTACGCATAGCAATGCAGAGTTTGTGATTGATTTTGTAAATGTAATGCCTGGTACTCCAAAGAGCAAAGTAAAGTCTCGTGTGATCTTAACGCCCATGCACGCCAAGCGATTCATGAAAGCCATGGTGGAAAATATTGAAAGATATGAAGCAGCACATGGTGCGATTGGCGATATGGAGCAAATTGAGATTCCAATGAATTTTGGAGGTCCAACTGCGCAGGCATAGTCAAAAGATTTTACCAGTCTGGGTGTTGTTCTGCATAACTATAATAGCCTTCGGTGCTGACGATTAAATGATCGATTAATTTAATATCAAAAAGTGCTGCGCCCTTTTTAATCTTCTGTGTCAGGGCGTCATCCATCCTGCTGGGGATTAATTGACCGCTTGGATGATTGTGGCAGATGATGAATCCGGTAGCACCATGACTCATCACGAGTTTAAAAACAATTCTAGGATCCGCCACAGTACCTGTTATTCCACCTTCGCTCAACACCGCTTCGTGAATGATTTTATTCGCTTGATTCAATAAGAGCAACATAAAAACCTCGCGCTGTTCGTATTGTAATTTGTTTTTTAAATGCATTACCACATCCCGGCTATGATGGATGGTCGTGTGTTTGTCGATTAAATCAATTCTTCTGGAACCTAGTTCTATGGCTGCTAAGATCCTGACTGCCTTGATTTTCCCAATCCCATTGATTTTCAAATTCACAATATCTGCCACAGAATATTTTGCAAATTTTTTCAGGTTATTTCCAGTAGTTGCAAGCAAGCTTCTTGCTAATTCAATGGCATTTTGTTGGGCTGTACCATGTTGTATTAAAATAGCCAGTAATTCCACATCGCTTAAATGATCGGCGCCCTTAGTGCTAAATTTATGGATGGGTTGATCTTGTTCTGCCCAAAATCGGATGTTGCTTGCTTGCATAATCAATTTTGCTCAAATATATTTTTTAAACACCCGCTAATTCCGAGTACAAATACCAGCATCTTGCCCATTGGTGTGTATAACTTTGCTATTTGTTGAAAATTTGCAAAAGAATAGCCAAAAATTTGTGCACGATATCAATACCTTTGAAGCACATTTTACCCACCATGAACCCTTCAGTTAAAATTTTCGCGGGCACAGGCTCGCAGGCTCTTGCAGAAAAAATTGCACAACGTTTTGGCGCCCCCATTGGTAAAATCAACATCCAAAAATTTAGCGACGGTGAATTCCAGCCTATCTTTTTGGAAAGTATCAGAGGGGACTATGTTTTTTTAGTTCAAAGTACCTATGCACCCACCGATAATTTAATGGAATTATTGATGATGATAGATGCTGCTAAAAGAGCAAGTGCGTACAAGATTATTGCAGTCGTACCTTACTATGGTTTTGCTAGACAAGATCGTAAAGACAAACCACGTGTTGCTATTGGTGCCAAATTGATTGCTACTTTATTGGAAGCAGCAGGGGCAGACAGGGTCATCACGATGGATTTACACGCTGCGCAAATTCAAGGATTCTTTGATGTGCCAGTAGATCACTTAGATAGCTCAGCTATTTTCATTCCTTATATTGAGTCACTTAATTTAGAAAACCTTGCTTTTGCAGCACCAGACGTAGGAAGTACCAACCGCGTTCGCGAAGTAGCTAACTACTTTAATGCGGAGATGGTGATTTGTGATAAACATAGAAAACGCGCCAATGAGATAGCTAGTATGGTGGTGATTGGAGATGTAACCGGTAAGGATATCGTAATTATTGATGATATCTGTGATACGGGTGGTACTTTGGTGAAAGCGGCAGCACTTTTGAAAGAAAAAGGAGCAAGAACAGTTCGTGCATTAATCACGCATCCTGTTTTAAGTGGTAAAGCATACGAAAACATTGAAAGCTCAGTATTGGAGGAGTTGGTGGTTTGTGATACCATTCCTTTGAAACACGAGTCTTCTAAAATCAAGGTATTGACAGTAGCCGACTTGTTTGCTATCGCTATCCGTAATGCTTATGAGAATAAGAGTATTACCAGCCTATTTGTACATGCTCAATTGAAGGCAAGAAACCAGTAATATTCTGATTTTCAATAGATTATAAATAATTAGGAGCAACTTTGGTTGCTTCTTTTTATTTCATTACCTTTGCCGTCCATATTTAAAATATAAACCATGAAGACAATTACAATCGAAGGACACTTGAGGACCGAGTCTGGCAAAAAAGCCGCCCGCCAAATCCGCTCTCAAGAAAACGTGCCAGCTGTAATTTACGGGGGTGCTACAGAAGTGAATTTCTACGCTTCTGCTAAAGCTTTTAAGCCTTTAGTGTACACAAGTGAATTTTTAATCGCTGAAGTTGCTGTAGACGGCAAAAAATACAGATGTATTTTGAAAGATCTACAATTTGACAAAGTATCTGATTTGTTATTACACGTTGACTTATTAGAGTTAGTGGATGATAAGAAAGTTGTAGCTACATTGCCATTGAAATTAGTTGGATCATCTGTGGGTGTTAAAGCAGGTGGTAAATTAGTTTCTAAAGTAAAAGCGGTTAAAGTAAAAGCTTTACCAAAAGACTTAAGAGAATTTATCGAATTAGATATTTCTAGTTTAGAATTGAACGCGAACTTACGTATCGAAGATATTAAAGTACCGAACATGGAGATCATGAACTCTCCACGTATCCCAGTAGCTTCTGTAGTAATGACTCGTCAATTAAAGCAAGAAGAATCTGAAGCTGCAAAAGCAGGTAAAAAATAATTCAAACTTATTTGAATACGCAAATCCCTCCAAGCAATTGGGGGGATTTGTTTTTTAGAGTAGCCTTTAAAAAATTAAGGCTACTCTAAAAAACCTTTAATGATTTTACCCCTTCGGGGTTTTGTTTTTGCTTACTTTTGAACTCCAATTAAAACGCATGTCAAAATTTTTACTCATAGGATTAGGGAATGTAGGTGCGGAATATGCACATACCCGACATAATATCGGATTTGATGTATTGGACGCATTTGTGATCAAGCACGGTGGATTTTTTAAAGTAGACCGTCTTGCTGAAGTTGCAGAGGTAAAATGGAAGGGTAAAGTTTTTATTTGTGTTAAACCAACCACCTTTATGAACTTGAGTGGGAAGGCTTTTAAATACTGGATGGATAAAGAGAAAATTGCACTAGAGCATACCTTAACGATTGTAGATGATTTAGCATTGCCTATATCAAAACTTCGCTTGCGTGCATCTGGTTCTGATGCGGGACACAATGGTTTAAAAGACATTCAACTAACACTTGGGACAGATGCTTATCCAAAATTAAGATTTGGTATTGGAAACAATTTTGCCAAAGGGCAACAGGTAGATTTTGTTTTAGGAAGATGGGCGCAAACGGAAAGAAAGTTGATTGATATAAAGATTGAAAAATCGGTAGAAGTGATTGAGTCTTTTGCGACAATAGGTTTAGCAAGAACCATGACTTTTGCAAACGGCTTAGATATTAAACTGGACTAGTTTTTAAAATTCTAAAATAATTTTTATGAGTATATTTTGTATCGGTCGTAACTATGTAGAGCATGCGCATGAATTAGGAAATGAAGTGCCTACTTCAGCCATCATATTCATGAAACCTGATGCGGCCTTATTGCCAAAGGGTGAAAATTTTTCAATACCAAGTTTTACCAACGATTTACATTTTGAAGGTGAATTGGTTTTGCGTGTAAGTAAGAAAGGAAAAAATTTAGCAGCACAACATCCTTACGGCATACCTGTTATCGAATATTGCGATGCTATTTCTGTGGGTATAGATTTTACCGCTCGTGACTTGCAAAATAAATTAAAGGAAAAAGGGCTCCCTTGGGAAAAAGCAAAGGCTTTTGACAATGCTGCAATCCTTGGCGAATGGCATCCTTTAACTGCAGAAATATTAGCTGGTCCCATTCATTATACTTTGTCTAAAAATGGCACTACAGTGCAAACAGGGGATTCAAGTTTAATGATCTTCCCTTTGGACAAGATATTGGCAGGTATTACGGAGTATTTTACGATCTATCCAGGAGACTTAATCTACACAGGAACCCCTGCTGGAGTTGGTCCAACTGCCAAAGGGGATGTATTTGAGGGATTTTTTGAGGGACAGTCTGTTTTTAGTCTAAAAGTGAACTCATAATTTCAAAAAATTTCAGTAGTTTTGCCACCCTTAAAAGGGCATAACCATAAAGGATCTTGGCGAGGTAGCTCAGTTGGTTAGAGCACAGGATTCATAACCCTGAGGTCCCGGGTTCAAATCCCGGTCTCGCTACATGAAAATCAACCACTTACGTTTATTCGTAGGTGGTTTTTTACTTTAGTTAAACTCTGTGTCATGTTTTGTGTCATGATTTGTGTCATGATTTTTCATTTTTACCAAAAACACGAACCTTTAATGCTGATATTTCTACAGCGGTTAAGACCTTTGGATCGAGGTAATATTTCTCTAAAACTTGGGTGGTAGAGTGGGAGCTAACCAATCCTGTATCATTACCTAATACTTGATGATGCCATGTCAAATAGGTTTTACGAAGCGTACTTAAACTAATGTCCTTTTTGATACCAGCACCATTTTTGTAATGAGTGAATCCTTTACTTAAATCATTCATCATAGTTTTTGTAATCCTATCTCTATTGGGTGATAATATATATTCATCTTTTCCTATTTTTTCATTCATTCCTAATTCAATCAGAAAATCCTCTAGGTCTGCATTAATACCTATGTACTTTTTTCTCTGCTTAGCATCTTTTTTTATTCTGTTAACTTTCAAATTATCTATAATGAATAGCTTAACCCCTTGCGGCGTACTATAAATGTCCGACCATTTTAAATCTACTACCTCCTCACGTCTGCCTCCTGTTAAAAGGAATAATTTAAATCCATCTTTAAGAAATGGTTTGTATCTATTTTCTATTTTTCCCTTGCCTCCAAGTTTCACTATTGGGTCAATTGTATCAACTGCAGTTAATATTCTAATAAATTCTTCCTCTGTGATTGTATCAATAATGTTATTAATAGAAGGTTTAGGAACAAACTTTCTAAATGGATTTTTCATCTCTATGTTTTCAACTTCTATAAGAAATTCAAAAAATGTACGAATAGCTTTGAAGCATTTATTGAAAGTTGTAGATGAATAGTTTTGCTCAGCCCATTTATAAAAATTAGAAACATCCTCAATTTTTATATCAGTTGGCCTAGTTCTTTTGATATTTTTTGATAAGGCAACATTCTCAATCAATTTCCAACAGAATCTTACACATTCATCAATATGATCTTGAGTTAAATTCTTTTTAAGGTGTGCATATTTTGACTTACCCTCCATGTATTCTCTGTATTTAACTACAGCATCTCCAATACTGTAATCGGTAAGGCTATCTGAATTTGTTTGATTAACCTTTTCGAATCCATTTTGAATTAATTCTTTCTCAATTAGAGCACATTCAATTACAGCGTCGTTATAATTTTCTGCTTCTAAGTAGAACGATTTAGTAGCATTCTTTGTTCCTGGTATGTGAATTCTTACTCGGTATACTTGTCGGTCATAATGCTTGCACTTTCTATTGTCTACCCTGCAGGTCCTGCAAAATATTTTTAGTCCTTTATGTGGGTTCTTTGGTAACGTAAGTTTTATCATCCTAATAATCTTTTATATCGCTCCTTATCCTTTTTATTAATATTTGAGGATTTAACTCTTGGGATAGGGGAAATTTCATCTTCTAATAATGTAATTGTCAAATTATATACAGAAAGATCTTTAACAACATCACGGTATCTATCCTTCCACTTGTCTGGATATTTGTTTCTTAGTTGCTGTACAAATGGCTTATCAATCTGACTATCAACTTCAATTTGGTAGACAAATGAGTTATTAAGAAATCTATGGATTTTGATTCTCTTTTCTTGAAGCCACTTCTTTGCTGTTTCAATGTCTTTTACATTAATTCTCTCAGCAACCTGGGCTAATGTTAGTGTATCTAAACTTCTTGATATATTGATAAAATCTTCTGCCATTTTTATTAATTTTCATACATTTTAAAATCTTCAAGAATATCAATTCTTTCTTTTTCCGCTTTCTCGATACCATAAAGTTTCTTTTCGAAAAGCTTATGAAAGTATCTAATGATGTGCTTGCCAATTTCGGGTTGATTAAACGTATCTAGTTTTCCAGAATATGCTTCTGCTGTATTACACCAGCTATCAAAACTATATGTATCCGTGATACTTGTCTTCTTCTGTATTACTATTACTTTAAAATAGTTTTTAATAGATTCGTCATCTAAACTTTCTTTTACAAACTTTACTACATCTACGTTATATTGTCTTTTGAATTGTCGATATGTAATCTCCATTATTAATATTTTAGGGTTTAAAAATCATGGTTAACCTCCACCATAAGGGTTAAATAATTAATTAAACTTCTCAGGTTGATTAATAATCATAGACCCATATTGAAATTTATCCTCTTTCCAATCTTCAATTACCTCATCCGCTCCATCAAAAAGAAAATCATTTCGTCTGTTAAATCCTTCAGTGAAAAAGTTTGCAAATCCTAGCCAATCATCATCTGAAATTTCAATTCCAAACTTTCTAGTAACTTCATCTCTATCAACATAAAATAAACCATGAATATATCTTTCCCTTTTCAGGTAAGTAATGATTTCATGTGTTTCCATCTCATTAATTACTTTGCTCATCTTATTTTTGGTTTTGTACTGGTTATGCCTCCAGTTTTTGTTATTGTTTTATAAATTATAAACTTCTTTTCTTGATAAAGTCAAGGGGGCTACTTTAGGTAGTTTCCGCATAACCCCCTTGATTATCCTATTAATTACTAACACCTCCAACGTCTAAGAATTGTTTTTTCATATTTTATTTTCTTAATATTTTCTTCATATTTTCTTCATTCTCAACAAATTTTGAAAAATCAAATTTCATTTTTACATACTCTGGGTATTCAGATTCTTCTTTAACTACTCTAAAACCAAATTTTCTGAAAAACTTTATTTGGGATGATATTGGATTAATAATTACTTCACTACCCACATTCAAAAAGCCAGTACATTCTAGTTCTATTTCTGGAAATTTCGTAATTGATAAAATAGTTATAGAAAGAAACAAATTCATTAACATTGTTCCATATCCTTTCGACTGATTTTCAGGTGTAACAAATAGTCTGGAAATAACTATTCCACCTGCTTTTGAAGGTAAAAATCTTAATAATGAACCATCTTCATTGGATATAGTAACGGAATTGGCTATTGTGACATGTATCTTACCATCTCTACCTTCTACGCCTGAATGAATTGGAATTTCATAAATTTCAATGTTATCACTAAATCCATTGTTAAAGCAAAAATTTCTTAATTTATTGAAATTTTCGTTAGTATCCACGAAATTAATATTACCTATTTTTTTAAAACCAAAATCTGGTTTATTATTAATAAGCTCCTTAAAAATTTTTGGATTTTCGGAATAAATTGTTTTGATCTCTTCGTAACTTAGGAATTCATCAACATTTTTTTTCATAATTTTCATGTTACTTTCAACATGCAAGTTTTTAATTGTTATAATAAAATATATCATTGTAAAATGACAAAGTCAAGTAGTTAGTCTTTAGAAGTTTTCCACATTTTCCCTTTCAAAATTTTGTAAATTACAGTCACAGATACTCCATATTCTATTGACAGTCTTTTTTTCCCATATACGTATGGGTTATATTTTTTTCTTATCTCATTTACCTTTTGTTTATTTAGTTTAGTCTTTCTATTTTCTGAATCATTGTATTTGGCAAGGGCTAATGGTTGAAGTCCTTGATATTTTTGTCTGTGTAATTCTGATAATATTTCATAAGCTAATAACTGCTTGTCTGTTTTTTGAGCAAACGGTGATTTTTGAACTTTATTTATTTCATCTTGTATTTTTTTTATGTCCATATAATTTATTTTAAGAAATCTATTTCCCAAACAGATTTGTACGTCATAGGGTATTGTTTCATAATAATTGTCATTTTCTCAATAAGACGAATTGATCTTTCAGTCAAGTAAATCCAGTTTTCCCAT
Source organism: Sediminibacterium sp. (assembly GCA_030158665.1). Lineage (GTDB taxonomy): Bacteria > Bacteroidota > Bacteroidia > Chitinophagales > Chitinophagaceae > Sediminibacterium. The sequence goes on along the minus strand of JAOASM010000050.1, from coordinate 7,194 downwards.
AAGAAATTCAGTATAACCTGCTTTTCTTCATTAGTTAAGTTTTGCTCATTGAGACAGTCTGTGTTTAGAACAACATCTGCAATCCACCCCCATAATTCTGCATTAGATAATGAGAAATCTTGAACCATACATCTTGATCTAATTGCATTTTTATGAGCTAATAATGAAGATTTACTTTTATTCTTCTCTCGTGCAGTTCTAACTTCATCATCTGTAGGTAATTGAATATTCGAGACCATTAAAAATGACATTGAATTCGTAGGTACTTGAAATCCCATCTTTTCATCATCTTGATGGTGTTTAATAGCTTCTTTTTGTAATTCACTTAAATTATTCCATTGGCTTTGGAGAGATTTCTCATATGTATAGAGTTTAGGGCCGTGTAATGCAGATTTTAAGATATTACAGGAGCTTTCTGTCGCAACCAAAGTATCAACGTCATCACAAAAGACTATGACTCTCTCTTGATGTGGGTTCAGATAGTTAATAACAGCTAATTGAACTCCAAAGGCAAACATTGAGACATTACCTGTTATCATAACGTGTCGTATTCCTGAATTTTCAAGATGTTTTCTTATTTCAAAGGATTTTCCAATACCAGGGAACCCATAAATGAAATTGTGAGGGTATTTGTCATCTGTTCTTATTGTTGATAGCTTTTCAACTATTTCCAAGAATCTATTTCTGTTTTGTTTGCCTTTTTCGAGAGATAGTAATTGATTTATTTCAAATACTTCTGATTGTTGAATTGTATTCATATTATTTGGGTTTTAAATGATTTATACTGCTATTGATTCTTCAAATTCGTGGTAAACAACTTCGTTTATACAGTCTAAGGAGTATCTGTCAAATTCATTAATTGCATTTTCTAACATTTTGCAACCTACATTAAAGTACTTTTTAGATATTTCTGTCGAGAGGGTGCGTCTATTTAATAACTGTGAACATCTCCCTACTACATTAGATCCTGACATACAATCATAAACCCAATCTCCTTCATCGGTATACATTTGAATGATTGTAATTGGTAACATTGCGGACATAATTGCTGGATGACCTTCCTTTATAATCTTTCTTACATCGTGATTTTCTCCAACAGACGTAATAATTATATTTTCTATCTCTTGTTCTTGTATGTGATTCATAATACTCTTATAACCTTTTGTCAATGATTTTCTCTTTTTTGATCTAACACCTTTAATATTTACATCTTTGTATCCATTGCTAATTCTTGGTCTTGATTCATCAACCTTATATTGTAATTTTTTATACTTTACATTTTTTGGATTTAAAGCAAATGTCATTATGTACTCAATTCTATTTTTAGGTCTATTTTTATCTTCACTTGCACCATTACCTCTTGGATTTTTTTTCGACCATATGATTTCACCGATAAATTTCAAATCTGTATATTTTTCTATGTACTCAATCAATAAGTAAGGAATTTTCAAAGGTTTACCTTCTTCGTAAGTATCGGCAACGTTAATAGCTACCACACCGTCATCTTTTAAAGTTTTTATCACAGGAATCAATATTTTAGATACATCTTCTAAGTATTGTTCTTTTGTTTCTTCTTGCCCAGGTTGAGGAATTTGACCAACTTCGTAAAAGCGTTGTTTATAATAGAAAACAGAAAATAAGATTAATTGTATACGTTTTATAAATTCAAAAATATTTTCCACTTCTCTGCAATCAATATTATAAGAATGACACTTATCAGGGATAATGAAAGTTGTTTGATCTGTTTCAAGTGCTAAATGTTCTTCTATAAATTTGTTAGCTTCACTAATAGTAATTTCACCATTTACTAATTTTTGAGTATAATTGTATCCTTTATCCTCATCAATTTTTTTCCATTTATTCAAAAAATCGAAACAGGGTTCAATCTTCCAATTATCACTTACTATTCCTTTGGATAATATTTGATTTTCTAAATCATTATTAAGAATATGTTCTAATTTGGAAATGGTTTCTTTACCAGAATATTTCTTATTAAGACTTTTTGATATTTCCTCGATTCGATTATATACTTTTCCTTCTTTATTCTTTTGCCCCATCTTTTTAGGAAATTTTTCAAATACAGACTTGAGCTCTTTAATTTGGTCATCAACTGTTTTAGTTCGATACATATTTCTGATAATACGCTCGAATACGGTCGGAGGAACATCATCTATTAATACATTGATGTACTCTTTGTTTAATATTTTCATTGCATCCACGCGACGGTAACCGTCAATGATTTCGTAATTCTCCGTTACGATGATTGGACTTCTCAATCCTCCGTCCACCTCAATTGACGTTGCAATCTCGTCGATAGACTGAGGAGTGTAATACGCTTTCAATTCTGGGATGTCTACTAAGTGGCTAATTTTTACGATTCCTGTTTTCATTGGTTTTGTTTTAAATTATTATAAAATTCATAAATTATATTATATGAATAATATGATCAAAAAAATAGAGGAGTTACCCTCTGATTTTTTGAGGTATTATTTTTCGAGTTCTTCTATTCTTTTTTTTAATGTTTTAATTTCTTCTTTTAATTGACTGGCAGTATTTTGTTGTTTTGCTATTAATTCTATTTTTGATTTATTTTGACCTTGCTCTATTTTGTTTAATTCGTCTCTTAAATAATCGATACTAATTCCTTCTTTTTCAATTGTCAATTCCATTTCTTTTCTAATTGTTTCAATAGCTGCTGCTTTAAATTCGTTGTTTTCTTTTAATTCTTCTATACTATTATATCCAACGAAGTCTTCAATTTTTTTATAATACACCCTTATCTCTTTTTTACCAGAATACAAATCCATAAATGGAGCACGAAGTAATATATAATTGAATTTTTTCTCACCGCTCTTTTGAATTTGAGTAGAGAATGATACTTGTATATTTCTGTAAAGTCGAAGCTGGATAATCTTTCGCTCTAATATCCCAATTAGTGTTAACCATCTATTATTTGAATCTGTTTCAAATTTTAATAACTGAAGTAGGTTTTCAATCTGGTTTTTATACTTAGTGTTTTGTGCATTAGGATGCTCCAATTCTGCATTTATATTAATCTCAGTTTCTTTAATGAATTCGGCTAGTCTTCCAACTTCTGCAGTAGCTCCGATTATATCAGAAAACACAGGTTGTGATTTTTCCTTTGTAATTCTTAGACTAGTTTTTAAAATATCGTCGTAGCTCATTGTTTTCAATTGTGAATACAAAACTAGTAAGTATTTTTTAATTCACAAATTAATTTTTATGAAATTGTGAAATTAATTTTTACTAAATGGTTAAAACATTGATAATCAATTATATAAATTTTAAAATAATTTTAATTTTTCTTTTAAAATACCCTGTAGGCAGGCACGAGGTGGGGGGTATCCCCCCTTAAATGAGTGGTAAAACTGACGCCAAATGCTTTAATCGATGCTAAAATTGAAATTTTTTGGAAAAAATTCTTAAAAATGAAAAAAATACCCAAAAACCATTTTAAAAATTCCAGAAAAAATCTCGGAAAATTAGAACTCTTTAGACTTTACTTTAAAGTATTTCACATTTATATTTTATCAACACTTAATCATTTTTGTAGGGAATGATTTCGCACCAGAGTGTATAAAATATTATAGATCCTCCTTTCTATTAACCGCCTACAACGGTGAAAAATTGGGGGATTTTACTTTATGTCGAATGATAAAGAACAATACTTACATAACCCATCATACATATTAAATGATGGTAACTTAGATCCAACTAAGAAAATACTATTATCATATATTTTATCACTATCAAAAACAGGAAAGGGATGTTATGCTAGTAATAAACGGTTTGGTGAAATACTAAATATTAATTCTGATGGTGCATCAAAACAGATTAGTAAACTTAAAAGGTTAGGATATATTGAAACAAAGAGATTATATAAGAATTCTAAAGAGTATAGATATATTAAAGTATTGAATCAGACAAATAATAAGAATAATAATCACTCTGACATTTTTATTAATATTCCATATTTGGTATTATTTGATATCAACTTATCCTCAACACAAAAACTACTTATGTCAGAAATCTTAACGTTATTAAAATTACCGGAAGGTTGTTATAAATCTAATAATGATTTTGGAAAATTAATAGGTATTGGTGGGGGTGGAATATCAAAACAAATCAAAAAATTAGTTGAGATGAATTATATAACAATAGAAGAGATAAAAAAAGGTAATGCAACTGACCATCGAAAAATCGAGTTAGGTACTTCCTACACAACTAGGGAGGTACTTCCTAAATCACTAGGAGATACATCCCAAACGACCATAGGGGTACTTCCTAAATCACAAGAGGGTACTTCCTATAGGAACACAATTAATACAGTATATAATTCAAAAGATATATTACCAGTATTAACTCAGTTTACTAGTACAGAAAAAATTATTGAAAAGAGTGAAATAGAAATATTAGAACAAAAAATTATTGATTCTTGTGAGCAAGGGGCAGAATTGCTGATAGAAGCTAAGCGTGGTAAATTTGATAATTATTGGAAATATTCTCAACAAAAAGATACCAGAGATAATATTATCCAGTTATTAAAAGAATATAAAGATGCAATAAACACATTAGAAATAAATAACCCCTCAACGAAGACGTGAGTGAAACGAACTAAGACGAAGTCTAACGACTTCCAACCCAACCCCCGGGCCGGTTTGACCCCCTTCCCAAGATACATAAACCTTATCCTGTTTCGGTAAAGGTTGAAATGGGGACTAGTGATTTTTTTTGATAAAATAACCCTCAAAATATTTTTACCTCCTCAGGTACTACTTGAAAAGTTGGTAATTTGACCACCTTTTCCTGTTTTGGAAGAAGTTTTTTACTTTTTCTTTCTCCTATATTTTCCTTTAGTCTTGTAATAATACCTAGACTTGGATTTGTTTCTAATTACATTAGGCTTTGTACTTACAGATTTTCTAACATATCCCTTTCTATACTGACCCTTATAATTAATTGATGGCGGAACATAGGTTGATTTTAAGGGACTTTTAACCTCTTCGGTATCAGAACACCCAATCAAGAAAAAGAATACAAATATGAGGAGATATTTGACCATAGAGTTAGCTATTAATTTCAGGATGTCTTTGGTTTGAAAACCATTCCATAAACATCTCAATTTCTTCATCTTTCATTACATCCTCCTTATTTTTTAGAAACGTCACATTCCTCTTCTTATGGTCTTCATTTATCTTTTGATAACTTTCCCTGAATTCTTTGTTCTGAATACAAATTTCCACCATTTTGTTCATTTTCTGCTTTTTCATATTCTTAATATATTTTAGATTAAAGTGTATCAAATTTTGTTAAGATTCGATTTAGTTCATCAATATCCTCTTTATTAATTTGGGCTTCTAATATTCTATCAAGTTTCGATAAGACTCTTTTCTTGATTTGTGTTTTTGTTTGCTCTTTTTTAAATTGTTGAAAGTTGAATTCTTGACTGAATAAAAGGTATTCAAATGGGTATCTACTAACTAAACTACCAAACCACAGATTAGATACATATCCAACTATTTTGGGTTGCTCTGCAAAATGTTTCAACTTCTTTAAATCGTTCTCTATTGTTCCATTAATTGGTCTCATTTTAAATGGTTTAAGGGTTGAATCTTTTGAACTTCAAATACCTAATAGATGCCTCTGTTGAATCATCCTCTAAAGGTGGTTTTGACCTGTTTGTGAACATGAGAGTGGTTTGACCTAGTTTCTCGTGGGTGGTGTTTTTTGACGGAATTCCACGACTTCTCCAAAACTCAACTGTACTGCCTTTATAGTACTTTACGTTAGATTGATCTTTGGAATGTTGGGGTTGTCCCAAGTTGTCATTTTTTTTCTGAGACATAATATGTGTTTTAAGGTTAAAAAACACATCAAAGAAAATAGGAGAGGTTTACCTTTTATTTTGACAGTAAGTCCTCATCGTATTACCACCGTAGAGTTGTTGCTCTCGGTTGGTACTCATTTAAGAGTTCTTGATGATGGTGTAAAAGTAGTAATATTTTTCATTTTTACAAATTTTAAATAGATTTTAAAATAGACTCTCTTTTTATTGAATACTCTTGTAGGGTAATTAGTCCAGCATCAAGCATTGACTTTAATACTTGCATTTTCTTAAATGAATCAGACAATTCTTCGGGATGCAGTTTCTTGTATTCCTCAATTTGGCTTGCTGTTAAAATTTCAATTTCAAAATTAACGTAATCGTCATAGTTGATCCTGCAGCATGCAATTTTACCATCTGTTGTAATATCCCATCCTGTATTTGATCCCCAGCATAACACCTGGTTGGCAACCCAGTTTATATTTCCGTAGCGAGGCTTGTATCTCATATTCATGTGCATACCTATTTGAGTTTGTTTTAAATGAATACCATAATTGGTTTCTAAATAACCAGAGCTTACTTTACTAAAGGGCATCATTTCTTGAACTAGCACTTTTGTAAGTGTATTGACAATATTATTTGTTATCACCTTTTCTGCTTCATTAATTGTTATTTGTTTTTCTATTTCAAATTGCTCGTCCATGCTAATTTTGACTAATTCTAAAAAAGTATACTCCACAAAATTATTACGGTAGCACACTATACTTGCATCTGAAGTAATATCCCACCTATTTGGAAAGTCATCACTTAATGAACCTCCCCATCCCAATTCTTTGTTTAAAATCCAATCCTTACTTGTTTGGCTTAGTCTAGTGTCAAATCTTGATTTTGAAAATTGAACTAATTTAAAACCATATTTTATTTCAATGGTTTGTTTTTCTATATCTGAAAAACTTACCTCTCCATTTAAAAAAAGCTTTATTATTTGATCGTTATTCATGTTATGTAATTTAAAAAGTTGTTCATTAATAATGGGTGGTCATATAAATAAAGAAATGGTAAGCCAAATGCAATACACAATAACTCATTCCTGTATTTTGGTGAGAAAATTGAAAAAAAGTAGTCAAACAGATATTCTAGTTCTACTTTGATTGCTGCTGTTATTTGAGACATAAAAATCAGGCTTTGTACAAACTTACTGTTACAAACTGCAGTCTATTTGAGGTCTTAAAATCAAGTGAAAAAAGATCCTAAACGATTGTTTATTTAGTACATTTAATAAATTTTAATAAATGTGCATATTCCACGCAAACTGAGCCACTATTCCGCTGAAACTGAGCCACCCGCTG
>JAOASM010000049.1 GCA_030158665.1 Sediminibacterium sp. | reverse complement strand
TGAGAAGAGACGAGCGCGTATTTTTAATGGGAGAGGAAGTAGCTGAGTACAATGGAGCCTACAAAGTAAGTCAAGGGATGTTGGCTGAATTTGGTCCAAAAAGAGTGATAGATACTCCTATATCTGAATTAGGCTTTACTGCTGTAGCAGTGGGTGCCGCTCAGAATGGATTAAGACCCATTGTAGAGTTCATGACTTGGAATTTTGCGGTATTGCCTTTAGATCAAATTTTAAATACGGCTAGCAAGATGTTGGCGATGAGTGGTGGACAAATTGGTTGTCCCATTGTAATGAGAGGCCCAAATGGTAGTGCAGGTCAATTAGGTGCACAGCACTCTACTGCTTTTGAAAGTTATTTAGCGAATATCCCTGGCATTAAAGTGGTATCTCCATCTAATGGATATGATGCTAAAGGTCTATTGAAACAAGCTATCCGTTATGAGGAAGATCCAATCATGTTCTTGGAGAGTGAAGTGATGTATGGAGATAAATGTGAAGTACCTGAAGAAGAATATTATATCCCATTAGGTAAAGCAGATGTAAAGCGTGCAGGTAGAGACATTACCATCGTGTCTTACAATAAGATGATGAAAGTTGCATTAGCTACTGCGGAGGAATTAGAAAAAGAAGGAATCAGTGCAGAAGTAATCGATTTAAGAACAATTCGTCCATTAGACTGGATGACTGTATTAGAGAGTGTAAAGAAAACAAACCGTTTAGTCATTATAGAGGAACAATGGCCATTTGCTTCAGTATCCTCTGAACTAAGTTATCGTATTCAAAAAGAAGGGTTTGATTATTTGGATGCACCGATCAGAAGAATCACAAGTGCTGATGCTCCAATGCACTATGCACCAAACTTGACTGCATTGGCTATCCCTGATGTAACACGTTCAGTGAAATTGGTAAAGGAAGTGTTACAACAGTATAAGTAAGGTTGTATCCTTGTTTTTAACCATTTAAACAACTGCTTAACGGCTAATAAATCTTTTTATATAATATCCCTCACAAAGGGATATTTTTGTTCTATCTAATCTATCTTATATGGGCATGATACTTTTTATTCTTTATTGGTTGGGCTGGCATATCGGTATTTATACGATGTTGAGAAAAGCAGGTGTTCCTGCAAATAAAGCAATCATTCCGATATACAATACATGGGAAGTGGTACAGCTTTGTAAGATTCCAAAAGTTTGGTTTTGGATACAACTGGTGCCAATTTTAGGGCAATTTGTAAGTCTATGGATCACTATTATTTTTGTGATGCATTTTAAGAGGGTTAAATTAATTCACCACACATTGGCAGTTTTAGTTCCATTTATTTATTTACCTTACCTAGGTTTGGATAAAAAAGAACAATGGTTTGGTGATGCAGCATTAGCACATTACCACAAGCCAGCATCAAGGGAATGGGTGGATGCAGGTGTATTTGCGATTGTGGCTGCGACATTGATTAGGACATTTTTATTTGAAGCATATGTAATTCCAACAGAGAGCATGGAGAAAACTTTGTTGGTGAATGATTTTTTATTCGTTGACAAAGTGACTTATGGGGCAAGAATTCCACAAACACCATTGTCATTTCCATTTGTACACAATACCTTGCCAGGCGCTCCAACAACTCCTTCTTATTTGAAATGGATTCAGTTGGATTACAAACGTTTTCCTAAGTTAAGAGACGTCAATAGAAATGATGTGGTGGTATTTAATTTTCCTGCAGGGGATACCATCATCAACTTGCCAGAATTTGGTTCTAAGATTCCTTATTATGATGTATTAAGAAGTCCACAATACAATAATGATCGAGCAAAACTACAAGCGGATTATCCAATTTTAGTGCATCCAATGGATAAGACAGATAATTATATTAAAAGATGTGTGGGTATTCCAGGTGATGTGGTTGAAATTAAAAAAAGTCAATTATGGGTGAATGGCGCACCCGCATTGGTTGCACCATTTATGCAGACAGAATACATTGTAGAGACAGATGGAAGACCTTTGGCAGAAGATTTTGTGCAGGACACATTAGGGATCAATATCAATGAAGCTACTGCTGATTTCCAATTTGTTGAAGGTCGTCCTAATACGTTTAAATTGAATCTCACAGCATCTGCTGCTGCCAGCTTAAAAAAATTGCCGAATGTAAAATCTGTAGTCTTGTTTGAAGATCAGAATGTGGGTTATACGTTTCCAAATGACATTGTACATTTTCCATGGACAGCAGATAATTTTGGACCAATTCGAATTCCTAAGAAAGGAGATCAAGTGCAATTAAATGATAGCACAATAGAATTATACAGAAGAATCATAGAAGGGTATGAGCAACAAAAATTAACGATACAAAATGGTCAATACTTTGTTAATGGCAAATTAGCGAATACGTATACGATTCAACAAAATTATTATTGGATGATGGGAGACAATCGTCATCGCAGTCAGGACAGTCGTTATTGGGGGTTTGTTCCAGAAACGCATATTGTGGGTCGTGCAGCTATGATTTGGTTTAGCTATAGTCAATCCATCAGATGGAATAGGCTCTTTAATTTGATAAAATAAAAAAGTATGCAAAAGAAATTTGAATTCGAATATGAAGAGTTTGATACAAAAGAAGGCTTAGCGATTGAAGATTTAGCCCTGTTAAACGCGGCTTATGATGCAGTAGAAACCGCTTTTGCACCGTATTCTAAATTCAAAGTGGGGGCTGCTGCTAGGTTATCAAATGGACAAATCATACTTGGATCGAATCAAGAGAGCGCAAGTTATCCAGTGGGCATTTGTGCTGAAAGAACTTTGTTAAATAGTATTGGAAGCCAATATCCAAAAGAAACGATCACGGCTATGGCTATTAGTTATATCCCCCATGGAGCAGAATCTGATCATCCATTGTCACCTTGTGGAATGTGTCGCCAGTCATTATTAGATTATGAATTAAGGTATAAGGCCCCAATCAAGCTTATTTTGGCGGGCAAGACAGGGAAGGTTATGTTGATACCATCTGCAAACAATATCCTGCCATTTGGCTTTACAGGCTCTATTTTAGGCAAATAAGGTTTGCACGCCTAGTCCTATCCTGAATTCATGTTGTAGTAGCCATTTTTTCCTAGCTAATCCCCAAGCGTAACCGGTCAAATTTCTATCTGACCCAATGATGCGATGACAGGGGACGATGATGGCGATTTTATTTTTTCCATTTGCCGAAGCAGCCGCTCTTATGACTTTATGGTCACCTAATTTTTTTGCCAATTCAGCATAACTCATTGTTTTTGCAAATGGGACTTCGTATAATTCTTTCCAAACTTTTTGTTGAAAATCAGTTCCTGTTTGATGAATAGGAACAGTGAATTGAGTTCTGTTACCATTAAAGTAGTCTATTAATTCATCGATACATTGGTGAATGACAGCGGGACTCTCCTTGCCATCAGAGTTAGACGCTAGCTCAGTATCTTCAATGAAATTTAATGCGTGAATACAATCCGTATCTGCAACAATTTTAATTCGACCAATTGGACTAGTATAAATATGTTCGAATTGTTGCATTGGGCAGTTACTTTGAAGCTTGATCTATCAGTTTTGCTAATTCAATTAAATCATCTTGCTTGAATTGTAGGGTAGGGCTTTGAAAACATTTTGCAAATTCTAGAATCATTTTTTTGATGACTCTTTGATTGGAGAGACGCTTATAATAAATCGTTTTCGGTTCAATATTATGTCTTATAAAATATTGGTCCATATCTTTTTGTGAAAAGGGATGTCCCGATGTGCCTTCGACATAAAACTGAATGAATTCTTGGGGATTGGGTACAATCTCATCTGGTTCCCAGTCTGCACTAAAATAAGCAAGAATACATTGCTTAGGAATATTGATCCATTCTGCATGTATTTCTAATTGTTGGCATAATTCTGCGTAGATCAAAGCATTGGCAAAAGCATTACCTGGTTTAGATTGCAGTGGAGATGATACTAAAAAATCTTCTGGATTTTCGTAGTTCACCTCAACTCCTTTTATTTGGTAATAGCTGAATAATATATTCCGAATCACATTGGCTTGTTCTAATGGGGTTAAATAATTATTCAATTCTAACCAGATATTTCGTCGAATTTTTTCTAATTGGTGTCTTAATGGATCCAGTGCCAATTCTGGAAACTGATATTTTACTAAAATTAATGCTCCTTCAAAAAGTGATGGCTTAGGCAATGCAGACCATTCAATCAATTGTTGTTGAATATCTTTTAAACGAAGTCGGTAGATCATTTTTTCGATGCGCTCAAGTGTTGCCTCGTCTAATGTATTTTCCCATAAATGTTCTAAGTCGGGAATGATAGGTGTACCATAGTCCAATAACCTGTCAGCAATGGTACTAAACACTTCCTCATCTGGGTCATCGATGAGACTAAATAAGGCTTTTATTTCTTCATTTTTTGGCAACATGGGCAGAATGGACTTGCTATTTCTTGTTCAAATTGACGGAAAAAAAGCTAAACAAACGATTTAAGTTATTCATGTCCTGTGGATATATATATCAATTGCTTTGTATAATAAAAAGAATTATCTGACGTTGGCTATTTTTTAGCATTATTTAGACTGATTCTAATCATTAATTGACGTACTTTGCATATACTAAAGTCTAAACTTGTTTATGCAAACTCAAACTGTTTCCGTTCCAAAATTTCCAGTAGTGAATAAATCATTACATGCTGAATTAAAGAAAAGAGTGAACCAATATTTAGAAGAACATACAATACGAGGTACTGGTAATTATAAATTATTTACAAAAGCAGCGATACTAGTGAGCTTGTTTTTTGTCACTTATATTCATTTGGTATTTTTTACCCCACCTACAGCAATTGCAATTGTGGAGTGTTTGTTTTTTGGTGGACTAATTGCTGCCATAGGATTCAACATTATGCATGATGGTAGTCATGGTAGTTTCAGTAAATATGCCTGGTTAAATAAATTAGCTTCTTCGTCTATCAGCATTTTAGGTGCTAGTCGTTTTATGTGGAGTATGAAGCATGTCACAATTCACCATACCTATACCAATGTAGATGGAGTAGATGATGATATCGAAGTAGGGGTGTTCATGCGTATGGCGCCAACCCAAAAGCATTATGTGTTACATCGTTTTCAGCATATCTATTTTAGCATTCTATACATGTTATTGTATGTATTCTGGATTTTCTTTACAGATTACAATAAATATTTTAAAGGTAAAATTGGTTCTATTCCATTGAAGAAAATGTCTATTGCAGATCATTTTGAATTCTGGATTGTAAAAGTATACCATGCTGCGATTTTCGTGGTGGTACCAGTTATCATGTTAGGCTGGCAGGCTTGGTTAGTTGGCTTTATTGTAAGTACCTTCTTTGCAGGATTTGTGTTAAGTATTGTATTTCAGTTAGCGCACACAGTAGAGCATACAGAATTCCCAGTAGCAATACAACCAGAGAATAGATTGCCAGATGAATTTGCAGCACACCAAATACAGACCACTGCTAATTTCGCAACTAAAAGTAAGATTGTAAGTTGGTTAGTTGGTGGATTGAATTTCCAGATTGAACACCATTTATTTCCTAAAATATCTCACGTACATTATCCTGCAATCAGCAAGATTGTGAAGGAAGCATGTGCAGAGTTCCAATTAAATTATATTGAATATCCAACGGTATTAAGCGCAGTTAAAGCGCATGTACAGTTCTTGAAATCAATGAGTAAGCCTATGCCTTCTGTTGCTTAATCGAATTTGATATTTCAACTATAGCATTTTAAAGCCCTTAGAAAAAATACCATATTCCCACACTCTCAGCTCGCAAGCTCGAATGTTCGTGTAGGAATAGTATTTATCTCTAAGGGCTTTTCTTATGCCTTAATTACTTGAAATTCTTTTCACACAAAAAAATAATCCAAAGTAAACTTTGGATTATAAAATCATTAGAGTTGAATAATATTAAGCTTTCTTCTTTCTAGCTGTCTTGCGTGGAGGATTCTTTTTCAATTCTTCGATGATTGCTTTTACTTCGTCAATCGTCAATTCCTCTACTTTATCTTGTTGCTCTTTAGTCAACTTGAAATTGCGTAAGCCTTGCTTAATATAAGGGCCATAAGGACCTCTTAAAAGCTGGATCTTTTCTTTTTCAAAGACTTTAATCGTTCTTTCGTCCTTTGCCTTGCGCTTTTCAGCGATCATTGGCGTCAATTCCTCAAGCGTAACGGTGTAAGGGTCCATTTCCTTGTTCAAGGAGTAGAACTTCTTACTATGGGCAGCATAAGGGCCAAAACGACCAATATTGACAGACACTTCTTCATCTTCAAATAAACCAAGTGTTCTTGGAAGCTTAAATAATTCCATGGCTTCTTCAAAACTGATGGTTTCGATACTTTGAGAAGCTTTTAATTTTGCAAATTTTGGCTTTTCTTCTTCATCCTGGTGGCCAATTTGAACCATTGGTCCATAGCGACCCATACGTGCAATCACTTTCTTCCCACTAACTGGGTCAAAGCCTAGTTCACGTTCTCCTTTTGCTCTTTCTGCAGTTTCTAATGTGTGTTCGATGGTCTCATGAAAGGGTTGGTAGAAGTTTTCTAACATCTTACTCCATTTCAATTTACCTTCTGCAATTTCATCAAATTCACCTTCGATTTTTGCGGTAAAACCAAAATCCATCACTTTTTCAAAGTGTAATTTCAAAAAGTCAGTGACTACCAAACCTAAATCGGTTGGAGATAATTTATTTTTCTCTGCTCCTGTAATTTCAGAGGCAGTTTCCGTTTTAATTTCATCTTTAGGATTCAAGGAAAGAATTTGGTACACTCTTTTAACACCTTCTTTCTCTCTTTTCTCTACATAATTACGTTTCATAATGGTCGTAATAGTAGGAGCGTAGGTGGAAGGTCTACCGATTCCCAATTCTTCTAATTTCTTTACCAAACTCGCTTCGGTATATCTTGATGCAGGGCGGCTAAATCGCTCTAGTCCAGTCATGCTGATAAAGTCAAGTACTTGGCCTTTTGCCAAAGGAGGCAATAAGCTTTCATCTCCTTCTCCTAATTCCGCGTCTTCTTCTAAATCATCATCATCCTTGCCTTCTAAATATACTTTTAAGAAACCATCAAACTTCATCACTTCACCACTTGCAGTCAAAGTTTCTTTATTGGTAGAGATCTCTATTTTAGCAGTTGTTTTTTCAAATTGTGCATCACTCATTTGTGAAGCAATGGTTCTCTTCCAAATCAATTCATATAAACGATTGGTATCCGCATCATCTACTTTGCTTTCATTCATGTAAGTAGGTCGGATTGCTTCGTGCGCCTCTTGAGCATTCTCGTTTTTATTCTTGAATTTTCTTGGTTGATAGTACTGCTCTCCAAAGCTTGAATTGATCTCCGCTTTGATGGCATCAATTGCAGTTTCACTTAAGCTGATACTATCTGTTCTCATATAAGTGATCTTACCACTCTCGTATAATTTTTGAGCTAGTAACATGGTCTTGCTAACACTATACCCCAGTTTTCTAGAAGCTTCTTGTTGTAGGGTAGAGGTAGTGAAAGGTGCAGATGGCGTGCGTTTGCCGTCTTTTACTGTAATATCCTTGACAGTATAACTTGCTCCTTTGCATGCGGTTAAGAATTTTTCGGCTGCACCTGCAGTGGTTAATTTCTGAGGGCCGTCCGCCTTAAACTTCACTTTCTTTTTATTGATATCTAATGCAGAGAAAAGTGCAGATACTTTAAATACACTTTCAGGTGTAAATTGGTTGATCTCTCTTTCTCTTTCTGCAATCAATCTAACTGCAACGCTTTGAACACGACCTGCGCTCAAGCTTTTTTGCATGCCTATTTTACGCCATAAGACTGGACTTAATTCAAAACCTACAATCCTGTCTAATATTCTTCTTGCTTGTTGTGCATCCACTAAATCCATATTAATTAAACGTGGATTCTCCACTGCTTTTTTAATTGCTGGAGCAGTGATTTCATGGAATACAATACGCTTCGTTTTCTTTGGATCTAAACCTAATACTTCTGCCAAATGCCAGCTGATACTTTCCCCTTCACGGTCCTCATCCGATGCCAACCAGACTTCTTTAGCTTTCTTGGTCATTGATTTTAGTTCTTTCACCACTTTCTCCTTTTCACTCGGTACCATATACCTTGGAGCAAAATGATTTTTCATATCTATACCCATATCATTCTTTTCCAAATCTCTGATATGGCCATAACAGCTTCTTACTTCAAATTCCTCGCCTAAAATCTTCTCTATCGTCTTCGCTTTTGCAGGCGACTCCACAATTAATAAGTTCTTTGACATAGCTCAAACCGCTCCTTCGGGTTATTTATATATTGAAAATCAACTATTTATACGCTAAGGTAAGGCAATTTTAATGGTTAAACTTTGCTTTATCCTTGTTGCAATATTATAGCTTTCGGCTAAAAAATAAAAATGATCTACTTGGATGGGGTCAAAAAAGCCATGATTTGATCCATCACTTCGGTTGTTTTGTATATTTTATTATGTCCTAATCCATTGGTAATCAGAAATTCTATGTTGGAAGGGGCATTTTTTTGAAAATCACTTAAATCCTCATAAGGGCAAACCAAATCAATTTCATCGTGAACCCAAAGTAATGGACCATGATAATTAGCTAGTGCTCTGTCAGCGGCAAAATGCTCAATTGAATGATGTGTTCTACTGCTTACTTCTTGAATGAATGCTGTTTTTGTCACTTCATTAAAGTGCATCATTTTAAAGAAATTGGCAAAAGTAGTGGTGGTTTTAGTGGCTGGCGCTATCAATACAAATTTTCTATCCTTGGCATTATCCACTTGTTCAGCAATCAAGGATAAGGTAAGTGCACCAAGCGAATGACCTATAAAATGATTCACAGGGGCACATTGTTGCATAATCTGTTGTATCGCTTCTTGGTAAACCACTACATTAATATGTTTTCCCTCACTCTGTCCATGACCTGGCGCATCGAATGCCAAAACCCGGTATCCCAATTTTAGCAATGGACCAATATAGTGTTCAAATTTATAGGCAAAACTTGCATAACCATGTGCGATTAACACGGTTTGTCCATTAGCATTGTTTGGGTTCCATTCAAATCCATGGATTTTGGTTCCATCTGATAAAACAACCGTTTTTTTTGATGCATGGTTGAAAATAGCAGGTGCTTTTCTTTTCTTATACTTTGGGTAAGGTGTGCAAAACAGGTCAAAAGCCATCCTGCCAGCAGTTGCGGGGGCAAGTTTGCTTAGGGTATTGAATTTTGTCCTTAAATATTGGAGGTAAATTCTTTCTGAAAAGCCAACCTTAGCCATATGCTTACAATTTGACCGCAAAGATAGCGCTCCCTATGTCCATCTGCTTATTTTTTTTGTATTTCGACAAATAAAAGGGGCATAGCCCTTTACCCATTGATGCATTAAAGCTATTTTTGCAAAAAATACGAACGATCAGATATGTATTCATTAAAAATCAATTTCGAGCAAAAAGGATTAGCACCTGTAACTTTAGAAAATGTGGCTGCCGATCAAAGTCTATTAGAAGTCATTTTAGATGCGGGTATTGAATTGCATCATAATTGCGGTGCTGTTTGTGCTTGTAGTACCTGTCATTTATATGTTAAGAAAGGGATGGAGCACTTAGCTGAATTGTCAGACAAAGAAGAAGATTTTATAGACAGAGCGGTAAGTCCAAGAATTGAGTCAAGACTAGGTTGTCAATGTGAATTGAAAGCAGGATCTGGCGAGATCGAAGTGACTTTACCAGATCAGACACAATTTTTAGGAGAATAATAAAAAAGATATAATAATAGTATGAATCAATTTGAGCCACCCATTCACTGGAACGATCATGAAGACATTGCCCAAAAATTATATGAAAAATTTGGGGATGATTTTACAGAATCTAAAATTTACAGAGTCCGCTTCACTGATCTTTTAGAGTGGATATTGACTTTGCCTCATTTTGAAGGCAAGAAAGAAGAGTCAAATGAAGGACATTTGGAAATGATCCAAAGCGCTTGGGTATACGAATGGCGTGATAATCAAAAAAAATAAATGCCTTGCTTACAGCCTTAGAAAAAATAAAATGTTTTGTATTTGATGTAGATGGTGTGTTAACCAATGGTACATTAATTGTGATGCCCAATGGTGTCATGGTTCGAACTATGAACATTAAAGATGGTTATGCCATCCAGTTGGCTATCAAAAAGGGATATAAGGTATGGGTAATATCTGGAGGTTATTCAGAAGAAGTGCAAGATAGATTGGAGAAATTGGGTGTAGAGCAAGTGAACATGAAAGTGAAGGATAAAAAAGTTTTACTAGAGACACTTTCTATGACGGAGGGTGTTCCTTTAGAAGAGATTTTATATATGGGTGACGATATGCCAGACTTTGAAGCGATGCAAGTGGTAGGTATCGCAGCTTGCCCAGCAGATGCTTGTTTTGATATTAAGCAAATTGCTAGTTATAAAGCGCTAGCAAAAGGCGGTGAAGGCTGTGCTAGAGAAGTTATAGAAAAAGTGCTTAAATTAAATGGCCATTGGGATGTAGTGGACCATATACAAGCTAAATAATCCCCTGTGAAAAAGTTGATCCATTTTTTCAGATTAGTTAGATGGCCAAATTTGCTTTTCATTTTATTGGCAGAATCGCTGTTTCATTTTTTTATTTACAAGCCACTTTATCCAAGTGCGGCATTGACAGCGGACTATCCATTTTATTTTATAGTTGCAACAAGTATTTGTATAGCAGCAGCTGGTTATATCATCAACGATTATTTTGACGTGAATATAGATCAAGTCAACAAGCCACAAAGTGTCGTAGTTGGTGCACATATTAGCAGACGTTGGGTTATTTTCTGGCACTTGATTTTAAGTATGGGTGGCGTCTATATTTCATTAATAGCATTTCCATTCCAGCAATACTTGCACATTCATTTTTCTAATTTAGCGACCATTTTAATTTTGTGGTTTTATTCAACCAATTTTAAAAGAGATTTTTTAATAGGGAATGTGGTGATTGCGGTGTTAACAGCATGGACTATTGGTGTGGTGTATTTTTCTAAATTCACTTTAGTTCAATTAGTACATCCCACTCACATGCAGCCCACTGATTTAAAGTTCTTTAAACTCATGTTACTCTACAGTAGCTTTGCTTTTATTTTAACTTTGGTTAGAGAGGCATTGAAAGATATGGAAGACATGAATGGAGACGAAAAATTTGGTTGTAAAACTATGCCGATTGCTTGGGGCTTACAAACAACTAAAGTGTATGTGGCAGTTTGGCTGATGGTGCTCATTTTAGTTTTAACGATTATCCAATTATACACCATTCCATTTGGATGGTGGATTCCAGTAACCTACTGTATCATAACCATCATTGCGCCATTAGTATATGTTTTGTTTCATTTAAAGCAAGCATTCTCTAGCGCAGATTTCAATCGATTAAGCAATTGGATTAAATTGGCCATGTTGATGGGTATTTTATCTATGGGATTTTTTTACTTCTTGCTTTAATATCAAAACTATGAATGGATTTATTTTAGCTTCCCAATCTCCAAGAAGAAAGCAGTTATTAGCATGGGCGGATCTTCAATTTGACATCATTGTTTCTGCTGCGGACGAAGATTTTCCATTAGATATGGAAGTACAAGATGTGCCAGTGTATATTGCAAAAAACAAAGCATTAGCAGTACAAGAAAAAATCAAAAACGAATTACCAGTTCATAAAGGCAAGTGGATCATTGCAGCAGATACGATTGTTGTACTTGATAATGAAATCATTGGCAAACCTGTTGACAGAGAGGATGCCATTGCTATATTAAAGAAATTATCAGGCAAAACACATCGTGTTATTACGGGGGTATATTTAATGAATGATACTGATACGCGTTTTTTTAGTGAAACAACATTGGTGCATTTTCATCCTTTAACATTGGCACAGATAGCCTATTATATAGACCAATATCAACCCTATGACAAAGCGGGTGCTTATGGCATACAAGATTGGATTGGCGTAATAGGCATTAAAGGAATCGAAGGAGATTTCTACAATGTAATGGGATTGCCTGTCAGTAAGTTATTAAGCTATTTACCTACAACCATTGAAAGCTAATATCTAATTCCATGTCTGGATGTAAACTGCGTTCAACAGGGCAGGTTCTTCCAACTCTTTCAAGGATTTCCTTCGTCTTGTCATCCAAATTCAAAGCAGGCATTGTGACAGCAATGATTATTTTACCGATTCTTCTAGGCTCGCTCATCATTACTTTTGTTACGTCCACTTTTGCGCCATCTAATTTGATGTCCATCGTTTCTGCCTTGATACCCATAGTGGTGATCAAACAAGCCCCTAAGCCAGTAGCAATTAAATCTGTAGGAGAAAAACGAGCACCTTGACCTTTGTTATCAGAAGGCGCATCGGTTTCAAAACTAGAGCCGCTTTGAAGGTGAAAGCAGGTTGTTCTTAAATTGGCGTCATAGGTAACTGTAGCTGTCATATCCTTAAATTTAATTGATTTGTGATTTTGGTAAATTTACAACGAAAGGCTTAATTTAAGCACAAGTCTTGTATTTTTGCACTCGATAACAGAAAAGCATGCAAGAATTACCAATCGTACCAGCAGATCAACATACAAAAAAGCCCAATTGGTTAAGAGTGAAATTGCCAATTGGAGAAAGCTATAAACACGTGAGAGGCTTGGTAGACAAACATAAATTACACACCATTTGTGAAAGTGGTAACTGTCCTAATATGGGAGAGTGTTGGGGAGAAGGAACAGCCACATTTATGATCCTTGGTAATATTTGTACAAGGAGTTGTCAATTCTGTGCTGTAGCAACAGGTAGGCCAAAGCCAGTAGAATGGGATGAGCCGCAACGTGTAGCAGAAGCCATTTTTTTAATGAAAGTAAAACACGCAGTGTTAACAAGCGTAGATAGAGATGAGTTGCCTGATGGTGGATCCATTATTTGGGCCAATACGATTAAGGCGATTAAAGCATTGACGCCAGATACGACATTAGAAACATTGATTCCAGATTTTAGAGGGATTAAGGAACAAATTGAACGCATCATCGAAGCTGCTCCAGAAGTGGTGAGTCACAATATGGAAACAGTAGAACGCAATACTAAACGTGTTCGTGTTCAAGCAAAATACAGAAGAAGTTTAGAAGTACTAGAAACCTTAAAGAAAGGTGGCATGCGTACAAAAACAGGTATCATGTTGGGTATTGGTGAGGAAAAAGAAGAAGTGATTCAAACGATGAAGGATTTAATTGGTGTTGGTTGTGATGTCATAACAATTGGACAGTATCTACAACCCACTAAAAAACATTTACCTGTGCAACGCTTCGTTCATCCCGATGAGTTCGCTGAACTTAGGGCAATTGGGTATGAATTAGGATTTGATTATGTAGAAAGTGGACCACTGGTGAGGTCTTCCTATCATTCAGAAAAACATGTTATCAAAGGATGGGGAAGAAACAAATGGATGGAAGAACAATCTTTATTGAAATAATACGAATAAAAAAAGAGGCTCAATGACGAGCCTCTTTTTTTATTCCCACATTAGGGCGGATGCGCCAAGTATGGCGGCATCAGATTCTTTCAAATGACTGATTAATATCTTTACTTTATTTTCGAAGATCTCAATTAAGTTCGCTTCCATATGTTCTCTAGTTGGCTTCAAAATCATATCACCAGCTTTTGTTAAACCACCAAATAAGATGATGGCTTCTGGACTTGAGAACATCACAAAGTTAGCCAAAGACATGCCTAGTATTTTTCCAGTAAATTCAAATACTTCTTTTGCGACCTCATCACCCTTCACAGCTGCATCAAAAACATCTTTTGATGTGATGCTATCTATCGCAATATCTCTTAAAACACTTGGTCTATCTGATTGACTTAGTAGCTCTCTAGCAGATTGAGCAACACCGGTTGCAGATGCGTAACTTTCTAATGACCCTTTTTTACCAGTGCCATGGTGAAGTCTGCCATCTGGAATAATTACGGTATGTCCAAGTTCTCCTGCGAATCCATCATGGCCATATATGAGTTGACCATTGGCTACGATACCACTGCCTACACCAGTGCCTAAAGTAATCATGATAAAGTCTTTCATCCCTTTTGCAGCACCATACATCATTTCACCTACTGCCGCGGCATTGGCGTCATTGGTTAATTTAACAGGGATCTTAAATTTGTCCTGCACCATTTTAGCAAAAGGAATAATGCCTTTCCATGGAAGGTTAGGAGCATATTCAATGGTGCCAGTATAGATATTACCATTCGGTGCGCCAATACCAATGCCTTTGATGCGACCAAATCCACCCACTTTCTCTATCATTTCTGATAAATGCTCATACAATTCATCAATGAATGTATGCACTTGAAGATGTTTTTTTGTAGACATCTCACTTGAGAATAAGACATTACCATCTTTATCTACAATACCAAATTTTGTACCTGTTCCGCCAATATCGACGCCTACAACATATGATTCCATGATTTCTTTTTTTTATTTTTTAGTGACCACCACTTGTTTCAGCTTCTTCATAATTGATACCTTGTTTTTTTAGAATTCCTTTCACTGCGATGGCGAAGAATACTAAGTAGGCAAAGCATAAAGCAGGAACCCAGAATGAATTATGGATACCATAACCAGGCTGATCTAAATGAGAAGATTGTAAATAATCTGCAATTTTACCTTGAATAGGAGGGATGATACCGCCACCCAAAATCATCATGATTAAGAATGCAGATCCTTGTGGTGTATATTTTCCTAAGCCAGAAACGGATAAGGAGAAGATAGAAGGCCACATAATAGAACAAGCCAATCCACCTGTTAAAAATGCATAAGTAGCAACAGTTCCTTTAGTGAAAATACCTAATACCATTGCGGTTACTCCCACAATACTAAAAATCAATAAAGTTTTAGCTGGTTTATTTTGACTCAAGTAAAAAGCAATGATTTGAATGAAAACGCAGATGATATACCAATAGAGTGGGCTCATATCATATTGAGCAATACTATTCAAGGCAATCACAATACCAAATGCAATAATCGGTACGATGAACGTTAAATACTGTTGTGTTTTCTTTTTAAAATCAAAGGCGCTAATGGCACCAGCCCAACGTCCAATCATCATGCTACCCCAATACATTGATACATAAGGCGCGATTGCTGATGAAGAGATGCTACCGAAATCGGCTTGCTTTAACAATTCACCTAAGTTGGATCCTATGGCCACTTCCACACCAACATATACAAAGATCGCTAACATACCCAAAACCAATTGAGGGTATTTCATAGCGCCCCAGCCTTTTTCATTTTTCTGTGCAGTGAAATTAGCTGCTAACAATCCAATCACTACAGTAGCCAATGCACCTAAAAGCCATTTTAATCTGTAGGTCTCTAAATCATGACGACCTGCGTCTGTTAAACTTGATGGATCAATTTTGTAACTATCAAAAATTGGTACGAATAGGGCAATTAATACACCCGTCATGATGACCAATAAAGACAATGCTTTTCCGGCTGGCTCCATTGCTTCATCTGAAATGCCAGCAGGTACTTTTTTAGAGAAATGGAATAATGCAGCAGCTGCAATAAATAATCCACCAACTGCTGTGTATAGAATAATGACTTTATCTAAACTTAATTGTTTGATCTGTTCATCAGTGATAGCAGCCGCTGTGCCAAATAAGGCAAGTGCCACAACGATTGGGCCGATAGAAGTACCAAATGAATTGATTCCACCACCTAAGCTCACACGACTCGTTCCAGTAGAGGGGTCACCTAAAGCGATAGCGAATGGTTGAGCAGCAGTTTGTTGTAATGAGAACCCAAGTGCTACGATAAATAAACCAACCAGCATACCTGTGAATGTATTGGCATTGACAGCAATAATCATGGCTGCGGCACCAATGGCTGAAAACAATAAACCATATACAATACTTTTTTTATATCCCCATTTTCCAACAAGATCTTTACCACCTAAAGCACCATACGCAAATAAGCCAAGCGCACCGATATAATAGGCCAAGTAAAAAGCAAAATCAATCAACTGGCTTTGAAACTGATCTAGTTCAAAGTAGTTTTTACAAAATGGAATAAAGACACTGTTACCAGCTGCAATAAATCCCCAGAAAAAGAAAACCACAATAAGGGTTGTAAGCGCACCAGTATTGGTTGGCTGTTTTGTTTGGCTCATAGCATTCGTTTGTTTAATCGTTGAATCGATCCCCCAAAATACTCAATTTTTTTTAATCCTTCTCTACAAAAAATGAATTATTATAGATAGTATTTAGTAAATTGAAAGCAAAATGATTGCTTGATGCGTATAGTTCATGTTAGTGCAGAGTGTTACCCTATGGCCAAGGCAGGAGGCTTGGGTGATGTGGTGGGCGCTTTACCCAAATACCAAAATAAAATTGGTCAGCAAGCAATGGTGGTGATGCCCATGTATAAGACGCCATTTCTAGAAAAATCGCAATGGGATCTAGTGCATCAAGGCAATGCTTATTTAGGAAATTGGTACTTTAATTATACGATTATTCAAGAAGCTACAGGTCGGTTGGGCTATCCTTTGTATTTGGTAGATATCCATGGATTATTAGATCGCCCCAAAATATATGGCTACCCCGACGATGCAGATCGTTTTATAGGATTTCAGATAGCGGTAATGGATTGGATTAAAAGTTGGAATGATATGCCAGATGTTGTGCATTGTCATGATCACCAAGCGGGACTGATTCCATTTATGATGAAGTATTGCTATGACTATCAAAAACTGGCATCTATTAAAACTATTTTAACCATTCACAATGCTCAATATCACGGATCAATGGGATGGGAAAAATCTACTTTAATCCCAAGATGGGATACATGGAAAAGAGGCATGCTTGAATGGGATGGATGCATCAATCCCTTGGCTACTGCGATTAAATGTGCGGACAAAGTGACGACGGTAAGTCCTACCTATATGCAACAATTGAAATACCAGTCCAATGGATTGGAGCCTTTATTTGAATATGAGCAAGGAAAATGCATTGGGATATTAAATGGGATAGACAATGAAGTTTGGAATCCTGATACGGATCCATTTGTGTCATATCATTTTAATCAACAAAACTTCGAAAAGGAGAAACAGAAAAATAAATTGTTATTGTGCGAGCGATTTAATTTAGACTTTAATAAACCGCTCATTGTTTTTATTGGCAGATTGGTGCACGAAAAAGCGGCAGATGTATTGCCTGGTGCCATACAACATGCATTGGATAAAACCAATGGAGGCGCCAATTTTTTAATGATTGGTGCAGGAGAAACGCCAGTTGAATCTGCTTTGAACTATTTGGTACAATTGTATCCAGGTGTGTACAATACTTATATTGGGTATGATGAAAAAGTAGGACATGAAGCCTATGCTGCAGCTGATTTTTTATTGATGCCAAGTAGGGTGGAGCCTTGTGGTTTGAATCAAATGTATGCATTAAGATATGGTACGATCCCAATGGTAAGAGATACGGGTGGCTTGCATGATACTGTCATTGACATGGGTGACGAAGGAGGCTTTGGCATTCGCTTTATACATGCAAGCGAACAGGATATGGTACATGCTATTGAGCGTGCGATATCAGTTTATCAAGATAAAAATAAAATGAAACAAATGATAGAACATGCTATGTCGATTGACCATAGTTGGGAATCAGTTGTACATGCATATCAATCTGTTTATGAATCCAATTAACCATTTTAATTAATACTATCATGTCTAATTATGCAAAAAAAGCCGTCTCTATCATATTAGGTGGTGGCGCTGGGTCAAGATTGTACCCGCTTACAGCTAGTCGTTCAAAACCTGCTGTATCTATTGCAGGTAAATATAGACTTGTAGATATTCCTATCAGTAATTGTATCAACAGTAATTTGAATCGAATTTTTGTGTTGACGCAATTCAATTCAGCTTCATTGAATCAGCATATCAAGAATACCTATCATTTCAGTGCATTCAGTTCTGGATTTGTAGATATCCTTGCTGCAGAACAAACACCTGATAATCCAGGATGGTTTCAGGGTACGGCAGATGCGGTGAGACAATCTTTAAGACATATTCAAAACTTCGATTTCGAGTATGTGTTAATTTTAAGTGGGGATCAGTTATATCAAATGGATTTTAGTAAAATGATAGATGCACACAGAGAAAGTGGCGCTGCTTTGACCATTGCCACTATTCCTGTTGGAGAAAGAGATGCGCCTGAATTTGGTATTTTAAAATCCAATTCGGAACATGTGATTACCTCATTTATTGAAAAGCCAAGTAAAGAAGTATTACCAGAATGGATTAGTGATACTGGTATGGCGATGCAATCACAAGGACGCAACTATTTGGCATCAATGGGGATCTATGTATTTAATAAAGAAATTTTATTCCAATTATTAAATGAAGTACACCCAAAAGCAACAGATTTCGGAAAAGAAATCATTCCTGATTCTATTTCAAATTATAAAGTATTAAGCTATCAATATGATGGCTACTGGACAGATATAGGGAATATCTATTCTTTCTTTGAAGCCAATTTAGCTTTAACTGATGAAATACCTCCGTTCAATTTATTTGATAGTGCACAAACGGTCTACACCAGACCAAGAATGTTACCGCCTGCAAAAATTAGTGGCACCATTATCAATAAAGCAATCATAGCGGAAGGCTCCATCATTCATGCAAAAGAAATTACACAATCAGTGATTGGCATTCGTTCTAGAATTGGGAAAGATACCGTAGTTAAAAATTCTTATATCATGGGTTGTGATTATTATGAAACGATTGAACAGATCAATAAAAAGAATGCTTCTGGAGAACCCATATTAGGCATTGGGGAACGTTGCACTATTGAAGATGCAATTGTAGATAAAAACTGTTCAATTGGAAATGATGTACATATCAAAGGGGGGGCGCATTTAGAAAAAGTAGATCATCCTTTATATACCATCAAAGACAATATTATTGTGATCAAAAAAGGGGCAATCATTCCTAATGGATTTAAAATTTAATAAACAATGAGTACAGCGTATACAGGTGAGAAAGTAAAGATGAGTTTCTGGCAAATTTGGAACATGTGTTTTGGATTTTTTGGTATCCAATTTGGCTGGAGTTTGCAAATGGGTAACATGAGTGCGATCTATGAATTTTTGGGTGCATCGCCAGATGAAATTCCAGGATTGTGGTTAGCGGCGCCAATGACTGGATTGATTGTTCAACCGATAGTTGGTTATTTTAGCGATAGAACATGGCATCCTAAATTGGGTAGAAGACGTCCATTTTTCTTAGTGGGTGCAATTTTAAGTTCTGCTTTATTGTTTGTGATGCCTAATTCGCCAACAGTATGGATGGCTGCTGGTGTGTTGTGGATATTAGATTCAAGCATTAATATTACAATGGAGCCATTCAGGGCTTTTGTAGCAGATAACTTAAATGAAAAACAACGCTCTTTTGGTTTTGCAATGCAGAGTATGTTTATCGGATTGGCCTCTTTCATTGCGGGCTACCTACCTCAGTTATTAGCCAATTGGTTTGATGTGTCAAGAGAGAAAATCAATGGATCTATTCCTCAGAATATTTTAATGTCTTTTTATATTGGCGGTGCTGTGTTTTTTGTATCCGTTTTATATACCATTATCACAAGTAAAGAATATCCTCCTTCTAATCCGACTAAAGCTGTGGAAGATGCCACACCAAAATTGGGAATAGTAAAAGAGATTATTCATTCTATCCAACATATGCCAGTGCAAATGAAAAGATTGGCCTTAGTTAATTTCATCACTTGGCCTGGTTTATTTTTAATGTGGTTTTATTATAGTACAGGTGTTGCAACGCAGATTTTTCATGGTGATCCTGCAACCAATAGTGAAGTATTTACTTTGGGCTTAGAACATGCTAATACCACATCTGCCATTTTAAATTTAGTGACTTTTGGCTTTTCGTTTACTTTGCCTTTTTGGGTTGGACGTATCGGAAAGAAATACACCCATACATTGTGTTTATTGATTGGAGGATTGGGTTTGGTCTCCGTTTATTTTGTAGATCAGCCAAATCTTTTATATGTGAGCATGGGTTTAGTTGGAATTGCTTGGGCGTCTATTTTATCCATGCCTTATTCAATGTTAGCGGGTTATATACCAGAACACAAAATGGGTATGTATATGGGCATCTTTAACTTCTTTATTGTGTTACCTGAAATTATAGCTTCATTATTTTTCGGAAAAATCATGTCTACCTATTTAAACAATGACCGATTGATAGCCGTATTGATTGGGGGCGTTTTATTAATGGTAGCAGGTTTGGTTTGCGCCTTTATTATTAAAGAAGATAAAATCAAAGATTAATCTTTTGAGCAGACTAGGTATTAAGGTTCATTATTATTTATTTAAGCAACATAAAATATGAAAGGATCAGCACGTGTTATTATTGTAACGATAATAGGTTTTTTATTTTTGACTATTCAGGCGAATGCAACAGAAGCATATCCAAGTAATTGGTTTGTGCAAATGAAATGGAATAAAGTACAAGTATTATTGAGATCTACTGATGCGGATTTTTCTTCATCATCCATTGCAATCAATTATCCAGGGGTGACTTTGAATAAGGTACATCATTTTGAGAATGGACATTATATCGCGGTTGATCTTGTAATTGCACCAACTGCAAAGCCAGGTGATGTAAAAATCCAAATTAAAGATGGCAATCGAATTACCTCGCATGTATGGCCATTAAAACCAAGACGCAAAGGAAATGGGACTAGTTTTGCACAGGGAGTCAACCAATCAGACTTAATTTATTTTTTAATGCCTGATCGTTTCAGCAATGGGGATCCAAGTAATGATCGTATTGCTGGTTTAAAAGATCAGTCTTTAAATAGAGACTCTATATTTTTAAGACATGGAGGTGACTTAAAAGGTGTACAAAATCATCTTGATTATTTACAAGATTTAGGAGCGACCACTTTGTGGATGACGCCTATTTTAGAAAACGATATGCCTGATAGAACTGAGCATGGATATGCAGCAACCAATCATTATGCAGTAGAGAAAAGGTTTGGTGGCGAGACTGCTTATTTAGCATTAAGTGACGCACTTCATGCAAGAGGGATGAAGTTGATACAAGATGCAGTTTACAATCATGTTGGACGATTTCATTTTTTAGTACAAGATGCACCTGCAAAAGATTGGTTGCATCAATGGCCAAAATTCACACAAACCAACTACAAGGATCAGCCAGTTTTTGATCCGCATGCTTCGGTTCAGGATAAAAGAAAATTGGCAGATGGTTGGTTTACAACTGAAATGCCAGATGTGAATCACGAAAATGAGTTTGTGGCCAACTATTTAATACAACACGCAATTTGGTCTGTTGAAACTTTTGGCATCGATGGTTGGAGAATCGATACCTATATTTACAATGACTTGGCATTCATGAATCGATGCAATCAAGCCTTGGAAACAGAGTTTCCTAAAATCACCTCTTTCGGTGAATGTTGGGTGCATGGCACAGCGAATCAAGCATATTTTGCGCAGAACAATATCAATACCCCCTTTAAAAGTAATTTACAAGGGGTGGCAGATTTTCAAACCTTATTGTATGGTATCCAACCAGCATTGAATGAAAAATTTGGGTGGATGGAAGGCGTGAGTAAATTATACAATACCTTATCCAATGACTTTTTATATAAAGACGCAACACGCAATGTCATCTTCTTGGACAATCATGATATGACTCGAATTTTATCTCAAGTAGGTGAGAGTATTCCTAAGGTTAAAATGGGTGTTGCATGGTTAATGACTTGCAGAGGCATACCTCAATTGTATTATGGAACAGAAGTATTGATGAAAGGCATCTCTAATCCTGACGGTTGGGTTCGCCTAGATTTTCCAGGAGGATGGGCTGAAGATAAAAAGAATACTTTTACGCAAGAAGGACTAACGCCTGCTGAGATTGACATGTTATCATTCACAAAAAAATTAGGTCAATTTAGAAAATCATCAACTGCTATCACAAAGGGGAAGATGATGCAATACTTGCCAAATGAAGGACTCTATGTTTATTTTAGATACGACGACAATCAAACTGTGATGTGTGTGATGAATACAAGTGAACAAGATCGAAATGTCGATTTTAGTGATTATAAGGAAAGAACCAATGGCTTTGCTGGCGGAAAAGAAGTCGTTTCAGGAAAGACCATTGCAAAACAGTTTAAGATACCTGCACTTACAATGCAAGTGATTGAACTGACTAAATAGAATTCATGTCAAAATACGAAGCCATACATTTTGTAGATACTGCACAAGCGGTTTGGAATTACTCGCTGTTTACAGAAGAGGACATTCATGCTTTTCAACATGGCACCCATTCTACTTTATACCAATTATTTGGTAATAAGCAGATTGAAGTGATGGGCGTGAAGGGTACTTATTTTAGTGTTTGGGCGCCTAATGCGACTGCCGTATTTGTTAAAGGTAATTTCAATGATTGGAGCAACGACGCGCATCCGTTAAAAGTAAGATTAGAATCATCGGGCATATGGGAAGGTTTTATTCCAAACATTGGGCAAGGAGAAGTGTATAAATACCATATCCATGGCTACAAGGGTATGATTTTAGACAAGGGAGATCCATTTGCGCATTATTGGGAATTGAGACCATTGACAGCTTCAATCACTTGGCAAACCTCCTATGCTTGGAAGGATCAACAATGGCTAGAAGATAGAAAGATTAAAAACAGAACAGACCAACCTTATTCGGTGTACGAAGTGCATTTGGCAAGTTGGATGCGACCAGATAAACACAATGAGGATAGTTACAATTCGTATACACAGCTGATTCATTTGATGGTGCCCTATGTAAAAGAAATGGGCTTTACACATGTTGAATTCATGCCTGTGATGGAACATCCTTTTGATGGAAGTTGGGGTTATCAAGGCGTTGGATTCTTTGCACCCACTTCTCGATTTGGTAATCCGCAAGAATTTGCTGCTTTGGTAGATGCATTTCATCAAGCGGGCATTGGGGTGATATTGGATTGGGTTCCATCTCATTTTCCGTATGATAGCCATGGCTTATTTATGTTTGATGGTGCCAATACCTATGAATATGCTGATATGCGAAAAGGCTATCATCCAGATTGGAATTCTTATATTTTTAATTACAAAAGAGGAGAGGTTAAGTCTTTCTTAATTAGTAGTGCAAAGTTTTGGTGTGATCAATTCCATATTGACGCATTGAGGGTGGATGCAGTAAGTTCTATGTTAAGATTGGATTATAGTAGAGAAGAAGGAGAATGGGAGCCGAATGAGTTTGGCGGGAATGGGAATATCGAAGCAATTGAGTTCATTAAAGATTTAAATATCACTTTATACCGTGATTTTCCTGCGATACAAACTATTGCAGAAGAGGCATCGGATTGGCCAGGAATAAGTCAGCCCGTATTTATGGATGGATTGGGTTTTGGTATGAAGTGGATGATGGGGTGGATGCATGATAGTTTGGATTATTTTAAACTAGATCCCATCATGCGATCAGGTGCGCAGGATAAGTTTAGCTTTTCTATGATGTATTATTATGATGAGCATTTCATGTTGCCATTAAGTCATGATGAAGTGGTGCACGGAAAAAGCCCCATGTTATACAAGATGCCAGGGGACGAGTGGCAGAAATTTGCCAACCTTAGACTGCTCTATACCTATATGTTCTTGCATCCTGGTGCAAAATTATTATTCATGGGGAATGAATTTGCAGCGACAAAGGAATGGGATTATCAATCAGAGTTACAATGGGACTTATTGCAACATAAAAGTCATGGAGGAATGAAATACTGTGTGCAGCAATTGAATGCATTGTATAAGGCGCACCCAGCATTGTATGAACTACAATATGATGTGGGTGGATTTGAGTGGGTAGAAACCAACAAAAGGCAAGAAGGTGTGATTGCATTTAAACGAAAAGGCAAAGATCCTAAGGAGGAGATGCTAGTTGTATTTAACATGACTCCAGTGCCAAGACATCAATTCCCCATTCATGTGTATGGAAAGACCGAATGGAAGGAAATATTCAATAGCGATGCTATTGCTTTCTGGGGTGTAGGGGACTTATTCAATCAAGAGGTAAAAGCAAGCTCAGTAGACGGAAGCAATCAATGGCAGGTATTGCATTTGGAATTACCTGCTTTAGCTGCTATTGTTTTAAAATAAATCGAAATACTTTTTTTGCATTTGGGATGCTATTATATAAAAAAAGCCACTCGATCTAGACTGCCCCCAAAAAGTTAGACACTTAATGGGGGCATTTTTATGTTAAAACGA
>JAOASM010000048.1 GCA_030158665.1 Sediminibacterium sp. | reverse complement strand
CATCACTTTAAAACTTAATTATTAACTTTGTCCAACTTTAGGGGTTCAGTCCAATCGAGTGGCTTTTTTTATATAAGATTAATTGAGTGTTAGAATAAACCACCTTTTTTCAAAGTTGTTTTTCCTTCACCAATTTTAAAACCATTGTGGTAAACTTCTACTAAGTAGTCACCTTCAACAAATTTTGAAGCTTGCTTTACGTCGTAGCTAATTGGCAATACTGCATTTTGAACATATTGAACTGCTATCTTATTTGCGTATGCTTTAGTTCCGTCTTCTCTAGTATTGATTTTCCCACCTTCAGAAAAGATAGATCCGTTAGGAGCAGTGATACACACATACAAATCTTGTGCGCCAGAAGGTGTGATTTTATTTTTGTCAATTTGGAAAGATAAACGAATTGTGTTGGCACGCTTTGCAGATTTTGTCACACGCTCTGTACCATCTTCTTTAACTCTAACAGCTTGAATGCTGAAAGCAGAAGCATGTAATGTAGAGCCGATATCTTGTAATCTTTCTTTTTCCTTAGTGGTTGCAGTCAAGTTGGTATTTAAATTTGTATTTTCAGTGGTCAACGCTTCGTTCTTTACTGTCAATACTTTATTTTCTTCTTGCGCTTTTGCTAAGTCAGTTAACAATCCAGCTACTTTACCGTTTAATTCAGCAATCATAGATTTAGCTTCAGCTAATTCTTTGTCTGATGCATTCTTTTTACGTAAGATGCTACTAATATTTGACTTTAATTGTTGGATATCGTTAGACTTAGCCAATAAATCACCTTGTAATTGTGTGTTTTGCTGTGTCAATGAATCTGCTTTTGCAGAAACGGCAATAAAGTCAGCTTGTATTGCATTCTTTGCACTATCCAAGTTATTCACTTGAGTAGTATAGTTGTTGATGATTTCAGTCTTAGAAGTACTGAAATAGATCCAAGATCCGATAAGGGCAACAACCAATACGCCGATTAAAATTTTGCCTCCGTTACCTGAAGTTTCGTTGCTCATAATAAAATGTGTTTATTTATTTGGCACAAGATATAAAAAAAACACGATTCCTGTATATCTTTGGGGATGCCTATTTCCAAAATTTTATCGAATTGGAAAAATAATGTCTTCGACGCAGTCTATTGGCTGGAAGGAGAAGAGTCATTTTACATAGATCAGGTGGTGCAATACGCAGAACACAAGTTGTTACCTGATGCAGATCAGGCATTTAATTTAACTATTTTTTACGGAAAGGATGCTGACTGGGCTGAAGTGGTAAATGCTTGTAAGCGTTATCCTGTTTTCGCAGAAAAGCAAGTGGTGATATTGAAAGAGGCACAACATATGAACTCTTTGGAAAAGCTGGTGTCCTATATTGAAAATCCTTTGTCGTCCACAATTCTTGTGGTTGCCCATAAAGATAAAAATGTAGACGGGCGATCGGCGTTGGCAAAATTACTTAAGACAAAAGCAGTTGTAGTTAGTACAAAAAAAATGTATGACAACAAATTGCCAGACTGGGTCAATCAATGGGTAGCGGAAAATGGGTATCAGATTAGTCCTAAGGCGGTACAAATTATTGTAGATCATATAGGCAATGATTTAAGTAGGATTAAAAACGAGTTGGAAAAATTAATGGTCAATTTAGGTGATCGAAAAAAAATCACTGAAGATGATATTGAAAAATACATTGGTATTAGTAAAGAGTTCAATGCATTTGAATTCCAGGATGCCATTGCGCATAAAAAATTTTCCAGAGCAATTCAGATGATTCAATATTTTGAATCCAATCATAAAGCCGCGCCAATTCAGCTTATCCTGCCAACACTCTATGGTTTTTTTAGTAAACTATATGCAGTCTATGGATTAGGCACCAATGATGAAAAGAAAATCATGTCCGAAGTAGGATTGAATTTCTTTTCAATTAAAACGACAATGGCTGCGACAAGACATTATAATTATGCCAAAGTGGAACAAATTCTTTTGTTGATACACGAATACAACCTTCGTGTATTGGGCATTAATGACGCAAGTAATACGGATGCTGATTTATTGAAGGAGCTGGTAGTGAAAATTATGTCTTAGTATTTTTCTAAGATTGCTGTAGCGGATATTTTATCCTTATTTAATTGATCCTTTAATGCGTCTAATCCATTGAATTTTACTTCACCTCTAATGAATTCATAGACCATCACCGTAATGTATTGCTCGTAAATATCTTGATCAAAATCAAAAATATTCACTTCTATCACTTTCTTTTGTCCATCTACAGTGGGTCTTATGCCAATATTCATCATGCCATTAAGAGCTTGATGATTGGAACATACCCCTTTGATTTTAACTGCATATACCCCATTTGCCGGTATCAATTTTTCCTCGTCATTGATGTGGAGATTGGCAGTGGGATAGCCAATGGTTCTACCCAATTGATTTCCTCTCACCACAAATCCTTCAAAAAAATAAGGGTAGCCTAATAGTTCGTTGGCTTTCTTGATTTGTTGATCTGAAATATAGTTCCTGATGCTTGTAGAACTTATGATTTCTTGATGGATGAGCTGTTCATTGATTTCTTCAACTTTGAAATTCAATCTAGCTCCCATGGTTTTAAGTAATGCGATATTGCCATTCCTGCCTTTGCCAAAATGGTGGTCATAGCCCACAATCACAGTATTGGGCTTAAAATGTTGGTATAAAAAATCCTCTACATACTGTTCTGCAGTCATGTTGGAGAAATTGTAATTAAAATCGATGATCACTAAATGATCAATCCCTGCGGCCTCTAGCAAATGAATTCTTTCTTTGATATTGGTCAATTGCTTGATTTCTCCAGGCACAGAAGAAATCACTTTTCTTGGGTGTGGATGAAATGTAATGATGATAGTTTCTCCATGCACTTCCCCGGCCAATTGCTTCATTCTTTGAATGATTTGTTGGTGTCCTTTATGTACGCCATCAAATGCACCCATTGTAACAATGGCGTCTTTAAATGGGGGCAGGGATGTTAAATCGTAGTGAACCTTCATCTTTATCTTGTAAATAGGGTACAAATGTAAAACAATTGTACCTTTGTTGTAAAATCAATTTACAGCCATGTCATTGTATGCTCAGCGCGGCGTATCCGCTCAAAAAGAAGAAGTTCATGCCGCTATTCAGGATTTAGATCAAGGTTTATATCCTCACGCTTTTTGTAAATTGTACGCCGATTTTTTAGGGGGCAGTCAAGATCATATCAATATCATGCATGCAGATGGAGCTGGTACAAAAAGTATTCTAGCTTACTTATATTGGAAAGAAACAGGTGACGCAACTGTGTGGAAAGGAATTGCACAAGATGCCATTGCAATGAATCTAGATGATTTATTGTGCGTAGGTATTTATGATCAAATTTTATTTTCATCTACTATAGATCGCAATAAATTATTAATCACTGGTGAAGTCATTAGTCAAGTGATTAATGGCACTCAAGATTTTTTTAACACACTAAAAGATTTTGGTGTACAGATTGCCTTCTTGGGCGGAGAAACGGCAGATGTGGGAGATGTCGTTAGAACCATTGCAGTCAATGGAACAATGACAGCTAGATGGCCAAAGTCAAAATTAATCACCAACGATTTAATTGCACCTGGTCAAGTCATAGTTGGTTTCTCAAGTTTTGGTAAAGCAAATTATGAAACGGAGTACAATAGTGGACTAGGTAGTAATGGATTGACGAGTGCAAGGCACGATATACTATCTCATTATTACGCTACTGCATTCCCAGAATCTTTTGAACCAAGTTTAAAAGACGAAGTAGTGTATTTAGGTAAAAATAGAATGACGGATATGCTTGCTATAGAAGGGTTTGGCGAGATTAGTGTAGGTAAATTATTATTAAGTCCCACGCGTACTTACGCGCCATTGGTGAAAGCAATTTTGTCCCAACATTTTGATGCTGTCAAAGGAATGATTCATTGTAGTGGTGGGGGGCAAACTAAGTGCATGAAATATTTGCCAGGGAATATGCGCATCGTAAAAAATAATCTATTTGAAGCGCCACCTATTTTTAAATTGATTCAAGCCAATTCTGGAGCCAATACGAAAGAGATGTACCAAGTATTTAATATGGGGCATCGTCTAGAAATATTCACAAATGCAACAGCTGCTGATAGCTTAATTGCGATCGCTAAAGGTTTAGGTATCGACGCACAAGTAGTGGGCTATGTGGAATCATCAGATAACAAGGAGTTGGTTTTAGAAGGAAGTTTTGGAAAGGAAGTATTTAGCTATTAATTTTAATCTATTAACACGAACTATATGAGTGAAATTGTCATACAAATTGAGCATGCAAATATTTACCAAAGTGGTAATCTTATCTTACAAGATGTCAACTTAAATGTGCAAAAAGGTGAATTCGTATACCTCGTTGGGAAAACTGGCACAGGTAAAAGTAGCTTATTGAAAACCTTGTACGGCGAGTTGACTTTGAACGAAGGAGTGGGCAATGTGGTTGGTTTTAATTTAAAAGAGATGGATTGGAAGAAGTTACCCTTTTTAAGAAGAAACTTAGGGGTGGTTTTTCAAGATTTCCAGTTATTGACGGATAGAAACGTGAACGAGAACCTAAGATTTGTGCTAAAAGCAACTGGCTGGCAGGATGAGGCGTTGATCCAACAAAAAATTGACGATGTATTGACCAAAGTGGGTCTTCAGAATAAAGGGTTCAAAATGACCTATGAAATGAGTGGTGGTGAGCAACAAAGAGTAGACATTGCTCGCGCTTTATTAAATTCTCCAAAATTGATCCTTGCAGATGAACCAACTGGCAGTTTAGACCCTGAAACCAGTGACGAAATCATGCAATTATTGTTCCAGATAGCCAAAGATGACGGCACAGCCATCGTGATGGCAACCCATGATTATATGGTGGTGAACAAGTTCCCAGCCCGCACCTTAAGTACAGAGGGAGGCCGCCTTGTTGAAAAGGGGTAGTTTTCTCTGCATTTCAACCTAAAAAAGCCCATTTTCCCTTGTCTTTTTGGCTGATTTTGCTTATGTTCGCAGACATTTTAAAGCGTTACAAAAGTGAGATTAAAGTCATTAGAAATCAAGGGGTTCAAGAG
>JAOASM010000047.1 GCA_030158665.1 Sediminibacterium sp. | reverse complement strand
GGGTATTTTTGTTTAATAGCCCGATGCTGTTGCATTAGAGGAGTTTCTGAACTTGATTTTGCCATGGGTGACAAACCTACATAATTTTTTAATATTTGAAAAGCTTACTTTTGCACTATGCGTAAATTAAGCATGGAAGAATTGGGGAGAAAGTCCGTTGAAGACTTTAAGTTGGCAGACAAAAAGCCATTGGTGGTGGTGATGGACAATATCCGTAGCATGCACAATGTGGGGAGCGTATTTAGGACGGCCGATGCTTTTCTTATCAATGGCATTTGTCTGTGTGGATTCACTCCACAGCCACCGCATCGTGATATTCATAAAACCGCTTTAGGAGCGACCGATTCAGTGGATTGGATGTATTATGAAAATACAGTAGATGCAGTGTTGGCTTTGAAAGAAAGAGGGTATCAAGTGCTTGCTATTGAACAAACTGAGGGAAGTATCTTACTCAATGAATTTGTTCATTCCAACACACCAACAGCATTTGTTTTTGGAAACGAGGTAGAGGGCGTAAGTGATGATGTGATACAAGTTTGTGATGGTGTGATTGAAATACCTCAATGGGGCATGAAACATTCATTGAACATTTCAGTTGCTGCTGCTGTTGTATTGTGGGAGTTTGTAAGATCTAATAAATAAGATGGAATGAGTACAGTAAAAAATTATTTGAGTTTAGTGAAGTTTTCACATACCATTTTTGCGATGCCTTTTGCTTTGATTGGTTTTGTATTGGGTGTGGCAAACTTAAAAAGTAGCAATACAGGAGTGCCAACCAATGAACTCATCTTGTTGTTTTTTTTAGTTTTGGTTTGTATGGTGTCAGCAAGATCTGCGGCAATGGGTTTCAATCGTTATTTAGATCGTCATTTTGACCAATTGAATCCAAGAACAGCCATTCGAGAAATTCCTGCAGGTATCATCAAGGCCGAAAAGGCATTGGGCTTTGTAGTTGTTAATTCCTTCATTTTTATTGTAACAACTTATTTCATCAATCCAATTTGCTTTTATCTTTCCCCAGTCGCTTTGTTTGTGATTTTATTTTATAGTTATACAAAGCGTTTTACTTATTTATGCCATCTGGTTTTAGGGATAGGTCTCTCGTTAGCGCCTATTGGTGCTTATTTGGCTGTGACTGGCGTATTCGATCTTTTACCTTTACTATTTTCTTTTGCTGTCGTTTTTTGGGTAAGTGGATTTGATATAATTTATGCCTTACAAGATGCAGAATTTGACAAAACACAATCACTCTATTCCATGCCTAGTCACTGGGGTGGGGAGCAAGCTTTGAGGATGGCAAGATTCTTTCACCTAATGTCAGCAAGCTTTGTGGTGGCTGCTTATGTTGTGGGGAACTTTCATTGGATCTACTTATTAGGATTGATTGTATTTATCGGGATGCTTATCTATCAACAAAGTATTGTTAAAGCAAATGATCTGTCAAGGGTGAATTTAGCTTTCATGACAGCAAACGGGATTGCAAGCATTGTCTTTAGTATATTTGTAATCACAGCGATTTTTTTAACATTTTAACCAAGTCCTATTGGCCAGAATTATTTGCATAGATTACGGAGGAAAACGATGTGGATTGGCAGTAACTGATCCCTTTCAAATGATTGCGACTTCGTTAACAACTGTAGATACTAAAAGGTTATATACTTTTTTAGCGCAATACATTGCGAAAGAACCGGTTGAGCTGATTTTGATTGGGGAACCTTTAAATTTAGATGCCTCTCCAACACATGCCACGCCCTTGGTTAAAAAAGCCATTCTTGATTTAACCGAAAAATTTCCAACTATTCCAATTCAAACGGTGGATGAGCGTTTTAGCTCAAAAACAGCAGTGAGAGCAATGGTTGAAATGGGGATGAAGAAAAAAGACCGTCAAGTCAAGCAAAACGTAGACTTGATTGCTGCGACCATTCTGCTTCAAGAATACCTAAATAACAAGGATCTAATGCTTTAACTGCTGCTAAATCCAATTACGACCGATTTATTGTAACTTTGCATCCATAATTGAACTACTATGACCTTACCAATTGTAGCCTATGGTGCTGCCGTTTTAAGAAAAGTGAGTGAGCCAATCAATGCGGATTATCCAAATTTGTCTAAGCTCATTGAAGATATGTGGGAAACCATGTACGATAGCAATGGGGTTGGCCTTGCAGCGCCTCAGATCAATCGTGCGATTAGGTTGTTTGTGATGGACAGTCAGCAAATATTCGAAAATGCAGAGCCAGAAGACGAAAAATTTCCTGATGCACCTGGAATTAAACGTGTATTTATCAATGCAGAAATTATTGAATTAAGTGGAAAAGAGTGGGTCTACAATGAGGGTTGTTTAAGTATCCCAAAAATCAGAGAAGATGTAGTGAGACATGAGAAAGTGACGCTTAAATATATGGACGAAAATTTCGTAGAGCATACTGAAACATTTGATGGGATGACTGCCCGAATTATTTTACATGAATATGATCATATAGAAGGTAAATTATTCATTGATTATATTAAGCCTTTAAAAAAGAAAATGCTTCAGGGTAAATTAAATGATATTCATAAAGGCAAAGTAAGAGTGGATTATAAAATGACAAATATTAAATAGGTATGCGTTCATTGCTACTTTTTATGGGTATGATTTTTATGGGACCATCTTGGGCTCAGGATACTACATTGAGTGTAGCAAATCAGTCTTTTACTTTAACAGAAGCAATTGTTAGAAATAATTTTGACTACAAAGCTATTTTAGAAAAAATAAAGAGAGATACAAGTTTTTACAAAGCCTTCAAAACCTTGAGGACAATAGGTTACAGCTCATTCAATCATATAGAAATGTATGATAAGAATCAAAGAATGGAAGCGTCATTAGATAGTAGGACCCGTCAAAACAAAATAGGTGGTTGTAGGACGATGGATGTGATAGAGGAAAAAACGTACGGGAAATTAAGAGATCGAAATGGGGAATACAATTATTTGACACCCTCTTTATATGCAAGTTTATTTTTTACAAAAGGACAAATTTGCGGCGAGACCAATATTGTAAAAGGTAAAAAAAGAACCATTCAAGGATCTGGTGTAGAAAAAGCCAAAGAGCAATTGAAGATGTTGTTTTTTAATCCGGGTGAAAAAATACCTGGCATACCAATGATTGGGAATAAATTAGATTTATACGATGATAATGCACATGAACTATACACGTATAGATTAGATTATGTAGACTACCATGGAAAGTTGGCTTATGTGTTTGAAATTAAACCAAAAGAGGATCTAGGTTTTTTTGCCAAAGACAGAGTGGTGGTGGATCAAATGATTACCTGGTTTAATCCAAGTACATTAGAGGTTTTAGGGCGCAATTATTCATTGAGCTATAAAGCAGGTGTCTACGATTTTAATGTACAAATGGAAGTGGAAATGACCTACACATCGAATGGGCTTTTAGTGCCTAAAATTTTAAGATATAAAGGTGATTGGGATGTGATCTTTAAAAAGAGAGAACGAGGTCTTTTTACAGCAACCTTATTTGATTTTAAAGTAGGAGAGTAGTCCCTTATATAGAGATTGTCTTAGTGCTGTAAAAAACTTTGCTCTATGTATTTTACCACTTCAATCAAGCTTCCTGTTTCTTTAAATACTTTTAATTGTCTGTCAGCGCCAGTTCCATTGGTAAAGATTTCCTGCACTTTTTCAATATGATGTCTGCTTCCTAAATCATCCACCACGCCATCAACAAACTCAAGTAGTTCATCGATCAAGTCTTTGACTGGCATTTCTTTTTCTTTCCCAAAATCAATGAGCAAACCATCAATACCATAACGGCTTGCACGCCATTTATTTTCATTGATTAAAGCGCGTTGGTAGTTGATGAAATTGATATTTTGTCTCCTAAGCGTATAAATTTTTGCACATAAAGCCTGAAACAATGCAGCGATGGTGGCAGTCTCTTGTACTGTCATAGGCACATCGCAAATTCTAAATTCAATCGTATTGTATACTGGATGGACTCTTAAATCCCACCATATTTTCTTCGCATTATCGATACAATTGGTTTTGATTAACAATTGTATAAAACTTTCATAGGCTTCGATGCTTTCAAAATAATCAGGTATACCTGTTCTTGGGAATTTATCAAAAATTTTAGATCGGTAAGATTTATAGCCTGTATTACTAGACTCCCAGAATGGAGAGTTTGTACTCAATGCATAAATATGTGGAAGGAAATACCTTGCTGTATTGGCAATATGAATGGCCATACGGCGATCTTCCATTCCAATGTGTACATGAAGACCAAAAATCAAATTACTCCTTGCAGCTTGCTGTAATTCGTTCAATAGGGCTTGATATCTACTTTGGTCTGATATCAATTGCTTTTCCCATAAACTAAAAGGGTGGGTGCCTGAAGCACCAATGCTATAACCCAGTTCGTTGGCGATTTTCGATACATGTGTCCTCAGTTCAAACACTTCCTGAAAAGCGGTTTCTACATTATTGCAAATGCCAGTACCAACTTCTACAACCGCTTGGTGCATTTCGGCCTTAATTTTTTCTTTGAATACCTTCTCTCCTTCATTGACAATAGCCTGCTGATGGCTCTTTAATTCCTTTGAAGCAGGATCTAATACCATGTATTCTTCCTCAATTCCGATTGTAAACTGTGCTAAATTTTGGCTCATGCAGCCTGAAATTACAAATTATTTTAAGATGATCTACATAATACGCAAAAAAAAGCCCTCCGAAGGGAGGGCTTTAATATTCTTCTAAACTTAGATTAGAACTTGAAACGTAAACCTAATTGGCTTACCCAACGAGCACTGTAGCTAGGCGAAGTGCTTGAACTGATACCCCATGGAGTATTGTTATTGATTGGAGAGAAGCTGTAACTAGGAGTAGTTGAACCTGTAGCACCTTGGTACTTTATGATAGAGAACTGATCGTTCGACATAAAGTAGGTTCTACCCCAATTTCTGTTTAACATATTTGTAAAGTTAAATACATCATAAGTTAATTGGAATT
This sequence comes from Sediminibacterium sp., assembly GCA_030158665.1. Taxonomy (GTDB): domain Bacteria; phylum Bacteroidota; class Bacteroidia; order Chitinophagales; family Chitinophagaceae; genus Sediminibacterium. Next base: position 20,313 of record JAOASM010000047.1, on the reverse strand, counting down.
GGTATTTTTTATTGTTCAATTTTACGTTAAAATCTTGTACAAATTTCACATCAATGATGTTTGTAAAAGGTAATCTTGCACCGTTTCTTTCAGCGTATTTACCTCTGTTTTTGCTTAAGTAGTTATCTTGAGCAATATAGTCTTCTAATGCTTGTGCTTGTTGAGCAGCTGTCAATGGGTAAGAACTATTTGTAACAAAAGTCATTCCTTTAATTTGATCAGCAGTAGGGATGAAGATTAAGTCATTTGTTTCTGAAGTGCCTTGATCTCTAACTGGACCAGTTGCATATACATAACTGAATGGATTTCCTGACTGTCCGTTGTATACTAAGCTAAATGTAGAAGCTAAAGCACCTTTCGCGTAGGTAAATTTCTTAGCTATGAAAGCACTTACTCTATGACCTAAATCAAAGTCAGATCTAGATCTTTGTACATCATTTCTACCATTCACAGTCTCCATAAATCTCCATTGAGAGTTATTTTGGCTTGAAGTCGGTTCATGTGTTACAAAAGATGTTCCATAAGTATAGAATGCATTGAATGAGAATCCATCAGTCCATGACTTATCGATTGATGCAGTAAAGTTATATGCAAAACCTGAACGTCCGTAGTATCTTTGATTTTCTAGTAAGAATACGCCTGTGTAAGGATTAGATCCTGCAGTGATTCCTTGAGACGCTGGGTAACCAATACGCTTTAAGTCATAAATATATCTGTTATCAGGTCCTGATAATTGACCAACTGGCTTTTGTATGTCCAATCTTCTATAATAGATCTCGTTGATGTTTTTACTAATGCTTCCCTCAACAGTAATAGACCAATTGTCTTGTAATTTTTTGTCAATTGCCAATGAAGCTCTGAAGATTTTAGGTAATCTGAAATCTTTAGCAACTAAGTCCATTTGACCTTTAGCAGCTGCAGTACTTAATCCTAAATCAGCAGCAGTGTATTGACCAAATGGATCAGGTCTGAATTTGATACCGTATTTAGCAATGTCTGATGCAGTGAACAAAGATAGACCTCCTACAGACTGTCCATTGTTGTTGAATACACCACCAGGCCATACTAAAGGCACACGTCCTGTGAACATACCAAATCCTCCACGTACTGTGATATTTTCTTCTGGCATCTTGTAAGTGAAACCTACTCTTGGAGAGATAGAGATTTTTGGATCAGGAATTGATCCAGATCTTGCACCATTAAAATCATAGATTCTTGGTGTATAGAAGTTAAAGTACATGTCTTCGATTGGTGTAGACAAGAATTTAGTGTAGTCAGCTCTTATACCAAAGTTGAAAGTTAAATTGTCTGAATATCTAAACTCATCATTTACAAAAGCACTTCCTCTTCCAGTATAGAAGCTAGCAGCTGCTTTAGTGATATCACCAGTTGTTTGATCTAACAATGAGAAAGAACGGTCATAACGAATTGGTGCTTTTTCTGTTAAGAAATCAGATAAAGATCCAAATTGGTATGAACCAAAGTTTTGACGAATGAATACGTTGTATGACTTACTTAATTCATAGTCAATACCCACTGTAAATGCGTTCTTATTGATGTTGAATTTAAAGTAGTCTAAGAAGTTGATATTTCTTTGCTTTAACAAATTCGCAGTAGAGAATTCTTCAGAACCAAAGATCATTTGACCACCTGTACCATCTAAGATAGTTACACGAGGGAATGGATCGCCAATTGGGTTTCTGTCATCTACAACATCTGTATAAGTGAATAACATTTTGTTGCTAGCACCATTCTTAAATGCAGTTTTTAATTCTGCAGATAATGAATTTGTTTTGTTAGGATATAAAACACCATTGTTATAGAAATTCACTCTAGAAGAACTAGAAGCAGAAGTTGAATAAGAATTTGTTTCGTTGTAACGGTAAGATAAACTGAACTTATTCATTTTGTTAATGTTCCAGTCAATTTTAGTCGCTAATCTTTTTGCACTTGTAGATGCAGCATTGTCTTGGTAACCTCCAACATCGTATCCGTACTTTGTTTTTACAAAATTCACAAGGTTATCAATATCTGCTTTACCGCTAGCACCTCTGTAACCACTAATATCAAAAGGTTGAGGTCTTTCGTTCTCAATAGATTCAAAGTTTACAAAGTAGAATAATTTGTTTTTAATGAATGCACCACCCACGCTTCCACCAATAGTTTGTGCTGTGAATGGGTTCAATTTAACTGCTTTATCTTTAGCACCTGTAGGTGTTTTACCAGACAAGTTTTCATTTTGCATGAAAGAGTAAACAGTTCCAGTTACATTGTTTGTTCCACCCTTTGTAGTTGCGTTGATACCACCACCAGTAAAGTTACCGATAGATGCATCAAAAGGAGAAACCATTACTTGGAACTGATCTACCGCATCAATAGAAATTGGTCCAACACCGGTTTGTCCGCCGTTCGTACCACTCGCACTTAATCCAAATTGATCATTGTTTACAGCACCATCAATGTATAATGAGTTAAAACGGTTGTTTTGACCAGCGATAGACACACCAGCTAAATCACCATTACCACCTACAAATTTTGCAGTTGGAGTGAATCGTAAGAAATCTTGAACGTTTCTTCCCACAGTTGGTAAGTTGTCTAATTTATCACGACCAATGATGGTTTGTGTACCACCTCTTACTGATAAATCTGAACCTCTTTTTGTAGTTGAAACAGTTACATCTTTTAATTTGTCAATTTTAGAAGATAAGATTACATCTACTCTCACCACATCACCCAAGGCTACATAGATATCTTCTCTCTTTTCTGATTGATAGTTTACATAAGATACAGTAACTGCATAGGGTCCACCTGGTTGCACGTTACTTACATCAAATAAACCTGACTTTCTTGTTTGTGTGTTATACACAGTACCAGTTGGAACGTGTAATACAGTAATGTTCGCACCGACAAGTATTTCACCATTGTCAGCTTTTACAGAACCGCTAATGTTACCAGTTGTATTTTGAGCAAATGTCAAAACCGGTAAAAGCAGCATGGCTAATGTAAAATGTAGTAATTTTTTACTAAGCATAGTTGTTGTTTTATTTAGTGATGCAAAGAAAGTAATATTCCTCCAAATCGTTTTGTGTTTTTCTTAACAATTTGTCACAAATTATTAAATCAGTAGCTTATATATTAATAAAATTATTTATATATTAAGATCTGCTTCATTTGTTCTTCAAAATCAATGATTTTTCACTCACATTACCTATGATAGGCATTTTCTGTCTCATTTTCACGCTCTTTATCATAAGCCTTTATAATGGCTTTCACCAATTTATGACGCACCACATCTTCCTCGTCTAATTGAATATGCGCTATGCCTTCGATATTTTGTAAAATACGAACTGCTTTTTCTAAACCACTTCTTTGGTTTCGAGGTAAATCTACCTGTGTTGGGTCACCTGTAATGATGGCTTTTGCATTAGCACCAATGCGCGTTAAAAACATTTTTATTTGCAGATCGTTTGCGTTTTGTGATTCATCTAAAATAATAAAAGCATTGTCCAAGGTACGTCCTCGCATGTAGGCAAGTGGCGCAATTTCAATTGTTCTTGTAGACATATAATATCCTAATTTGTCTGCAGGAATCATATCATCTAACGCGTCATATAATGGGCGTAAATAAGGATCAATTTTTTCTTTTAAGTCGCCTGGTAAAAAACCTAAACTTTCTCCAGCTTCAACAGCGGGTCTCGTTAGAATAATTTTTTTAACCAATTTATTTTTTAATGCACGTACCGCTAATGCAACAGCAGTATATGTTTTACCGGTACCTGCTGGTCCAATAGCAAATACAATATCATTTTTATCTGCAGACTGCACCATCTTTTTTTGATTGGCAGTTCTTGCTCTCACAGATTTCCCATTGGGTCCAAACACCAAGACTTCATTTGGATTTTGATCTACAAAATTATCAATTACTTCGGCGTCATCGCCGCCCAATATTTGCTCAAAATAGTTTTCACTTAAATGGCCATTGCGTTCCATGTATTGAATGATCAATCCAATTTTTTCCTTTGCAATGTCAATTTGTTCTGGTGCGCCACTTAATTTAATTTGGGTACCTCGGGATAAAATTTTTAGCAGCGGGAACTTCTTTTTTAAAAGATCGAATTTGTTATTGTTAACCCCGAAAAAATCAATTGGATTAACAGATTCTAGGTTGATGATGGTTTCGGTCAAAGCGGTATGATTTATAGGTTTAGAAGATGGATTTATCTACCTAACACAATTTAACCTACACTTGTTCAAAAACAAGTCAAACATTTGCACAATATGTGGATTACTGACGGAGCTATTTAGCGCTTAACAATTCTTTAAACTAGCAATCATTTGAATAGGGTCGGACGCTTTAAAAACAGTCGTTCCTGCAACCAATACATCCGCTCCAGCAGCAACCAATTTTGCCGCGTTGTCCATCGTTACCCCACCATCAATTTCAATTAAGGTGCTAGCCTTCTTGTCTTTAATTAATTGTTTCAAAGCGGTTACTTTTTCATAGGTATGCTCAATGAATTTTTGTCCTCCAAAACCTGGATTTACACTCATGATACAAACCACATCAATATCAAAAATAATCTCCTTTAAAACTTCGATAGGAGTGTGGGGATTCAATGCTACACCAGCTTTCATCCCCTGTGCCTTAATTTGTTGCAAGGTACTATGTAAATGAGGGCATGCTTCGTAATGTACTGTTAAGATAGTTGCTCCTGCTTGTTTGAAAGCAGTGATATATTTTTCTGGTTGCACAATCATTAAGTGCACATCCATTTCTTTAGTAGTCGTTTTTTTGATTTGTTCAATGATGGGTAACCCAAAACTAATATTAGGAACAAAAACGCCATCCATCACATCCAAATGAAACCATGCTGCTTCAGAAGCATTGAGCATCGCACATGCTTTACCAAGTTCTAAAAAATCTGCTGCTAAAAGTGAGGGAGCAATGATGGCCATAAGAGGTATTTGTCCAAAGGTCTTATTTTTTTAGAGAACTGTCATTTTTTCGTCAAAAAAAAATCAAAATGGCTTGATTCAATAAGTTCGTCTACTTGTTTTAACGATTAGCGCTATTTTTGCGGCCAATAGAAATACATATGAAAAAATACATCCTTGTTGTTGCTGCGCTAATTTCAGGCTTAAGCGTCATGGCACAAAAAGATACCGTTCAATTTGAGGGCGAAACACATTTTAAAAATGTGCAACAATTGACATTCGGTGGGGACAATGCAGAAGCGTATTGGAGCTTTGATAGCAAAAGAATTATTTTCCAAAAAACGAATCCAAAAGAAGGGATTGTTTGTGATCAAATTTTTATGGGTAATCTTCCAATGAATGAGGTAGACCCTTTCAAATATAAATTAGTGAGTACAGGAAAGGGTAGAACCACTTGTGCTTATTTCATGAAAGATGGTAAGCACATTATATATGCATCAACCCATGAAGGCAGTGCGGACTGTCCTCCACCAGTGGATCGTGCGAAGTATGGCAATAAATACATCTGGCCTTTATACAATACCTATGACATTTTTATGGCTGATACCAATGGCAATGTGATTAAAAAATTAACCACTGCAAAAGGCTATGATGCAGAAGCCACATTATCATATGATGGAAAGAAGATGATTTATTGCAGTGATAAAGACGGGGACTTAGATTTATATGTTATGGATATTGCATCTGGTAAAGAAAAGAAAGTAACCCATGCTTTAGGATATGATGGGGGTGCTTGGTTTAGCCCAGATGGTAAAAAAATTGTTTGGAGAGCGAGTCGCCCAAAAACAGACGCAGAAGTTGCAGAATACAAAAGCCTTTTAAAAGAGGGGTTGGTTGCACCAACCAATATGGAGGTTTGGGTAGCTAATGTGGACGGGTCAGATGCCAAACAAATCACTAACCTGGGTCAAGCCAATTGGGCGCCTAATTTCACGCCAGATGGCAAACAGATCATCTTTTGTAGCAACCATGAGTATAAGAGAGGATTTCCTTTTAATATGTATTTAATCAATCTAGATGGTACCGGCTTAGTTAAAATAAGTAGAGATAAAGGCTTCGATGCTTTTCCGATGTTTAGCCCTGATGGAAAAAAAATCATCTTCGCTTCCAACAGAAATAACAAAGGCACAAGGGATACTAATTTATTCGTTGCAGACTGGGTGTACTAAGTACTTTAAATTTATTTGATTACTTTAGCAACAAATCTAAGAATATGTACAACGGACTTTTACATTTACACAATACTTTAAGATGGGTCGTTTTAATCGCCTTAATCATCAGTATTTATAAGTTATTTACTCAAAAGGACGCTTTAAAGACAAGTAAGACCCTTTTAATGAGTGCTCATGCTAGTTTATTAGTTGGCTTATATCAATATATCGCAGGTCCTTTGGGGATCAAGATGATTCAAGCTGCAGGTATGGGAGCTACGATGAAAGATGCGGCAAGTCGCTTTTGGGCAGTAGAACACATATTTTCTATGTTATTGGCTATTGTTTTAATCACCATTGGCCATGTAAAATATAAAAAGACTTCAAAAGCGAGTCCTACTCGTATTTTATATGTAATTGCTTTGATTTTGATTCTTTTAGCAATGCCTTGGCCATTTAGAGCAGGGATCGGCCGACCTTTATTCCCAGGAATGGCTTAGTAGTATAAATTTAAAACATTGATTTTCAATATATTATAAAGGAGAAGTCCAACTTCTCCTTTTATTTTAGCCTTTTTAGAAGAATTAACCGGGATTTTTTCATAATTCCATTCATTTCCATATCTTTGCAACCCCAAAATAAGTATGTCAAAACAACCGCTGATTAAACAAGATGGAGTAATTATAGAAGCACTGAGCAATGCTATGTTCAGAGTTAAGCTTGAAAATGGTCACGAAATCTTAGCAACAATTTCTGGAAAGATGCGTATGCACTACATCAGAATTTTGCCTGGTGATAAAGTAGGAGTAGAGATGAGTCCATATGACTTAACAAGGGGAAGAATTATTTTCAGACATAAATAGTTTGAACATTTTTCTACAGAAAAGAGATTTAAAAAATTAGGAATAAATATTTAAAAACAAAAAGATGAAAGTTAGAGCATCTATCAAAAAACGTAGTGCAGATTGCAAGATCGTTAAGCGTAAAGGAGTATTGTTTGTAATTAACAAAAAGAATCCTCGCTTTAAGCAAAGACAAGGGTAGTATTCTTTTTAAAGATATTAGCAGCATTAAAAAAAATAAATTAAAAACAAGTTTTAGCATATGGCTCGTATTGCCGGTATAGACTTACCAAAAAACAAAAGAGGAGAAATAGGACTACAGTACATTTTCGGTATTGGACATTCTACAGCTCGTTACATTTTAGATAAAGCAAACATCAGTTACGATAAAAAAGTAAATGAGTGGAATGACGAAGAGCAAACAGCAATTCGTAATATCATCAATGCTGAATTCAAAGTAGAAGGTGCTTTACGTAGTGAAGTTTCTATGAGCATTAAGCGTTTGTTAGATATCGCTTGTTACCGTGGATTGCGTCACAGAAAAGGTTTACCTGTTCGTGGCCAACGTACTAAGACTAACTCACGTACTCGTAAGGGTAAGCGTAAGACAGTTGCTGGTAAGAAGAAAGTAGCTAAGAAATAATCATACATAGGGTAGTCACTTCGGTGACTACCTTTTGTTATATAAATCCGAATAAAATTAGATCCTATACATTATTATAGGGGAGATTTACTCGGTTTCCGCTTCGGCGGAATTTCAATTTAAATAACCCGCTCTTTTTACAAGTAAATTTTACAAGTATCAAGGGCACACCTCAAAAAAAATGGCAAAACCAAACAAAGCACAGAACAGTGCGAAAGCCGCTGCAAAAAAGAGAGTCGTTAAAGTAGACGCTTCTGGAGAAGTTCGTATCAGCGCAACATTCAACAATTTAATTATTGCTTTCACTAACAAGGCAGGTCAAGTAATCAGCTGGAGTAGTGCAGGTAAAATGGGCTTCAGAGGTTCTAAAAAGAACACTCCATACGCAGCTCAAATGGCAGCAGCAGATGCAGCAAAAGTAGCATTAGATGCTGGTGTGAAGAGAGTAGAAGTATTTGTTAAAGGTCCAGGTTCTGGTAGAGAAGGTGCGATCCGTTCTATCTCTCAATCTGGTATCGAAGTGATTTCTATCCGTGACGTAACGCCTATGCCACACAACGGATGTCGTCCTCCAAAACAAAGAAGAGTATAATTTTTACGATTTATTTTAACTATTTATAAACCAGGATGCATCATTGATTTTAGATTTTTACTGATGATGCGTCGACATTAAAAAATCAAAAAAACAGCAACATTATGGCACGTTACACAGGCCCCAAAACAAAAATTTCCCGCATTTTCGGCGAACCAATTTTAGGTAACGCAAAATGGTTGGGTAAAAACAGCAACCCTCCAGGACAACACGGTGCACAACGCAAGCGTAAGCAATTAGGCGAGTATGCATTACAGTTAAGAGAAAAGCAAAAAGCAAAATATACTTACGGCGTATTAGAGCGTCAATTCCGTAAGACTTTTGAAGAAGCAGCTCGTTTGAAAGGTGTTACTGGTGAAAACTTGATCAAATTATTAGAATCTCGTTTAGACAATACAATTTTCAGAATGGGATTGGCAGCAAGCCGTCCAGAAGCACGTCAATTGGTTGCACACAAGCACATCGCTGTAAACGGTGATGTAACAAATGTGCCTTCTTATACATGTCGTCCAGGTGATATCATCACTTACCGTCCTAAGAGTGCTCATAATTCTTCTATCGTTAGCAAGCAACGTGCTAGAAACACTAAGTTTAGCTGGGTAGATTGGAATGAGAACGAGAACAAAGGTACTTTCATTGCTATGCCAGAGCGCGAAGCAGTTCCTGAGAACATCAAGGAGCAATTGATTGTAGAATTGTACTCTAAATAATAGCACTTAACAAAATTTCTTTCTGAGGAAAGAATCAAATAAAAAAAAGTAGTAACATGGCTATATTAAGTTTTCAAAAACCGGATAAAATTGTTTTACAAAAAGCAAATGATTTCGAAGGACAATTCGAATTTCGTCCATTGGAGCCAGGCTTTGGTTTAACATTAGGTAATGCTTTGAGAAGAGTTTTATTAAGCTCTTTAGAAGGTTTTGCTATCGTTGGTATTAAAATTGAAGGAGTAGATCACGAATTTGCTACAATCAAAGGAATCACTGAAGACGTAACAGAAATGATCTTAAACTTAAAGCAAGTTCGTTTTAAGCGCAAGGCTGATCAAGATGTTAGCTCTGAAAAAATCACTTTATCAATCAAAGGTGGTAGCGAATTTAACGCAGGTCATATTGGTGAAGCTTCTCAACAGTTCCAGGTAATGAACCCAGAATTAGTGATTTGTTTCATGGATCCTACTGCTAAATTAGATATTGAATTAACGATCCAAAAAGGTCGTGGTTATATTCCAGCTGAAGAGAATAAATTAAAAGATATGCCATTTGGTTATATCGCAATTGATTCTATTCACACACCAATCAAGAACGTGAAATACGTTATGGAGAACTATCGTGTGGAGCAAAGAACAGATTATGAGAAATTAATCTTAGAAGTTGCTACAGACGGAACAATCCATCCTGAAGATGCTGTAAAGCAAGCTTCAAGAATCTTGATCCAACACTTTATGATCATCACTGACGAGAATATTACCTTCGATAACAAAGAAGATAAGAAAGAAGACGTAGTGGATGAGCAAGTGTTACAATTAAGAAAAGTATTGAAGACTCCATTAGAAGATTTAGATCTTTCTGTTCGTGCATTCAATTGCTTGAAAGCTGCTAAAATCAACAGCTTGAGCGAATTGGTTCAATATGAGCAAGAAGACTTAATGAAGTTCAGAAACTTTGGTCAAAAGTCTTTATCTGAAATCGAGCAAGTTTTGATCGAAAGAGGATTAAGCTTTGGAATGGACTTAGGTAAATTAGGATTAGACAAATTAGATTTACAATAGTCTGCAAAGATTTTTAGTAAGTCACTATTTATAACCGAGCGAAAGCTCAAACCTTACAATTCCTGACACGGTGTAAGGATAAAACTTAAATGTCATGCGTCACGGAGACAAAAACAACAACCTTGGAAGAAAGAAGGCACACAGAGAAGCCTTATTGATGAACTTAGCTTGTCAAATTATCACGCACAAGCGTATTGTTACTACTTTAGCTAAAGCTAAAGCTTTAAGAAAATACGTTGAGCCATTAATTACTAAGACTAAGAAAACAGCTTCTAAAGAGGAAATCAGTCATAACCATAGAGTGGTGTTTAGCTATTTAAACGACAAAGCTGCTGTAAAAGAATTATTTACAGTTGTGGCGCCTAAGATTGCTACACGTCCAGGTGGATACACTCGTATCATCAAATTAGGTATTCGTCCAGGTGACAATGCTGAAAAAGCGATGATCGAATTAGTAGACTTCAACGAGATCTATGGTAACTCAATAGCTTCTGCTACTGAACCAGCTAAAAAGACACGTAGAAGTAAAGCAACAGCTGCTCCTAAGAAAGCAACTGAAGCTGCCCCAGCAGAAGAAGCTCCTGCAGCATCTACAGAAGAAACACCTTCAGCTGAATAATGAATTAATTCATTCTACATATAAGGCAAGACTTTGGTCTTGCCTTTTTTTTGCCTATTTTTGAATTCTTAAACCTAGATATCGATATGACCACACAACCAGCAATTTTAGTTTTAGCAGATGGGAACGTTTTTCATGGTCAAGCTTTTGGAAAAATTGGAACCACTACTGGTGAGATCTGTTTTAATACTGGGATGACTGGTTATCAAGAAGTTTTTACTGATCCAAGTTATACTGGACAAATTATCATCATGAGCAATGTGCATATTGGTAATTATGGGGTAAAAGCATCGGATGTAGAAAGTAAGTCGGTAAAGATTCATGGTTTAATTGGAAGAAACTTAGAAGAAAAATTTAGTCGTGCACAGGCTGATGGAAATTTGAACGACTATTTAGTACAAAATAATATCGTATCAATTGAAGGTTTAGATACAAGAGCATTAGTGTCACATGTTCGTCAATCAGGGGCAATGAATTGCATTATTTCTTCTGATAATTTAGACGTTGCTTCTTTGAAAGCACAATTAGCTAAAGTGCCAAGTATGGATGGTTTAGAATTAGCTAGCTCAGTCAGTACTAAGGAAGTATATGAATTAGGCGATGTGCATTCTCCTATTAAAGTTGCAGTATTGGACTTTGGGGTAAAACAAAATATCTTACAATGTTTGATAGATAGAGGAGCACATGTTAGAGTGCATCCTGCAAAAACAGATTTCGCCACTTTAAAAGCATTTAATCCAACGGGATACTTTTTATCAAATGGTCCTGGTGATCCAGCTCCAATGGATTATGCGGTTAAAACAATTAAAGAAATTTTAGCAGAGAAAAAACCTTTATTCGGAATTTGTTTAGGGCATCAATTATTGGCACGTGCCAATGATATCCCCACCTTTAAAATGCATCATGGGCACAGAGGTTTAAATCATCCAGTTAAAAATATCATCACCGGCAGATCAGAAATCACCACCCAAAATCATGGTTTTGGAGTAGATCCTGATGCGGTTAAATCGCATCCAAATGTGGAAGTGTCACATGTGAATTTGAATGATGATTCTATCGAAGGGATTCGCTTAAAAGACCGTCCTGCTTTTAGTGTGCAGTATCATCCAGAAGCAACTCCTGGCCCGCATGATAGCCGCTATTTATTTGATGATTTTATTGCTTTAATGAAGGCGAACTAATTTGACATTACAAAATCAGCACTATGATTAATATTACCATCATCAATGGACCTAATTTAAATTTATTAGGCAAACGTGAACCAGGTGTTTATGGTAATGAAAGTTTTGATGATTTTTTAGTGCAGTTAAAACAGGCATTTCCACAAGTCAATTTCACCTACTTTCAATCGAATGTGGAAGGAGAGTTGGTGAACGCAATTCAGCAATATGGTTTTAACCAAGATGGGATGATTTTGAATCCCGCAGCTTATACGCATACATCTGTGGCAATCGGCGACGCTATTGCATCTATTCAAACACCTGTTATAGAAGTACATATTAGCAATGTACATGCAAGAGAAGATTTCAGAAAAATTTCTCATGTATCTGCAAAGGCAGTTGGATCGATTGTTGGTTTAGGCCTTCGTGGATATCACCTTGCTACAGCCTGGTTCGTGGATCAAGCTGCAAGTCAATCTTAATTTAATCCTTCTTTCATGCAGTATTCAAATTTAGATTATCCCAAAAAGACAATCTGGTTAATCGGAATTGCAATCATTGTAAAACTAGCTTTGTCTTTTTTACTTGAATTAGGCAATGATGAAGTGTATTATTATACCTACGCTGTTCAACCAGACTGGAATCATTTTGATCATCCGCCACTAGTTGGATGGATGATACAACTCTCCACATTTAATTTACACTGGGTATCAACATTATCAATGCGTTTAGGAAGTATCCTTGCTGCTGCAGTCTCCACATGGATTGTTTTTCGAACTGGCACTTTGATCCATTCAGCACGAGCAGGATGGGTTGCTGCATTGTTATATACCTGCTCAATTTATACGAGTATCATCGCTGGCTTATTCATCATGCCTGATAGTCCACAGCTTTTATTTTTCACTTGGAGTATTTATTGGATGTCAAAGTGGGTGATCAAACCCCAACAATTCAATTGGATCAACTGGATTGGATTGGGTTGCTTAATTGGGTTAGCCACACTCAGTAAAGTACATGGATTGTATTTATGGGCTGGATTTGGAGGCTTTCTTTTGTTTCATCATATCAGGACATTAAAACAGCCATTTTTGTACATTGCCATTTTAGTTACCTTATGTTTTGTCTTGCCCATTTTATATTGGAATTTGGGCAATGATTTTATTACGTACAAATTTCATTCAAAACGTGTATTGCATTCAGGTATTCAATTGGCTAGTTTCACCCAGCAAATCTTGGGGGAGTTCTTATACCAAAATCCCTTGGTGTATATTAGTTGTTTGATTCCATTGATTCGCTTTGGAAAATTGAAAACTTTTTTTCACAATAAAGCTTTACAATTATTGTTGTGGTTAAGCATACCATTGATTCTCTTGTTTTGGTGCATCTCTTTGTTCAACCCTACATTGCCACATTGGACTGGTCCAGGCTTTATTGGATTATTTTTAATTGCAGGCGTCTATTGGTCTGAGGCATCCAACAATGTTTTCCCTGGCTTGATCAAATGGGCCATGGGCTTTTTAAGTTTGCTTGTAGTTGGCTTTGTATTATTGGTGCATGTTTTCCCCATCCAATTAGGATCCAAAACACCAGAAAATTTAGGAGAGTACAATCCCATCAATGATGTTACAGGATGGAAGCAATTTAGTGCCGAATTTAAGGCTTTAGCATCGCAGGACGTACAAGACAAGACAATGCAAGACAAGTCGCCTATATTGGTCTCTAAATGGTTCCCAGCTGGACATATTTTGTTTTATACCGCCCAGCCTATAGAAAAACAAGTGATTGCCATTGGCGCGCTAGAGGATGTGCATAAATTTGCATGGTTAAATCTAGACCAACCCAATTTACAAATAGGTCAGGATGCCTATTTTATCCAGCCTTCTAATTTACCTTTTGATCCTAAAAAATCAATTTTACCTTATTTTGAAACAATGGGTAAAACAGATACGATCCAAATTCAAAAAAGGGGATTGGTATTAAGAGCATTTTATGTGTATCGATTTAAAAATTGTCAAAAGATACCTGCGCCTATCTTACCTAAAAAATAAAGTTTTCAAAATCTTTTCGATAGGAGATACTAACCCCTTGACGATTTCTCCTGCCCATACTACCACCAATAATATCTAAACTATTTCTGTTAAAGATAATCGCTCTTAACTTTCTGTCTTTTGTCAAGATGAACTCAATATTCAAATCTGGCAACCATTGGAAATTGTTATTTTGTATACTTGACGCTGCCCTTAAATTAAAATCAAAATCACCCCCTAAATTCACGATTACTTTTTCATTGAAAAAGCTTCTGCCTAATTTAAGATTGACTCTTTGACGATCAATTTTATTGGAGTTGATGGCGATACCTGAACCAGTAGGGTCTAGTAAATTACCACTATTGTATACTTTTGAACCTATATCAAATCTCAAACTTTGATCTCCAGTGACTTTATTCAATAAGTTGGTGACAGATTTATTGATTTCCCTAGTTAATAATTGAGATATGGAATTGATTCCAATGGTGGTCACACTGTAGGCATTGTTGCTGTTTCCTGTGTTGAAACCAACTGGTGCAAACGAGTTGAACACAATTAAGAAAGAAACTTGTTTGATAATTTCATTGTCATCACGTTCCAATCTTGAAATAAATTGAGAAAATTCATTGTCTGTACTGATAGGATTGCCAGGAGGGAAGGCCAAAGTAAATTGAATATCAGGTCTTGCTAACTTATTTCTCAATGCTGCTATGACATACACGTTGCCTCTATAAGATTTAACTGCATTGCTAAAATTCGCATTTCCTACCAACTCATTTAAGCTAACCCTTTCTGCAGTATATCTTGCGTCTACATGGATATCAGCTTCATACGGGTTCCCTGTCCATTCAATAAAATTTCCTGCTTCTGGAATGAGTTCGAATGGCTTTCTAATAAATGATTGAAAATTAAAATCATATTTTCCTCTTTCAATATTGTATTTGCCGCGCATGGTAAGTGGTTCAATATTCCCTGCTCTTATCTTAATACGTCCATTTCCAACTGCCTTAATGACGTCACCTGTTAATTCGTCTAAGATCACGTCAATCTGTGTTTTATTGTCGGCGCTTACATCTAGATCAACCACTAGATTATAAGTTGGAGTCTCTGCATTACTCATTAAAGATTTACCTATTTTTTTAAAGACGATGAACTCAGACTTCCCAGTTTCTTTGCTCGTTGCATTTGGTAAATAAATATGAGAGCTATCATTCACATCAGCATTGATAGACATCCTTATATTTTCCTCAGGGCCACGAATTGTCATAGACGCTTTACCTACAGCTTGTCCGTAAAAGTTACTATTGTCCATCACATCCATATTCAACAATTCGACTTTTGAACTTTGCATTTCCATGTCATAAACAAGGTGCTTGAATCCTTGATGTAAGATCTTCCCTTTAAATTGAGCCAATCTATTCAATTTGTCTTTCACTTGAATGGTGCCAAAGTCTAATCCCTCATCAGTAAATTGAATGGTGGCGCTATCAATGAAGTAGTTGACTTTAGTATAGTCCACTTTAAATGCAGCTTGGTTGATTTTAGCCACACCGCGTAAGTCTGGATTTTCAATACGGCCTCCAAAATGAATTTGTCCTGTTGCCTTTCCTTTAAGATCTGTTAAAACTCCGCCTATAAATTCTTGAACAAGTCCAAAATCAGAATGACTGAGCGTTAAGGTTGCGTCCAAAGGGTTGAGGCTATCCTTTATGGCATAAGCGCCTTTTGCAGCCAAGTTATAGGTGTTATTAGGGCAAATTAGATCAAATGGAACAATACCAGTTTTGGCATCATATCCTGCTTTTAATGTGGTGTTTCCAAGTATTGTGGAGTTGAAGCTAAATTGATTGATGGTGCTATTTAAGTTCAATGAAAATTGATCATTGATTTGATTAAGGTCTATTGTTGCATTGGTGATACCTTCTAATTTAGGGTAACTAAAAAATACATTGGTGATGTCACCTAAAATGACATTTTCAAGCTTTACCTGTAATCCATTTTTATCTGTTGGATGATTTTGAAATGTAAACTTTTGCAAACCTTGTGAGATGCTAAATTGCTTTGCATAAGTGTTATTTTTTCTCAATGAAATTTCACCACCATTTTGAATATCCCATTGTTTCTCATTCAAAATAAAAAAGGAAGGAGCCCATTTAATGGTTAATCCATCAGTATAGGTATTGATCTTTCCTTCAAGAGACAAATAGGCTAGGGCAGACTTACTTTCTGCATTTAATTTAAAAAGTGATTGATCTTTTGATGTCGTAATACGCAATACTGGATTGCTTAAATTAAAACTATCAGTTAGATTAAAGGTGGTTGCAGTTAAGTCTAATTTTAAACTGTCTTTATTGCCATTTCCTCCAATGACAGCATTGGATATCGCATAATTATTCCATTGTGCATAGGGCAGCTTTGCTTGTAATTGTAAGGATTGTTTATCTGTATCAATGTTGCCAATAATTGACATATTGTTGAAGCCGGAAAATTCGTTTCTGAAAATCCTGATATAGGGTTCAAAGTAATCTGTATTCACTTGGAATGAAAAATTCTGATTGACAGGAGCTTCTTTTAAGTTCTTGATATAATTTGGAATGTACCCTTGTAAAAAGTATTGAACACTATTTGGTAACTGATTGATATTGAATTTACCAATGATACTTGCTTGGATATCATCACTAGACAATGTAATTTTCTTTTTTCCATCAGTTATATTTGATTTAACGGATATGGAATCAAAGTTGATTGTGGTAGTGTTGCTTTTTAATTTTCCATTGTAGAATTTAGCAAAGCCGATAAAGTTATCAATAGTAGAACCTGCGAAATTGACGTCTAATAAACCCGTCAACTGAATTGGGTTTTTAGAAAATTGTAAAGCACTCAAATTGGCATTGGTTAAATCACCCACAGCATTAAAGCTTGGCGTGGTATTTTTAAAATCCACCTCAAGGTTGCTAATGAAATTAATATTGGGGTCTTTAATTTTAATGGTTCCATTATAAGCTTGTTGCTGAAGGATACCATTGGTTTGTATCTGCGCATAAGTATACCCATTGAACTGAACAGAATCAATTTGGCCTTCAATATTTGTTTTCACCTTATTGAGTTTGAATGAACTTCCTGAAATTTTACCTGTAAAGTTGAGGAGTCCTAAAGAGGGTATATTGAAAAGTTTACCAGCGTTTAATTTAGAGGCCACTAAATTACCTTCATAAATTGGTTCATTGTTAGTGGGAAATTGCATTCTTATAGCTGTTGCAGCTGTTCCAATATCTGTAGACAAGGATCCTTTAGCCATAAAATCATAGATGGTTCCCGTTAAACTTCCTTTATAATAAAGGTTCCCGAATGCATCAAGAGGTAGATTTTCAACTTGCTTGATTTCAGGAATCCAATTGCCTAAATCTTGAATATTCGTTTTGGCATTAAATTGATTCAATACAATTTGTGTGCGCTTCATGTTGGGGATGCCTTTCATTGCTAAATCGCCTTTTACAAACGATTGCCCATATTGGGCAGACAAATTGGTGGCATTAAAATCATCCACAGTTCCGATAAAATTGAAACTAGTATTGATTTTTTGATTTATATTCTTAAGAGCCGGTGCAAAATAAGCGATATCATCAGATGCGAGCATTGATTTTGATATCCTCCCTATCATCGTTACTTGATGCATATACTCCTTGAAATCTGGAATAAATTCCTTGTATTTCATGGCATAATAATTACCAATACTACTATTATTGGTTTTTAATTCTAACGCAGCCAATTCCATGATCTGTGGAGTCATTCTAAATTGAGTCGATAATTTTTTAATGACAAATCCAGACCTTTCTTTTAAGGATAATCGCACACTTGCTTTGATGGTATCTGCTATAAAATTGGCATTATCAATGGTCGCGTTTAAATCATTCATGCGGATGTGTTCTCCATCAAAATGTGGAACAGGGCGTCCATATCCATATTCAATCCATAGTTTACCTTGTACTATTTCTATCTTTTTAGCTAATACGCTTAAGTTGCTTTCATTAAAGTAAAGCTCATTTTTTAAAGGCTTCTGCTTTTTTTGTTTTCGAATAGGGGCCAATCCAGGCTTGTCTAAAATGAAGTAAAATGGCTTGTCTAATATCAGTTTTTCAATTTCAATTTGTTTGCCTTTAAATTGATTGAAATTAGCCAATATATGCTTTGCTTCAAATTTTGTAGTGGAACCTATCCATTCGTCGTCTTGGATAAATCGGATATTGCTGAAATCAATTTTCTTTAAATCAAATTGCTGATTAGCAGACTTACTGGTGTCTTTTGATTTAAAATGGTCCACTATAAACTGGTAATTCCATATCGGAGTCTTTCTATGTAAATAGATACTAGCTTTTTCTAGTCCAATATAACCAAGAACGGGATCCTTACTAGAAAAAAGTAAGTCAGTGACTCTTAGTTTAAGTGTTTGCGCAAATAATAGGGTATCTTTTTGCTGATCTCTAATGAGTACATTTTGAATATCCACCCTGTTGAAAAATGAAAAACTTAATCCCTCTAGCTTGAATTCTGTTCCCAAGGACTGGCTCATTTTTTTTGCGATTTGACGTCCAATTTTTTCTTGAACTGTTGGCAACAGCAAGAGTAGGTAGGATAGCAATAGCAATCCCACAAATGTGGCGATGAATACACGAATTAAAATGAACTTATTCTTGAGCAAGGGGGTCTTGATTTAATAATTTAAAGGGTATTAATAGCCTGCAACGCTGTCGTCACCACGTTTATCGCCGGCAGCGACTCTGTTGCCATTAGGTAAAATCATGACACCTTCCATTCTACCAAATGCCCCTCTTTTAGTAATAGTGTAACCTTTTTCTTTCATAACATTGATGGTAGCTTCTGGGAAATCAGCTTCCACGCTCACTACATCTGGCATATGTTGATGGTGAAATCTTGGCGCATCGATTGCTGCTTTCAAAGTCATTTTGTGGTCTATTACATTCACTAACCCTTCGAATACTTGGTTAGGTATTGTGGTACCACCCGGTGTACCAATAGTGATATAAGGTTGATTGTTCTTTGTAACAAGGGTAGGAGTCATTGAGCTCAACATTCTTTTCCCTGGTTGAATTGCATTGGCTTCTCCTCCTAAAGCTCCATACATATTTGGTACGCCTGGCTTAATGCTAAAATCATCCATTTCATTGTTCAAAAGGAAGCCAGCTCCTCCCACAATTGTTTTATTTCCATATGTATCATTTAAAGTGGTAGTCACTGAAACCATATTTCCAGCTTCGTCAATCACACTAAAATGGGTAGTTTGTTCACTCTCTTTTGCAATACCTGCTTGAATCATTTTACTGTTTCCAGCAACGCCAGGTTGATAGTCTTTCATTCGGTCTTGAGCATATACATTGCTTGTTAATGTTGTAGTGGGTACTTTCCAAAAATCTGGATCACCCATGTGTTCCGCTCTATCAGCATAAGCTCTTCTTTGAGCTTCTACCATTAAACTCACAGATTCAAAAGAATTGGCACCCATAATTGATACGGGGTATGGTGCAATCATTTGCATCATTTGTGCAATTAAAATACCCCCACTAGATGGCGGGGCAAAACTAATGATACGGTGCCCTCTATAATCGAATTCAATTGGCTTTCTAAATTGTGGTGTATATTTTTTTAAATCTTCTAAACTTATAATCCCTTTACTATGCTTCATTTCTTCCACAATCATGGCTGCAGTTTCACCTTCGTAAAATCCTGCTTTCCCTTTTAGTTGAATTCGACGGATGGTAGCCGCTAATTCTGGTTGATACAATGTGTCACCTGCTTTCCAGTTTTCTTTTCTAGTGAATGCAGAAGCTTGTGCGCTATTTTTAATAAAGTTCTTTCTTTCCGCATTTAAACCTCTTGCTTCTCTTTCAGTAATCACAAATCCATTGGCAGCTAATTCATATGCCGGTTGTAAAAGTGTTTTCATTGGAAATTTAGCGTATGGAAGTGTACTAAACATGCCCGCAACGCTACCAGGTACGCCAGATGCAGAGGCGCCAGATCTAGACATGCCTTCTATTGGATTACCTTTTTCGTCTAAATACATATCTCTATGTGCTTTACTTGGTGCAGCTTCACGATAGTCTATGCCCATTAAAACACCTTCTTTATTTCTGGATAATAAAAAACCACCCCCTCCAATATTGCCTGCTCCAGGATAAACTACTCCAAGGGTAAATTGAACCGCGATGGCAGCATCAAATGCATTGCCACCATCTTTCATAATAGCAGCACCCACCATACTTGCTAAAGGATGCGCCGAAGTGACAGCTGCTTTTTGAAAAGCTTGCTCCTTAACAATGGTATATTGATATGGATTGATTTGAGGATGTTGCTTAAAGAAGCTTTGTGCATTGGCTGTGATGCCTAACTGGAAAATAGCCAAAACAATAAGGCAAAAAACGGTTGTTTTCTGTTTCATAGGAGGTAGATTGAGCAGGTAAATTACTTAATTATTTAGGTATCAACAACTCATGC
>JAOASM010000046.1 GCA_030158665.1 Sediminibacterium sp. | reverse complement strand
GTATACGTACCATTCGCAGCCATCGTTAATACTGCACCACTAGATGCACCACCTGATCCAGCAGCTGGATTCGTTGGATCTGCCAAAGGTGTACCATAAGTTGTACCAGTTGGCACCAAATCGTTCGTTGCAATATTACCTACAACAGGTATATTAATAAATGTATTTGCTGCATCATTCACTAATGTATTCACTGGTACTGTAAATACGATTGTCTCTGTTGGACAATTACTTGTTTGACCAGACGCACATACAGGCACTGTATAGGTATAGGTACCTGCAACAGTTGCCGTAAAAGTATACGTACCATTCGCAGCCATCGTTAATACTGCACCACTAGATGCACCACCTGTTCCAGCAGCAGGATTCGTTGGATCTGCCACAGGTGTACCATATGTTGTGCCTGTTGGCACCAAATCGTTTGTTGCAATATTCCCTGCAACAGGTATATTTATAAACGCATTAGCTGCATCATTAACCAATGTTGCTTGAGGATTAACTAAAACATGTAAAGTTGCTTTAGCGCAATCCACTGGACTACCACCACAAACTTCATATACAATATTGATTGGCCCAATAAAACCAGCAGCTGGTGTAAATGAATAAGTCCCATCACTATTAAACACTAAAGTTCCTTGCACAGTGGATGGACCTGAAATTAAGGTAGCAGTTAAATTTCCACCACCTGAATTTTGATCATTCAGTAAAACCGTCCCACTCAAGGTGCTGGCTCCGGTTGCACTTGCAACTGTTGAAATATAATCGTCCGCAGCAGTTGTTACTGGCGTTACTCCTGTTGGTTCAATTTTGAAGTAAGCTACAGCTGTTTGACATTGCGCAGGATTATTGTTATCACATACTTGATATTGTAAACTATCTGACCCAACAAAATATGGACTTGGCGTATAAGTTATAGTACCATCATTATTCACCACAGCAGTTCCATGCTTAGGTGCTGTAGTCACCGTTAATGTTGAAGGATTAATTTCTTTAAACGAATCCCCTGCTCTATCATTTGCTAAAACATTCAATGTTATTGGAGTGCCCTGCGTTATAGTTGCAAAATCATTATTCGCAACAGGCTTATCTGTATTCAATGCATCCAACACCGTAATTTCCAATGGTGATATTGGACAACCATTTATTTGATTGGGCCCACACACTGGAACATAATAAATATACTTTCCTGGTGTAGTTGCAGTAAATGCATACGTACCATCTGCATTCACAACAAGTGTTGCTCCAGTAGGATTAGTTGTATTTGGTGCTGGTTGTTTATACGTTGTTCCAACTGGAACTTCATCATTTGTTTTTAAATTTCCAGTGACAGCAGTATTGATGTTTGTTACATTCACATCCGCATTGCCTAAATTATCAACGTCACGATAATCTGGAATGCCGTCTCTATCAGAATCCATTGGTGTCGAACCAGGTCCTTTTTCAACTGCATCTAATTTACCATCGCCATCCGTATCTACATCCAAATAGTTAGGAATACCATCTCCATCAGTATCTGTTGGAGTACATGGTGAAGTACCTGTGCAACCATCATCTTCAATAGTATCTAAAATGCCATCACCATCACTGTCAGTATCACGATAATCAGGCACACCATCTCCATCACTATCTATTGGTGTAACACCTGACCCTTTTTCTACTGAATCAGGAATGCCATCATTATCACTATCCGTATCTAAATAGTCAGGTTTACCATCTCCATCTGTATCAATTGGATGATTCGGATCTAACCCTTTTTCAATGGCATCTGAAATACCATCCCCATCACTATCCATATCTAAATAGTTGGGAGTTCCATCACCATCCGTATCTAATAATATATTACTCGTACCTTTTTCAATGGCATCTGAAATACCATCCCCATCACTGTCAATATCGCGATAGTTTGGAATGCCATCACCATCGGTATCTGTAGTACCTTCTGTTGCATCTAAAATTCCGTCGCCATCACTATCTAAGTCTTTATAATCTGGCGTACCATCGCCATCCGTATCTAAAATAGCAGTGCCTGACCCGCGCTCAACATTATCCGGAATACCATCATTGTCTGAATCGGCATCACGATAATCAGGTATGCCATCGCCGTCAGTATCAACAGGATTATTTCCATTCGCACCTTTCTCAATGATATCAGAAATACCATCCCCATCACTATCGGTATCATAAGGATCGGTTAAAGTTGTACCGTCAGTATTTGGAGGAGTAACACCACCATTAGAACTTGTTGGTACACCATTCGCATCCACTGTGCCATCTACTTTTCCATCACCATCTATATCTGTTCCATTTGATTCAATCACATCAGGTATGCCATCATTGTCACTATCTGGATCCAATCTATTTGGTATACCATCACTATCGGTGTCGCAATCAGGAGCAGAAAGAGCACATGCCGCAGCTTCCATTGTATCAAGTATGCCGTCGTTGTCATCATCAGCATCATCGATATCATATACTCCATCTCCATCTGTATCAACAGGACAACCATTTAAATTTACTAAGCCTGGTAATAATGGACACATATCTACATTATCTAAAACACCATCTCCATCAGCATCTGTATCCAAATAATTAGGTGTACCATCACCATCATAATCCGTCTCCCCTTCAGATAAATCAGTTTTATTATCACCATCTGAATCCAGGTCTCTATAATTTGGTATGCCATCACCATCCGTATCTGTTGGTGTACATGGTGATGTACCTGTACAACCTGCATCTTCAGTATTGTCTAAAATTCCATCGCCATCACTATCTGTATCACGATAATCTGGTATACCATCTCCATCTGTGTCTAATGGTGTAGCGCCTGTCCCTTTTTCAATACTATCTGGAATACCATCATTATCAGAATCAATGTCTTTGTAATCTGGAATCCCATCCCCGTCAGTATCTAATGGATTCGTTCCATCAATTCCTTTTTCAACAGCATCAGAAATTCCATCACCATCACTATCTGTATCTAAATAATCTGGAAGACCAGTACCATCTGTATCTGTTGGTGTAGCACCATTGGTACCTTTTTCAATACTATCTGGAATGCCATCACCATCACTATCCAGATCTTTGTGATTAGGAATGCCATCACCATCCGTATCTGTTGGTGTACATGTTGTTGCATTAACTGCACAACCTGCATCTTCCACACTATCAGGAATACCATCGCCATCCGTATCGGTATCTAAATAATCTGGAATACCATCACTATCCGTATCTACTGGTGATGTTGTTGTTCCCTTCTCTATTGTATCTGGGACATTGTCACCATCACTATCAATGTCTAAATAGTTTGGAATACCATCCCCATCACTATCAGTAGGTGTTGTACCTGAACCTTTTTCAATTGCATCTGAAATGCCATCTGCATCACTATCTACATCTAAATAATCTGGAATATTATCTCCATCAGAATCAACAGGTGTTGATGTTGTTCCTTTTTCAATCGCATCAGGAATACCATCGCCATCACTATCCAAATCTCTAAAGTTTGGAATGCCATCACCATCCGTATCGGTTGGTGTACATGGCGCAGTACCAGTACAACCTGCATCTTCCACACTATCTAAAATTCCATCACCATCATTATCTACATCTAAATAATCTGGAATGTTATCTCCATCAGTATCTAATAAATTAGTACCTGTTCCTTTTTCAATCGTATCAGGAATTCCATCGTTGTCACTATCTTGATCTAAATAATCTGGCGTTCCATCTGCGTCTGTATCAGTTGGTGAACAGGTTCCTGAACCAGTACAAATAGTGTCTTCAGTAATATCTGTAATACCATCTCCATCACTATCAAGATCTCTGTAATTTGGAATACCATCATTATCACTATCAATTGGATTAGTTAAGGATCCTTTTTCAACACTATCTGGAATTGCATCGCCATCACTATCTACATCTTTAAAATCAGGAATACCATCATTATCGGTATCAGCCACTGAAGTGCCTGTTCCTTTTTCAATCGCATCTGAAATTCCATCACCATCACTATCTACATCTAAATAGTCCGGTGTTCCGTCACCATCCGTATCTGCTAAAGTTGCACCTGTTCCTTTTTCAATCGCGTCAGAAATGCCATCGCCATCGCTATCTATATCATAAGGATTGGTGTTACCTGTACCGTCTGTGTTTGGCGGTGTTACACCACCATTTGCAGTTCCAGGAACTCCATTACTATCGGTAGCACCATCAGCAATACCATCATTATTTGCATCTGTACCGCCAGCTTCAATCACATCATTGATACCATCTCCATCACTATCTATATCTAGTCGGTTAGGAATACCATCCGCGTCCGTATCACAATCCACATCTGTTGGTGAGCACGCAGCTGCTTCCACTGAATCTAATATACCATCATTGTCATCATCAGCATCTGAAGCATCAATTAAGCCATCCCCATCACTATCTGGAGGACATCCACTTGCACTTCCTAATCCATCAACCAATGGACATTGATCGATAGCATCTAATACACCATCACCATCAGAATCTAAATCTCTAAAGTTAGGTGTACCATCACCATCCGTATCAATACTTCCTTCCGATTGATCCGGTTTACCATCCCCATCAGAATCTAGGTCACGATAATCAGGTATACCATCCCCATCTGTATCAACAGGTGTTGTACCCGTACCTTTTTCAACGCTATCTAAAATGCCATCGTTGTCTGAATCTGTATCACGATAATCTGGAATACCATCGCCGTCTGTATCAATTGGTGTAGTTCCTGTGCCTTTTTCTATGCCATCACTAATACCATCACCATCAGAATCTATATCTAAATAATCCGGTGTGCCATCACTATCGGTATCTACTGGCAATAATCCATTCGCTCCTTTTTCAATGGTATCTGTTATGCCATCCCCATCACTATCTAAATCCTTATAGTTAGGAACACCATCCCCATCTGTATCAGTTGGCGTACAAGGTGCAGTTCCAGTGCAACCTGCATCTTCGATACTATCTGGAATACCATCATTATCACTATCAATATCTAAATAATCAGGAACCCCATCGCTGTCCGTATCAATTGGAGATGAACCAGCACCTTTTTCAATACTATCAGGGATACCATCTCCATCACTATCTGTATCTAAATAGTTAGGAGTACCATCTCCATCTTTATCAAGTAAAGTTGCGCCTGTTCCTTTTTCAATTGCATCCACAATGCCATCACCATCACTATCTAAATCTCTGAAGTCAGGTGTACCATCATTATCCGTATCAACAGGTGTTGTGCCCGATCCTTTTTCAACGCTATCTAAAATACCATCATTATCTGAATCTAAATCTACATAATCAGGTGTACCATCTCCATCTGTATCAGTTGGAGTACATGGTGCAGTACCTGTACAACCATTGTCTTCATTATTATCTAATATTCCATCCCCATCACTATCTGTATCCAAGTAATTAGGAATGCCATCACCATCAGAATCTAATAAAGTGGTCCCAGTTCCTTTTTCAATACTATCTGGAATGCCATCACCATCAGAATCTAGATCTCTAAAATTTGGTATGCCATCTCCATCCGTATCCACATCACCTTCAGTCGCATCTTTAATTCCATCACCATCTGAATCTAAATCCAAATAATCTGGTGTGCCATCATTATCGGTATCTACAGGTGTTGAAGTAGGTCCTTTTTCAATTGTATCTGTAATACCATCACCATCTGAATCTAAGTCACGATAATTTGGTGTGCCATCTCCATCGCTATCGACAGTTCCTTCTGTTGCATCTAAAATACCATCTCCATCCGAATCTAAATCACGATAATCAGGTGTGCCATCCCCATCGGTATCGGTTGGTGTACATGGCATAAATCCAATACAAATATTATCCTCTGCATTATCAAGTATACCATCCCCATCACTATCTGTGTCTAAATAATCTGGCGTGCCATCACCATCAGTATCTGTAGGTGTAGAACCATTTCCTTTTTCAATAGCATCAGGAATACCGTCACCATCTGCATCGATTGGTGTGATGGTTAAGCTTAAGGTACCCGAACTTGTTGCAGTACCATCAGATACCAAATAAGTAATTGCAGGCAAGGATCCCACATAATTTAATGCAGGTGTAAATGTAAAGCTACCATCCGCATTCATCAATATCGTACCTACTCCAGTTATGGTTGTTAACTGACCAACTGGATAGGTTACTCCAGCAATAGTAATATTTGTGACAGTTAAAGTTGCGGCTTCCACATCACGATCATTGGTTAACACATTACCAATAATAGGCGTATTGACAGGTTCTGATTGAACATCATTCACCACTATTGGTGCATCATTCACTGCACCTACTACAATAGTTAAATTACCTTTTGTAGATGCCCCTTGTCCATCACTTACTGTGTATTCAATCACTGGTACAATACCATTGTAATTAGCTAATGGCGTAAATGTATATGTTCCATCTGTATTGACTACAATCGTTCCAACACCTGGAATGGTTGCTGTGGTAGAAGCTGTGAAAGTTCCAGATATACCAGCAATTGTAAATTGAGTAATGATTAGTGCACTTCTAGCTTGCTCTGGATCTGAATCATTTGATAATAAATTTCCTGAAGCAATCGCATCCTCTGTAATATTTACAGCTTCGTTAACTACAACTGGGGGATCATTTACTGGTGTCACTGTTATAGCTAAAGTTCCTGTTGCAATGCCACCATTTGGATCGGCAACAGTGTATGTAATTGAAGGCACCGTTCCATAATATCCAAGTACCGGAGTAAAAGTATAATTGCCATTTGCGTTGACAATGATAGTTCCCACATTTGGAATATCCACAATACTTCCAGCAGTATAAGTTACACCTCCAATAGTAAACTGTGAAATTGTATTGGAAGCAGTACCCGTTTCAACATCAGTATCATTGGTTAAAACATTACCAGCTACTGCAGTATTTTCTGATGTTGTAATTGTTTCTCCTATTACAGTAGGTGCATCATTTACAGGTGTTACTGTCAAATTGAAGTTAGCAGTATTTGTTGCTACACCATCAGAAACAGTATATATAATAGTAGGTAATGTCCCATTGAAATTTGCCAATGGAGTAAATGTGAAATCTCCATTTGACATAGCTGTTAGAGTTCCTTTGCTTGGAATTAAAACATTTTGTGCAATTGGATAAGTGACACCACCAATACTAAATTGAGTGACTGTTAAATTTGTATTTCCGTCAGGATCAGAATCATTTGTTAATACATTGACCGTAACTGGTGTATCCTCAGGTGTTATTTTATTATCATCATTAACTGCGATAGGATTGTCATTCATTGCGGTAACAGTAATACCTAAATTCGCATTTGCTGTTCCACCATGCCCATCGCTAATTTTATAAATAATAGTTGGAATTGGACCATTAAAATTTGACAATGGTGTAAATGTATAACTACCATTTGCGTTTACAATAATTGTCCCTTTTCCAGGAATGCTTACAGTAGATCCAGTTGGATACGTATAATTAGTTCCACCAATAGTAAAACTAATTTCTGTAACCGTTAAACTATTACCATCGGCATCTGAATCATCTGTTCCATCGGTTAAAACATTACCGGACACTGGAGTATCTTCTGGTGTGCTATTTACATCGTCATTAGCAATTGGACTTGTGTTTACGGGTTGGACAAAAATATCTAACAGTGCAGTACTTGTTAAAGAGCCATCGCTCAAGGTATAAATGATTGGCGGAACAGTTCCTGTAAAGGTGCCGGTTGGAACAAATGTATACGCACCATTGGCTGTAATATTAATTGTACCCACTCCTGGCATTGTAACCACACCTGCACTTGTTGTATTGGTATAAGTTGTTCCTCCAATCGTGAAGCTATATTGAGTAACTGTTAAACTTGCTCCTGCATCTATATCGGCATCATTGGTTAATACATTACCAGTAGCAGTTGTATTTTGATTAATGGTTTGAATATCATCGGTTGCCAAAGGGGCGTCATTCACATCCACCACATTTATAGACAATCTTCCAATATCTGATCCACCATTACCATCCCCAATCGTATAATCAATTGCAGGAACCGATCCTGTATATCCAAATACAGGGGTGAATGTATATGTACCATTTGAATTAACAACAATCGTTCCAACTCCTGCAATGTTTGCAGTGGTTCCTACATTATAAGTTATTGACCCTATTTTGAATTCTGAAACTGTTAATGAATTACCATCTGCATCATAATCATCTGTACCATCTGTTAAAACATTTCCAGATACTGGAATGTTTTGATTGGTATTGATATTATCATCCACAGCAATAGGTGCATCATTTACTGCAGTCACAATCAAATTTAAAGTTCCTGTATCCGAGCCTCCATTGGCATCGGTAGCGGTATAATCAATCGCAGGAACGGTACCATTATAATTTGCAGTTGGCGTAAAGGTATACGTGCCATTTGAATTTATGATGATTGTCCCAACTCCAGTAATCGTTGCTGTTTGTCCTGCAGTATAAGTCACACCACCAATGGTGAAATTAGTTACCGTTATAGTAGCAGCTGGATTTCCTGAACCCTTATCATTGGATAAAACATTGCCAGTAATTGGGTTATCCTCTAAACCTGTTGCATTATCATCCACCACAATTGGTGTATTGTCCATTAAGAGTCTAGCAACGGAACTTGTTACATTACCACAAACAAAATTTGATTGAGCTATATTTAAACGATATCTATACCCCTTCATAGTTAATGGCACATTCGCAACCGTTAAGGTCAAAGTTCCAGCACCTGTGTATGTAGAAGAGTTGGTAACATTGTTCCAAGTAGTTCCACCATCCGCACTTACCTGCCATTGATAAGTTGTTGTTCCAGTACCGGCAGTTATTGTTGTAGCAAAAACTGCTGTACCGCCAATGTTGATAGATTGATCTGTTGGTTGCGCTGTAATCGTACTTCCCGCGCCAACGGTTGTAACATTCAAACTTGTCGCTGTGTAAGTTGCTCCTATAATTTTACCAGTAGCATCTACCGTAATTGGATTTGTACCATAATATTGATTGCCATCTGTTCCTTGTGCGGTAGTTAATCCATAAGCTTCATTCGCATCAGAACAACCATCGCCATCGGAGTCTAGATCTAAATGATTAGGAATGCCATCGCCGTCGGTGTCAGGACAATTTACGGGTGTAATTGAAATATCATCTATTGAAAAATCATTACCCCCTGAATTGATAGAAGTATTCTTAATACGAAACGTTACAGTCTGATTTGAGGGACTAGAATAATCAATTGTTGTTAATTTCCAACCCAATGAATTTTGAGCACCAGTAGCAGCTGTTGCTAAAATTGTTCCGCCAGCATTAACTAATTCTGCCGCCAATGCATAATCATTTAAATCTGAGGCTGCCTGATGCCAAAAGGAAATACGATATTTAACAGAGGCTTGCAGATTTATTGTTTCAGCATAAAATATACCAACAGTAGTACTACCATTGACTGCTAAATAAGCATCATTAGTAGCACCAGTTGTATGGCCAACATAACGCCAAAAAGTAGTAGCTGAGTGGTACGGAGTTGTTGAATTAATTACAGCATATTGGGCAGCTCCGGAATTGCTACTCGAATATATATATCCACCTGTAACAGCTGTATTGGATAAATTCCTAGGAGCAGCCGCCGTACCAAAAGTTCCATTACTTTCATTCGTATTTAGCGCAATTGTAGGACACTCATTGGCATCTAAAATTCCATCATTATCATCATCTACATCATCTATATCTGCTATACCATCGAAATCAGAATCCAAACATGCTTTAATGGTTGGATCTGTTGCGCGTGAGTAAAAATAGGTTCCACTATACAAACCACTTTCAGTAGCCGTTTCTATAGAATTTGCAAAACCATTATTTCCATAAGCCCCTGTAACAGTAGTAGCAGTTAAACTACTAACCGTTTTTGACTCAGATGCATCCGAACATCCATCACCGTCGGAGTCTAAATCCTTACTATTGATAATTCCATCATTATCTGTGTCACAGGTTCCAACTTGCGTTCCAATAAATACATTATCTATACCTATATCGTCTACAGTAGCTGAAAAGTCAAACCCAATGGTATTAGAGTTTGTAAATACCGTTCTAGGAACTGAAACAATTATTTTAGTAGAAGGGACGTTTGTTGTAACAATATTAATGCTTGACACATTTACAATGGCACCATTTTTAGCCACAACACTTGCTGTGGTACCCCCATTCGGATTTGTAATGGTAGCATACACTTTATTATTTAAAATAACATCTAATGTTGCTGTACCTGAACTTGTAATAGCCCAGCCTGTACCATTGGTGTTCACATCAAAACTAATATCAACATTACTAGACTCCGTATTAAATATTGGCTTAGTAAAAGTCTGTGAAATTAAATTATTGGAAACATTATCAGCTGAATTCCAAACAAAGTCACCTGTTTTCCAAACCCAGTTTGCATTAGCCGTCCAACCTGTACTATTACCAGTAAATGTACCATTTACAATAATATTCGTTAATGGACATTCCACCGCATCCAAAACACCATCATTGTCATCATCTAAATCCAGCATATCGGTTACCCCATCATTATCTGTATCTAAGCAAACACTTACAGCAGCATCCGTAGCAAAGAAATAACTATAGGTGCCAGAATACAGACCACTCTCTATTGTCGTCTCCACTGCATTAGCAAATCCATTGTCTCCATATGATCCTGCTGCAATCGCATTTGGCACATTAGGAGTTGTAACATTATTCCCATTCACCTTATTGATTACAGAACCTGATGTTAATGTTCCCTTTACTCCAGCTTCTTTTGCATCAGGACAATTATCGCCATCAGAATCTAAATCAAGTCTGTTCGGAATCCCGTCGGCATCTGTATCTAGATCAGAACAAACAAAATTCGCAGGACGTGTTGCATCCGTTAAAATGATGTCTGTTAATGACGAAGCCCTGTAAGAACTTAATACCAATTTATATTCTGATACACTCCCTTGATATGCTTTTTGAGTTACCCCATTAATCGCAGCCGTTACATAACCTGTACTTGAAATATCAATACTTAAAACATCGTTTGTTGCGAGCGCTACTGGACCAAAATCCCAAGCACTTGTAAAATAGCCATAGGTATTTGTAGTTTGAGGATAAAACTTATACGACCCGTCAGCCCAGCCAGTTGGGGTTTGTGCTGAAGCAGCCGGAATTAAACCAAACATCTCATAGCCCGTTGTGGAATTATGTTTGAACTTTAAGGAAATAGGAAGTTTTAAATTCGCATCAGAATAAGACGATTTCCAAACATCTCCTCCTGCAGTAGTAAAAGAATTTGAAGATTTAGCAGTTACTGCAGAACCACTCATTACCAGCGTATTTAAATCGATTCCAGTTGCAATACAATTAGTTGACTCGTCAGAATCTAAGATCCCATCATTATCATCATCTAAATCAAGTATATCCGAAACATTATCATTATCAGAATCTAAACAGCCATTTAATGCTCTATCGGTTGCAATTCTATAAGCATACGTAAATGAATAAACACCCGACTCCGTAGCTGTCTCAATTGCATCTGCAAATCCGTTTGATCCATATGCCCCTGCAGCAATAGCATTTGCCACGTTGCTTGTAGTAGAAGTTGCTGTTCCTGCACCTGCATTGTAGTTCACTAAATTCACTACATTACCAGAAGTTAGCGTTCCTTTTACGCTAGCTTCTCTAGCATCAGGACACCCATCACCATCTGAATCTAAATCCAGATTATTTGCAACTCCATCTCCATCAACATCACACGAAGTTGCCGAAGCGATATTTGAGAAAGTCCAAGAAGCCGTATTACCTGAATATGCAGGCGAAGTCAAGTAGGAGTTTGTTCCTAAGTACGCATTTGATACATTTTGCTGAGCCCAAGGGCCTTGTATAAGAAATCCATCTGTGTTTGTGGAATTATTGTCAATGATATACGTATTAACTCCATTCGTAATTAACATCGCATCCGCAAATACATATGTAGCTGCCGTGGAAGCTGTTGGGGCAATTTTTACCTTAATAGTGTTGGCTGCAGTTGGCCTAATATTAGAAGCTACTAATTTCCAATTAGTTATTGTACCATAAGAGAACGATCCGTTTGTGCGTTGATCTAAGATAACATTTTGTGTGGAGCGCCCTGTTACAGAAACAGGCACATTTGATGCAATAGAACTAGCTGGATAATTATAAGTATACAAAGTATAAGGTGCTAAAGAGGGGCATTCTATCGTATCTAGAATTCCGTCATTATCATCATCCAAATCATTAATGTCAGAAACGCCATCGCTGTCTGTATCCGTACAAGCGCTCACTGTTGCATCGGTTGCGAAATCATACGCATAAGTTCCTGAATAGGCACCTGATTCTGATGACGTTTCTATCGAATTTGCAAACCCGTTATTACCATAGGTCCCTTGAGCAATAGCATTACTAACTGTAGAAGTTGTTAATACACCATTCACTTTATTTTGTAAACTTCCTGATAGTAAAGTCCCTTTAACTCCTGCCTCTTTGGCATCACTACATCCATCTCCATCCGTATCTAAATCCAATCGATTTGGAATGCCATCACCATCAATATCAGGATTACAACTGGAAGCTATGTTGTCAGAAAAATCAGTTCCCCTTTCAAAAGTATTAAATACATATACTGATCTGTTTGTTGAAGATCCATCCGCAAATGAACCTGCTACATTGTGACCCACATTACCTATTTCCCCTTTATTATTCAGCATTGGGGTTAGGTGCCCTCCATTTTCTATAACATAAATAATATCAGCATCGGTAATTCCATCTGGCGTTTTAGGTACTAGCGTGCTACTATTACCCAATCCTATCATGTTATTCCCTCCAGCATCACCCCATGATAAGGGTTGTCCATTGGTTAAGATAACTGAAGCAGTTGGATATCCATCCGTAGAATTTTGGGCACTTAAATATTCTACATTTTGTAAAACTCCGACCCCGTCTTTTCCTTTTACGTTTAACCAGCTAGTAGAATTGGTCGTACCATTTTGACCTAAAATACCTACAGATCCAGAACCTAAAGAATACACTTTTCTATCGCTACCTAATAACAAGTACGTCATCGTTGTACTGTAGGTTGCATCAATCATTGCGATACCTGTTCCACTAGGTAATGGATTGGTCATTTCAGTGGCAAAATTCTTTGTAGAGGTTGCTGAACCATTTCCTATATACACGTTCGTACCCCAAGTGTATAATTTATTACTCGTTGCATTCGCCGCAAATGAACCTCCAGATGTTGCTTCTATTTGAGAGATATTCGTTAAAGGTGTATTTTCCGCAACTAATACTTTTGTGAACCCTTTTGTAGCTGCAGATAATCCTGCCCCATTAATGCTGGCATTCGCCATACCATAAGCATACACCGTTCCATCCTGCAATAGGATCATGAAATTATTCGTAGATGCACTAATTGATTTGATATTTTTAGGATCAATTTCAGCAGGCAAAGTGACTTGCTGGAATGGACTTGCTCCTGTACTTGAGGTACCTGGTAAAATAAAATTGGTACTTAAATAACCCCATACCCAAATACCTTTCGTAGTGGCAATCGCATAACTACTATTAGACCCTACCGCTGCTATATCAATAATTTCACCTGTATAGTTATAGCCATTAGCAGGCGTAACTAGTGTGGGTGTAGTTTGGTCTGTGCCATCTGGTTTTGCATATTGACCAGCCACATAATAATTTCCTTTTGCGCTTCTAAACAAAGTTCCGTGAAACGCAGAACTCATTAATTTTGATTTAAAGCTGGCTAAATCCATCCAGTTATCAAAAACAGGCGCTTGACATTCTTCACTATCTAATACGCCATCATTATCATCGTCAAGATCAATAAGGTCACTGACATTATCACCGTCAGTGTCCAAACATGCCTTCTTGTAACGATCTAAAACATTCATTAAAGTATAGGTTCCACTATAAATTCCATTTTCGACAGCTGTTTCTAACACATTCGCAAAGCCATTCGAACCAACTCCGGAATTAGGATAAGCAAAGTTTTGTGTTCTATCTGTTGTGGTTCCTGCTTCAAATGCATCGCTACAACCATCACCGTCTGAATCTAAATCCAATCGATTAGGAGTGCCATCTCCGTCCGTATCGCGATCAAAACAAAAACTTTTTTCAGGATTCGCCGCATTAGTTAATCGTATGTTCGAAATCAACATCGAAGATGACCCTGCCGATACGGCTAATTTATAGTCAGAAGCTGTCCCTTGATAGGCTTGTTTTTGTACTCCATTAATTTTTACCGTCACATAACCCGTAGAAGAAATATCAATACTATATTCCTCACTACCAGTTACTGCGCCGTGACTAAAGCTCCAAACACCCCCATTAAAATAGCCATATGCTTGACCTAACGCGATATTAAACTTGTATCCTAGATCATTATAATTACTTGGCGTTTGAGCATTTGCGGCAGGTATAAGGCCGAACATCGCAGTACCGTCTGTCGATAAACGATTAAATTTAAGTGATAATGGAAGCGAAAAATTTTCCGTTGAATACGAAGAAATCCAGGCAGGGGAACTCGTTGTAATGGAATTACTTGTCTTACTTGTTACCGCAGTCCCATTGAAAGTTATATTGTCTAAGTTAACCCCATAGGTATAACAGGATATTTGTTCTTGGGTATCTAAGATTCCGTCATTATCATCATCAAGATCAAATACATCATTAATCCCGTCTCCATCAGAATCTGTACATCCACTAATATTTTTATTGGTAGCATATTCATAAAAATACGTGCCAGAATATAAACCCGACTCCGTGGCCGTCTCTAACGCATCTGCAAAACCGTTCGCACCATAAGTACTACTTGCCACCGCACTAGCCACATTATTCGTAGTGGCAGTCGCCGTGCCAGGAGCAGCATTAATCGTTAATAAATTGACTACAGTTCCAGTAGTCAATGCGCCTTTTACTCCTGATTCTTTGGCATCCGGACAAGCATCCCCGTCTGAATCTAAATCACGGTGATTCGGAATTCCATCGCCATCTGTATCCGTTAAACAAGAGGCTGTTGGGAAAATTCCTGCGTTATAACTTGACGGATTTATATCAAAGAAAAATTCTTCAGCAGACCCTCCAAGTATATTAGCAGCACTTGATCCTACCCCAAAAATTCGGTAATATTTATAATAGCCTGCGTTCGCACTTATAGTAAACTTATTAGAGTTCGGTAAGGAGATTGCCCCATTTGCGGCTGTATTAGTCGCATCCGCAGGAGATGCGATAGCAGATGATAACAAGTTAGTCCAAGTAGAATTATCATTTGACCCTTGCACCATCAAACTTCCGGCGGTAGTAGCAAAAATTTGCGTAGCACTGGTCTTTTGTATATACCAGGCATCTAATTTAACCGGTTTGAAAAAGTTTACTTTATAGATGGATTTTCCTATTTGCGATTGTGCTGTAGTTGTACTAAAAGTAATCGAAGAAGGATCCGTTGTTAAATTATCCGTTAATAAACTTGAGTTAAACACATTTGTAGTGGTCGCTAAATCAGAGCTTATCAAAGCGAAATTTGACTTATCTTTTGTATTCCAATCCGCTATATTAAAAAAGCAAGATGGGGATTCTGATATGTCTAAAATTCCATCATTATCATCATCGATATCATCTAAATCAATTACTCCATCAGTATCTGAATCCGTACATTTATTATACCCTGATTGTATCGCTAAAAAATTATAGGACGACGCATAATTCGTAACGGCAGAGGCTAAATCAGAGGTCTCCACTAAACTGGATAAACCATTTACACCATAAGTTCCGGCCACCGTGGTTACATTGGAGGATACCGCACCCGATTCATACGCATCATTACAACCATCATTGTCAGAATCAGCATCTAGTTGATCTGGAGTGCCATCTAAATCCGTATCGCGCTCCGTACAATACGCATCGTCTCGATACATACCGATCTCTCGAATTTGGTAGTTCGGTGCCGCTGCTCCAGTCGTTATTCCTGAATAGGCAACTTCTAAAACCATTCGCTTAACCCCAATATACGTTTTGCTGAAAGCATATTTATCGTATAAATCATTCCCTGCACCTGTCCCACCATTCAGTATAGGGCTAATGGATTGTTGCGCTATTAATTGATTTGCTTGATTGTATAATTTGATGTTGGCATTCTTAATACCATCACCCACGACCCCATTATCATTCGCAATAAAGAATCCATCTGCAATCACAGGGAAATTCAAATTGATATCAATAACAATTGGATTTGCTTGGTTTGTCCAGTTAAAGTTTCCTGTAACCGATTTAGCGATATTTCCATCCGTCATATCACTCAAAGGTGTTGCAGTGGTTCCTATCACCGTAAAGTTTTCTGCCGTTACCGACTTAAAATACGTAGGCCCTATGTAGAACGTCCCTGGAGGCAAGCAAAAATTACCTTCTTCGATATCAGTCACACCATCATTATCGTCATCGATATCGATGATATCGGGAACTAAGTCGCCATCTGTATCTAGACAAGCTTTGATATAAGCTAATTTTGCATAGCTGTAAGAATACGTTCCAGAGTAGATTCCTGAATCTGTTCCTGTTTCTAAGGTATTTAGGAAACCATTTGCCCCAAAATATCCAGTTAAAGGAACTGTGGCATTATACAGCGTAATAATGGCTTCAGACGCATCATTACAACCGTCATTATCGGAATCCAAATCTTGGTGATTTAAAATCCCGTCGCCATCATCATCTACTTCACAGGCTAATGTAGGGTACTCTGACGCATTATAAGTGGGAGCCGCAAAACTGATATCCTTTAATTGACCTGCAGAAACTAGTGTTCCTGCGGTACTATAAACTCGGTAATATTTATATTTATCTGCATTCGTGGATACCGTAAATTTCGTGATATTACCTGTTTCTGACGTTGAATTAAGCGATTTAGTGGCTAAATCTAACCAGGTAATTCCATCATTTGATCCGCGCAAAGTAGCTGAAGATGATGCTCCAAAAATGGTACTAGCAGAATTATAATTGAAAGTCAATTCACTAAGCTTCACGCTTCTTGGAAACTCAACCGTCACCACATTTTTATTAACCGCGGTCTGGGCATTTAGGAAATCTGTATATAAAATCGTCGTCCCTAATGGGTTATCGATCATATTGGTTAGTGGTCGAGAAACAGAATTAAGCGTAAGATCAGACGTTATTTTAAGAATTCCTGTCCGATCCGTGGACCCTAAGCCCATTCCAGCTGCCGTATAAAAACAAGCGGGAGATTCCGCTGCATCTAACACCCCATCATTATCATCATCGATATCAACGATATCAGTGACACCATCTTGATCAAAATCAGCACAAGCCGCATAATTTTTTGAGATAGCAAATGGATAATTATAGACACTATTATAAACGCCACTTTCACTGCTAGTTTCAAGCGAATTAGCAAATCCATTATTCCCAAAAGTGGTAGCCGAAGATCCGACCGTAGCCACAACAGCATTTGACAAAGTAGAGGTTAATGTTCCCGAAAGTATGGTAGAACCAGCTAAGTTAACAGCTGTTCCAGAAGTCAATACAGATGAGGTAATTCCTGATTCCAAGGCATCTGCACAACCATCTCCGTCAGAATCTAAATCTAAATGATTAGCGACGCCGTCTGCATCTGTATCGCAGGTTAAATTAGTTGTACTATTATATGCATTGTAAAATGCCGTAGCTATTTTATTCTGATTTGCCGTATACCAAGGTGCTCCTTGTGTAATCGTTCCATCTACAAACCAGGCGACAAACTGATTTTTTGAACCAGTCCCTGGAATTTGTTTCATTCCGGCTAATGCCGAGCCAGCAACAGATGGAGAATAAAATAAGATGTCTGATGGGTCTACATTTAGAATCGGATAGTAATTATTACCTTCTAATGCATTCGTAGTGAATACTGCGGAATAACTATTGGCACTATTTAAAGTAAAGGTTTGGTCTACGGCAGGATGTGATGCAGATAATTCATATTTAGTACCAAAAACATTGTTTAAAACATTCATTAAACCATTTTGATTTGCTACGACACAGCAGTTGTCCGACTGTATAATAAACGCCTTACTTGTTTTATTTTGAATGGCTGTTTGTAAGGCTGTCCAGTGATTCGCATGAATAGTATTGAAAGCTGCTCCTCCAAAAACAACCATATCATACCCATCATAAAATCCAGCTGGTACAGTTGCTGTTTCTATTATATTTGATTGAACAATGGTCGCACCAGGAGCCTTATTATTATCAAATTCATCGTATAAACTGGAACGCATGGTGGAAAAATTTTCATTCGATCCTGCAAATAGAATTTTGCCTGGACGCATATCACACTCTGCTCTATCTAAAATCCCATCATTATCATCATCTAAATCTACTAAGTCATTCACTCCGTCTTGATCTGAATCTAGACAAGCATTTATCGAAGCAGTTAAGGCATAGGAATTATAATTGCTGTTGTAATTAATCGTACCTACAGTCCCTCCTTCTTTCGTATCAATTAGCCCATTATTATTTGCATCATTTGTTGGACTTGTAAATGAAAACTGAAAATTTGCCGTCTGATTTGTGGTTGCTCCTGCTTCCAAAGCATCACTACAACCATCCGCATCTGAATCTAAATCTTGAAAATTGAAAAACCCATCTCCATCCGTATCACTACTACAATTAATCTTTGGATTTAAACTTGGAATATAGGTAGCAGGTGTTTCAAAATACACTTCATTTGTATAGCCTGTCGTTCCAACACCACCACCTGACACCCAATAAATGCGGTAAAATAAATATTTGCCCGTATTTTGGGTTACGGTAAAGCTATTTGCATTTGCTACCCCTACCACCCCAGGAACGGAGGTCACTGCAGAATATCCATTTCCTAAAATAGTCCATGAACTATTATCGTTAGATCCTTCTAAACGTAAAACGGTATTTGCATTGAAATGTGTATTCGCATTAATAAACCCTAAATAAATAGTTTTTAATTCCACTGCCATTGGCATTTTAAAAGCATATACCGTTTTTGCAGGTGTAGTCGAAGCGACAAAACTAACCGCCCAACTTGCTGAAGTAGTACCATTATCTCCATCTACTAATTCTTTTGGACTTTGGTAAGAATTACTCATAACCAAATCCGTAGAAACTTGAATATCTGAACGTAATCCTACAAGCCAATCTCGAGAGGAATAAAAACACGAAGGAGA
Source organism: Sediminibacterium sp. (assembly GCA_030158665.1). Taxonomy (GTDB): domain Bacteria; phylum Bacteroidota; class Bacteroidia; order Chitinophagales; family Chitinophagaceae; genus Sediminibacterium. The sequence goes on along the minus strand of JAOASM010000046.1, from coordinate 84,733 downwards.
TTCTACCGCATCTAACGTTCCATCATTATCATCATCTATATCTTGCGGATCAGCAATTCCATCATTATCAAAATCAGAACAAACAGATAGGTTTTTAGCAAGAGCGAATGGAGTATATTTTGAGAAATAGCCAATTGAACCACTTTCCGCGGAAGTTTCTACACCATTAGCTAAACCATTCGAACCATATGGACCAGACGCTACCGCATCATTCAATGTGGTCGTAGAAGTGACCGAACCATTAAATCCATTTTTAACCGCTCCTGAATTTAAGGTACCAGAAACACCTGCCTCCTTTGCATCCGGACAACCATCTCCATCGGAATCTAGATCGAGATGATTAAAAATTCCATCATTATCGGTATCCATACTACCAGAACAGTACACATCTTTTACTTCGATTAAAAAAATGTCATCTGCGATAAAATCAGCTGAGTTAGGTGCACCAGAAGTTTCAAATAACTTAATCAATAAAGATGTATTCGAACCAGAGTTAAAGATGGATTGTTTTGAAACCCAATTAGCTGTCGTTGCAAAATTACCTGTTAAGGCACCTCCATTTATACTATAGCTAACTGTAGCTGGATTCCCGTGTTTTATTGAAAACCCTAGTTTGTAATTAGTATTAGGTTTTACCGTTATAGTTTGACTCCAAAATTCAGTAAATGGAGAAGCGCAATCAGCATTTATCTGTAAAGCATTACCTTCTGATAAAGACCCAGCACTAGAAGCCCAACCAAAAGGAGCGACTATGTAGGATCCACAAGTACCAATTGAGCCTGTGTTTACATAAGTCGTATTAAATCCAGTATCACCTTGCTCAAAATCACCATTTACAACAAGATTAAATTGTTTAATAACGGGATCATTAAATATTTGTCGATCGTTTGTCAATGCAGCACAACCATAGCCTTCGGTAATATCTAAAATGCCATCATTATCATCATCTAAATCTGTTAAATCTGATACCCCATCACCATCAGTGTCAATCCCTGTGCAGGTATTTAAATTTGCCGATAGAGCATAATTTGTATAAGAGGAAATGTAATTAATGATTCCACTTTCAGCGATAGTTTCAACCTCATTTGCTAATCCATTTGCTCCATAGGTTCCCACTCCTCCAGAAATTGCCCCAGCCATATTCGTTGTAGTCGTAACCACACCCCCATTGGCTCCGTTCTTTACATCACCATTTCGAAGAGTTCCTGGAACATTTCCTTCTTTCGCATCTGTACAACCGTCGCCGTCCGAATCTAAATCAAACTGGTTGGACAAGCCATCATTATCCGTATCACACACTTCGTAAAGTGGATCCGCTGAAATTGAAACACTCGCATTTTGCATGGGAGAAGCTATCCCTGTGTTTTGGAATTGCAAATCATGACTTGTCGCAGTAGCAGTAAATGTGATAAAACGCGTTTCCCAGCCGCAACCCAATGTAGGCGTATATTGATCTATGACCGTTGTTCCTAGCTTAACCGTAATTCTACCTACAGCGGGAGTTGCAGCGAATTTCGCGTAGTAGGCTTTTAAAATATAAGTCTTCCCTACCGTTAAACCTGAAATAGTCGTTTTGAAAGCTTCTTGCGTGTTTGAATAAAAGTTTACCCAAGAAGTATGGCCATTAGGTGCTGCGGGCGCAGTACCGGAACAGCCTCCCACCCATCCACTGTAAATGGACGATGCGGTAGTTGCAATGTCTGGAGAAGAATTCGTAATGGTCCAACCTGTCGGAACTCTGTATTCTGTTATCGCAGCAGTCGTATTAGTAGCAGGTAATAGAATGCTAGATTTACAATATTCATCCGTATCTGGAATACCATCATTGTCATCATCCAAATCGATGGAGTTAATAATCCCATCACCATCAAAGTCATCAGAGGCTAACATGCCTCCAACTGTTTGCGCATTAGCAAAAACACTCAAAAACTGAAAAAAGACAACTATTAATAAAGTACTAAAACTGCGTGTACTAAAAGGGCATTTATATGACATCTAGATGGGATTTTTGACACGTACAAAAGTCCCTTTTATTGCCTGAATTACCCTTAGAATTACTTCTATAAACCACTCAAAACAGCACTATTTTAAGTAAAAATGTTACTAAAAATCAGTACAAAAAATATTAATAGAATTAATTCTATTTAAATTGAGTTTTTGAATTTCAAAGAAACTTCGGTTCCCTCGTTTTCTTTACTTGTAATTTGTAGTTCCGCATGCATTAATTTAATCAAATGTCTAATGATTTGATAACCAATTCCATTTCCCTTTTTATACTTAGGCAACAATTCAACTTGATCTCTACTATGTCCAGTAATTAAATAATGAACCATCGAATCACTCATGCCTTCGCCTGAATCAGCAATTTTAATTTCAAAATGAGTTAAAGATGGATGAAAAGAAACAACAATGAAACCTTGCTTGGTTGACTTGATCGCATTCACAATTATGTTATACAATATTACCCTCAAAGCATCAGGCCAATTGGCAATTTCAGTGTCTAATGGTATCTGATTTTGAATCTTAATCTTATCATTCAATCTAAATGGTGCAACAAATTCGATTAAACCTTGGACAAATTGATATAGGTCGATTTTCTGTTGATTGGGTAATTCATTGATATTTTCAAATTTTACCCAGTTCAACATATTTGCAGTAAGGTATTCTAATTCTTTAGAGGTCCTTGCTATTTGATCTATAGAATTTTTCAAACCAGCTTCCTCAATTTGCTCAGCAGTATTTTTTGCAGTAATATGTAAATACTTTAATGGTGTTAAAATATCATGGTTCATGATAGCAATCACATGATCCTTCGCTTGGTTTCTTTTTTGTAAATAATCATTGATTTCATTCAAAGAAGCTGTTTTAACAGCTACTTCAGACTCAAGCATCTTTTGTCTTCTTTGATAAATCAATGTTTTGAATCTAATGTATAATAATACTAAACCAAGCATACCAAATACATAAACTAAATACATCCATGGGTTTAAATACCAAGGATAACCAATTTTGAAATCATATAGTTTCGAAATCCATTGTTTATTGATCGTATTTCTGATTCTAACAGTTAAAGCATGCGTTCCGAAGCCTGGATTGGTTATTAGAATACTTGAAGTTTTCACCCCTAACCTATTCCATGGTCCATTATCAATTTTATATTCAAACATGATATTCTCTTGTGATAACATGCCTGAAATTCCAAATTGAAATTCTATATTTTTTGTTTTTGGAGAAAGCTCCTCTTTCAAAATATTATTATTTGAAAGATTATTATCAATTAAAATTTTATCGAGGAATAGATTTGGGTTAATGCTTACTTCCTTAATATCATAGGGATTAAATTGAATGAGCCCATCAATTCCCGGAAATGAGAAATGACCATTAGGTAATTTAATCACACAAGGTGTACAACCACCATTCATTTCAAGTACATCAATACCATCTAATTTGCCAAAATATTGAAATGAAATATTTCCAGGTCCAAATTCCCAAAAATCAATTAAAGCTTTTGCCGGAGACATAAATAATCCCTTATTGGTACTTGCCCATATCCTATTTTGATCGTCCTTAATGAAACAATGTGTATAGCTTAAATACTTGTTTTGATCAAATGGCATTTTTTTAATGACATCTCCCTTAAGCATATAAATGCCGCCACCGTAGGTGCCAATTAAAAAATATCCATCTAAATTATATATAGCTCTAAAATTTGCACCATTTTTGTCTCTAAAAATTCTCTTTATTGAATTAGTTGAAATACGATACTTATATAAACCATCTGTTGTGGCAAGAAGAAGTTCATCAGTATTAAATTGAATGACTTGATGAACAATAAATCCAGTAGGTATAGATATATACTTCAGAATACTTCTCCAATTGTCATCATGCTCTTTTTTATACACACCCTTCTCAGAAAAACCATATATAGAACCATTAAATGATCCAAATGAGATTCGCCCTTCAACAATCTCTTTAGTTATTTTCTTAACGCGCTGCAACTTCAAATCGTATTCAATAATACCATCCGAATTTGAATAATAAACAATACTATCATTACTTGTAAAAGTATTCGTAGACGAAGGCCTATAAAAAATATCTGGCGCAGTAATGATGGATTTTCCAAATTTTTGTCCGCTATTAATTTGGATATTCCCATTCGACAACAAAACTTGGGCATAGGCTGCCGAACTTGTTCCATCTAGTGCTGATGTATGTAAAACCCTATTAAAATAACTAGGATGTCCTATTAACAAACCTCTATTGTCCGTGCCTAAAAATATTGAATTGGTCATTTTATCAATCTTCAAAAAACGGATGTCTTCAGTTACCGGAATCTGGTTTGTTATAAGGTGAACTACAATTTGACCAAAAAAATGTTTAATTGAATAAAGCAAATTGTGATTTAGCAAATAGACATCATCTTTCCCATTTCTGAATATCTTAATGCTTTTTTTGCTATTAATAAAAGGAACTAATGTCTTAACTTTATTGAATTCAAATTTAGTGTCAAACTTCTCATTGACTTCTAAAACAAGGCCATTATTTTGTAAAAAGAATAACTTATTCTTAATTACAAAAAACTGCTCCCCATTATAAAATTTATTGATAATTTTAAAATCTTTACGAGGGAAAACTTTGTAGAGATTGATTTCATTAAAATTTTCAGATAAAAAAAATAAATTATTATTTAATTGAAAATCATTATAGGTTATCCCAATATTTTTAGTCGCGTTTTGTAAAATTTGACTAGATAGATTATACTTAAACCCCAAATAGGAATCATAAAAATTTAAAGTACTATTTTTAGGATCAATGACAGGAAGATTATTTTCAATATAAAAAACAGACTCGTCTAGAAATCTGCCAAAAATTGTTCCATCAACCTTTTTATCTAAAGATGCGATTCGACCATTGAATTTTGAAGTATTGTTAAAATCACCAAATGTCTGAAAACTAGTACCATTATATCTTACAATTCCTGACTCCGTTGCAATCCACAAAAACCTATTTTTTTCATCAAATTCGATCCCCTTTATGGTATTGGCAGGTAAACCAGATTCGGAATTGATTCTTTCAAATGTGTATTTTTGTTGCGCCTCAACTAAGTGAGGGCATGCAAATAAAAAGATACCAACAAAGGTTTTACCAATAAATTTAATAACTGATTTGATGCACATGAGCCAATTGTAACAAATGGGTGAATGATTCTGCTTTTACTTTTTCAAATATATTAGATTTAATGGTAGAAACAGTATTCATCTTTAAACCCAAAGAGGCAGCAATCTCTTTGGTTCTATGCCCATTCAGTAAATAATGCAGAATCTCTAATTCTCTTACAGCAAGGGTTGAAAAAGGATTAATGGTGTCATCCAACTTCTTTTTAAGTTGTAAAGGTTGATTTTTAACAAATAACTCTAATTGATAATGAATTTCAGACTCAGACGCTCCTTTATGTAAATAGGAATGAATATTAAATTTACTGGCAATTTTACCATACACTTCAACAGGCTGCATTGAGTGGACTAGAATTGATAATTTAGGATGGGTAGTATTAATTTCCTCAATTAATTCCAATGAATTACCATCAGGCATTATAATATCCAACACAAGATGTGTGTAAGCTTTATTAGCTATAGCATCTTTCAATTCTTCAATACTACTAACACTATCCACTTGTTTTGCTCCCATTTTATTTAAGATTGCCGTCAATCCCATTTTCACAATACTGTGGTCGTCTGCAATTAATATATATGGTTCCATATTAGTTTTTAAAATTTCTAAATGATTGTATTAGTATTTTCCTAAGGGTGTTTGAACTTAATTTCTTAGCAATCAACACACCATCTTTATCTAACAAATAAAATAAGGGGTTGGTAAATGCATCATATGCTTTTCTCAGTGCAATATTTTCATTATTCCCAGACATAATCACATGAGCATATTGGCTATCTAGTCTATTAGATATTATAAAGTTTTTCCAAACAGATTTTTCAATATTGGGCTCATTACATACAGCGTATTTTCCAATCTTAATTAATAAGTCTCTTTCTAGCACTTTAATCGTACTATCCATTTTAGGTAGTTCTACTTTACAATGTTCGCAATTAGGATCAAAGAAGATTAGCAGCGTATAATTATATTGCTTCGCTACATTAAGTAAACTCAACTTGACGCCTGTTGTATCTTCTAATATCAGATCAACAGCAGTATCGTTTATTTTTTGAGCCTGAATCTGATTTAATTCAGCAATCAATGCTTGTTGATTTTTTTTATCTAAAAATGCACAGGTATTGTTTTTGACATATTTGTTAATCAAATAAGCATACCCTTCTGTATTATTCTGCACATCTCTATTTTTGAATACCTTCGTAAAATAGTCAAATACAAATGGGTAGGCCTTATTGGTGCAAAGTAGCGAACTAAAAACTGCATCTAAGCCTTGAATCAAAGAATCAGATTGTAAGGGATAATAGGACAAGTATTCCACAATAATTTGCTTCATTGTGGGGGTAAAGAATAATTTTGGTTCGTTTAATTCAAATTGTTTTAAAAATTGAACCCTTCCTTCATAGTCTCTTTTACTTGGAATTGTTCTATCCAATTCATTTAAAGTGTTGAAAAATAGGTATAAGGCATCAGTCTTCTTTAAACGTTTTAATGCAATTGTCCTGTATGAAACTAAGGAATCTGTTTTAACTTTAAAATAAGCAGCTTTTTGTATTTGATTAAATTTCTTACCCGTCTTTAAAGCTAATGCATAGCTACTGTCATAATGGGACAAGCCTTTCTCTAGTCGTTGGTAACCAAGTAATATATTATTCTTAGTTAAATTAATTGAAGCAGTTTGCAAATAATCATTCCCACTAATCGTTAACCTAACTGTATCTTGATCCTCCAAAACAAATTGAATCTTTTGCTTTGATTTTGGGAAATATAGAAAATAGATACCCCCAACTATGGACTTTGTATTCTTAATTGTATTAGAGGATTTAAACAACTTAATGGTATCCTTTGGTATATAATTTTTATCATCGAATAAACTCGCTCTCAAATAAGCAACAGAGTCAATCGTATTAGAAGCATTGATTTTCAATACAAATTGAGCAATCCCTTTAAAAGAAAGGAATAGTAGTAACCCTATAAAAAGCAACCTTTTGAATGTCGTTTTCATGCTGCTAAGCTAACTAGGAATCCATAAAGTTTAAATCATATCGATTTAATTCTATAACAATCCAATTAAACGCCTATAAATCTAACTCATGTAATTGATAAAATATACTAATTTTAAATCACAATCACCAAACAGCGCTCTCATAGCATGTTTACAATAACTGAAAATGTGAAAGATGGCATTCTAGAAATACAGTTTTCTAGCCATGGCACTGACAACAAATTTTATCAAATAATTTGTAGTAAGGGGAATGTGTTACAACAAGGTAAAATCACTGGATACACACAAAGAACCTGTTTGTATGTGGGAGATTTAAAAAAAGGGAGTTACACCTTTAAATTGGATGAAACGACTATACAAGGATTCAATATTCTATAAATATTCATTTTAATCCACTTTCACTTTCATAATTAATTTCCTGATACGTCCTTCTCCTATCATAGGCGCATGTACATCATTTGGAAAATAAATACCAAACTGACCAGGATGTAATTTGAAAAAATGATCCGGCGCATCTTCAAAAAACAACACATCTTTTTCTTGATTGTATTCGCCTCTTGGTTCAACACAAGTGCCTCTCGATTTCCAGCCTACAGTCTCCACCCCATTAAAACAAACCTGTATATCGATGTACGTATTATGACATTCAAATTCTGCACAGGATTCCATCATGCTTACGCCATCCTCGTCTGATATAATTGCTATAATATTTTTGCCATCAATTTCTTTTTTGCCCACTGGCATCGCTTCAAACTTGGTATTTAAAATATAATCAAATGCGGCAGCAAATCTTGGATGTACTGTCACATATTTATTCAATTCAGTTAGTTCGTCTAATATCATTATTTTTTCTGTTTAAAATTTCTTAGTTGCTTAAGTTCTTTTTCGGCCTGAGCAATCATACCCTCTTCAATTTTTTCTACCACTAATAAATCCTCTATATCAATGTTCATAGGCAATTGCCCTACTTTCACAATCGCACGCTTGCCTTTGAAACCTATCACTTCTCCTACTTGGTAATTCTTTTTCAATTTCACTGTAGCACCTACTTCAATCGGTGCAGCCGACTCCTTATATTGCTTATCTACTTTCTTAGCCAACTTATTAATGACAATGGCGTCATTCTTTTTAAAGAGCAAATTGTACAAAGTCTTCATGACTTCCTCTTTCTTATCTGATTTTTTATAATCCAACGCAATCTGCTTTAAATTACGTTCCATCTCTTTCAAATAAGTGAACTTCTCCTCTGCTACTCTATTCTGCTCTTTTAATAAAGTAATCTGTTGAAGATGTTTTTCTTTATTTAAGGTTTTATTCAACTCTAATTTAAGTGCGTCATTTTCTTTAATCAACTTATGTAATTCCTTGCGTTCTTTTTGTACCAATTGCAAATCCTGCTCTGTCCTATTTAATAATTTATCTAATTCAAAATGGTGTGTGTCCACCAATTTTCTCGCTCTATTGATTAAATGCTTCGGTAAACCAATTCGTTCTGCAATCGCAAAAGTATAAGAGCTTCCTGGCTTACCAATAACTAATTGGTACAAAGGCTCCAATTTCACTTCATCAAATTGCATCGCACCATTCACAATCCCTTTGTTGTGATTGGCCATCACTTTCAAATTCAAATAGTGTGTAGTAACAATCCCTTGTGCATGCTTATGCGACAACTCTTCTAAAATCACCTCTGCAAATGCGCCTCCTAAATGTGGATCTGATCCGCTTCCTAATTCATCAATAAAAAACAGGGTCTTACCATTGGCGTTTTCAATAAAGTACTTCATATGTGTCAAATGACTACTATAGGTACTTAATTCAAACGCTAGATTTTGGGTATCGCCCAATTGAATGAACAATTGCTTGTATATGCCCATTTGAGAATCTGGATGCACGGGAACCAACAAACCAGACTGTAGCATCACTTGGTTTAACCCTAATGTTTTCATGGATACGGTCTTACCACCTGCGTTGGGTCCACTAATAATCAAAATCCTTGCTTCATCGTCCAATTCTAAATTGACAGGGATTGTTTTTTTACCAGAAGCCTTATTGTACATATACAATAAAGGATGGTAGGCTTGTATTAAATGTGATGTGGCTTTGTTTTCTACCACTGGTAAGTGTGCATTCATATCAATCGCCAATAAAGCCTTGGCTTTGATAAAATCAAATAAGCCCACTATTTGTAAATACCCCATCAATAAACTAGAGTATGGTGCAAGTTGTGAAGTTAATTGTCTTAAAACCCTTTGTACTTCTTTAGCTTCATCCTGTTCTAAGCTAAATAATTCATTGTTCAATTCAATGGTTTCCTCTGGTTCAATGAAAGCTGTTTTTCGACTATCACTTTCTCCATGTAAGAACCCTTTGACCTGTCTTTTATATTCAGAGAAAACAGCCACTACACGTCGACCATTGCTAAAACTTTCATCTATATCCGCAGTGTAACCAGACTTGGCTAATCGACCTAGTACTTTCTCAAAAATCCTTCTTAGTTCCTGTCTTTTCTTATACAATTGAGCCCTGATCTTGGCTAAGTCTTCGGATGCATTGTCTTTAACTAATCCTCTATCATCAATCACTTCATCAATGGAATCTAAAATCGTTTTTTCAAAATAGCTTTCTGCTATCACTAAATACAAGTGACTATAAGCTGCTTGTCGTTCTGCGTCAAACCATTTGAATATTTGCCCCAGATGATCCACCAGTTTGCGCACCAACAACCATTGCTCACCTGTTAATTGCGCTCCAGGAATACCCAATAATTTTACGTCTTTTCTAATGTCTAAAATAAAGTCACTCGGAAAGTATTGATTGGCTTGCTTAATAAACTGGTATTCCTGCGTTTGCTTTAAAGTAATTTGGATATAATTCAAATGCGTATGTATCCGCATCGCTTCCACCTGCTCTTTTCCAATAGTGGATTGACAGTAATTCAATAAAATGGACTTAATCTTATCAAATTCTAATTGTGAAAGGGCGTTGTCAGGATATACTCGCATGGGCTTAATGGTGGCAAATTTAGTTAAATAAACATTAACAGCATTAGAACAAATTAGCCTTTGATTTGTTGTAATTTTAAGTAACCAGTTTATATGAAAACAATCAAACATATCACAGCCCTTTTATGCAGCGTTATTTCGCTCTATGCCTGTGCTCAATCGCCTAAAAAGCAACCCAAAACGCAAAAAATCAATATGGAAAATACACAAACAATTACCTTAGGCTCTGGCTGTTTCTGGTGTACAGAAGCGATCTACCAACGTTTAGATGGCGTAGTTAAAGTCACAAGCGGCTATAGTGGCGGCCATGTCGATAACCCCACTTACGAGCAGGTTTGCGATAAAACCACTGGACATGCAGAAGTTTGTCAGATTGTCTTTGACACCACTAAGATAAGTTTAGACGATATCTTATCTGTTTTCTGGAAAACACATGACCCAACCACACCCAATCAACAAGGCAATGATGTTGGTCCTCAATATAGATCTGCCGTTTTTTACCACAATGAACAACAGAAAGAATTGGCGCTTCAATACATTAAAGCCTTGGACGCAAGTAAGGCTTGGGACAAACCCATCATTACAGAAGTGACTGCTTTTACTAAATTTTATGCTGCTGAATCCTATCACCAAAACTATTATAACAACAATACCAATCAAGGTTATTGCAGGTATGTGATTGGGCCTAAATTGGATAAATTTGAAAAAGTATTTAAGGATAAATTGAAAAAAGAAGAAGAATAGACGCGCGGATACATCTATACCTAAATGAAAGATCAGATTTGAGGAGAATATTTTAACTTAGGGATTCAAATAATTGAATCCCTAATCTTTTTATATGAAAAAAGTCCTTTTCTATTTAACACTATCCCTCTTGTGCAGTGAAAATTTCGCCCAACCTTTGGTCAATGAGACAGATGTTTTAAGAGGAAGTTTAAATGAAAACAGAGATTGGTTTGATATTAAAAGATATGTGATTGACGTAACACCCAATTATGAAACCAAATCGATTGTGGGTGTAGTGAGCTGGAAAGCAATGGCAGTAAAGCCTTCAAAACAAATTCAAGTAGATTTACAAGCACCATTGATTATAGATAGTATTTTGTTATGGTCAAATTTGAAAGATAGTTTGAGCCCTGTTCGTTTATCTTTTACAAGATCCAATAACATTGCCCTTGCACAAATTGAAAAACAAATTACCAAAGGACAGCAATTTGGTATCACTATTTTTTACCATGGCGTTCCTAAGGAAGCGATCAGACCACCTTGGGATGGTGGATGGATATGGAAGAAAGATGCGAATGGTCAACCTTGGATGTCGGTGGCTTGTCAAGGATTAGGTGCTTCTGTTTGGTATCCTTGCAAAGATCATCAATCCGATGAACCAGAAGAAGGCGCTTCATTGACGATACAAGTACCTAAGGATAAAAACCTAATTGCCATTGGCAATGGCAGACCAGCCATTGAACAAAACACAGTTCAAATTGGCAACACCAATCGATTCACTTGGCAGGTGCGCAATCCTATTAACAACTATAATATCATTCCCTATATTGGTGATTATGTTGGTTGGAAAGAAACCTATAAAGGATTAAAAGGGAATTTGGATATTCATTATTGGGCGCTAAGATCCGATTCGGCAAAAGCTGCTGAACAATTTAAGCAAGTACCTAAAATGTTGGAAGCATTTGAATATTGGTTTGGCCCTTATCCATTTTACGAAGATGGATACCAATTGGTTCAGAGTCCACACTTAGGAATGGAACACCAATCTGCAGTTGCTTATGGTAATCAATTTAAAAATGGCTACCTAGGTAGAGATTTATCTGGCTCTGGCTGGGGACTAAAATGGGATTTTATTATTGTACACGAAAGTGGCCATGAGTGGTTTGCTAATAATATCACCACCAAAGATATTGCTGATATGTGGGTGCACGAAGGGTTTACCAATTATTCAGAAACCTTATTCACAGAATATTTTTACGGTAAAAAAGCGGGCAATGAATACAATTATGGCATCCGTAGAAATATCAAAAACGATATCCCTATCATTGGACAATACGGAGTGAATCAAGAAGGTAGTGGCGATATGTATCCAAAAGGATCTTCATTATTGCACACCATTCGACATGCCATCAATAATGACAGTTTATTTAGAAGTATTTTAACTGGATTGAATACGCAATTCTATCATCAAACAGTGACTACTGAACAAGTTGAAAACTATATCTCCCTTCGCGCTAATTTTGGCTTTCAAAAAGTATTTGATCAATATTTAAGAACCATTCAAATACCTGTTTTGAGTTATCACTATAATGAAAAAGAAAAAATATTTACCTACGAATGGAAGGACTGTGTAACAGGATTTAACCTCCCTTTACACTTTAGTTATTTGGGTAAAAATTATAGCTTCATGCCAATGGACTATCAGCCTCAACAACGCTTGATTAAAGAACCGAATTTTAATTTACAAGATTTTGTGAAAACGATTGAAAGTCTTTACTACATTAAGTTAGCGCAGGTGAATTAGTTTTTCAACACCCTGCCTAAACTGTATAATCGTTTTTGCCAATAAGGTTCAGACAAATCACTAATGGTAACGCCTTGGCTAGTAGAAGCGTGTGCGAATTTATTATTGGTCATATAGATACCTACATGAGAAATAGATCGACTGCCATCTGTTTTAAAGAAAATTAAATCCCCTTCTTTTAAATCAGACCAATCAATCTTTTCACTTTGTTCATATTGTTCTGCTGCAGTCCTTTTAAGATTGGTATGGTAGATAGCATTCATCACATCTAAAGTAAAATAGGAACAATCCACCCCTCTTTTACTTGATCCCCCTAAAGCATAAGGCGTTCCCCACCATTCATCTATTTTTTGCAGCAAAGGAATATTGTTAATTTCTTCCACCGCAATGTCCATTTGAATAGAATACTTTAGTTGCAACCAATTGGCTTTCTCCACATCGGTTAAATTATCTGGCATTCTATCTGCACGTTCTGTTTTAGCTAAAACTGGTTCTGCTTCTAAAGCATCAGATGCTTTTTTAAGGTAGACCCTTCCCGGCTTAACTGAAATATTATCTAAAAATTCAATGGTTTCGTTGTCTGATTCTGGAATTGCAGCAATCGCTGGAAGGTATCTTTTAGGCTTTAGTTTTACCTGTGTTGTTTTGGCTTTGATTGACTGACTCAACTTAGACACAGTATTACAGCTTGTCAAAGTCATGGTCAGTAGGATTAGCCCCAAAATTGATAAAGTCCCTTTTTGCATCAACGGCAAGATAAGCCAAGAACCTTAAAATTGGTTCAAATTGAATTATTTTAACCCTTTTTTGTGGAAAATTAAGACCGCTTAAGCCCCCCTTTTTTACGATATTTGTGCCTTATCCCGATATCCAAAATGCCCAAATTTTCACATTTACACGTTCATACCCAATATTCTTTACTAGATGGTGCTGCCTCTATTGACGGTTTATACAAAAAAGCCATCAAGGACGAAATGCCTGCACTCGCCATTACCGATCACGGTAACATGTTTGGGGCGTTTAATTTCGTGAGTCAGGCATGGAAGAATACTAAAGTAGTTGGAAAGGATGCGAACGGGAAAGATATACTAGCACCGACCGTAAAACCAATTGTGGGTTGTGAATTTTATGTGGTGAAAGATAGACACATTAAACAATTTACAAAGGAACATAAAGATGATCGTTTTCACCAAGTATTGTTAGCTAAGAACGCAGTAGGCTATCAAAATTTGATCAAGTTAACTTCTTTAGGCTATATCGAAGGGATGTATAGTAAGTACCCAAGAATTGATAAAGAACTCATTGAAAAATACCATGAGGGTATCATTGCCACCACTTGTTGTATCGGTGCGCATGTGCCTCAAGCCATATTAAGAGACGGAGAAGAAGCAGCAGAAAAAGAATTTAAATGGTGGTTGGATTTATTTGGCGAAGATTATTATATCGAAATTCAAAGACATCGAATTCCCGAACAAGAAATCATTAACAATACCCTACTTAAGTTTTCTAAAAAACATAAAGTAGATGTAATTGCTACCAATGATAGTCATTATATCAACGAAGATGATGCCAATGCGCATGATATCTTATTATGTATCAATACAGGAGAAAAACAATCGACTCCAGGATTTGATGATTTTGTAAATGATGAGCTTCAAGTTAAAAACAGAAGATTCAAATTCCCCAATAACGAATTTTATTTCAAGACACAATCAGAAATGATTGAGTTGTTCAGCGACATCCCTGAATCAATTGACAATACCAATGCGATTGTAGATAAGGTAGAAGTATTGAATTTGAAAAAAGACATCCTCCTACCCGCTTTCCCAATTCCAAAAAGTTTTCAGATTCACAAAGATGCGAATATGAATCAGTGGGAATTCTTAAAACACATTACTTGGGAGGGTGCGCACAAAAGGTATGATGCTATTACCGCAGAAATTCAGGAAAGAATAGATTTTGAATTGTTCACCATTCAGACGATGGGATTTGCTGGATACTTTTTAATTGTGAGTGATTTTATTAAAGCCGGTCGTGAAATGGATGTGTTTGTGGGCCCAGGACGTGGATCTGCGGCAGGTTCGGTGGTGGCCTACTGTATTGGGATCACCAATATTGACCCCATTAAATACCAATTACTTTTTGAGCGTTTCTTAAATCCAGATCGTAAGAGCATGCCCGATATTGATACGGACTTTGATGATGAAGGCCGTCAGAAAGTAATTGATTATGTAGTAGAAAAATATGGTAAGGAACAGGTGGCACAAATTATTACTTATGGTACGATGGCGGCAAAAAGTAGTATCAAGGATGTGGCACGTGTTATGGATTTACCTTTATCTGAATCGAACTTATTGGCAAAGCTTGTTCCAGACAAACCAGGAACTGAATTGAATCGTTGCTTACACGCACCTATTACAGTTAAAGAAGGTGAAAAATCTTTAGCAGAAAAAGAAGGATACCAATCGGACGATATTGACAATATTAAAAAGCTTAGAGAGATCTATGCTGGTAATGACTTAAGGGCCGCCGTATTGCATGAAGCAGAACGTTTAGAAGGATCTATTCGTAACACTGGTATTCACGCTGCCGGAATTATCATCGCCCCGAGTGATTTAACAGAGATCATGCCAGTCGCTACTGCCAAGGATTCAACTTTATGGGTCACACAAATTGAAGGATCTGTGATTGAAGAAGCGGGTGTAATTAAAATGGACTTCTTGGGTTTAAAGACCCTCTCCATTTTGAAAACTGCTTTGCAATTAATCAAACAAAACCATGGGGTTACGATCAATCTAGATACCATTCCATTAGACGACGAAGCCACTTTTCATTTATACCAAAGAGGAGAAACCAATGCCACATTCCAATTTGAGAGCGTGGGCATGCAAAAATATTTACGCGAACTAAAGCCGGATAAATTTGCGGATTTAATTGCAATGAACGCCCTATACCGACCAGGTCCTATCGCTTATATCCCCAACTTCATTGAACGTAAACATGGACGTGAAGCTATCCAATATGACTTACCTATCATGGAGGAAATATTGGCCGACACCTATGGTATTACAGTATACCAAGAGCAGGTAATGTTACTCAGTCAGAAGATTGGAGGATTTACTAAAGGTGATGCGGATGTATTGCGTAAAGCAATGGGTAAAAAACAAAAGTCGGTACTAGATAAAATGAAAGCGCAGTTTGTGGAAGGCGCTATGAAGAATGGTCATCCAGAAAAAACATTGGATAAAATTTGGACTGACTGGGAAGCCTTTGCGCAATATGCCTTCAATAAATCGCACTCTACTTGTTATGCCTATGTAGCTTATCAAACGGCTTACCTGAAAGCACATTACCCTGGAGAATATATGTCAGCGGTGTTGAACCATGCAGGTAGCATTGATAAAATCACCTTCTTTATGGAAGAGTGTAAACGTATGGGCATTAAAGTGTTGGGTCCAGATATCAATGAATCATTACAAGGATTTTCTGTCAATAAAAATGGAGAAATTCGTTTTGGGCTAGGTGGATTAAAAGGAGTTGGTGAAGCAGCTATTGAAGCCATCATACAAGAGCGTAATAAAGGTGGGCACTTTGAAAACATGATTGATTTTATTAAACGTGTGTTGTCAAGAGCCGTGAATAAAAAATCTTTGGAAAGTTTAGCCTACTCAGGCACTTTTGATTGTTTCCCAGAATACCATCGTGCGCAATATTTTAATACGAGTGATGGCGATCGTACCAATGGTATGGAGAAATTAATTGCCTATGCACAAGCCATCCAATCCATGACCACTGGCACAACCAATACTTTATTTGGAGATTTACCTTCTGCCATGCAAGTGCCTATTCCTAAATTGGCAGCATGCGAAGAATGGACTTTGACGGAGAAATTAGATCATGAAAAAGACATCACTGGAATGTTCATGAGCGGGCATCCTTTAGATCATTTTAATTTTGAATTAAAGCACTATGCCTTCACGCCTATCAATGAGTACAATGAAGTCAAAGACAACTTAATCAACTTCCCAAATAACTTAGGTAAGAATTTTAAACTTGCAGGATTGGTGACAGAGGTTCAACATAGAATCACTAAAACAGGTAAGAACTTTGGATCATTTGCCATTGAAGATTTTACAGGAAAAACGGACTTTATATTATGGAGTGAGGACTATGTGAAATTTCAGAACTATTTGGAAGTGGGACAAAAAGTCTGCATCAATGGTGCATTTAGAAACAGATTCAATCAGCCCAATAATTTTGAGTTTAAGTTGCATACTATGTCTCTGTTAGAAACAGTGAAGCAGGTGCAAACTAGAACAGTTGAATTAAGCTTACATCCAGCCAATTTAAGAGCGGACATGATTGAATTTTTGGAAAAGAATATCAAAGAAAATCCAGGAAGGACTTCACTCAAGATCACTTTTGTAGAACCTAGAGAGCAATTGGCCGCAAGTTTATTGACCATTGATAAAGGATTTTTAGTCAACGACGACTTTGTGCAGTTCTTAGACCTGAACCCAGAACTCAACGTCCAAGTGAAACTAGCCAACTAATTGTCCCCAAAGAGGACAATTAAGGTGGAAAAGTCAAGATGGCAGATATTACAATTTGGAGCTAATTTTGTAGTACATCTATTAACAACAAGAAAATTTAAAAATACAATTATGGCATTAGAATTTACAGACGCGAACTTTCAACAAACAGTGATTGAAAGTGATAAATTAAGTGTGATCGATTTTTGGGCAGAATGGTGTGGTCCATGTCGTGCTATCGGGCCAGTGATCGAAGAATTAGCTACACAATACGAAGGCAAAGTGAATATTGGTAAAGTGAATGTGGATGTGAATCCTAACTTAAGCATGAACTTTGGAATCACTTCAATCCCAGCGATCCTATTTGTTAAAGGTGGTCAAGTGGTTGACAAGCAAATTGGTGCTGTACCTAAAGCGGTTTTAGACAAAAAGATTCAATCTCACATGTAATTGAAACCCTTACTTTATTAAAATCCTGCTCCCTCAAATGAGCGGGATTTTTTATGCCCTACAATCAAAAAAATAACAATAAATTAATTACCTTTCTCCCCTAAATTAACCCCATGGCAAGATTCCAAGGCTTGATAGGCATTGTTTTGATTTTATTTATTGCTTTTTTGTTTTCTAACAATAAAAAGAGAATCAATTATCGTTTAGTATTAAGTGGCTTAGCCCTTCAGTTAACCATTGGTATATTAATTTTGAAAATCCCTGCTGTAACAAGCTTTTTTCAGATTTTAGGTAAGGGCATGGGTAAAATCGAAGAATTTGCACGACAAGGTGCTGCTTTCGTATATGGCGGTGTGGCAGCAATGGGGCCTGCAGGTGTAACAGACTTTACAAATGGAGGATTTGTATTTGCGTTTAACGTAACTGCAACCATCATTTTGGTTTGTGTATTGGTTGCCTTATTTTATCATTTTGGTATTATGCAACGTATCATTTCTGTGATTGCAAAAGCGATGAATTTTATCATGCGCGTGAGCGGAGCAGAATCATTGAGCAATGTGGCAAGTGCATTTGTGGGTCAAGTAGAGGCGCAAGTGATGATTCGTCCTTATTTGCCGACAATGACAAAAAGTGAAATATTAGCAAGTATGAGCGGAAGTTTGGCTTGTATTGCTGGTGGAATATTAATCGTGTATGCCAATATGGGTGCACAAGCTGGGATGGATTTAGCACCTAAATTGATTACAGCAAGTTTGATGGCCGCACC
Organism: Sediminibacterium sp.; assembly: GCA_030158665.1. Taxonomy (GTDB): domain Bacteria; phylum Bacteroidota; class Bacteroidia; order Chitinophagales; family Chitinophagaceae; genus Sediminibacterium. The sequence goes on along the minus strand of JAOASM010000046.1, from coordinate 66,282 downwards.
TGGTGCATTAGTGATTGCTAAAATTCTATTCCCTGAAACAGAGCCTTCCCAAACAATGGGTAAAGTGACTTTAGAAGTGAAGAGTCAATATAGCAATACCATCGATGCCATTACACATGGTGCTGGTGATGGTTTCAAAATTGCTATGAACGTGATTGCTATGTTAATTGGATTTATCGCTTTAATCGCATTGGTCGACTGGACTTTATTAAAAATTGGTCACTTATTTAGTGCCCATTTAGATTTAAGCTTGAACTATATTTTTAGTAAGTTATTTTACCCTATGGCATGGTCAATGGGCATACCAAGTGTGGACGTTCAAAATGCCGCTACCCTTTTAGGTCAAAAATTAACCATCAATGAATTTGTTGCGTTTAAGAGTTTGACTAGTAAAGTCATCCCAATTGTAACAGAAAAGGGCTTATTGATTGTAAGTATCGCTATTTGTGGCTTTGCTAACTTCAGTAGTGTTGGTATGTTAATTGGAGGCATTGGTGAATTGGCGCCTTCTCGCCGTAAAGACCTTGCTGAATTAGGCCTTAAAGCCCTATTAGCAGGAACTTTAGCTTCTTATTTATCTGCAAGTATTGCTGGAATTTTAATCGGTTAAAATTTAAAATTAGCCCTTAAACAGAATAGCGTTATCAAACGATAATGACTAACTTTGTGTCCTAATTTTCAGTCTATGAAACAGGCACAAATTCAAGTAGTGGTAGATGCACAAGATGACCTAACACTTAAAGCAATTGGTCAAAAAATTATCCAAAACGAACGTATTAGTTTTGAAGATGGTGTGGCCCTATTTGAAAAAGCCTCTTTACCTTATGTTGGCGCTTTGGCCAATTGGAAAAGAAATGAATTGCATGGCGATCGTACTTACTTTAACCGCAATTTTCATATTGAACCTACTAACGTATGCGTTTTCTCTTGTAAGTTCTGTTCCTATTCAAAACTATATGCACATAAAGAAGAAGGATGGGAATTGACGATAGATCAAATGATGGATATCGTTCGTTCTTATGATGGCAAGCCAGTCACAGAAGTGCATATTGTAGGAGGCGTTCATCCAAAATTAACTTTATCCTTTTTCTTAGATCTAATGCGTGCAATTAAAGCGCATCGTCCAGAATTACATATTAAAGCATTTACACCCGTTGAATTAGATTACATGTTCCGCAAAGCAAAAGTTTCTGTGAAGGAAGGAATGCGTTTGGCACATGAAGCTGGATTAGATTCTTTACCAGGTGGCGGTGCTGAAATTTTTCATCCAGATATTAGAACCATTATTTGTGATGATAAAGTAGATGCAAATGGATGGTTGGAAATTCACCAAACAGCCCATGAATTAGGCATGCATAGTAATGCCACTTTATTGTATGGTCATATCGAAAAATATGAACATCGTGTAGATCATATGGAGCGCCTAAGACAATTACAAGATCAAACAAAAGGATTCAACACTTTCATTCCATTGAAATTCCGTAACAAAGACAATGAAATGAATGATGTTCCAGAATCTACCATGTTAGAAGATTTAAAAATGTATGCCATCTCAAGATTGTACTTGGATAATTTTGCTCATGTAAAAGCCTACTGGCCAATGTTAGGTAGACAGGTGGCCCAATTGACTTTAAGTTATGGGGTGAATGATATAGACGGCACAATCGATGACACAACAAAGATCTACTCTATGGCTGGCAGTGAGGAACAAAATCCAGCTATGTCAACATTGGAGTTGGTTCGATTGATCAAGCAAGCAAAAAGAACCCCAATTGAAAGAGGCACTTTATACAATGTGATACAAGATTTTAGTTTGGTAGATGAAGCTGCAATAGAAGTTTAGTTTTAATCAACAATTAACACTCTGCTAATCCAATTGGTATTTGAATGGCCAAACCACCATCAGCAGTTTCTTTGTATTTGACATTCATATCCATTGCGGTATTCCACATGGTATGAATCACTTTGTCTAAACTAACCAAAGCATAATCTGGTTTACTTTGTAATGCTAGTTGAGCCGCAGTGATGGCTTTAATAGCACCCATGGTATTTCGCTCTATACAAGGGATCTGTACGAGTCCGCCTACAGGGTCACAAGTCAAACCTAAATGGTGTTCCATCGCAATTTCTCCTGCCATTAATACTTGTCTTTGATTTCCACCTAACAACTCTGTTAAACCTGCAGCAGCCATCGCAGAGGATACACCAATTTCTGCCTGACATCCACCCATTGCGGCAGAAATCGTAGCCCCATTTTTAAATAAAATTCCTATCGCATTGGCCGTTAATAAAAAACGATGAATATCCTGTTGACTTCCTTTATTACAAAAATTAATCGCATACATTAACACAGCAGGAATCACCCCAGCTGCACCATTGGTTGGTGCAGTCACTACCCTACCAAAACTAGCATTTTCCTCGTTCACAGCTAATGCGAAACAGCTCACCCAATCTAATATATACGTAAAATCATTTCCACCTTGCTGAATTTGTTGCATCCATTCTTCCACAGAATTAGCTGGTTCAAATTGATTGTTTAACAATTTTGCATTTAAATCAAATGCTCTTCTGCGCACCTGTAATCCACCAGGTAAAATGCCTTCTGCATGCACTCCTTTATAAATACAATCCGACATTGTTTTCCATAATCGATCCAGACCTTCTGCTAATGCTAGATCGGTATGAATTTGTTTTTCATTCTCTTTTACAATATCAGAAATAGGTAATCCAGTTTTAATACACCAATGAATTAAATCATTGGTATTAAAAAAATTAAAAGGGACTTCTACATTTTCTTCTTTTTTGTCTTCAATGATCTTGCCCAAATCTTGACCGTCTTCTGATTGTTCAGTTTCAATAAATCCACCTCCAACAGAATAATAAGTATAGGTTTTAACTGTATCTTTTAATTCAATTACAAATTGCATTGCATTAGGATGATACGGCAAACTTTTATCCTTTAAAAAAACTAAGTGATCCGCGTATACAAACTGTATTGAATGAACACCGTTTAACAGAATCGTGTTAGTATCCTTGATGGATTGTACTTTTTGAGTAATCAAACTCGTATCTGTTGTAACAGGATCCTCACCAAGCAAACCCATTAGCACTGCTGTATCTGTTCCATGACCTTTACCTGTTTTCGCCAATGAACCATATAAATAGACGTGTAATGCTTTAATATTTTTGATATCAGCAACTTCACTAACCCTTGCAATCACATGCGCTGCTGCACGCCAAGGTCCAAGCGTGTGAGAACTAGATGGCCCCACACCAATTTTAAACATATCAAATACTGAGATAAACTTTTCCATAGATAAAACAAATGTAAGTGAGTTTGTAATAGATATTAACATTTGGGGCATAATTTAATGCCAAATGCGATGTAAAATTGGCTGCAGTTTGGCAATAATTTGCGAAATTTGAAAGACAAATTATACACCATGGAATTATCTTCTCTTTTAAATCGTTTTAGTGAACCAGAAACATTGAAAATGGCCAAATTAGGTCGTGAATTAAGGGCTCAAGGAATTGATGTAATTGATCTAAGCTTGGGTGAACCAGATTTTGATACCCCACAACATATTAAAGATGCAGCCATCAAAGCCATCAATGATAACTGGAGTCACTATACCCCAGTTGCTGGATTTTTAGATTTAAGAGAAGCAGTTTGTACTAAATTAAAAAGAGACAACAACCTAGATTATACACCCGATCAAATCATCACATCAACAGGTGCTAAGCAAAGTTTAGCAAATGCACTTTTGGCATTGGTGGATGAAGGAGACGAAGTGATTATACCAACACCTTACTGGGTGACTTATTCGGAATTGGTAAAAATTGCACGCGGTAAAGTAGTTGAAATTAGAACCACAGTAGATGCTGGTTTCAAAGCCACTCCTGCACAAGTGGAAGCTGCCATTACACCAAAGACAAAAGTGTTCATGTTCTCCTCTCCTTGTAATCCTTCTGGCGCTGTATATAGCAAAGCAGAATTAGAGGCATTGGCGAACTTGTTTAAAAAATATCCTCAAATCACCATCTTATCTGATGAGATTTATGAATACATCAATTTCGTTGGCAAGCACGAGAGCATTGCACAATTTAGTGAGATCAAAGACCAAGTAGTTTTGATCAATGGATTGAGTAAAGGTTTCGCCATGACTGGTTGGCGTTTAGGTTACACCGCTTCTAATTCAACTGTGGCTAAAGCAATGGAGAAATTACAAGGTCAATTTACATCTGGCACTTGTTCCATCACACAAAAAGCAGCGGTTGCAGCTTTGGTGGGCGACTTGAAACCATCTTTAGCAATGACAGAGGAATTTACGCGTCGTCGTACAAAAACATTGGAATTGGTGAATGCGATGCCAGGATTTAAATGCTTTTCTCCAGAAGGTGCATTCTATGTATTCCCTGACGTGAGCAGCTACTTTGGAAAATCTGATGGCACACAAACCATTGCGAATGCTGCAGACTTTAGCATGTATTTATTAAATACGGCGCATGTGTCATCTGTGATGGGTGATGCTTTTGGGGAACCAAATTGTGTTCGATTCTCTTTTGCAAACAGTATGGAAAATATAGAGAAAGCTTGGGCAAGAATTAAGGAAGCCTTAGCTAAACTAAAATAAGTACATCTTATCTTATACTTAGAAGCGTTACACTTGTAGCGCTTCTTTTTTTGTAGTAATTTTGATGACCTATGACTCCTGAGAAATTTCAAATGTTTGAAAATCGTTTGCTTAAAAATTATAAGCATCGATTAAAGCAAGCCAAGCGACTAAATGTAACTTGCTGGAGACTTTATGACCATGACTTACCTGAATTTCCTATTTGTGTGGAGTTGTATGAGGAATACATTTATATCGCAGAATACAATCGACGACACGCTTTAACGGATGAAGAACATACTATTTGGTTTACTGAAACCAAAAGAATCATCTCAGAAATGACAGCTGTCCCTGTTGACCATATGTATGTGAAACTGCGTAAGCGTATGTCTCATCGCGAAGGTCAATACGAAAAAGAAGAAGTGACTGCATCAAAAATTATCACTGTTCAAGAAAACGGTTTGCAATTTTTAGTAAACCTGACAGACTACTTAGATACAGGATTATTTTTAGACCACCGTGTTACAAGACAGATGGTGCAAGCAGAAGCTAAAGACACTCATTTCTTGAACTTGTTTTGCTACACAAGTTCCTTCTCCGTATATGCTGCAAAAGCCGGTGCAAAAACAGTGACTTCGGTAGACTTATCAAAAACCTATTTAAGCTGGAGCGAAGAGAATTTTAAATTGAATCAATTGATAGATCCTTCAGCCTATCAATTTGTACACGCCGATGTCAAACAATATTTGAAAACCCTACCCATGAATCATTTTGATTTAGTGGTGATGGATCCTCCTACATTTAGCAATAGTAAAAGAATGAAGGATATTTTAGATATTCAAAGAGACCATGTGGAACTGATCAATGATATGCTTAAAGCTATGAAGCCTGGAGGGATATTGTATTTTAGTACCAACTTCACTCAGTTTATTTTAGACGCCGAGCAAATTAAATCGGATCAAATTAAAGACATCACCAAGGCAACCACCCCATTTGACTTTGAAGGAAGATTAAAACGCTGGTGTTATAAAATTATAAAGCCGCTCTAATCGCTTTATCTATTGCTAATACTTGAGGGATCACCATTTGTTGATTGTTATTGTCAATGACAAAATCACACAATCGCATTTTGATAGTGTCAGCTATTTGGTTGCGCATTCTTGCTTCTACTTGGTCTTTTGAAATGCCATCTCTTTGCATCACTCTATGTATTCTTAGTGACAAGGGTGCTGTCACGCCAATCACTTTAAATAAACCTTCTGCAGAACCAGATTCGAAAATTAATGCTGCTTCTTTAATGACATAAGGACTTTGTTGTTTCGCGGCCCAATCTTTTGCTGCTTGTATGGTCACTGGATGCACAATGGCATTGAGTAATTGTAGTTGAAAGGGATCATTGAAAACGATGGATGCCAATTTTTCTTTTTGCAATCCAAATTCATTGTAGATACTGGATCCAAATTGTTGGATCAATTTTTCTTTTAATACTGGACTGGTCTGCATGATACGCTTGGCTTCATCATCAGCATTGAACACAGGTATCCCCATCGTAGCAAAGACTTTTGCAACCACTGATTTTCCTGATCCAATCCCCCCTGTTAAACCAATTATTTTTGTCATATTCCAGTCAAAAAAAATCCGAAATCAGATTCCATTTTATTGGAGGCTAATTTCGGATTGTATCATGTAAACAATTGTCTTATTTGTTAATTGCTTGAGACCACTCTAAGCTAATAGAAGATCTTTCAATCTTTAAATAACTTCCTGGGCTCACTTCCAATTGGATTGTATTGTCTTCGTTCACTTTACTAATTGTACCGTGAATACCAGCGATGGTTACCACTTTATCCCCTTTTTGCATTGTATCAATAAACTTCTTTTGCTCTTTTGCTTTTTTAGCTTGTGGACGGATCATAAAGAACCAGAAAACTAAGATGATACCACCTAACATGATCAACTGAAAAGTTCCTCCTTGTTGAGGCGCTTGTAATAAAATTTGTGTCATTTTGTTTTGTTTATGTTTTAAACTTGAATACAAAGATAGTGTAATCCTATTACTTTGCTTTGTGACTTATCTTTTGAATTTTACCATTGGCCACTAATTCTTTATGGATATTATCCAAAATACCATTGACAAAATGGCCACTTTGTTCTGTACTATATTCTTTTGCCAAATCAATGTACTCGTTGATGGTTACTTTGGTTGGGATGGTATCAAAATATAACAATTCACAAACACCCAATCTCAACAAAATCATATCAATGACTGCAATACGTTCTGGGTCCCAGTTCTTTAATTTTGGTACAATTAATGCTTCGGTAACATCCTTCTTTTCTATAGCTGTTCGCAATAAATCCTTTGCAAATTTCATTTTCTCATCCCCCACTAAATCCAAGAAATTGACTGATCCTGGCTTTTGGAAATAATTCAACATGAACCCTATAATCATATCCCCATCATCATCCCAATTGGAGAACTGAGATTCAATAGTTTCTAAGGCATTTTCAGAGTTTAAAATCAATTGACCAAAAATGAACTTTAAAATAGCCGATTCTTTTGCCTTCTCTCTATTTTCTTCAAGAATATATACCTGGTATTCTGGAGATTCAACTAACTGACGAAAAATGGCCTTAACCATGTCATTGTCAATCCACTGTTGTGGTTTTACAATTTCTATAGCTTGCTTAAATTTCTCGGATTCTAGGGTTTGCCAAACCACAGTATTACCTGCTAATTTGATATTTACTTGTAAATCGGCTTGATTGGGAAGGTTTTTGGAGGCTCTTTGTAAGGCCTCAATCTCTGCATAACGTGCTATCTGATGCACTAAATGAACAAGGTAAACGAATAAATTACGAGTTTTATCAAATTCTCTTTGTAATAAGCCTGCTGCTGTTGCCACATTTTGGGCATCTAACATATACATGACTTGCATTACTTTTATTCGGATATTTCTTCTGTTCATCATAATTATAAGAGCTATTGGGGTTGCAAATCTATAATAAAAATGCTTAAAACTGACATTTTTGGCATTAATTTGCTTCCTTGTAACAAAATAGCAACCTGAACTGAAATTTTGACCTATCTAATTGCTTTAAAGGCAGATGGCATGGTTATGGCTGTTATGATTACACCTTTATTAATCAATTAAAAAGATAAACTATGGCTAAGAGTTCGGCAAAAAAATTAAACATTACCCCGCTACATGACAGAGTAATTGTTATGCCTGCCGCTGCTGAAGAGAAAACAGCTGGTGGAATCATCATCCCAGATACTGCAAAAGAGAAACCACAACGTGGAACAATCGTAGCAGCTGGTCCTGGTAAAAAAGATGAGCCTGTAACTGTAAAAGTGGGTGACACAGTTTTATACGGCAAATATGCTGGTACAGAGATTCAAATTGAAGGTCAAGATTTATTGATCATGCGTGAAAGTGATATCCTTGCAATTGTTTAATTGTTAGGTAACTAAAACCTTATTTAAGAACTTAAAAATTAACTGAATATGTCTAAAATGATTTTTTTCGACTTAGAAGCGAGAAATAAAATGAAAAAAGGTGTTGACACATTAGCCAACGCTGTAAAAGTTACTTTAGGGCCAAAAGGTCGTAACGTAGTGATTGAGAAAAAATTTGGATCACCTTCTGTAACTAAGGATGGTGTATCTGTAGCAAAAGAAATCGATTTAGAAGATCCTATCGAGAACATTGGCGCTCAAATGGTAAAAGAAGTTGCTTCTAAAACTGCAGACTTAGCAGGTGATGGTACAACAACTGCAACTGTTTTAGCTCAAGCAATCATCAGTGAAGGTTTAAGAAACGTAACTGCTGGAGCAAATCCAATGGATTTGAAGCGTGGTATTGATAAAGCAGTTGAGAAAGTGGTTGCAAGTTTAAAAGCACAATCTCAAACAGTTGGAAACGACTCTAAGAAGATTGAGCAAGTGGCTTCTATCTCAGCTAACAACGATAATGAAATTGGAAAGTTGATTGCAACGGCAATGGCTAAAGTGGGTAAAGAAGGTGTAATCACTGTGGAAGAAGCAAAAGGTACTGATACAACAGTAGATGTGGTAGAAGGCATGCAATTTGATCGTGGATATGTATCTCCATACTTCGTTACAAACAGCGAAAAAATGGAAGCTGAAATGCAAAATCCATACATCTTGATCTATGATAAGAAGATTTCTGCAATGAAAGATATCTTACATATTTTAGAAAAAGTAGCTCAAACAAATCGTCCATTGGTAATCATCGCGGAAGACTTAGAAGGTGAAGCAATGGCTACATTGGTAGTGAATAAATTACGTGGAACTATTAAAGTTGCTGCTGTAAAAGCGCCAGGATTTGGAGATAGAAGAAAAGAAATGTTGAATGACATTGCCATCCTAACTGCAGGTACTGTAATTAGCGAAGAGCAAGGATTCAAATTAGAAAATGCAGACTTAACTTATTTAGGTCAAGCATCTTCTATCACTATTGACAAAGACAATACCGTTATCGTAGGTGGTAAAGGGAAAAAAGCAGATATCACTTCTCGTGTAAATCAAATTAAAGCTCAGATTGAGAATACAACTTCTGAGTACGATAAAGAAAAATTACAAGAGCGTTTAGCTAAATTAAGTGGTGGTGTAGCTGTATTGTATGTTGGTGCTGCAACTGAAACTGAAATGAAAGAGAAGAAAGACCGTGTAGACGATGCATTACACGCAACTCGTGCTGCAGTTGAAGAAGGTATCGTACCTGGTGGTGGTGTGGCATATATCCGTGCCGTTGCTAGCTTAGATAAATTAAAAGGTGCAAACGACGACGAGACAACTGGTATCCAAATTGTACGTCGTGCAATTGAAGAACCATTACGTCAAATTGTTAAAAATAGTGGTATCGAAGGTTCTATTGTTGTTCAAAGAATCAAAGAAGGTAAAGACGACTTTGGTTTCAACGCAAGAACAGAAGTTTTCGAAAACTTATTTAAAGCAGGTGTTATTGATCCAACTAAAGTATCAAGAGTTGCTTTGGAAAATGCAGCATCAATCGCTTCTATGTTGTTAACAACAGAGTGTGTGATTGCTGACAAACCAAAAGCAGAAATGCCAGCTCCAGGTGGCGCTCCAGATATGGGCGGTATGGGTTACTAATACTTTTACTAAAAGTATAAAAAAAAGTCCTCCAAGCAATTGGAGGACTTTTTTTTATGTAGCTACTTTAGGAACCATTTAATCTTTTATTGACTGCTCTCCTCTTTAGTGAAATACAATTGAAATCCTTTTACCAATAAGAGTTGCGCCACTCCATAAGTGGCCATAGTAACCAATCCAATATTATCGATAGGGCTTTGTGTTGACCAATAAAATTTATTAAAAGCAAGCACGGTATCTGATGCAATAAAAAAGAGCATGCCTGGTGTCCAGAACAAATCTGCAATCAAAGCAGCTTTCGAATTTAATGATACTCTTACAGTGTATAAAGCAGAAGTGGAGATCAAAATCATGTATACTAAAACAGGATAAATTAATCCACCCATTGCATCCTTCAAAAAGCTATATACAAATACGCAAAAGGCAGTCAATAAAAATAAGGCTATAAAATATTTTCTTTTCAACTTTCCTTCAGAAGGTTTTATTGGATGAAAAAATAAGATGTTAAAAATATGTGTGGTCATAAAGGCAATCATCCCAGGAATAAAATAAGCATCAGACAACAAAAACGCATCCCCTAAAAAAGAACCAAACAATCCAATTAAAATGAAGTACTTGCTTTTAGGTGCTGTTGCAAAAAATGGTTGGACATAAAAAAAGAGCATTAACAATGGCAGTAAAATCAACTTAGTGCCAAATTGAATACTGGTGTATCCTAATAATTGAGCAAACAAATGGAGCATTAAAACTAATAAGTAAATCGTGATGCCAAATTTTTGAATGAATCGTTTCATCTTTTTGAATTTCGTTAAAATTGGACTAAATATAGTCAAAGCAAGGGAATTCAAATTGCAATGCATAAATTTGCGCATGATCCACCCAGACGAATCAGCATTTTATGACTATTGGGAAAAAGAACGTGCCTTACCCCACTATAAACGTAAACCCTTTTTAAGAGGTTTTAGTATTAGTTTATTATTGGGTATTGTGGTGTTGATTGTGGCTGAGATGGGCTGGTACGAAAGAGCCAATATGGTCGCCAATTCTAGAGGCAATATTATCTGGATTTTAATTGCCATTATCCTTATTTCTGTGGGATTTGGCTGGGTCTATCAACAATTTACCTGGGAAATGAATGAACAACGTTTTAACGAAATCAAGCATATAAAAAACAAAAAATGATCCAATTTAGACCAAAAAACACCCCAAAAACTAGTTTATTAAGCATTTTAAGCCTGTTTTTACTTATTTCTGGAATAAGCCTTTTATCGGCTTGTAGTAAATCAGATAACAAGAATACAACTACCGCATGTACTTTAAAAGCACAATATGTGAATGATAGTTCAGCTACCCAAAGGGCTCAAATGATTGCTTTTTGTAATAACAACGGAATCGTTTATACAGTACATCCTAGTGGTATTTTATACCAAATTGTGGCTCCAGGTGATACCACTAAACCTGACCTATGTACTTCAATTACAATGACTTATAAAGGAAAATTGATGACAGGTATTCAATTTGACGCTGGTACAATTACTTATCCATTGAAAGATTTGATTGTGGGCTGGCAGATTGCGGTACCTATGATTGGAAAAGGGGGAAAGATCAAAATGGTCATTCCATCCTCATTGGGATATGGTCCTATCGCAAATGGCAGTATTCCTGCCAATTCTCCCCTCTATTTTGAAATGAGCATCGACTAGAAATCCCCCTCAAAATAATGGCTAATCGGCTTGATTTTAGGCTTGTTTCCATTATATTTGCCGACTAAAAATCAGTTAACCAAACTATTATGCAACTTAAAGGATTAGTGCGCTTTTTTACATTTGCGCTTATTTTAATTTGTCTTTACCAATTATCTTTTACATGGTTCGTTAGATCTCATGAAAAAGCTATGGATGCTAAAGCAACTGCTTGGGTAAATAAACTACCAAAAGCTGAACAGATTTATCCAAGTGATAAAGATCAACAATTGTTATACAACGACAGTGTAGCGGATGCTAAAAAAGTGTATTACAAGCGTTTATTAGACAGTACAAAAGAAACTAAGCTATTCTTTGGCTTAACCACTTATGCTGCTGCTAAAGAAAAAGAGTTAATGTTAGGTCTTGATTTACAAGGTGGTATGAGTGTGACCATGGAAGTTGGATTAGATGGTCTAATCAAATCTTTGGCTAACTACTCAAAGGAACCAGCATTTAACACTGCATTAGCCAATGCGGTAAGTAAAAAAGCAAACAGCAACGCAGATTTAATCACCTTGTTTACTACTGAGTATAAAGCAATTAACCCTACAGGTAAATTAGCTCCATTATTCGCTACTAGAAGCAATGGTAAATTAAAGTTTGATGCATCTGATGCCACTGTAACTTCTTATTTACAAGAGCAATCTATCCAAGCATTCAACAATACATACAGAATTTTAAATACCCGTATTGACCGATTTGGTTTAGCGTCTCCAACCATTAACCCAGATCCTACAAAAGGAATTATCAATATTGAATTAGCAGGTATCTCTGATAAAGAGCGTGTTCGTTCTTATTTACAATCTACTGCCAACCTTCAATTTTTTGAAGTGTATACTTTTGAAAACAAAGATTTCCAAACTGCCATTTTAGCTGCTGATAAAGCAATTGAATTAAGCAATGCAGGAATCGTTGATTCAACAGTGGTAGCGAAAATAGATACTGCAAAAGCAAATGCTGCTAAAAATCCATTGTTGAGAATTGTTCAATTCACTCAACCTTATCAAGCAAAAAATGGCCAGTACATTTTCCCTGCTGAGATCGGTTATACAATGAAGAAAGATTCAGCTGTGTTAAATGCTTACTTAGCATTACCAGAAGTAAAATCTAAGTTCCCTTCGAACTTAGTATTCATGTATGGTAAGCCTGACGAATCTGATCCAAAAGCAAAAGACGTTTTACCTTTATATGCCATCAAAACTTTAGAAAATGGTTTAGCTGAATTAGAAGGCGATCATGTGGCGAATGCTGCTCAAGATTTTGACGAGCGTGGTAAAGTAGCCATCAAGATGAACATGGATAAAATTGGTACAAGCATTTGGGCTAAAATGACTTCTAAGAACGTAGGTAAGCCTATTGCAATTGTATTAGATAATATCGTTTATTCTGCTCCAAATGTAAATGATGCCATCACAACTGGTAATTCTCAGATTTCTGGAAATTACTCATTAAAGACGGCACAGGATTTAGCACAAATTTTAGAGAGTGGTAAATTACCAGCTCCTGCAAAAATCGTTGCTGAACAACAAGTAGGTCCTACATTAGGAAACGCTTCAATTCAAGGTGGTGCTATGGCATTTGGTATTTCTTTCTTGGTAATTTTTGCCTTGATGTTGATTTACTTTAACACTGGTGGATGGGTTGCTAACATCGCGTTGATCTTAAACTTATTATTTACAATTGGTATCTTAAGTGCGTTAGGTTTTACCTTAACTGCTCCAGGTATTGCCGGTTTGGTATTGACCATCGGTATGGCTGTTGATACGAACGTAATTATATTTGAAAGAATCAAAGAAGAATTAACAAAAGGCAAGAGCTATCAATTGGCTGTTGCAGATGGTTATAAGCGTTCAATGTCTCCAGTTTTGGATGCACACGTGACTACCCTTTTAACTGCTGTTATTTTAGCTTACTTTGGTTTAGGTCCTGTATTAGGATTTGCGACAACACAAATCATTGGTATCTTATTGTCTTTATTCTGTGGTATCCTAGTTTCTAGATTGATCACTGATATTTATACAAGTAAGAACAGACACTTTGAATATTTTACTGCAGTTTCAAGAGGTATTTTCAAGAACGCTAATTTCAAATTCATTGAGTTCAGAAAGTATGCTTATATCTTATCCATCTTTGTATTAATTGGTGGTGTAGCAAGTTTCTTCAACGGATTCGACGAAGGAGTTGAATTTGCTGGTGGACGTAGTTTCACAGTGAAATTTGATAAGACTGTCAATATTGAAGAAGTTAGAAACGAATTGAAAGTAGTGTTTGGTGAAGCACCAATCATTAAAACAGTAGACACAAAGAACCAAATCAATATCACTACTTCATACAAAATCAAAGATCAAGGTAATAATGTAGATCAAGAAGTTGAAGCATTGTTATTTAAAGGTTTAAGTAAGCAGTTACCTGCAGGAACTACTTATAAAGAATTTGATGAGCAATACAAGCAACAACAACAAAAAGTATTGCCTTCAATCTCTGATGATTTAAAAGCAGGTGCAACAAAAGCAACCATCTTTGCATTGATTGCAATTTGTTTATACATCTTTATTCGTTTCCGTGACTGGAGATATTCTTTAGGAACCATCTTCTCATTGTTACACGATGTATTGGTTACATTGATTGTATTTAGTTTCTTAAGAGAAGTCGTTCCATTCCCATTAGAAATTGACCAGCACTTTATTGCTGCCATCCTAACGGTAATTGGTTTCTCTATGAATGATACTGTGATTGTTTATGACCGTATCCGTGAGGACAGTCATTTAATGAAAGGTGTAGACAACGCTACGATCATCAATAAAGCGATCAACCAAACCTTATCTAGAACGATCATGACTTCATTGACTGTATTCTTAACCATCTTAATCTTATTCATCTTTGGTGGTGAAGTAACAAGAGGTTTTGCATTCGCAATGTTGATTGGTGTGGTAACAGGTACCTACTCATCTATATTTGTAGCTGCTCCAGTATTAGTGGATTTCGCTAAGAACAAGCCATTGGGTACAGAACCAAAAGCAAAAAAACATAGTGCTAATAATGCTTAGTACTAGATTAGATTGAATACAAAAATGCCCACTTTAAAAGTGGGCATTTTTTTTTAGAATAAATTGAAACTAAACTGCAAAGGAAGTACCGCATCCGCAAGTACTAGAAGCATTGGGATTGGTAAAAGTAAAACCACGGCTGTTTAATCCACCCTGCCAATCTATCTGCATTCCATAAAGGTATATCTGATGCGCCGTTTCCATACAACAAGGAATCCCTTCGATTGCGAATAAAAGGTCTTTTTCAGTAGGCACATCAAAACCTAAAACGTAGGTCATCCCGCTACAGCCACCCCCTTTAACTCCCACTCTCAATCTTTGTTGTTGGTCAAAATCAGGGGCATGCATCAAACGTTGAATCTCCTCTATTGCTCCAACTGTAAATGTTACTGGAGCAGTTATATTTTCAGTTATTGTCGTTGTCATAAGCATATTATTTTTTGATACAGTGATGTAATTCTAGTCGATCAAATTGTACTACAAAATTAACACTTATCTAGGGATTGTATCTGCCCTTGTTTATCGAAAAAGGAAAATTATTGCGTTAAAAAACAAGCAAATATTCGTAATTTGAACTATGGAATCAAATAAGAAGCAAACGGACAGTGGCATAGAGATTAAGAATGTCTATACTCCAGTAGATCTTCCAGAGCATGCGCAGGAAATTCCAAATCCAGGTACTTTCCCCTACACTAGAGGAGTGCAAAATGATATGTACCGTGGGAAACTATGGACGATGCGCCAATATGCAGGGTTCTCAACAGCTCAAGAAAGCAACCAACGCTACCACTATTTATTATCCCAAGGTGTCATGGGCCTAAGTGTCGCTTTTGACCTACCTACTCAAATTGGGTATGATGCAGACCATGCTTTAGCTGATGGTGAAGTGGGTAAAGTAGGCGTTTCTATTTGTTCTATTGAGGATATGGACATTTTATTTGATGCTATACCATTGGATAAAATCAGTACTTCAATGACCATCAATGCAACTTCATTTATCTTATTAGCACTCTATGTAGCCGTAGCCAAAAAAAGAGGAATCGATTTAAAACAACTATCTGGAACCATCCAAAATGATATTTTAAAAGAATACGCAGCAAGAGGTACCTATATTTATCCTCCAAGGCATTCAATGCGCATCATCACTGACATCTTTGAATGGTGCAGTACCAATTTGCCAAAATGGAATAGCATTTCTATTTCTGGATACCATATACGTGAAGCAGGCAGTACCGCTGTGCAAGAAATTGCTTTTACTTTGAGCAATGGTAAAGCATACGTAGAAGCAGCGTTGGCTAAAGGATTAGACATCAATGTCTTTGGAAAAAGATTATCCTTTTTCTTCAATGCACATAATAACTTATTCGAAGAAGTAGCCAAGTTCAGAGCTGCTAGAACCATTTGGGCAAAAATGATGAAGGACTTAGGTGCTACGGATGAAAAAGCAATGATGTTGCGTTTTCATACACAAACAGGTGGTGCAACTTTAACAGCACAACAACCACTTAATAATATTTCAAGGGTAACGATTCAAACCATTGCAGCAGTGTTGGGTGGTACACAAAGCTTACACACCAATGGGTTTGACGAAGCCTTAGGTTTACCTACAGAACAAGCAGCTACAATCGCTTTGAGAACACAACAAATTGTGGCATTTGAAAGTGGTATTCCTGAAACTGCAGATCCATTAGCAGGTAGTTATTTCATAGAAAATTTAACTGCAGAAGTTGCATCTAAAGCACTTGAATTGATTCAGCAAATAGATGAAATGGGCGGATCAGTTGCTGCAATAGAATCTGGATGGATGCAAAATAGGATTAGCGATAGCGCCTACAAATACCAAAAAGATATTGAATCTAAAGACAAGATCATCGTTGGTGTCAATGAATACGAAACAGAAGAAAGCACAAAAATCCCCATTTTTAAAATTGACGCAAGTATCCAACAAGCACAAACTGAGAAAATAAAATCCTTGAAAGCAAATCGTGATAATGCACTAGCACAAAGTTGTTTGGCTGCCATTGCAGAAGCTGCAAATACCGGAAATAATATCATGCCTCCAGTGATTGCTGCAGTTGAAGCTAAATGTACATTGGGAGAAATTTCGGATACGCTTAGAAACATCTTTGGAGAATACCAAGCTTAAACCTACCAACCTATTTTTTATATAAAACATTATTCCACTTTCATTCATCACCAAAACCTACCCTATGCGTAAATTCTTATTCGCAATGAGCTTATTGATTGCAAGCAATTCAATAGCACAAGACCTTCCAAAAAATTATGCCCAACTATTGGAAAAAGTTGAACCTGAATTAATTCAGTGGAGAAGACATTTTCACCAAAATCCAGAATTATCAAATAGAGAATACAATACTGGTAAATACATAGCTGATTTTTTAAAAACATTACCTGGTATCGAAGTTCGTTACCCTGTTGCTAAAACAGGTGTGGTGGCAGTATTAAAAGGTGGAAAACCAGGTGCTGTAGTTGCACTAAGAGCAGACATTGATGCGTTACCTGTATATGAGAGAAATAGCTTACCCTTTGCTTCAAAAGTCACTGCAGACTACGATGGTAAAAAAGTTCCTGTGATGCACGCTTGTGGACATGACTCACATACTTCTATTTTAATGGCTACAGCAAAAGTATTGCATGCCATGCAGAAAGACCTTCCTGGAACAGTTGTATTCTTGTTTCAACCAGCTGAGGAAGGCGCTCCAGGAACCGAACAAGGTGGTGCACCTTTAATGATTAAAGAAGGCGCATTAGACAATCCAAAAGTAGATGCTGTATTTGGTATCCATATCAGTTCACAAACTCCAGTAGGTACTTTAAAATACAAAGCAGGTGCATTCATGGCTTCTTCTGATTGGTTTACCATTAAAGTAAATGGCAAAGGAAGTCATGGTTCTCAACCTTGGGGCGGTGTAGATCCAATTGCTGCTTCTGCACAAATAGTGGAGGGTTTACAACATATTGTAAGTAGACAAATGGATTTAACCACTGCACCAGTTGTGATTACTGTAGGCACCATCAATAGTGGTGTTCGTTCTAATATCATTCCTGAAACTGCAGAGATGACAGGAACCATTAGAACATTAGATAGTAAAATGCAAAAGGAAGTTCACGAGCGTATTAAACACACCGTAAAAACAATCGCAGCTAGTTCAGGCGCTACTGCTGATGTAACTATTGATACCAAAACCTTAGTAACTTTCAATGACCCTAGCTTGGTTAAAAAAACATTACCTGCATTAATTAAAGCAGCAGGTGCAGAGAATGTATCAGAATCAACTTGGGTAACTGGTGCCGAAGATTTTTCTTTCTTTGGCGAAAAAGCACCTAGCTTCTTTTTCAATTTAGGTGCTTTGCCAAAAGGGACAGATCCAAGTAAAGCAGGCCCTCACCATACCCCAGATTTCTATTTAGATGAGTCTGGATTTATTGTAGGTGTTAAAGCTTTTTGTCAATTGGTATTTGATCATTCAAAGACTAAATAATAGGAACTATTTGTTATTTGGTGCAGGATAATTTCTTGCACCAAATAATAAACTTCCAATTCGCACCATATTACTCCCTTCTTGAATGGCCAATTCATAATCACCACTCATCCCCATACTTAGTGTATCGAAACTGCCATCAGGAAAAGCTTGTTGGGCTTTGATAAAATAAGCATGTAAAGTAGCAAATTCTTTTTGCACCAAAGATTGATCTTCCGAAAAACTAGCCATACCCATTAAACCTCTGCATCTTATATTAGTGTAATTAGCCATCCTTCCACTTAATAATAATTCATGAAGGGAAGGTCCATCAAAACCAAATTTCGTTTCTTCAGTAGCAATATGCACTTGCAATAAACAGTCAATGATTCTACCCTGCTTTGCAGCTTGTTTATTAATTTCTACTAATAATTTTTCTGAGTCAACTCCATGAATCAGATGCACGAATGGAGCGATATATTTTACTTTGTTGGATTGCAAATGTCCAATGAAATGCCATTCGATATCTTTTGGTAATGCTGCGGCTTTATCTACCAACTCTTGGACATAGTTCTCGCCAAAAGCACGTTGACCTAATGCATATAATTCCATTAGATCCTCGTTGGGCTTGGTTTTACTCACAGCTATAAGCGAGACTTGTTTGTCTGCTAAACTTGCTTGAATCGTTTGATAGGCTGAAATATTAACTGGCATAGGTTACAAAGGTAGTCAGAACAAACCAAAATAGCAATCGATTACCTAGTAATAGATCTACCAATCACCATCTTCTGAATCTCAGAAGTACCTTCATAAATTTGAGTAATTTTTGCATCACGCATTAGGCGCTCCACATGAAACTCTTTTACAAAGCCATATCCACCATGTACTTGAACTGCCTCAGTAGTCACCCACATAGCAGTATCACTTGCGTGTAATTTAGCCATGGCTGCACTCATCACATAATCCATGTGATTGTCTTTCTCCCATGCAGCTTTATAACATAATAATCTTGCCGTTTCAATTCTTGTTGCCATTTCTGCCAATTTAAATTGAATCGCTTGATGTTCATGAATTGGTTTACCAAAAGATTTTCTTTCTTTACTATAAGCTAATGCTAATTCGTATGCACCACTTGCAATTCCCAAAGCTTGAGCTGCAATTCCAATTCTGCCTCCGTTCAATGTTTTCATTGCGAAATTGAAACCAAAACCATCTTCACCAATTCTATTTTCTTTTGGAACAATCACATCCATAAAGGAGATTGAATGGGTATCACTACCACGTATACCCATCTTATTTTCCTTAGGCCCAACCGTAATTCCAGGTGTATTTTTTTCTACAATAAATGCGTTGATTCCTCTTGATCCCTTTGATGCATCCGTTTGCGCCATCACTAAATATACAGATGCCGTTGATCCATTGGTGATCCAGTTTTTAACACCATTCAATACATAATGATCTCCTTTATCTACCGCACTGGTGTGTTGATGTGTTGCATCACTACCCGCTTCTGGTTCGCTTAATAAAAATGCACCTACATACAATTCACCATCTTTTTTTCCTTGAGCCAATGGTGTTAAATATTTTTGTTTTTGTGCTTCATTACCATAATGCTCCAAACCCCAACATACTAAACTATTGTTGACACTCACACTTACACTCACACTTGAATCCACTTTGCTAATTTCTTCCATTGCTAAAACATAACTAATGGTATCCATACCTGCACCACCATATTCAGCTGGAGTCATAATCCCCATAAAACCTAAATCGGCCAATTGTAACAATTGTTCTTTAGGTACTTTTTGGTGTTCATCTCTTTCAATTACACCAGGTAAACACTGTTGTTGTGCAAATTCACGAGCAGCTTTTTGAATCATCAATTGCTCTTCTGATAAACGAAAATCCATAGTTAAAATATTTGCCCGAAATTACACTAACAATTGTTAGCAGACAAACAATTTTAAAGAATTTTTACACCCAGCTCCACCTGCTGAATAGCAATACTTGAGATGACTATTTTACTAATTTGGCTTGGATCAATTGGGCCAAGACCGAGCTATCAGCAGCAGACATTAAACGGGCACTATCTTGTCTAAAATGACGTTTAAAAGCTAGGATAGCCGCGATGCTGTCCTTAGTGTCATAACCCACCAAACTCAATGCATGTTTGATGGACAGACCAGCCGGTAGTTGATAGTTTGTATCTGGCTCAAACCATATTCCATACCCTTTTTCGTATAATGTTTTCCATGGAAAATGGATATTTGGATCAACTTTTCTCCTTGGTGCAATATCACTATGACCAACAAAATGATCCACTGGAATTTGATATTTATTTTTTAATTGTGCGAGCAATTTCAAGAGACTATTGATTTGAGCGGGCTCAAAAGGCTCAAAACCATTGTTGTCAATTTCTATCCCTATTGAACTAGAATTAAGGTCGGTATTGTTCCCCCAGCTTCCAATGCCACCATGCCAAGCCCTCATGTAATCATTCAACATATGGTGCACTGTGCCATCCTTGCAAATAACATAATGCGCACTCACCTTCGTTCTTTCCAATGTGAAGGTTTTCAAGGTTTGATCACACGCATTTTGAGCTGTATGATGTATCACCACAAAATTTGGTTTGCGTAAATCAAAATTGGTTGTTCCTACCCATTTTTCAGCAAGTGGCAATTGATCTTCTGATTGTGTAACAGGAGATGCAATCAACTTTTTGGCCAATGCTTTTGCTTGTCGATTGTATTGACGATTCGTTTTTGCATAGGGGAAACTGCTACAAGCATAGACACCAATTAGCAATATCAAAAAAGTCATCCACTTGAAATTCATACCAAAAGATTAAAAATTTATAAAAAGATACAACTTGGGTTCATCCTTATTTTATAGATGGTTCTTGTTGACTCAAACAATGGAAACTACCTAATCCCCAAATGATATCAGTGGAGTCAATCCCAACAACAGTTCTAGTGGGAAAACAATCTTGTATTAAACGCATTGCTTGATCATCTTGTGCACAACGGTAGGTTGGAACGACCACATGATCATTGCTAATATAAAAATTAGCATAAGAAGCAGGCAACATTTGGTCTTCGTAAATCACATCTGCCGGCATTGGTAATTCAACTATATTCAATTGTTTACCATTGATTAAACGCATTTGTTTTAACTCTTTTAAGTTCTCTTGTAACAAAGTATAATTTTCGGAATCCTTATTGGATTCAACCACTGTTACAACAGTATCTTCATTCACAAAACGAACCGTATCGTCAATATGTCCATCTGTATCGTCTCCTACAATACCCTCTGACACCCATAACACCTGATCGACACCATAATAATCACAAAGGTATTTTTCAATTTGTGATTGGTTTAAATGTGGATTTCTGTTTTCATTTAACAAGCAACATTTAGAAGTCAACACAGTACCTGCTCCATTAAAATCGACAGACCCTCCTTCCATGATGATATTGGGATAAAATACCGGCAAATTGAGTGCCTCCGCAATACGGGTTGGAATCACATCATCTAAATCATAAGGTGGATACTTCCCACCCCATGCATTGATATTCCAATCCACAATCACTTTTGGTGCATCAGGATTATCACCAATTAAAAAACTTGGTCCATGGTCTCTACACCAAGCATCATTGGTTGGATGTATATAAAATTGTACTTTAGAAAGATCTACTTTTAAAGCCTGCATCATTTGTGTGGCAGTTGCTTGCATTGCAGTATCTACCACATTGATACAAACCCTCTGAGACATCGTTAGAATCTTAATGAACTCAATATAAGATGGGTAGATACTATCTAATTTGCCCGGCCAACTTGCTTCCTTATGTGGCCAACTTAACCAAGTGGCATCTTGCTTTGCAAACTCTGCAGGAAAATGATACCCCAAAGATTTTGGTGTCATACTACTATTGCTCATCGTCTATATATCTTTTTGTAATGGGTTGGTAAGAATCAATTCGGCGATCACGTAAGAATGGCCAATGCGTCCTATAACTATCTGATTTTTCTGTATCTATATCTACTACTGCAATCTCTTCTTGATCATGAGAAGCTTTGTATAATAAAGTTCCAAATGGATTACTTACAAAACTTCCACCCCAGAATTTCATCAGACCATCTTGTTCTAATCCAACACGATTTACACTAATGACTGGCACACCATTGGCAACAGCATGGCTTCTTTGAATCGTCTGCCATGCATTGTATTGTTCTGTATTGGTTGCCTCGTCTTGTGCAGTTGCCCAACCAATTGCTGTTGGATAAAACAACATTTCGGCACCCATTAAACTCGTAATTCTTGCTGCTTCTGGATACCATTGATCCCAACAAATTAGCACTCCAATAGTAGCATATTTAGTTTTGAAAACCTTATAGCCTAAATCGCCAGGTGTGAAATAAAATTTTTCATAATAAGCAGGATCATCAGGGATATGCATTTTACGGTATTTACCTAAATAGGTTCCATCTGCATCTAATACTGCAGTGGTATTGTGATACAAACCTTCTGCTCTTTTTTCAAATAAAGAGGCAATAATCACCACGTTCAATTCCTTTGCTAACAAAGACAATTCATCTGTTGTTTTACCAGGAATTGGTTCCGCTAATTTGAAATTTTCATATGCTTCAACATCACAAAAATACAATGAGGTATACAACTCCTGTAAGCAAATAATTTGTGCCCCTTGTTTAGCAGCATCTTTAATTTTAAGGATCGCTTTATTTTTATTTGCTTGTACATCTGCAGTACAAGACATTTGAACTAATCCTACTTTTACTATTGACATATTCAATCTTTAAATGAGTAATTGTATTTTTTAATTATGTGGTTTTTTGAATCAATGCATCAAATGATTGTATGCCAATCATTTTCTCTGAAATAAATCCTTCTGCATATTGCACCCCGATTTGTTGCCCTAATTCTTTAGCACGTCCTTTAATAAATTCTAAAAATGAATTACTTGAAATAAATGTATTTGGCTCGTTTGAATTTGGATTATAAAACTGAGATGCATGCGCTAAAATAGATTCCATTTTTTTATCCATATGCGCGCTAATATCTACTACAAAATTGGATGTTAAATTTCTTGATTGTATATAATGAAAAACCTGTGTAGGTCTCCAAGCTGCTTGTGCAACTCCATTCAGCGTAGTTTGTATTTTCACCAATCCTGATAAAAAAGCTGCATCTGCTATTAGTTTTGCAGCTCTACCATGATCTGGATGACGATCTTCAGGGGCATTGCATAAAATAATATCGGGTTGATACTTTCTTATGATTTCAATAATCGCCATTTGATGTGCTTGATCATTGACAAAAAAACCATCCTTCATTCCTAGATTTTCTCTAAAAGTGGCACCAATTATTTCACCAGCTAATGAAGCTTCCTTTAATCGAACAGAAGCAGTGCCTCTAGTTCCAAGCTCACCTTCTGTCAAATCTATGATGCCTACTTTTTTACCCTCTGCTACTGCAGCTATTAGTGAACCTCCACATCCTAATTCCACATCATCTGGATGCGCTCCAAAAGCCAATATATCTAATTTCTGCATAGTCTATTTATTTAGCAATTCCTGCGGGACAAAGGTAAGTATTGATTGGGTACAATATACAAAAAACCCTCTCCGACTTGATGTTGGAAAGGGTTTATGAAAATTAAATGCTTTAATTTATTTTGCTTTTGCGTAACGCTTGTTGAACTTATCGATACGACCAGCTGTATCTACTAACATGTTCTTACCAGTGTAGAATGGGTGTGAAGTGTTTGAAATCTCCAATTTGATAACTGGATACTCATTACCGTCTTCCCATTGGATTGTTTCCTTGGTGTTTGCAGTAGACTTACCTAAAAAAGAAGTGTTGTTACTCATGTCTTTAAACACAACGAAACGATACGCTTCTGGGTGGATACCTTGCTTCATAATATGATTTTTAAGGCTGCACGGTTTTTGCCGTGACAATTATAAAATAGGTTGCAAAAATAGGCTAAAATGCCTTTTTAGCCAAATTTTTAAGGTCAGAACTCCTATCACTAGGACTTCATATTGATATATTGCAATGGAACGCCAAAATTTTCGGTTCTACAAGCAGTTATAACTTCCTGTAAATCATCAATTTTCTTACCAGTTACCCTGATAATATCGTCCATAATAGCCGTTTGAACCTTTAAACCCTTGTCTTTGATATACTTAGAGATCTTTTTAGCATCTTCTTGCTTTAAGCCATTTCTAACAGGAACATCCTGCTTAAATGTCTTTCCACTTGGTTGAGGCTCTTTTGATAAATCAAATGCATTGGCGTCAATCCCCTGTTTGATGGATCTGCTTAAAAGCACATCTACAATTTGTTGCAGTTTCATCTCAGAATCAGACTCTAATTTGATCATGTAGTCTTTCTTATTCAGCTCAATAACAACATGAATACCTTTAAAATCAAAGCGATTGGTGATTTCTTTTTTCACCACATTTACTGCATTGTCTAATGTTTGAATGTCTACTGAACTTGCGATATCAAATGATGGCATAATGAAAATTTAAAATTTTATAAAATCGAATTATATGAATGAATTACTTTTATAGATTAAGCTTGTTGCTTTGGAAACCAAGTTTTTGATTTGATTAAAAACAATATTCCCCCTAACATTAAAATGACTGCAATCAATTCGGCTTGTGTTGGCTGAAATGGTAAAAAATCATATTTATTATTCACCCTTATCTTTTCAATCAAGAAGCGTTCCCCTCCAACAAAGATCAAATAGATACCTGTTAGGATACCTGGCTGTGATACTTTCTTTCGGAAACTCCACATAATCAAAAACAAGATAAACATAGCAATGATCTCAAAGAGTGCAGTTGGATATACAGGTAAAGGCAATTGATTGCAATAAGCCCCAACGCATCCTGGTATCGCAACGCCTTCGTTTACCACATTATGAGGATACTGATACGCCCATGCCCAATCTGGAATCCATCCAAAAGGCTTTGGATGTGTATTCACAATACCCCAATCACCATCTCCACTAATTTGACATCCAATTCTGCCAGCGGCATAGGCAAAAATCATAGTGGGTGCCATGGCATCTGCAAAATGTATCACTGAAATTTTTAGCTTCTTTAAATAAATAATGATAGCAATTGTTGCCACTATTAATCCACCAAAAAATGTTAAACCACTAAATGAAATCAATGAACCAATTGGGTCTTTACTAAAATCTTCTAAGTTTTCTAAATTATGAAAAATCTTTGCACCTAAAAATCCCCAAAGTGCTGCTTGTAAGACAATATCTCCTACTCTATCCTGCGGCCATACATGTACAGTGCGGGTTTCAGGCTTAGCCAATTTTACTTTAACCTTTTCCTTCCATTTTAAATAAACCATGATTGCTGCCACCAATATACCCGCACCCATACTTCCCTGAAGTGATAAAATAAAAGCTTGTGTATTGTTTAACGCATCTGCAATCAAAAATGCGCCAACTAATTTGTAGCCGAATAAAAAGCCAAAGAAACCAGCACTTAATAATTCTCCAGATGTTGCTGGAGCACCAATTGTTTCTTTTTCCTCAGTATACCCAAACTCACCTAATGCCGATTTTCTTTTTAATTCAAGAAACAATACATACCCAGAGGCAACAAATGCCATGGCTACAAAAAAACCAAAAGAATTGACCAATTTCAATGCGTTAATGTCAACACCAAAAAGATCTTTAAAGAGATAATATAAATTAGGATACATAATGCTATTTAATTACTGCAAAGTAAGTGATAATTCATCAAAAAAAATGGCCACACTAGAAAGTGCGGCCGTAATTACTAACCCATCTAAAAACAAAAACCGTTCAATATATTTACTAATTGCAATGTTCGTCGAACAAAGAAATTAAGTGTTGTGCTATCACTTGAGCAGGACTTCCTTCAATCTGATGTCTTTCTACCATGCTCACCAATTTGCCGTCTTTAAATAAAGCAATAGCTGGTGAAGATGGAGGATAAGGCATGTGCATAGATCTTACTTTATTCACTGCTTCAATATCGAATCCTGCAAACGCAGTTGTGATATGATCTGGTTTCTTAGTTGCATTCGCTACCGCCATTAAAACACCTGGTCTACAAGCGCCAGCAGCACAACCACAAACCGAATTTATAACAACCATTGTTGTACCATTGGAATTCACCACATTTTCAACTTCAGCAGCTGTTGTTAAGTCTGTAAATCCGTTATCTACTAACTCAGCTTTCATTGGTAAAACTATCTCTGCAGGGTACATATCTTCTTCTATTTGACTCAAAATTAGGTATTTTAAAAATCACTTACAAATTTGTTTTCAAGCCATTATGACAATTAACAATTCAATAACAAGACATAATGGCGTACATATTTCCGAAATGGGAACATTTGGGCCCTAAATACACAAAAAACGCCCCGATTTAACATCGGAGCGTCTCAAAAATCATCATTTTGGGTAAAATTGAATCTTAAATCCAATTCAACATTTTATCTCAAATAGCCCAATATTTTTAACATGGATTGCGCTGATTGTTCTTTCGCATAGACCCAATCTACCAACTTGCCAGTCTTCTCATCCATTTCTACAATAACGTGTTTTGGAGATGGAATTAGACAGTGTTTGATCCCTCCATATCCACTTATTTGATCTTGATATGCACCCGTGTGGAAGAAACCAACATACAAAGGTTCTTTGTTTTCTTCTTCCTTATCTTCCATTGTATCGTCTTTTAACTTAGGCAAGAACACTTCATTGATATGTTCTTCTGAATCATAATAATCATGACTATCACATGTGATGCCACCTAAGACCACCCTTTGATAATCATTTTCCCATTTATTCACCGGCAACATCAAGAATTTCTCTCCTATGCCCCAAGTATCTGGAAGGGTTGTAATGAAAGAAGAGTCAATCATATACCAGCACTCTCTATCATTTTGTTTTTTCTCAGCCAATACTTTATAAATATGCGCCATGCTCTCACCTACTGTATAGCTTCCAAATTCAGTATAGATATTTGGCATTGGCACTTTTGCCTTTTTACAAGCCTTCTTGATATTGGACACAATTTCGTTGATCATGAATTGGTAATCATATTCAAACCCTAATGAGTGCTTAATAGGAAAACCTCCACCAATATTAATTGAATCTAATTCAGGACAGATCTTTTTTAGTTGACAATACAAGTTGATAATCTTATTCAACTCAGACCAATAATAGATATCATCTTTAATGCCTTTGTTCAAAAAGATATGTAGCATCTTCAATTGAAACTTATCTTCATAACCTTCGATCTCGTCTACATAAAATTCTAAGATATCTTTTGCACGAATACCCAAGCGTGACGTGTAAAATGGAAAACTTGGCTCTTCTTCTGCAGCAACACGAATACCCACTTTAAATGGCTGTTTTGCATTGCGCTTGTAAAATTGCAATTCCTCTACATTATCTAAAATAGGAACTACATTTTTAAATCCAGTATTGATCAATTTTGTAATTCTACTTGTATAAGTCTTTTGCTTAAATCCATTACAAATGATAAAAATATCTTTGTTGATTTTTCTTCGCTTATATAATTGATTGATGATCTCTATATCATAAGCAAATGAAGTTTCTAAATGCACATTGTGCGACAAAGCTTCTTCTACCACAAATGAAAAGTGTGAACTCTTTGTACAATAACAATAATAATACTCTCCTTCGTATTTATGTTTTTTAAACGCATCTGCAAACATCTTTTTTGCCTTATTAATTTGCATTCCAATTTTTGGCAAATAAGTGAGCTTTAAAGGCGTACCATGTTTTTCGATAATCGCTTTTAAATCTAGCCCATTAAATTCTAGGTAACCATTTTCATTTTTATCAAATCCTTCCTGAGGAAAGTGGAATGTTTGTTTTACCAGAGAAGTGTAGGTATTGTTCATTGATGAAGCAGGGGTTGTTATTTGTTATTATAAGACAACAAAAATAGTTCTTTGCGTGGATATATAGGGCAAAAAAAATACCTCCAATTTTGGAGGTATTTTTGAATATCTAAAGTGTCGGAATTAAGCCTTCACCGATTGTACAATCTTTTTGAAAGTTTCTGGCTCATTCATTGCCATATCAGCCAATACTTTACGGTTCAAATCAGAACCTTTCTTAGCTAATAAGTTAATGAATTGGCTGTAAGTCATTCCTTCTTCTCTTACAGCAGCGTTGATACGCGCGATCCACAAGCTGCGGTATTCACGCTTTTTCAACTTACGAGAAACATAAGAGTAAGTTAAACCTTTCTCTAATACGTTTTTGGCAACGGTATATACGTTTTTACGCTTACCATAGAAACCTTTGGCTTGATCTAAAATCTTTTTTCTTCTTGCTCTAGATGCAACGGCATTTTTTGAACGTGGCATAATTAATATTTTTTTGAATCGGCTATTGAAAGCCTCGGACTCGGTGAATTAAATTGTTGAAATAGTAAGGAAGTATTATCCTTTTAATCTTAATAAACGAAGAACGAAGTCTTTGTTAGTTGATCCTACTAAACCTTTCTTTCTCATAGCTCTTTTACGCTTTGTAGATTTCTTGGTTAAAATGTGTCTTTTGAACGCTTTTTGGAAAGAGATTTCTCCTGTTCCAGTAACTTTAAAACGCTTTTTTGCGCTTGAGTTAGTTTTTACTTTTGGCATTATTATAATCTTATCGATTACTCCCTGCTGGCGGCTCTACTCAGGCAGAACACTTATTGGGCCTTGTGGGAAATGGATGGCGAAGGTAAGTTAGATTGATTATATAGCAAAAAAAAGGGCCTGAAATTATCAGACCCTTCTAAAATAAATATTGAAAATCAGCGTGTTAGCTAATTTAATCTTGAAATTTAAGCAGTTGGCTTCTTTTTACCGCCAGCTTTAGGTTGGAAAATGGCAAACATTCTCTTTCCTTCCAACTTAGGCATACTTTCCAAAGTACCCGATTCAGCCAATCTTTCAGCAAATTTCAATAAAAGCAATTGACCTCTATCTTGGAACATGATCGCTCTACCTTTAAATTGAACATATGCTTTTACCTTATTTCCATCTTGTAAAAACTTTTCAGCATGCTTTGCTTTGAAGTCAAAGTCATGATCATCTGTTCCTGGAGTAAAGCGAATTTCTTTGATTTCAGATTGCTTTGAATTCGCTTTCATCTCTTTTTCTTTACGCTTTTTCTCGTAAAGAAACTTCTTATAATCAATGACTTTACATACTGGTGGATTGGCTGTTGGAGAAATCTCTACTAAGTCCAAACCCTGATCAGCAGCAATTTTTAGCGCTTCTTGTGTGTTATAAACTCCTACTGTGATATTGTCACCAACCAATCGTATTTCTGGTACTCTAATACGATCATTAATACGGTGCTCTGGTTCTTGTTGTCTTTGAAACCTTGGGTTAAATCTTGGTCCTCTGTTCGGTAATGCCATTAATTATTAAAACGTTGTTTTGTGATGTAAAGATAGTCAATGTTACGCATCAGGTGCTTTTCTTTCCACTATTTCTTGATGTATCTGTGAAATAAAGGCTGTTTTGTCCATCATACCTAAATCACCTTTGCCTTGTCTTCTAATAGATAATTGGCTTTCTGAAGCCTCTTTCTCTCCTATTACCAACATATAAGGCACTTTCATGATTTCAGTATCACGGATCTTTTTACCAATTTTCTCGTTTCTATCATCAATTTCAGCACGAACTCCTGCTTTACGCAATTCTGCCAACACTTCTTGAGCATATGGCATGAATTTATCACTGATAGGCAAGATTTTAGCTTGTAAAGGCGCTAACCAAACTGGGAATTTACCTGCATAATGCTCTAATAAGAAACCAATAAAGCGCTCATGTGTCCCTAAAGGTGCACGGTGAATAATCAATGGCGTTTCTGGCTCATTGTCTTTATTGGTGAAACTTAAATTAAAACGTTTGCCTTGTGCAAAATCCACTTGATTGGTTGCTAAAGTAAACTCACGTCCAATGATACTCCAAATTTGAACGTCAATTTTTGGTCCGTAGAAAGCACCTTCATCCTGAACTTCTACAAATGGGGTTCCAGTCTCAATCAATACCTGACGTACCATATCTTCTGTTTCCTTCCACAATTCTGGTTCATTGATATACTTCTGTCCTAGCTTAGCCGGATCATGTAAGCTCAATCGCATCACATATTTATTGATACCGAAAATATTAAAATACTTCAAGTACATTTCATTCACTGCTCTAAACTCTTGTGCAAATTGTTCTTTAGTACAATAGATATGCGCATCATTCATATGCAAGCAACGTACACGCATCAAACCAAATAATTCACCAGATTGCTCGTATCTATAACATGTACCATACTCTGCAAGTCTTAATGGCATGTCTTTGTAGCTCTTTGGCTCGGCATCAAATATTTTATGGTGATGCGGGCAGTTCATTGCCTTTAAATAATATTTTGTACCGTCCAATTCCATTGGCGGGAACATACTATCTTGATAATACGGCAAGTGACCACTCGTAATATACATGCTCTCTTTAGCAATATGAGGTGTAACCACACGCTTGTATCCAGCTGCTTCCTCTGTTTCTTTTGCTAAACGCTCTAGTTCCTCAATAATGATCGTACCGTTTGGCATCCATAAAGGCAAACCTGGTCCAACATCATCATCCATAGTATAAATGCCTAATTCTTTTCCTAATTTTCTATGGTCTCTTTTCTTTGCTTCTTCTAATAAAAGCAAATATTCATCTAATTCTTTTTGGTTTGGGAAAGTCACACCATACACACGTGTCAACATCTTGTTCTTCTCATCTCCTTTCCAAAATGCACCTGCAATATTGGTGATTTTGATCGCTTTGATCGCGCCAGTATTAGGAATATGCGGTCCACGACATAAATCCGTAAATCCACCTTGTGTGTAAAAAGTAATGGTACCGTCTTCTAATCCAGACAATAAATCCAATTTATATTCATCCCCTTTTTCTTCAAAATAAGCAACCGCCTCAGCTTTAGACATTTCCTTACGGATATAAGCATTGGCTTGTTTTGCCAATTCATTCATTTTTTTCTCTAAAAGAATTACATCTTCCTCCTTAATCGTCTTCCCGCCTAAGTCGATATCATAATAGAAACCTTTGTCTAAAGCTGGTCCTACCCAAAATTTAGCACCAGGAAACTGCATTTCCACCGCTTCTGCAAGCAAATGGGCAGATGAATGCCAGAAGGTTGATTTACCATCTTGGTCATCCCAGGTCAATAATTTTAAAGCTGCATCATTGTTAATTGGACGCGTTGCATCCCAAACTTCTCCATTGATTGAAGCTGCTAATACTTTTTTTGCCAAGCCCTCGCTGATTGATTTAGCGATACCTAATGCAGTGATGCCTTTTTCATAGGATCTAACTGCTCCGTCTGGAAATTGAATTTGAACCATGTTTTAATAATAAATATATAAGTACAAAGATAACAAAAAAAAGGATGCTTGTTGATACTTAGATTTATACTTAAATTTAAAGTTCTATTCAAACTATGGCAAGGACAACCCTACTCCTCTTTTTATGCATTATTTCGCTCCATTTAAGTGCTCAAAACTTAACAGGAAGGTGGATCGGTAGTTTTATAGCCAATGGAGATGCCTTGATCAATCATTTCACTTACGAAATGGAGATCAAAGAAAATGCAAGTCATCAAATCACTGCACAAACCTATACCAAAAAAGCAGACCAATTTTTTGCTAGTGCTTTTGCAAGAGGCAGTCATAGTAATCGAACCAATTTGGTGCAAATTGATGAGACTAGTTTTAATCAAATTAAAATCGCGAATGAACTTGAGGCTTGCTTGATGTCCAATTTTTTAACCTATAAAAATATAGATGGTCACGAAATTTTAGAAGGCACTTATATGTCCACAGTAGTCAATGGAAACAGGAATTGTGGAAGCGGTAAAGTTTTTTTAGAAAAAGTAGCAAGTATACTTAGTGTTCGAAAAATGAAACAAAGCAACACACCTACCAACACGCCTACAAATATCCCAACAGTCAACTCTAAAGTTATAACTACACCATCTGTTACGGCTAAAATAAATTCAACTATTTCGGATAATAAAGTCGCTCAGACCTTGGATAAGAAAAATATCAAGACTATCTCAAATCCAATCATAGAAACAGATTCGGACGAAGTAATCAATGAAAATTCAACTCTAAATACAAATCCAGTTACACAAAATACCATTCGCAATCAACCCATTAATTTGCCATGGGTTTTAGTTGGAAGAGAAAATAAGTTGGTAAAAAAAATCATTACAAATAGTAAAAAAATAAGCATTGATCTATTTGACAATGGCACTATAGATAATGATACAGTTATCGTTTATGACAACAAACAATTACTAGTCAACAAACAAAGATTAAGCTACAAATCTATTCATCTTGAATTTGAATTTACAGACAACATGAGGGAACATGAAGTCATTATCGTGGCCCACAATATGGGTACTGTTCCTCCCAATACGGCACTTTTATTATTCAAAGATGGGAAAAATAGACAAGAGTATTTCATCACTTCGACCAATAAAATAAATGCCAAATTATTGATCATTTATGAGCCTCCCATCTTAAATTAAAACACCCCTATTTTAACTCTTGTAACACTTGATTGGCATTGTACTTGGATGGATCATTATGTTGATATGGATTCAATGATTGCTTATTCAAACCCATCCATTGGTTTCCATCCGAATCTGAAAAAATATAGATCGTTTGCTTTTGATAACCTATTGCTGCAAGGAACTCTATCCAATGTAAACTCAACATTTGTGCTCCAATAATACGCTCACCAACAGTCGACTCTAATAAAATAGCTTCCATCTCGAATTGAATATTCATCAAGCCCTGCAAAGCATTCCTTTGTGTTATTGTATCCGTAGACAGCTGCTGTTTTGTCAAACTATCCGACTGTTGAATTAAAATGGATCCATGCAATTGTAAATTAGCTGTATCCTGCTCACCCAGATTTCCCATTACGGCAAAATATTGATTCAATAAAGGCTGTATGGTTTGGTCTAACGAAGTATCATGTCTTTTTTGCTGAAAAGAAGCTGACACTTGATCTAAAGGCGCATTAGAATTGGATTCACAAGCCATTAATGAAGCAATGAAAAGGATAAAAAGGAGTCTTTGCATAAACAATTTTTTCAAAATTATGCATAAATAGCCACTGCAACACAGTAACTTTGCGCTCTGAATTGAAATAATATGTTAATAGGATTACAAAATGTAACTTTTGAGTTTGGTGCTAGAGCGATCGTAGAGGATGCCACTTGGCATATTCAACCAGGAGAAAGAATTGGATTAATTGGTTACAACGGTACTGGAAAGTCAACTTTATTGAAATTATTAGTAGGTCAATATACCCCTTCAAAAGGGACTGTAGAAAAAGGAAGAGATACCACCATCGGCTATTTACACCAAGATCTATTGAGTTTTGACACAAGTGAAACCATCACAGAAGTGGCTTTGGGTGCTTTCGAAAGAGTTCGTGAACTAGAAAAGGAAATTGAGGAATTAGGTAAAGAATTAGAAGCGAATCCAGAAGACAATGACATTTTAATCAAATACACAGACGCCTTACATGAAATTGATGTGTTAGATGGTTACAATATTGAACATAAGGCAGAAGAGGTTTTACATGGCCTTGGCTTTACTAATAAGGATTTAACACGCCCCTATAAAGAATTTAGTGGTGGATGGAGAATGCGTGTTTTATTGGCAAAAATGATCTTACAAGCGCCCGATGTTTTGTTATTGGATGAGCCGACCAACCACTTGGATTTACCAAGTATCGAATGGCTAGAGAAATATCTTTTACACTACAAAGGAAGTGTCGTAATTGTGAGTCACGATAAATTTTTCTTAAATAAAATGGTGAATAAAATTGTTGAAGTTTATCAGCAACAATTGAACTTTTACACGGGAGATTACGCCTACTATGAAGTAGAAAAAGTACAGCGCGTTGAGATCCAACAAAGAGCATTTGAAAATCAACAAGATTATATCAGACAACAAGAACGCTTTATTGAACGATTTAAAGCCAAAGCATCTAAAGCAGCTCAAGCTCAATCCATTCAAAAAAGATTGGATAGATTAGATGTGATTGAAGATGTGCAAATTGAAAGACCCAATATTAGAATCAATTTTGCTGTAGATAAAACACCTGGAAAAGTTTTGGTTGACCTTAAAGGCATTAGCAAAAGTTATCCAGCTCAAACTATTTTAAACAATGCATTTGCCGAGATTGAACGTGGTGATAAAATTGCTTTGATTGGTGCCAATGGTAAAGGTAAGTCTACCCTTTTGAGAATTGTAGCAGGCATGGAAAGTCACGAAGGCGAAAGGGTTTGGGGCCATAATGTAGATGAAAGTTTTTACGCCCAGCACCAATTAGAATCCTTGAATTTGAACAATACTATTTTACAAGAAGTACAAGAATGTGGTACTAAAAAAACAGACCTAGAACTTCGTGCTTTATTAGGTTGTTTCTTATTTGGAGGAGACGAAATAGATAAGAAAATTAGGGTCTTAAGTGGAGGAGAAAAAGCGAGAGTTGCATTAACTAAAACCATTATCAGCAAAGCCAATTTTTTAATGCTGGATGAGCCTACCAACCACTTGGACATGGCCACAGTAGAATTACTAGCCGAAGCGTTAACAAAATATGATGGTTCAATTATTTTAGTAAGTCACGATCGTTACTTTATTTCCAAAACAGCGAACAAAATTTGGGAAATTGAAGACGAGAAAATCATAGAATTCAAAGGAGATTATGCTGAATGGGTCGCTTGGAAAGAACGCATGGCAAAGCAAAAAGCGGCCAACCCAGAAGCAGCAAAGCAAACCCCAAAACCAGTTGAAAAAAAAGTTGAGCCGGTTACAGCAGAAGTAAAAACTGGCCCAATAGATAAGGAACATCAAAAACTGGTACAAAAACTACAAAAACAGATTGCTCAATTAGAAGAAAAAATGGGGCAAACACAGTCTGCTCTAAAATCTATTGAATTAAAAATGGCTGACCCAACTATTTATTCAGATATCGCTAGTTTTCAATTGATAGAAAAAGAGTATCAATTAAAGCAGCAAGAGTTGCATCGCATGAACCAAGACCATGATCAGTTATTTAGTGAATTGCTGGAATTAGAAGCAAAATAATTTCAATAGAAGCATCGCAATCGATTGATATCTCAAGGTTTTCTACAAACGACTGTTAGGTTATTTGTGCAGTTTTGTATTCATTAAAGTAGATTCATAATCTGTGTATAAAATCAATGGATAATTGATTTCAAATGATTAAATTTGGGGCTCCGTTCTTTCGGTAACCCATTGATTTATTCTTGTAAATCAATACATTAAATGACAAATTGAATCAACATGTCTACTAAAAAAGTAAACAAAATTGCTGTTTTAACATCTGGTGGAGACGCCCCCGGCATGAATGCCGCTATCAGAGCTGTTGTTAGAACAGGATTATATCATGGATTAGACGTATTTGGGGTTACTAGAGGATACAATGGAATGATCGAAGACGATATCTTCCAGATGGATTCAAAATCTGTTGCCAACATCATTCAAAGAGGTGGTACTATTTTAAAAACAGCTAGAAGCAAAGACTTCTTTGAGCCAGCAGGACGTAAGATCGCATACGAAAATCTTAAAAAAAGAGGCATTGATGGCATCGTTGTCATTGGTGGTGATGGTAGTTTCAAAGGCGCACAAAAATTCAGTAATGAATTCGATATTCCATGTATTGGTTTACCAGGAACAATCGATAAAGATATTGCAGGTAGTGATTTTACAATTGGTTTTGATACGGCTGTCAATACAGCTGTAGAAGCAATTGATAAAATTAGAGATACGGCAGATGCACATGATCGATTATTCGTTGTAGAAGTCATGGGTCGTGATGCTGGATACATTGCATTACATAGTGGTATTGCAACTGGTGCAGAAAATATCTTGATTCCAGAATCAAAAACAGATATGGAAGCATTGGTGGCCAATTTGACAGAAAAAGAGAAAAGAAAAAAATTAGTCAACTTAATCGTGGTTGCCGAAGGAGATGAATTTGGCGGAGGAAATCAAGTGGGTGACTATTTGAAATCAAAATTACCCAACGCAGATATTCGTGTTTGTATATTAGGACATATTCAAAGAGGTGGAGCTCCAACTTGTTTAGATCGTTTGATCGCAAGCAGAATGGGCTATCATGCTGTTGAATGTTTATTAAACGGAAAACACAATGTGATGGTGGGTATTGAAGACAACAAAATGAAATACACCCCATTAGACAATGCTGTAAAAGCAAAACAAAAAATTTCAGAAGAGTGGTTAAAGATTGTGAAGATCTTAGCTAGTTAATCCATACAAAATAAAGCATTAAAACAACCCCAATTATTACAATGAGTCAGTCCACTTACAAACAGAAACACCATAAAACTAAAATCGTTGCAACAGTTGGTCCAGCATGCGAAACCTACGACCAATTAAAAGCATTAGTGATTGCAGGTGTCAACGTGTTTAGATTAAATTTCTCTCATGGAAGCCATGAAGACAAAAAGAAAATCATTGACAATATTAGAGGCATCAATAAAGAATTAAATTGTTCAGTAGCCATATTAGGTGACTTACAAGGTCCTAAATTAAGAGTTGGTGAAATTGAAAACAATCGCCTAGAAGTTAAAGAAGGAGATATCCTTACATTCACAAATACTAAATGTGTTGGTACTTTAGAAAAGATTTATGTATCCTACCCTAACCTTGCAGGTGATGTGGTAGTGGGCAATACCATCATGATTGACGATGGCAAAATAGAAGTCGTGGTTCATAGTGTAGAAGCGAATGGCGATGTTAAAGTGAAAGTGACTTTAGGTGGTATCATCTCTTCTAAAAAAGGCGTGAATTTACCTGATACAAAAATTTCTTTACCAGCATTAACTGAAAAAGATTTAGAAGATGCTGCATTCATCATCAAAGAAGAATTAGACTGGGTTGCATTAAGCTTCGTGAAGCGTGTGGCAGATATCGAAATGTTAAGAGCCATTTTAAACGAACACAAGAGTAAGTCTAAGATCATCGCTAAAATTGAAATGCCAGAAGCGTTGACCAATATTCGTGACATCATTATTGCAAGTGATGCGATCATGATTGCTCGTGGAGATTTAGGAGTTGAATTACCTGTTGAAAAAATTCCTTTGATCCAAAAAGAATTGATTAGAAAATGTATTCATAGAGCGAAGCCAGTCATTGTGGCAACACAAATGATGGAATCGATGATTGATAGAGTAAAACCAAATCGTTCAGAAATCACAGACGTTGCCAATGCCGTAATTGAAGGTGCTGATGCAGTGATGTTGAGTGGAGAAACTGCAACTGGTCAATTCCCAGTATTGGTGATAGAAACAATGCGTAAGATTATCTCTGAAGTAGAAGAAAATGGATACAAATACAACCGTTCAGAAGATTTGAAGCCGCAACCACACTCTCCTTCTTTCTTGAGTGACGCGGTTTGTTACAACGCATCCAAATTATCTGAAGATAGTAACGCACACGCTTTAGTAGGTATGACTCAGAGTGGTTACACTGCATTTATGTTAAGTAGTTTCCGCCCTAAATCCCCACTATTCATTTTCACTAAAGAACAAAGTTTAGTGAACCAATTGTCATTAAGCTGGGGTGTTAAAGCATTTTATTACGATAAAGAAGAAAGTTTAGATGCAATCATTACAGATCAAATCCAAGTATTGAAAGCACAGGGTTTTGTAAATAAGGGAGATATTGTCGTAAATACAGGCAGTACGCCAATTAAATTACACTTACCAACAAATATGATTAAAATCAATAAAGTTGATTAATACTAAGGCCTCATTATTGAGGCCTTTTTTATAACTTTAATGTTCAAATTTAAAAGATAGATATGCTTGAATCATTTGAGAAAATTCCAGTAAAAATTTACAAAGATGTGGCTGCTGGATCTAACACAGTTGCCGCACAAATTGCTACCTTAATTAAAGAAAAACAAGCACAAGGTCTACCATGTGTTTTGGGCATGGCAACAGGTGCAACACCCATTTTACTGTATAAAGAATTAGTAAGATTACACAAGGAGGAAGGACTAAGTTTTAAAAACGTAATCACTGTCAATTTGGATGAATACTACCCTATTCCAAGAGATGCGTATCAAAGTTATTGGAGCTTCATGCATCGCCATTTGTTCAATCATGTTGATATTGATCCAAAAAATATTCATCTTCCTAATTCAGAATGGGGCAAGGATGAATTAAAAGAAAAATGCGTTGCTTACGAACAAACGATCGAGAAATTAGGTGGCATCGATTTACAAATTTTAGGCATTGGTAAAAATGGACATATTGGTTTCAATGAGCCTGGATCAAGTTTTCACTCTAAAACAAGAGTGATACATTTAGATCAACTAACTAGAATGGCTAACGTTTACGAGTGGCATGATTTAAATAAAGTGCCCAAATTAGCCATCACTGTAGGTATTAGCAGCATCATGAAAGCAAAGAAAATCGTTTTGCTTGCATGGGGCAATAAAGCTGAGATTGTTGCTAAAGCAGTTGAGGGTGATGTCACAGAACAATTGCCTGCAAGTGTATTACAAAATCATGATGACTGTACTTTTGTGATTGATGAATTAGCTGCCACAGAATTGACTAGAAATAAATCTCCATGGTTAACAGGCGCGAATGATTGGACACCACAAATGATTAAAAAAGCAGTTATCGGTTTGGCATTAAAACTAAATAAAACTGTTTTAAGTTTAACATCTGATGATTATAAAGAGAACAGCTTATCTGACTTATTAGTCATCAAAGAATCTGTCTACGATATTAACTTGCAAGTGTTTTATATGTTGCGTGATTCCATCACTGGATGGCCAGGTGGAAAACCCAATGCAGTTATACCCGCTCATCCAGAGCGAAGTGAACCGCATAGCAAAAAAGTATTAATCTTCTCTCCTCACCCCGACGATGACATCATCAGTATGGGTGGTACATTTATGCGTTTGCATGATCAAGGACACGATGTGCATGTAGCATATCAAACAAGTGGCAATATTGCAGTGACGGATGAGTTTGTCACTAGATTTTTAGATTTCGCAGTGGGCTTTGAAGATCTTTTTGGCATCGACAATAAAAAAAGCCAAGAAATTTTGACCAATGCGAGAGCCTATTTAGCTAGCAAAGAAACCAACCATTTAGATAGTCCTGAAATTCGCGCTATCAAAGGTTTGATTAGAAGATGTGAAGCCAAAGCGACTTGCAGATATGTGGGTATTGCAGAAGACAATTATCATTTCATGAACCTTCCTTTTTATGAAACAGGCATGATTGATAAAAAACCAATGAGCGAAGAAGACATTCAAATAACGATGGAACTTTTACGTAAAATTCAACCGCATCAAGTGTATTGCGCAGGAGATCTTGCAGATCCGCATGGCACGCATAAAGTTTGTTTAGATGTGGTCTTTGAAAGTATGCGTCGTTTAAAAGCGGCAGGAGATACATGGGTAAAAGATTGTTGGGTTTGGTTGTACAAAGGTGCTTGGCAAGAATGGGATATCTCTGAAATTGAAATGGCTGTACCAATGAGTCCTGACCAAGTATTGAAAAAACGTTTTGGTATCTTTATCCATCAATCTCAAAAAGACAGTGTTCCTTTTCAAGGCACCGATTCAAGAGAGTTCTGGCAAAGAGCCGAAATTCGCAACGCCAATACGGCTAATTTGTATGCTAACCTTGGTTTAACCAAATATGCAGCAATGGAAGCCTTTGTGCGCTGGCATTATTAATAAAATGGTGGTTTTTAAAGTATTATTTGCCCTTTTCCTTTGGTAAAATGGTATTTTGAGGTATATTTGCACCCCTTATTGACCTGGATTAGTAAGTGCAATGGCCCCGTAGCTCAACTGAATAGAGTATTTGACTACGGATCAAAAGGTTTCAGGTTTGAATCCTGACGGGGTCACAAAGCCCACACGAACAGTGTGGGCTTTTTCGTACATAGACGCGAAACAAGCTTGCTTGATTTCGTGGATAGGTGCGAAAAAGCAAAAACATCAGCGCAGCTGATGTTTTTAAAGGGCTTTGGGTACGACCAATGCGAAAAGGATGCGACCGAAAGGGAGCAATCCTCTTTGGGTAAGGCAACTGCGAAGGGGATGTTGCGAAGCAACCATCCCATTTACCGATAATCCAACCACATAAAACGTAGATCTACTGAATTATACGCATCAGTTTTATAATTCATGATAAAAAGATAAATTCTTTGTAATAAATCAATAATTTTAAAAAAATACTGAGCATGAAAAAAATATTAATATATCTGACAATCGCATTGATTACAAAAACAGCAGATGCACAACAAAACAAACATGTTGAAGTTATGCTTTCTGATAGTATAATCTCAAATATGGATACTGCTTATTGGAATGCAGATTTTTATGTAGATTATTCTTTAATCAATTTAGATTCAAGCATTTTAAAACAAAAGAATCCTAGATTAGAAAACGCTTTAAGAAAATCAATTGCTGACGACTCTGCTAAAAATGTTTTTTTAAAGCTTAATTTAGAAATTAGGAATATGAAAGACGTCATGGTTTCAGAAGATTTAATTTTTGATAATTCAAGAGATTTCTACAGCATAAGAGGCCATAATTATATAACAACATCCTATTCTGGTATCAAAAAACTCATTGATTATTGTTATTCCAAAAAGATTAATCTTTCACTTTCTAACATCAAATATAATTACAATGTAAATTCTGAAATATTGTTAAGAAAGAAATTACTTGAAAAATCAAGAAAAATAGCACTTGCATCACTGCCTAGTTTTAATGGGAAATCCTTAGAATTGTTATCTATAACACAAACAGAAACATCATCAAAATTGAATTATAATAGTTCATTTGATATAAACAGATTAAAACAAATGCTAGATGATAATGTGAATTTTAAAGTATCTAACAGACTTACTTTAAAGTTTGATTATTTGATCAAATAAATTAAGTCAATAATAAAATATTAGCAATCCGAATGAAAGAGTATATTAATGATGTTCAAAACCTAATTGTAAAACATTGGGGCAAGTTAATAGTTACAACTATTATTATAACTCTTTTAATTAATTATAAAGATGTTTCAAATGGTTTTAGGGATGGATTTAGGGATAGTTACTATGGAAAGAATAATAGTAAATCAAAATAAACATTAATACCAATATGGAACATATAACAAATAAAAAAGAAATCAATAAAGGTATTATTATAGGAGTTTTAATATTTTCTATTATTTCAATCCTGACATTTGATATGCTTGTTCCAAAAATTAGTATCGATAATAAAAGAAATATAATTTTCAACTCAATTTTATTTAGTATTCCCTTGACAAAATGGATAGGTAATTGGGTATTTGATAAAATAAAAGTAGATACATTCAAACCTATTTTATTTGGTCTTACGATTTATTCAATTTTCTTTTTTTTAGTCTTCTTAATTAAATCCTTTCTTTATTATACATAGGAATGACTCGCAATGCATTTCATTAGATTTAATCAGATAATTAATTGTATGATAAGACATTGCGTACAAGTACGTAATTATATTAAATAACATATCATAATTTTAATATATTTAAATTGTAGTATTCTTTATGTCAGAAGCTTATCAAATATTATACACCTTATCTTCATTATCTAACTATTTTCCTGTTATTCCCTTGATATTTTTATATAATAAATTGAACAAGGCTTTTAAAGTATATTTATTAGTATTAATTATAGGTTCAACCAATGATTTATTAGGTTATGCAAAAAGCATGTTAGGTTTTGATTTTAACTATATGTTAATTGTTGATATTTATGAAATTATTAATTATGGATTGTTATTATATTTTTTCTTTATTATAAATAATAAAAAACATATAAACAGATACTTTATAATATTTTTTATCGGTATGATTTTTCAAGGAATTGACTGGCTCTACATTACAAAGTTTAAATACAATAGCATTTATGCTACTGTATTTTATTTTTCAGTTTTTAGTTTTTTATCATTTGACAGAATTAACTATCAAATGATAAACACAAAAAAAACAAATCATAATGTTAACTGGCTCCTGATATTCTATATTACTATCTGTATTTATTACAGCTATGCACTTTTTACTTTATCACTTTATTGTCTTAATATCCCTTTAAATATAAAAATAGAGCCTTCTTTGTACTACATACTTAATATTGTAAACATATTTGTAAACATTACATTGG
Source organism: Sediminibacterium sp. (assembly GCA_030158665.1). Lineage (GTDB taxonomy): Bacteria > Bacteroidota > Bacteroidia > Chitinophagales > Chitinophagaceae > Sediminibacterium. Next base: position 23,904 of record JAOASM010000046.1, on the reverse strand, counting down.
CAATTGTAGTAATAAAACTTTTCAAAAACCAGAAGCGCAACTTCTTAATTTAAATAACCAATATGGATGAATTGAATCTCAAAATTACAATTGTTGGGCTAGTTGGATTTGCTGTACTTACCTTATTAATTATCTTTTTTATTATCACAGTATTACGTAACCAAAGACTTAAAGTTAAATTAGAAAGAAATCAAACACTTAAAGACATACAATTATTAGAAAATGAGCGAGCAAGAATTGCTGCTGATTTGCACGACGATTTAGGCTCTTTAATTTCTGCTATTAAGTTAAACTTGGAATGCATTAATACCTCAGACCATCCAGAAAACAATCTAATTATCGAAAAAACAGCCTCTTATATTGACAGTACAATGCAAAAGATTAGGGAAATATCAAATGACTTGATGCCTAAAATTTTAGAACAAAATGGTTTAATTCCAGCAGTAGCAGATTTTATAAATAAACTTGATACTAAAAGCAAAGCTAAAATTAAGTTAATTAACAAAATTCAGGAAGAAGACACTATCTCTAAAGAAGTAAAAACACATATTTTTAGAATTGTACAAGAACTACTAAACAATGCTGTTAAACATGCAAATGCGTTAGAAATAAATTTACATCTTTCATTAATGAATAAAATCATTTTAATAAAAGTTAACGACAATGGCGTAGGATTTAATGAGCATTTAGATATCTCAAAAATGAAAAGTGATGGGTTAAGAAATATAATCCGTAGAAGTCAGCTCATGGATGGAAAACTATTTCTTGATACTGGAATTAACAAAGGCACAAGTTTTACAATTGAAATTCCCCTAAAAAATGAACAACCTTGCTAAAATAAAAGTAATCATTGCGGACGACCATGATATTTATAGAGATGGACTATTGATGTTATTAAGCAGAGATCCTACTATTGAAGTAATCGCTGAAGCCAACAATGGGAAAACTTTAATTGAATTATGCAGTAAATTACAAACTGACATAGTGCTAACCGATTTAAGAATGCCCAATGTAGATGGAATTGAAGCTATCAAAGCACTATCAAGCTGCACACCCAAAATTCCATGTATCGCTTTATCAACTTTTGATAGTGACCAGCTTATTGTAAATGCTTTAGAAGCTGGCGCTTCGGGATATATTATAAAAAACTCACAAAAAGGTGAAATTGTAGATGCCATAAAAACTGTAATGAATGGACAGCCATATTATTGCCAGTCTAGTTCGCAACGATTGGTTAATTTAATAAAAAATAGTCACTACAACCCATATACAAATAAGTCTATTAATTCATTTACGGAGAAAGAATTGTCCATCGTTAAACTTATTTGCGAAGAAAAATCAAGTAAGGAAATTGGTGAAATTTTGTTTATGAGTGGTAGAACTGTGGAAGGGATTCGTGCTAGAATATTAGAAAAAATGAGTGTTAAAACAGCCGCAGGTATTGCCATTTATGCAATAAAGAATAACTTATTTACAATTGAAAGGTAAATTATTCAGTAGTTCTACTTAAGATTGAACCTAATACGTTTGTAAATTTGGTGAAATTTATAAACAAAATTTTCATTGAAAACAGATTATAATTTCATTCAAAAACCGAAGCACCTATTAGTTGCTCTATTTTTTATCCCTATTGGAACCTGCCTATTTGCTCAGAATCCTTCTTTAGCACCTGAAACCATTGATTCTGCATATTGGCGCATACAGAAGAACACTTATAGAATTAATCTAAGCTTTCCAGTAGTTACAGTTGGTGATATACCAGAGGGAACAGGGATTTTAACAGGTATGTATGAATGGAGTATTAAAAGAAATTTTTCATTAGTAAGTAAGCTTGGAATAAACACCTACAATGACCCATATGAGAAAATATTAACCAAATATGCTTATCAAGCTTTAGCTTCAGTTGAACAGCGTTATTATTTCAATTTTAAAAGAAGAATTAGAATGGCGAAACCTATTCTAAACAATTCGGGGACTTATTTTGGATTTGAAGGGAGATTCTTATCTACGTTATATAAAAGCCCAAATGAAGAAAGTTTTAATACACCCACAGATGGAATGAAGCTATTTTATAATATTGGGCATCAGGTACAAAAAAATAAATACTTTCTGAACTATCATTTTGGCTTTGAGATTCCTTTTCAAAGTGTTACAACCGGTATAGGTATTGGTTGGGTATTCTAACAAGTATCATCTTGTCTTTAATGTAACCCTGCTTTCAAAGTAACCCCGCTTAAAAGTAAAAATACCCGCACCAATTTCATATAATAGCCTACATTTGTATTGTAATTACAATGTAATAACAATTCTATGAAAGCAAAAATCATCAAAATTGGCAATTCAAAGGGCATCCGACTCCCCAATGAAATCATCAAAGAATATCAACTTGACGAAGAAGTGACACTCGAACTACGTGAAGATTGCATTGTTATCAAACCAGTTGAAGTAGATCCAAGAGCAGGATGGGAAGAGATCTATAAAAAAATGGATCATACACTAACACAAGAAGATAAAGATTGGATGGAATTCGAAAATGAATTTGATAAGGAGGATTGGACATGGTAGTATTAAAAAATGAAGTTTGGTTGATCAAAACAAGACCCTGCATTATTTTTTCTCCAGACATTTCAAATAAACACAAAAAAAGTGTAGTCATCATACCTTTAACATCAAAATTAAAAGAGTATCCGTCAAGAGTGAATTGTACTTTTCAAAATAAAAATGGACAAATTGTAGTGGATCAAATTAGAACTGTAGATAAAATAAGACTTGTTAAAAAGCTGGGTACCATTGACGATGCCACCAGCAAAAAAGTATACGAAATGATTAAAATTTATTTTAAATAGCATGAAAATCTCCATCTACTCCGTTGGTAAAGCCAATGAATCTTATATCAAAGAAGGCGTGGATCAATTCACCAAAAGAATTGGGCATTACTACCCTATCGACTGGCAGTTGATTACACCATCAAAATTGACAGAGCCAAATCAAATCAAAAAAGCAGAAGCTGCGAGTATCTTAAAGGCAATCGCACCAACTGATATCTTAATCCTTTTAGACGAAAAAGGTAAAATGTTAAGCTCCCCTGGCTTAGCCAATCTGATTCAGCAAAAGGCTAACCAAAGCGCCCAAAAAATCATTTTCTTAATTGGTGGAGCCTATGGTGTGGATGAAACCATTCAGCAAAGAGCCAATTTTACTTGGAGTATCTCTGAACTCGTCTTCCCACATATGTTGGTTCGATTAATTCTTGCAGAACAAATTTACCGAGCATGTAGTATCTTAGCCAACGAAAAATACCATCACGAATAATGAGCATTACCTTACTAATCACTGTCATCACTGTTATCGTCTCCATTGTCGCATTTTACAATGCTGAGATCATGGATAAATTAATTTTCCACCCACATACTGTAAGCAGGCACAATGAATGGTATCGATTTGTTAGTTCAGGATTTATTCATGCTGATTTTATGCACTTGGCTTTTAATATGTTCTCCTTCTATATGTTTGGGGATTATGTAGAACAGTATTTTCATATGCTTTTTGGTAACAATGGAAAGATGCTCTACTTACTACTCTATTTATCTGCTTTAGTAGTTTGCTTAGTACCAACCTATCTTCAACAAAAAGATAGATACAATTACAATAGCTTAGGTGCTTCTGGTGCCGTATCAGCAATCGTATTTGCTGGCATCTTTTTAATGCCAACTATACAAATTGGTTTCTTTATCATTCCGCCAATCATTCCTGGTTTTATCTTTGGCCCTATCTATTTGGGTATTACAGCTTATTTAGCAAAGCAAGGTCATGATGGTATCAACCATAGCGCCCATCTTTGGGGATCATTGTATGGTGTGGTATTCTTGATTGTAGCAGCTTACTTTATTGCACAGTTCAACGTCGTAGCAAGCTTTATAGAGCAGATTAGGCTTTACTTAGGAATGTAATTTTCAACACCTGCTTTGTATGTGGTGTAATCTTGAAACGGTCATCGATTCGCTGTCCAACAATCCATGCAATTTTATTGTCAGAACAAATCACTGTTGTTCTTGCTTTAATTGCTGGACTTAATTTCAAGCTTCCTAAGAAATGATTTAATTTCTTTTTCTTACGCATACCCAAAGGATAAAAATAATCAGTAGCAACCCATGAGCGATTTAACAGTGGCCAACTTAATAAGTCTGCATCTAAATAGGCCATATTTGAGCTAGTATCCACTTTTAATCCCTCCAAATTATCAATCCATTCTAACAGGTATTTTCCAAACAGCGTCTCTAATAGCACTAGATCCTTTGAAATGGTTTCATACACTTTATCTTCTTGATTAGGTACAATCTGAATTTGGTTATCCCACTTGATCAACCGATGTGTGTTTGAAGCGATGTATGCGCCTTTATTGGCTCCAGCTATTTTATGGATTTCTTTGAGTTGCGTGGATTTAAATCCATAAGCCTGTACCAAGCCCCATATATAAGTTGCATTGCCTTGAAGTTGATTCCATTTTGACAATTCAATGGTGGGTATGCCCTTTGGGAAAGACATATGCTTTTTCCAAAAAGACGCCACTGTTTCATGCACGATCGTCTCGACTTCTTTTAATCTTGTAATGGTATCTAATACTTGTTGACTTACGTTTGGATAAATAGTTTCCATCTGAGGAATCAACTGATTGCGTATGAGGTTCCTAGTGTAATCATTTTTCTCATTCGAACTATCCTCTACATAGGCAAGTCCGTTTAATGTAGCAAAATTTTTAATGCTCGCTTTACTAAATGGCAGTAAGGGTCTAATTAAATCAATATGATCTGTAGCCAATGGATTTTGTTGATGCGTCCTGATGGCTGGAATTCCAGTTAACCCATGTAATCCAGTTCCTCTAAAGAATTGCATCAATACGGTTTCCACTTGATCATCTGCATGGTGCGCAGTTAACAATACTATTTTTGATGGATCACTTGCAGCAAGGTCTTTTACTAAACTTTCAAACCAAGCATAACGTATTTCCCTAGCAGCTTGCTGAATACCCATTTTGTATTGTTCAGCAAAAGCCAATGTATCAAAACGCTTGGTTAAAAAAGGCATACCCATTTTTGCTGCAAAAGCTTGCACAAAATTTTCATCTCTACTACTCTCTTCACCTCTTAATTGGAAATTAGCATGCGCTATGGAACATTTTGCGCCCATTTGTTGCATCAAAAATGCAAGCACAATACTATCTACTCCGCCACTCACCGCAATTAAAAAATGCGTATTCTGTTTTGCGATACTTGGGAAAGTATTGGCCCAATGGCTTTTAAATTGCTCCAAGTCAAGTAGCATAGTAGATGAATTATATTATTTCTTTTGTTCCTTGGCCCAAGTATCTTTAAGTGTAACAGTTCTATTGAAAACCAATTTGTCTTTTGAACTATTGATGTCCTGATAAAAATATCCTTTTCTTAAAAATTGGAATCGAGATTCTAATGCATCTGTCAACAATGCTGGCTCGCCCCATGCAAGGGTTACTCTATGCAAAGAATGTGGATTAACATAGGATTTAAAATCACCTTCTGCATTGCTTGGATCTTCTACATTGAATAAACGATCATACTCATTTAATTCAACAGGAATAGCATGCTTAGCACTTACCCAATGTAAAGTTCCTTTCACATGAATACCTGATGTATCTGAACCAGATTTTGATTCAGGGAAATATTTAGCATACACTGTGGTTACATTACCTGCATCGTCTTTATCAAACCCTTCGCATTCAATAATATAAGCACTCTTTAATCTTACAGACAAACCGGGCCCTAATCTAAAGTACTTTTTAGTAGGTTCTTCCATGAAGTCGTCTTTCTGTATCCATAATTCTTTGCTGAATGGAACAGGTCTTGTTCCTCCATTTGGATCTTCAGGATTGTTCTCTGAATGCAACATTTCTTCGTCTTGATGATAGTTAGTAATGACCAATTTAATTGGATCAGTTACCACCATTCTTCTTTGTGCAATTTTATTCAAGTGTTCACGAACACAAAATTCTAACAAACTAAAGTCAATGATGTTTTCTCTTTTTGCAATACCAATACGATCACAAAAATCTCTAATACTCTCCGCTGTATACCCTCTTCTACGCATACCACTTATAGTAGGCATCCTTGGATCGTCCCAGCCTTGTACATGCCCCTCTTGTACCAATTGTAATAATTTACGTTTACTCATCACCGTATAGGTCATATTTAAACGTGCAAATTCATATTGCTTAGAAGGAAAAATGCCAAGTTGTTCTATACACCAATCATATAAAGCCCTATGTGGGATAAATTCTAAAGTACAAATGGAATGGGTAATATTTTCAATGGAATCACTTTGTCCATGTGCAAAATCATACATAGGATAAATACACCATTTGTCCCCTGTACGATGATGGTGCACTTTTTTAATTCTATATAAAAGTGGATCACGCATGTGCATGTTAGGACTCGCTAAATCTATTTTAGCACGGAGTACTTTTTCGCCATCACCATATTGTCCTGCTTTCATTGCAGCAAACAATTCCAAATTTTCTTGTATGCTTCTATTTCTATAGGCATTACCTGTACCTGGAACGGTTGGTGTACCTTTTTGTTGTGCAATTTCTTCGGCAGTACTATCGTCTACATAAGCCAAACCTTTTTCAATTAATTGCACAGCAAATGCATACAATTGATCAAAATAATCAGATGCATAACATTCTTTAATCCAATTAAAACCCAACCATTTTAAATCGGCTTTAATGCTTTCTACATATTCAGTATCTTCTGTAACAGGATTGGTGTCATCAAATCTTAAATTGGTTGCGCCTCCAAATGTTTCGGCTAACCCAAAATTTAAGCATATACTTTTAGCATGGCCAATATGTAAATAACCATTTGGTTCTGGAGGGAACCTTGTCAATATGCTCTTGTATTTCCCAGCTGCAAGGTCTTGGGAGATAATTTCCTCAATAAAATTTAAACTTTTTTCGTCGCTCATAAGATAGTATCTGTTCGGGTAAAGGTACAAAAACCTGCCCCAAAAACCTACCCCAATTTAGCGAAGGTTATTAGCCCTTGGCGCCGTATATTTTTTGTACTTCTATCACTAATTTTTCAATCTCATGGTCTTCTCCATTGGGGTTATAAGGTTGTTTCAAACTACTGCCAAATACAAAGGCTACAGTTTGCCAAATACCCGCATTGAAACCACCTTTATATTCTTTGACCAATTGGTAACAATTGTTGCCCGTTTCACGATTGATTAACTTCATTAACACTTTTCCCTGATAGACCGATAAGTTAGTCACCTTGTCTGCAAAATCCCTTTTCAATTCCTTTTCTCTAGATTTAATGATTTGCTTTCTGATTTTTTCATCTTGTACATTGGCCAACTGTGCGTTCACTGATTGAATGACTTTACTAGCAGTTCTTGCATAGGGATAAGTCACATAGACTGCATTGCGCAATCTTGTCCAATTGTTCCAATAATTTTTTAATGCTTGCGTTTGAACGGCAGAAACCATGACAGTAGGTAACCAAGATTGAGGAATGGTGTCCCCCTCTGGAGTTATAAAAGCTTCCACCCTTAATGTATCATACTGGCTAGTTTGAGCAAAAAGCTGCTTAGGCAAGCTTGTTGTCAATAAACATAGTAGTATAAAATAGATGGATCTCATATCTTTTGATACCCTAATATACAAAAAGTAACCCTATTTCTTGAAACGATAATAGGCCCCCATCATGAAACCGATGGTCGTCACAATCACACCCAACCACAATAAGTTGATCCAAGGGAATTCATACACTTTTAAAGTAATCAGGTTTGTCAATGAGGTGGACTCTTTTACCCCAATTTCTAAAATGCCTTTTTCTTGGTCTATCACTTTATTAAAACTCAACACTAAATTCTGCGCTTTTACCGTATCCAATTTTGAAGACAGGTTTAATCCTTCCAACAAAATACCAGGCTCTGCTACATATTTTAATCCCTCTTTTGACACCACATTTAATTGCAATCTTAATTCGTTGACTCCTGCAGGTCGATCTCCTGGAGGATTCACATTAACTTTCTCCAATTTAATATAGCCATTGCTATAAAAGATGGAATCACCCACAGCAATTTTAACTGGTGTAAAGCGAGTCGTGTCTTCTTCGGTATGATCTTGAAACGAAGTCACGTATACAAAAATGTCTTTATGAATGTAATGCTTTGAAGATGGATTGGCAGAGAATCCTTCCATGCCCTTGTTATTCTTTAACACATCAGGATACAATTTGAATGTCTCTCCAGTTTTCTTTTCTTTGAAATTCAATTCGAAATATCTTTTACCCAACGCATCAAAAGTATCTCTTAGGTAAGTCACATTGTATTTACCCATATCCGTTTCAATGGTCTCAAATAATGTCAGATTTTCTCTTGGATCACCTACTGGACTCTTCTTCTGAGTTGAGTCTACTCTCAATGGACTAATACCCGTTGTATTGTAACTTAAGGTGGTTTTGTTTGCAGAAGAAATAAAAATACCTGCTAGTACCAAACCAAATCCAATATGTCCCACTGAAGCACTCGCAGATTTTAATTTTCCTTTCAACACCACCGACCAATAACTAATATTACCTACAATGGCAAACACAGATGCAACTATAGCGATATAAATGGCACCTAAAAATCCTGCTCCTTTATCATCATATGCCACACCCACAAAAACAAAGATGATAGTACTAATGATGGCTGTAATGATTAAAGGCCAAATAAGTTGCTTCTTAAAATACGCCATTGGAGTGGTCTTGAATTTCAAGAACTGCCCAATCGCCGTTAAAGTTCCAATGATGATGGCAACAAAAATCTGCACTTGATTGTGTGCAAATTCTGGATCTTCTGGTGGTGCAATTTGTGTGCCGAAAATTTTATTAAATACAGGTGTAGATGTTTTTAAGATAATCACTACAGCAGAAAGTACGAGTACCAAAGAACCAATCAACATCCAAAATTCCCTACTGTCAATCGCATCTTCTTTAACCGGTTCCGGCATGTTTTTGTAACGTACAAAGTATAGCACAAAGAAAGGAATGACAAATATGAACAAGAAAAACAACAACTGTCCATTCATTCCTATATCTGTAAATGCATGAACAGAAGTATCTCCTAAAACGCCACTTTTAGTTAAAAACGTGGAGTAAACAATTAACAAGAAACTAATGCCTAGAAATAAATACGTGGCTTTTAAACTAGCTCCTGTTTTGTTGTAAATCATTGCAGTGTGAATCCCTGCAACTAAAGTCAACCAAGGAACTAGTGATGCATTTTCTACCGGATCCCAAGCCCAATATCCTCCGAATGTCAAACTCTCATAAGCCCAAGCTGCACCCATCATGATCCCTAATCCCAAAATACCTGCAGAAAAATTCGCCCAAGGTATGGCTGGCTTCACCCAATCCTGTTGTTTCTTTAATAAACCTGCAACTGCAAAAGCAAAAGGAACGATCGTAGATGCAAATCCCAAAAATAAAATTGGAGGATGAATTACCATCCAATAATTCTGTAACAAAGTATTTAATCCAGTACCATCTTTTAATAATTGAACATAATCTGGTCTAGACAAAATAGGCCAGTTCATTTCATGTCTCAATAAAATAAAAGGACTTGACCCAATTTTAAAATCAAATACATACAATCCTATCACCATTGACGCAAGCATGACCTGAGCAAAGCTTATCACCATCATTACTCCAGCTTCATGTGCTTTTGCTTTCTTAATTAAAATCAAACCTAACACTGCATGCCAAAAACTCCAGAGTAAAAAACTACCTTCCTGCCCTTCCCAAAAACAAGCTAATAAATATTCAAAAGGTAAATTATTATCACTATGGGTATACACATACTTATATTCAAATAAATGATTGTAGATCACATAAAACAACACCAAAAAACTACCAATGACTGTAAAGGCTTCAATGACAAAAGCGGTTCTAGCTAATTTTTTCCAACTCGCTTCTACTACTAATTCTTTAGCATAAAATGCTTTCGCGAATGAAAATGTAGCCACTAAAGAAGCTACAAAGGAAAGGATGGATAAAAAATAACCTATTTGTCCAGGTAACAAATGTTCCCCGATAAACTGAGTTGACTGCATGTTGTTGTTTTGATTAGTTGGTAATGGTTACCGGTTGTTCTTTCATCGCGTCTGGATTATCCTTGTATTTGGAAGGACATTTCATGACAATAGAGCTACATTCAAATGCATCTCCTTGAACGCGTCCTTTCAAGACCAAACGTTCCGACTTTTCCATGTCTGTAGGCATTGCATTTCGGTAAACCACCGCAATTTTGCCTCCCAAACTATCTTCCACATTAAACTTTAACAAATTGGGATCTTTAACTGGATCGTACTGCACTGGTACAGATTTGTCCATTTTTACGATCAAATTCACATATTTCCCTTCTTTTTGCTTCGCAGAAGCAACAGTCTCATAACTACTTAAATCGCCTGTATAGCTTATCAATACTACGATTGCGGCTGCAATTAAGACCAATAAAATAAGATGTGTTTTCTTCATACCGCAAAGTTAACCAAATGGCCTTAAATTGCATCAAATTTTACGCATCTCATAAACTTCAATTATGCGCCTTTTTGACTATATCATTGTTTGCAAAAGTCCCGATTTTAAGAACGTCGACCGTATCAGCCAATTGATGCTTTTGATTACCCTAATGGCCTTATCCTATTCACTTTATGCTGGACTATATCCGAATCCTGCCTTGTTGATTGCGATCATGACTTCGGTGGCTAGTTGGTGGATATTTTGCGTCTATCAAAAAATTAAAGGAGGTGCCCCATATTACCGTTTAGGCCTTGTATTTGCCTCTTGGGGATGGTTTTTATTACCCAATGCACTGCTAATTGCTGGGGTGTACTTAATAGCAGCGCTTTTTGAGCGTCAAGTGAAGTTTCCTTATGAGATAGCGGTTGATCCAGCTGGCATCTTGGTCAATACCTTCCCGAAAAAGTTTTATCCATGGGCAGAAATTAACAATATGCTCATTAAAGACGATTATATTACAATCGATTTTAAAAACAATAAATTGATCCAAAAACAGATCAACGTGCCGGTAACGGAACAAATCAAAAATGAATTCAATGCTTTTTGCGCCGAGCATCTAGCTAAAACAACCTAATTATGGCATTAACTGATTCCCCTTATTTACTGTATTCAGACGGTGAAGGAAATATATTTGAAGACGAAACCTTATACGTAGTGGGCCGAGCTGGTTGGGATGCGTATCCCATTCCAGAGGAAGACTGGATTCCATTACCGGAAGGTGGAAGCTTGTATGAATTGCCTGGCAGAAGAGGCATTGGCTTGGATGTTGAAACGGGTGAAATGCGCCTTTGTGAAAAAGGATGGGCAGTCGCTGCTTTCATTCCCCCTGCGCATACTGGATTGTATATCGCGGCCTATGAGTCTTTACCAGAAGCACCTTTATTACCCTTATTTTGTTACACTGCTGTGGGTTGGTTAGATGGTGTTAATTATGTACCTGCTGTCAGAATTGAACAAGATATTCGCCAGGATTGTGAAGGGTATGACCAATCCACGATTGAGTTTGGCGCAGACCATTTATTAAAAACCTATAGTGAAAATAGATTGGTACAACACTTGATGCAAAACTGTTGCATGACCTATCATTGTCCGGCTGCAAGAAATTTTGCCATGGGAAGATGGGAATGCCCTATTCCAATTTCACCTGCGTGTAATGCGAATTGCATTGGCTGTATTTCATTCCAACCTATCGAAGAAGAAATCGTATCCAATCAAGAGCGTTTATCTTTTAAACCTACCGCTGCAGAAGTCGTAGAATATACAGTACCGCATTTAATGTCGGCGCCGTTCCCAATTGTAAGTTTTGGTCAAGGATGTGAAGGTGAACCTTTATTAATGTGGGAGACCATTAAAGAAGCCATTATTGAGATCAGAAAGCATACAGATAAAGGCAGTATCAATATTAATTCTAATGGGTCTAATCCTAAAGCTGTTGCTGCATTAGCTGCAGTTGGCTTGGATAGCTTAAGAGTCAGTACCAATTCTGCACGTCCTGAAATTTACAATGCGTACTACCGACCTAATAATTATACATTCGAAGATATTATAGAGAGTTTAAAAGTGATGTCGGCTGCAGGCAAATGGACTAGTATCAATTACTTTGTTTTTCCTGGTATGACAGATACGGTGGCTGAATATGAGGCACTGAGAAAACTCATTCAAGAAACCGGATTGAAAATGATTCAGTGGCGTAATTTCAATATCGATCCAGATTGGTATTTAGGAAAAATTGGCGTGACAGAACCTGGAGAGATCATGGGTGTAAAACAAATGATGGAATTAATTAGAGAAGAATTCCCAGACTTAAAATTTGGCTATTACAACCCTCCTATCGAACGTATCAAAGGAGATTTTAATACCGAATTTGCACATCATTAATGTATATCAACTGTGTAGAAGTAATTGTGAAACTGAAAACTGAATTTTGAAAAGACATTATAACAAACAAGTACAAATTGGAACCCTATTGGCCATCATTGCATGTGTCATTTGGTCTGGTAATTTTATTGCATCAAGGTATTCCATTCAATTAGCTGGCCCAATCAGTCTTGCTTTTTTCAGGTGGACCATTGCGACCATCACAATGCTTCCTTTTGCGTTAAAGAATTTAAAAAAAGAAAAACAACTATTCAAAAACAATCTGAGTTACTTTTTTTGGATGGCGTTGGTCGGTGTTGCAGTGTACAATACGATGATCTACCAAGCGGGTCATTCAACCACTGCCATCAATATGGCTTTATATGGATCCATCATACATCCTATCGTTGCTACCTTATTAGCTGCATGGATCGTTCAAGAAAAATTACATTGGAAAAGCATTGCTGGCATTGGACTTGGCATAGTGGGCATTATTGTACTTTTGAGCAAAGGCGATATCAATACTTTATTACATTTTAAATTTGCCACTGGAGATTTGTGGATGATTGGCGCTGGATGTTGTTTTGGCACCTATAATGTATTTGTAAGAAAAAAGCCGATTGGCATTTCCAATAATAGTTTCCTACTTGTACTTTTTGCATTAGGCACCATCATGCTATTCCCTTTTGCAGTATATGAAATGAATTATGTGCAACCTGTGCATTTTAGTAAAGAGTTACTGATTGTGATTTTATATATTGGAATTGGTAATTCAACCATTGCCTACTTGCTATGGAATATGGCCATTCACCGTCTTGGCGCAGCAAAGACTGCACTATTTGGCACATTGATCCCCTTCTTAAGTTCTATTGAAGCATTGTTTATTTTAAATGAACAGTTTACAATATTTCAAATCATTAGTGGTGTCATTATTATTTCTGGTATTGTCATTAACACCTGGCCATCAAAAATGAAACATGGAAATTAGTACCATCATTTTACTTTGCTTAATTGCATTTTTAGCAGGATATGTAGATGCTGTGGTAGGCGGTGGTGGATTGATACAAGTACCAGCTGGTCTAATCCTAATGCAAACACGAGCAGTTTCGTCTGTTATTGGTACACTCAAAGTGCCCTCTTTTATAGGCACCTGTTTCGCCACCTATCAATATTTACAAAGGGTTAAAATACCCCTTCTTAGGGTACTCCTTTTTACAAGCATTGCTTTTACAGCTGCTTTTTCTGGTTCTCTTTTACTCACTAAAATGAGTAGTCAATTTATGAAACCAGTCATCTTTTTTGTACTCCTTGCTATGGCAGTTTATACATTTACAAAAAAGGACTTTGGTCAAATGGTTCAAAAGGACACCATAAAATTCCCCCTAGTTAAAGGAATGTTGATTTGCTTGGTGATTGGTTTTTATGATGGGTTTATTGGTCCTGGAGGTGGAAGTTTATTTGTGCTGGCATTTATCGCCATTTTAGGATATGATTTTATGAATGCAAGCGCGCATGCTAAAATAGTCAACCTATCAACCAACCTTGGATCCTTGATCTTGTTCATTGGTAAAGGAGTCATTCTATGGCCTGTAGCCATCCCAATGTCAGTTTGTAATGCAGCAGGTGGAATTTTTGGTTCAAGAATGGCATTGAAAAAGGGAAATCAATTTATTCGTAAGATCTTCTTATTTGTTATAGTGGCTACCCTGTTAAGATTGGGATATGACGTTTTTTTCCATTAATTTTAAATCATGCAATTGAGTTTTGAACAAGAAAAGAATATTAAAGCTGGTGTGTATACCGGACTAATCTGCCTTGCACTTTCTTTGGTATTTTTTGTTTTAAAATGGCAGGAACCTGCACCTAAAGTCGTTCCACCATTGCCCGAATATATGGAGGTCAACTTAGGCAATAGCAATACTGGTTCTGGTGACATTCCACCAATGAGTCAATCAGCACCTGCTCCAGAAAAAGGTGCAAATGCCACAAAAACTAAAGTTGCTTCGAGTGTTGCTTCAAAAATAAATGCCAATTCTAATGATGCAAATGACGAAGCCATTCGTTCTGGCAGTGCAAAAACAACTACAAAAAATAATCCAGCACCCCTACCTGCAAAGCCTAAAGCTTTGATGGGGAAATATGCAGGTGGAAATGGCGCTGGCGGCAACAATCAAGACAGTTATAACAATGTGAAAGACCAGGGCATTGCAGGTGGAAAAGGCGACCAAGGCGTTGCTAATGGTGCTATAGACGGAAAATCTTACACAGGCAGTGGAGGTCCATTTGTTACAAAAGGTGACCGCAGAGTTACAAAAACCTATTCATTCAATGGTGATGTTCCACCAGCTACAATTTATGCTGAGATTGAAGTAAATCCAAATGGTGTTGGGCGATTCATTCAAATAACAAGAGGATCTTCCTCCAATGACCCTAAATACAAAAGAGCGATTGTTGATTACTTAACAAAAATAAGTTTCAATACTTCTGATCATAGTTCTACAGTGACAGTGAAATTCAAATTCGACGTACAATAAGCCACCCATTCGTATGCGTTATCAAGAAACGATTGACTACTTATATACTAGACTCCCTATGTTTAGTAGAATTGGCGCTGCTGCCATCAAGCCGAATTTAGACAATACCATTGCTATTTGCAATTTCCTTGGAAATCCTGAAAAAAAATTCAAAACCATTCATATTGCGGGAACCAATGGCAAAGGTTCTACCAGTCATATGCTAGCATCTATATTTCAAGAAGCTGGTTACAAAACAGGTTTGTATACTTCTCCTCACTTATATGATTTTAGAGAACGCATCAAAGTCAATGGTCAAATGTGTAGTCAAGAATTTGTCATAGACTTCACCAATAAAATAAAACCATGCATCCAAAAAATTGAACCCTCCTTCTTTGAGATCACAGTAGGTATGGCTTTTGATTATTTTGCACAAGAAAAAGTAGATATCGCCATTATTGAAACAGGATTAGGTGGCAGATTAGATAGCACCAATGTGATTGAACCCGAACTATCTATCATTACGAATATTGGATTTGATCATATGGCTTTGCTTGGCAATACAATAGAAGCCATTGCATCTGAAAAAGCGGGCATCATTAAAAAAGAGACGCCTGTTGTGATTGGTGCATCTGATAGTGTGACAAAAAAAGTGTTTGAAGAAAAAGCAAATAAAGAAAATGCAAGTATCTATTTTGCAGAGGACTTCCTTGACTTTAAATCTTTCCAGAACAACTGGCAAACTGCTTTATTTGAATTCAATCAACCACTGATTCATTTTTTAGATGCGCCATTGTTTCCCAAAAACTTCACAGTAGAATGTGATTTGCCAGCAAAAT
Organism: Sediminibacterium sp.; assembly: GCA_030158665.1. Lineage (GTDB taxonomy): Bacteria > Bacteroidota > Bacteroidia > Chitinophagales > Chitinophagaceae > Sediminibacterium. The sequence goes on along the minus strand of JAOASM010000046.1, from coordinate 8,094 downwards.
ATCAGGCTAAAAATTTAAAAGCTGTATTGGTGGCCACCCAATTACTTGCTACCATGGGCTGGAAGTTTACAGCCAATAAAGTATTGAAAGCCTTATTGAATGTGAAGAAAAATAATGGCTTAATGGGTAGATGGGAATGTATCCAAGATAGCCCAAGAGTCATATTGGATGTAGCACACAACGAACATGGCGTACAAGCCTTATTAGAACAACTAGCATCTTTACATTATCAACGTTTACATATTGTTACTGGGATGGTAAAGGACAAAGACATTGAAGCTGTTCTGAAATTACTCCCAACCAATGCATTATATTATTTTACGCAATCACATATTCCAAGAGCCTTACCATTAAAAGAATTGGCTGAACAAGCAGCTGCCATTGGCTTAGAAGGGCATTGCTTTGACGATGTCAATATCGCTTTAAAGGAAGCCATAAAAAATGCCAACCACAACGATTTAATTCTTGTGATTGGCAGCGTATTTTTAGTAGCCGAAGTAGACCGGTCTACATTCGAGTAAAATTTACCAGCCTTTAGTTGCTCTCAAACTTGTAATGTGTGCAACATGGTGTTTACCATGCCATGCATACACTGCAAATAAATCCCATAAGCTTACTTCTGCATTTCTACCTGGATGAAATATTTTTCTTTGCCATTGCTCCTCTGTTAAACTCGCTAATAAAGTTGCCCATCTTTCATGTAAGGCATGTAACAAAGTCATAGAATAATTAATGGGCGTTTCTAAAGCATCAGCCATAGACACCCATTTGTTTTCATCGTATGCTTTAATCGCTGGAACCTCTTCAGTCAATCCTAATTTAAATCTTGCAAACGCGTTCATGTGACTATCTGCAATATGGTGCACCAGTTGTTGGATTGTCCATCCACCTTCTCTGTATGGCGTTTCTAACTGCGCTTTGTCTAAATTCAATACGGCCATTTCTACATCAGTAGGTAAATGTCTCAATTCATTGATCCATGCCTTTTTAGTGGCTTCCGAATAAGGCTTTACTTCGTATTTGCCAATGGGGTATCTAGGGTCTGTTGTCATGTATTTTAATTTTATGCTTCTCTTAATTGTTTTCCTGTCATGTGTATAAAGACATCTTCCAAATTTGCCTTCTTCACTTCTTTTACTTTCTCAAACCCGGTCTCCACTAATTCGTCTATCAATTGATTGGGCGTATTGATTCCTATAATCTTTCCACTATCAATGATGGCTACTCTATCACATAGTACTTCAGCTTCATCCATATAATGCGTAGTGATAATCACAGTGGTTCCGCTGTCTCTAATCTCTTGTATTAAATCCCAAAGATTACGTCTTGCTTGTGGATCTAAACCAGTTGTTGGTTCGTCTAAGAAGATAATTTTTGGTTGATTGATTAAGGTTGTTGCAATGGAAAATCGTTGCTTCTGTCCCCCACTCAATTCCTTGAATTTTGCCTTTGCTTTATCTTCTAAATTGACTTTAGCCAATAATTCCATTGGATCTATTTCCATTTGATATAAACCAACGAACAGTCGAATGAGTTCAGTTAAATTTAAATTGGGATAAAATCCAGCTGTTTGTAATTGAACCCCAATGATTTTTTTGATGGCTTCTGGATCTGTATCTAAGTTCATCCCATCCACTATCACTGTTCCTCCAGACTTTTGCCTTAAGGTTTCAATGATTTCCAAAGTAGTTGACTTACCTGCACCGTTTGGCCCTAACAAGCCAAAAATCTCCCCTTTATATACATCAAAACTAATGCCTTTAACTGCTTCAAAATCGCCATAGGACTTAGTCAAATCCTTCACTTGAATAATGGGTTCTTTCATTGTTACTTGTATTAATTCGTTCTTTAGCAAAAATAACCTAACTAACTTATATTTGTGCTATCTAAATTAGTAACATGAAGGTAGGTATATTAGGCGGAGGACAATTGGGAAGAATGCTTTTACAAGCAGCAGCAAACTATGATCTAACCACTTATGTGTTAGAGAAAGACCCTAACTGCCCCGCAGCACATTTATGCCATCATTTTTCATTAGGCGACATATTAGACTACGACACAGTCTATCAATTTGGTAAAAATTTAGATGCCATCACCATTGAAATTGAAGCGGTGAACGTGGATGCCTTAACACAGTTAGAAAAAGAAGGCGTTAAAGTATATCCCACACCTGCTGCGATTAAAACCATCAAGAATAAGATTGCACAAAAGCAATTTTATGCAGACTACGAAATTCCAAGTTCCAATTTTGTGGTTACAGAAACAGCTGATGCAATTCACCAGCACTTAAACTTATTACCTGCCGTACACAAATTAGCGGAGGGTGGATATGATGGCAAGGGTGTTCAGATTATTGAAGATGAAAAAGCGATCGCTCTAGGTTTTAATGCACCAGCAGTGTTGGAAGAAAAAGTGAAAATTGTAAAAGAATTGGCTTTGATTGTTGGTATGAATACACAAGGTGAAACAGTCATCTACCCACCTGCCGAAATGATTTTTGATCCTGTTTATAATTTATTAGACTACCAATTAAGTCCTGCAAAAATTGAAGAAAAGCAACTTTGGAAAGCAGAAGCCATTGCTAGAAAAGTAGTACAATCCTTAAAAAGCCCCGGTCTTTTTGCCATTGAATTATTTGTAGATGACAAGGGCGATATATTGGTAAATGAAACAGCACCAAGGGTTCATAATAGTGGGCATCATTCAATCGAAGCTAACTACAGCAGCCAGTACGATATGTTATTAAGAATCATCTTAAACTACCCTCTTGGCAACCCATCTCCAATTATGCCAAGTGCAATTGTGAATTTGATTGGCGCAGAAGGCTACACAGGAACGGTTGTGTATGAAGGTTTAGACGAAGTGATGAAGATGGAAAATGTCTTTGTTCATTTATATGGGAAAACAACCACTAAACCTGGACGAAAAATGGGCCATGTAACCATTATTAGCAATGACTATCAGGACTTAACACATAAAGCCAACAAAATAAAACATACGTTGAAAGTAATTTGTAAATAATCATCCTTTATTCACCGTTCACAACCAATGCTTGCTTGGGTTTGGTCTCAATCAATTTTTTCTTTACTGCAAGACTTCGGAAATAACCAATACCAATGATGCTCTTCATTTGTAAACCTGGCGACTTTTTGAGTGGCCCAAAAATGCGAATCTTATCATCGTAGATCAGATCCAAACTATAGGTCGCTGAAAAGTTTTTGTTAATCTTGAAAGTAAACATGTTCGTCATGTAGAAATTGATATTCTCTGGTTTATCGTAATAGTTGGAGAAGAAATCGGCACGACCCTTATAAAGTATATTTGTAGCAATGACTTTGTTGTAATTGACAGTAACAAACAAACCTGTTTCTCTTTTTATCATTCTTCCTGTGTCTACACCATATTTGCCCAAATTCGCTAACTTTTTATTCAAGACCAATGTCGTTCTTGATGTCAATGGAGAGAAGAAAAGGGAGAAATTATTATCCGGCTTATAATCCAAACCCGCAGAAATAATCATGTATGCTGGTGCAAATAAAGAAGATGTAAATGTCGCTTTGTTACCGCTAAAGCTATAACCATCAAAGAGTTGAGAACGGAAATTGAAAAGTCCTGAAATATACCATTTACCCACTGTGTCTATCTTATAACCATACTTACTTAAAAGATCCAATCGATCATCATTCTTTCTACCTCCTTGTGAAGTAGATTGAACAAATCCAAGATTCACGTCAATATTATTGTCCCAACTTTGACGGTCTTTTTTATAGTAGGCGAAATAGTTAAAATAACTATTGATTGACATGTTGAAGTTATCACCTCCCGCTGCCCAATTACTCAATGAACTTTGTGACACGTTTAAATTGTACAAACCCCCTTGTTTCCAATTCCAATTAGACGTATCTGAATCTTTTTTAATATTTCTAGAAGTCTCTGATCTCAATTTTGCCACCACCAAGTCTTGTGAATATGCCAAGTTCAAACATAAAACAGTAAAAAATAAAATCAATCCTTTGAGCATGTACAATTTTTTATAAATATACAACCTAGCAATAATCGATTGATTATAAGGTTAATATAAAATTAATTACCATATATCTGGTTCTAATTTAATCATTTGTATATCAAAGGATTAGGAATTAGGTATGACAAGTTGACACATAAAATTATTTTGACTAAGTTTGCAGTTCAAATCAAGTGCATGGAAACCAACTTACTAATAGATAAAACCCAGGATGAAACTAGACAAGGTGAAGCCTATGCTAGCCAAGCGAGTTCGGGTGTCTTTGAAAAGCACTTTTATGTAGAAAGTTATGGATGCGCAATGAATTTTGCAGATAGTGAAGTAGTTGCCTCTATATTAGAACAAAATGGCTTTGGAGGCACAAAAAACATAGAAATAGCAGATCTAATCCTAATCAATACTTGTTCAATACGTGAAAAGGCTGAATTGACCATACGTAAGCGTTTGACTGAGTTTAGAAGATTAAAACAAGCCAATCCAGGATTGCTAGTAGGCGTTTTGGGTTGTATGGCAGAAAGATTAAAAGCACAATTATTAGAAGAAGAAAAATTAGTTGACTTAGTGGTTGGTCCTGATGCTTACCGAACCCTACCCGATCTAATTGCAGATGCGGGAACAGGGCAAAAAGCAGTGAACGTATTATTAAGTAGAGATGAAACTTATGGAGATATTGCGCCAGTAAGATTAGACAACAATGGCATTAGTGCTTTTGTGTCCATCATGCGCGGATGTAACAATATGTGTAGTTTCTGTGTCGTGCCATTTACGAGAGGCAGAGAGCGCAGTAGAGATGCATTTTCTATACTTGCAGAGTGTAGAGATTTATTTGATAAAGGCTATAAAGAAGTTGTTTTATTAGGGCAAAATGTAGACAGTTATTACTGGAGCAACCCAGAAAATAATGCAACCACCACTTTTGCGATGTTACTTGAACAAGTTGCACAAATTGACCCAAGCCTTCGTGTAAGATTTAGCACTTCTCATCCAAAAGATATTACAGATGAAGTATTATACACGATTGTAAAATATGACAACATCTGTAAATACATCCACCTTCCTGTACAAAGTGGGAGTACTAGGATGCTGCAATTGATGAATAGAACTTATACCAGAGAATGGTACATGGCAAAGATTGACCGCATTCGTGAGTTAATTCCAACATGTAGTATTTCTTCAGATATCATTGCAGGATTTTGCACAGAAACTGAGGAAGACCATCAAGATACGATTAGCCTAATGCAATATTCGAATTATGATTTGAGCTACATGTATTATTATTCTGAACGCCCAGGAACATTGGCTGCCAGAAGATATGAAGACGATATTGATTTAGCCACTAAAAAAAGAAGGTTACAAGAAATTGTAGACGTGCAATGGACACTTTCAAATGAAAGTAACAAGCGAGATGTGGGCGGCGTATTTGAAGTATTGATAGAAGGAAATAGTAAAAGAAACGAAGCAGAATGGATGGGACGAAATAGTCAGAATAAAGTAGTTGTTTTTCCAAAAGGAAATTTCAATCATAAAAAAGGCGACTACGTACAAGTCAAAATTCACAATTTCACCAAAGGAACTTTATTAGGAGATATCATTCAATAAATTAATGCCATGGATTTACAATCATTGAAAAACAGATTCAGTATCATTGGCAATACGCCCCTACTGAATCATGCTTTAAATACTGCAGAGCAAGTTGCTGCAACAGATTTAACCGTGCTTATAGTGGGTGAAAGTGGTGTTGGTAAAGAGGTTTTTTCACAAATCATCCATAGCTTATCATCCAGAAAACACAACCCTTTTATTGCAGTGAACTGTGGTGCAATTCCTGAGGGCACCATTGATTCGGAATTATTTGGACATGAGAAAGGTTCATTCACTGGTGCTGTTGATAGTAGAAAAGGATATTTTGAGACAGTGAATGGTGGCACCATCTTCTTAGATGAAATAGGTGAAATGCCATTGGGTACGCAGGCTAGATTATTGCGCGTATTAGAGACTGGAGAATTCATTCGTGTTGGATCTTCCAAAGTACAAAAAACAGATGTGCGTGTCATTGCGGCAACCAATAGAGAATTGATTGAATTCACACAGAAAGGAAGATTCAGAGAAGATTTATATTATCGATTAAATACTGTTCCAATTCGCGTTCCATCGTTAAGAGATCGAAAGGAAGACATTCCTTTGCTTTTTAGAAAATTTGTTGTTGATTTTGCTGAAAAATATAAGACTAAACCAATTTATTTGGACGAAGAAGCAAGAGGACTTTTAACAGAATATGGTTGGCCAGGCAATGTTCGCGAATTGAAAAATATTGCAGAACAAATTTCAGTGTTGAGTAAAAACGACCATATCAATGCATTACAATTGAATGAGTTTCTGCCAAAACATACCGCGCACAATATGCCTATGTTAACTGGCAATCCACCTGTTGGTGAATTCGCCAATGAGCGTGAGATTTTATACAAACTTTTCTTTGACATGAAAAAAGATGTCAATGAATTGAAGAAAATGTTTTTAGAGATATTGCAGAATCCTAGTTTGTCAGGACAAGCTGCACACTTTACAAAAGAGGCGCTTATTAATGAATTAAAGGAAGATATCAGCCCAACCATAGCGCCAATCTCTAATGTAAGCATCCCTACTGCTGCAATGCAATTACCACATCACCAACCGGTGATCATTGACAATGATTTACAAAATCATTATGAAATAGAAGAGTCTTTAAATATCATGGATAAAGAAAAAGAACTAATTTTAAAGGCACTTAAAAAACATAGAGGTCGTCGTAAAGATGCTTCTACCGACTTAGGAATAAGCGAAAGAACATTGTACAGAAAAATTAAAGAATACGACATTGAAGAATAAATTCCTTTTACCAAGCTTTATCCTACTAGCTACCCTATTGACTGCATGTGGCGTCTATAGCTTTAAGGATGCAATGATACCAGACAATGTCAAAACTGTTAAAATTGGTTTTATTGACAACAGAGCAAGATATGTCAACCCTCAGTTGGCACCCATGTTGACGGATAAGATTTTGCAAAAAATTATTGGTCAAACTAAATTAACTCGAACCAATAGCGACGATGCACACTATCAAATTTTTGCCACTATTACCAATTATGATCCTTCACAAACGGTTGGTGTAAGTGGTAAAGAAGCAGCTAGTAATCGATTGACTGTAACGGTGCATGTGGTTTTAAAAAAGAGCTTAGAAAACAAAGAACTTGAATTTGACGTATCGCGTAATTTTGACTTCTCTGCCAATCTTACTTTGAATCAAGCTGAGAGTCAATTAATGGATGAAATTATTCGAAGTATTACAGATGATATTTTTAATCAAATCTTTTCAAACTGGTAAAGCATGAGTGCATTAATGATCAACGATATCGTCAAACAATGGACTGGGCATGCTTCTTTAGAAGCCATTGAAACGGATACCCTCGAAAAGTATGTGTTGGAACATCCCTATGCTCCGACACTTCAATTCTTATTAGCAAAGAAATACCAAATGATTGCTTCCCCACTTTTGGAAGCTCAATTGTGTAAGGCAACGGCCTATTTCCCTTCTAGTTTGCATTTACATTGCTTGATGAATCAAGTCGGTCAATCAGCAGTGAATGCTACTGGAGATGCCAAATTAAATAGCCTACTAGATGAACAAGTAGCCCAATTTAAGGAGCAGGTTGATGCCTCTGCTGCTTTGGACTATGAAAAAGACACTACTCCAAGCCTACAGAAAGATTATTTTGCTGCTCAAGGCATCGAAATAGACCTTTCTAAGCTACCACAAGATAAATTTACCCAACAGCTTAGAAGTTTTACTGCATGGCTTAAAGTGATTAAAAACAAGGATGGTGTAGATCAAAACGACCAAATTGCTGCCATAGGGGCCGATCAAGAGCAAATTATCGCTCAAATTGCCGAAAAAGCCAATGTCCCAGCCGATATTTTAACCGAATCCATGGCTGAAATTTGGGAAAAACAAGGGAATTTGAAGAAAGCCATCGCTACGTATGAAAAATTAAGTTTTATTTTTCCTGAAAAATCCGTTTATTTTGCATCCCGTA
>JAOASM010000045.1:1297-25630 GCA_030158665.1 Sediminibacterium sp. | reverse complement strand
TCCGCTACTTTGTCTGGATGTCCTTCAGAAACACTCTCAGAAGTAAATAAATAAGGCATATTCTTTTATTTAGATGGTTGTTGTAAAGTGCAAATATATTAATAAATCCTAATGATTATAAATTGGTATAATAAATACGCAATCTCATTTTAAACTTAGAATGAGATCCTCCCCCCAATCTTACTCTACCAATTGCTGGCTGGTTACCCAAAACAGTAGATAAATAATCAGTGGTTTGAATTTTATTGTATGGATATGGCTGAACAAATTTAATAGAATCGTTCACAGGAGCATATAATCTGAAATCAAATAAGGAGTCAGTTCTAGCAATTAAACCTTGAACATATCTACTTACGTTGAAATTGTATGTTGCTACGTTATTGTATCCATGTAAAGATTTAGTTATTTTTTGTCCTCCAAATTGAGCTAATAATTGAGGATTTGCAGTACCCTGATAATCATTTGGAACTGAACGCAACTGCTTTGTTGCCGTATCATACACACCTAGGAATAAAAAATTAGGGGCAGTCATATAACGCTCAGTGGTTGCTAAACGAGCATCATCAGGCACTTGTTCCGCTATCAATTCGGCTCTATGAATAATTTTATTCTTAAAAGTCTTTAATCCAGGAACTTTAATTTTCACCATTGTACCAGGACTAGTTTGCACATAGACCAAGGAATCTTTTGCAAAGCCATTTAGATGACTTGCGATTTCTGATGCTGCTCTGTTTCTTTGAATGAAATTGGCATTTTGTGCAGTATAATAATTAAACCTAAAATGCGACACCAAAGTATCTCTAGTTACACTTCCTGTTGCACTGGTAGAATAGTATAAAGCCAATTTAGTATTAGAGTCTAGTAAAGATAATTTAATCAATGCGTTGTGGTTGTCAGCAGCATTGGTTGTTAAAGCAAAACCAGGAAACGCATTACGGAATGTAGTATCGTTTCTATATGCTCCATTTGAATCGTAAGTTTTTAACAATTCAAATGCCAATGAATTATTCAATTTTAATCGGATTTGATTTGACGCATTTTCAAAACGATCATTAATTGAATCTTTTACTTTTGTAAAATCAAGTAGATAAGGATTACCCACTGAAGCCCCTTTTCTTATACCGTAAGCATTAGCATAATTACTAGCATAGTACTTGCCTACTTCTAAAGGTGTTGAAGGGTCAATTTTATTAACATAAATTTTTACAGGCTTAGTAGAATCTCCATAAAATCCTTTATAACTTAAAATCAAAACAGCAGAATCAATAATGATACTGTCTTTAGTGCCTTTAATATAGAAAGGATAAAAGCTAGGCTTTAATTGTAAAAATAAAGAAGCACTTGTGGTACCAAAAAGTGGATCATTGGTAATATCTCCAAGCATTTGTTGGTCTGTTGGATAAATTCTCAAAGAATCTTCCAAAACCACTGTTTCAGTTTCTACATCTAATATGGTGTCTTTAGTACCCACCGCATCTTGGGACAAAAAGTCTAGGCCAAGCTCAGAAGTACCAATTCTAGTACATGAGAAAAGTAAAAATGATGCGATTGAAATATAAGTGAACCTTCTAACTATGTTGATTAATGCCATGTATAATTGCTTTACTTGCCTGCAAGTTCGTTGTATAAATCTAAATACTCTGTTAAATCAGAATCCCAACCATTAAATGGCACTACTTTCTTTCCTTTCACAGCAGCGAATTCTGAGACTAATTTTTTATCGATCACATCAGATCCAAAAGAAATAGCATCTGCATAGGTCGCCCCCCCTCTGAACATAGCAGAATTAGACAATTCCTTGAATGCTTCTAATTCTTTCTCCTTGATATTTGTATTAATTAAAGCCTTGGTCATAAAGTCTTTTGGAAATTGCTCTTCAAAAGTATTTTGCCCAATCGTGTAGACCACTTTTGCATTGGAAAACACAGGTTCTTTTTTGAATGCTGTCTTAATATAAGCAGGTATTAACCCAGTCATCCAGCCACTACAATGAATGATGTCTGGAGGCCATCCAAATTTCTTGACTGTTTCTAAAGCGCCACGGCAAAAGAAAATGGTTCTCATGGCGTTGTCATCGAACCATGTTTCATTTTCGTCATGAAAAATATGTTTGCGCTTAAAGAAGTCTTCGTTTTCTAGAAAATAAACCTGTAATCGAGCATTGGGTAAGGATGCTACCTTAATTTGTAAAGGATAATCGTCGCTGTCTACCTGAACATTGATTCCTGACAATCTAACCACCTCATGTAAACGGTGTCTTCTTTCATTGATTACACCAAATCTTGGCATGATACAACGCACTTCCAATCCACTGTCATTGCTTTTAATTGCGAGTTTATTGATCACCTCCGCAAACTCTGTCATCTCTAAATAAGGCGACATTTCTGTGGCGATGTATAAGATTCGTTTTTTTTCTGACATTCCTTTTAAAGTTTAACTAAGTACCCTCTACGAGTTGGCAAAGGTACGGATTTTAAAGGACTTTATAAAACCCTAAAAAAGGCGAACAATTAGGGCTTTATCAGGGGTATTCTAGACATTTGGTTGTAAATTGCGGGGCAACCGAAACCTTACAAAAATGGGAAAGTTTCTTAAAATTGGGTTCTTTTTTCTATTAGGTATCGCCTTGATATGGTGGAGTTTACATCAAATTCCGGCCGAAGAATGGTCAAAATTCACCCTCGCACTCAAGCATTCTAAACTTTGGATCGTATTCCCCGTCTTTATCATACTTGGATTATCCCATTTTTTACGTGCCTTAAGATGGCGTTTAATTATGGAGCCTTTAGGATATAAACCAAGTATCATGAATACCTATCTTGCCGTCCTAATTGGTTATTTAGCCAACTTAGCCATCCCACGTCTCGGAGAAGTTTTAAAATGTACTTTATTAGCAAAATATGAGAAAGTGCCTGCCGAGAAAATTGTAGGAACAATTGTGGCAGAAAGAGCATTTGATGTGATCAGTCTTGGCCTTGTATTTTTAATGGCACTAGGTTTGCAATTCAATGTCATAGAAGCAGGTTGGAATCAACTAAAAAACCAAACTGCTGCGCCAGTGGTTAATTCAAGTGATAGCAATTGGAAGCTCTATGTATTGGTTGGAATGAGTGTTGTAGTTATTGCATTATTTTTCATACTTAGAAAACGTATCCCAAAAATGGTTGCTTCCATCAAACAAATCATTAGTGGAATATGGGAAGGGGTAATCAGTGCTACTAAATTAAAACAACATAATTTATTCTTCCTCTATTCTTTCGGGATTTGGTTTTTGTATTTGTTAGCGACTTATGTAGGATTGTATGCCACAGCAGGCACTGAGAGTAGTTTTGCGACAGCAATAAGTTGCTTAGCCTATGCTAGCATCGGTATGATCCTCACTCCTGGTGGCATTGGAGCTTATGCCTATTTTATGGCAAAAGTCTTGGAACTAAATGGTGTAGACTACACATTGGGACTAGCCAATGGCACTTTACAATGGTTTTCACAATTCTTAATTGTCATTGTGTTGGGTGGAATAAGTTTAATTTTATTACCAATAATCAATAAACAAGCAAAATAAGATGCGTGCAGTTGAAAAGATAGAGCAAAAAATCATGACCCTAGAACAAGCAAAAGCATTCATGCAAGCTTGCAAAATCACAGGAAAGACAGTCGCATTTACCAATGGTTGTTTTGATATTTTACATCCTGGTCATTTGTTTTCCTTGGCACAGACTGCTAAGGAAGCAGACTATTTATTGGTTGGCTTAAATAGTGACGCAAGTGTAAAAAGACTTAAGGGCCCAGAACGACCAATCAATTCCACATCAAGCAGAGCCGCTGTGTTGGCCAATTTAGTATTGGTTGATGCTGTTGTGGTATTTGAAGAAGATACCCCACTCAATCTAATTCAAACCCTCTTGCCAGATGTATTGGTCAAGGGCGGAGATTATACCATTGATACCATCATTGGCGCAAAAGAAGTGATTGCAAATGGCGGAAAAGTAATTATCAACCCTATTGTGGAAGGATTTTCCACGACGAATATTATTGAAAAAATAAAAAAATAACAATGCAATTTTTACAACAATTACAGATTCAAAAAGAAAACGAAGGTACTTCTACAGGTGCAGCATGGATTAAAAGTAAAGGTGAATTGATCTTATCATTTTCTCCCGTAGACAATCAATTAATTGGGGCAGTCACAATGACTGATAATGCTGCATATGAACAAGTGATTGAAACGGCACAAAATGCATTTTTGCAGTGGCGTAATTGGCCAGCACCTAAAAGAGGTGAAGTCGTAAGACAATTAGGCGAAGCATTGAGAAAAGACAAGGACGCATTGGGCCAATTGGTGAGTTATGAAATGGGAAAGAGTTTACAAGAAGGATTAGGAGAAGTACAAGAAATGATTGATATCTGTGATTTTGCAGTGGGATTGTCAAGACAACTTTATGGCTTAACAATGCATAGCGAAAGACCTTCCCATAGAATGTATGAACAATGGCATCCAATGGGTATCGTTGGAATCATTTCTGCCTTCAATTTCCCTGTTGCTGTTTGGAGTTGGAACGCGGCATTGGCATGGGTATGTGGTAATGTTACAGTATGGAAGCCGAGTGAAAAAACACCATTATGTGGAAATGCAATTCAAAAGATTGTAGAAAAAGTATTCGCAGACAATGATGTTCCAGAAGGCGTGAATAATTTAATACAAGGCGGACGTGAGGTTGGCGAATGGATGAGCAAGGATACAAGAATCCCTTTGGTTTCTGCCACTGGTTCAACACGTATGGGTAAGGAATTAAACAAAGAAGTTGCAGGACGTTTAGGTAAAACAATTTTAGAATTAGGCGGAAACAATGCCATAATTATTACAGAACATGCCGACTTAGATATGTCATTGATTGGCGCAGTGTTTGGAGCTGTAGGTACAGCAGGACAAAGATGTACTAGCACAAGACGATTGATCATTCATGAAAAAATCTATGATCAATTTGTAGAAAAATTAGTTAAGGCTTATCAACAAATTAAAATTGGTAACCCATTGGATAGCAATAATCATATGGGTCCATTGATTGACAAGGATGCAGTAAAAATGTATGTACAATCTATTGAAGCATGTAAAAAAGAGGGCGGTAATTTTATAGTGGAAGGTGGCATTCTTGAAGGTGCTGGATATGAGAGTGGCTGTTATGTTAAACCATGTATTGCTGAGGCAAAACCTCAATATCAAATTGTACAACATGAAACTTTTGCTCCAATTTTATACTTATTAAAGTATAAGACGATCGAAGAAGCGATTGCCATTCAAAATGATGTTCCTCAAGGATTGTCTTCTGCGATTATGACTTTAAATATGAGAGAATCAGAATTGTTCTTATCTGCAAAAGGAAGTGATTGTGGTATTGCGAATGTAAATATCGGAACAAGCGGAGCTGAAATTGGTGGTGCATTTGGTGGCGAAAAAGAAACTGGCGGAGGAAGAGAAAGTGGATCAGATGCATGGAAAGCTTACATGCGTAGACAAACCAATACCATCAACTGGAGCACTCAATTACCATTGGCTCAGGGTATCAAATTTGATTTTTAATTTCTGCCATGTTAAAATATGCACTTACATTATGTTTGTATACCTGTTCCCTATTTGTATGGGGACAGGATACAAAATTTTGGCATTGGAAAGATCTTGAAAAAGATGGCGTACATGGCGTCAGTCTTTTTAAGGCACAGCAGCTTTTGATAGATTTAAAGTTAAAGCCAGCCCCCATTGTCATTGCCATTTTGGATGGCGGAATAGATACCAACCACCTACAAATCAAACCCCTACTCTGGAACAACACTAAAGAAATTCCAGGCAATCATTTGGATGACGACAAAAACGGGTATGTGGATGATCTGCATGGATGGAATTTCTTAGGCAATGCTGCTGGCCAAAATATCAATAAAGCTTCTGATGAAAAATCAAGAATCTACCATCGCTATAAAAGTGAATTTAAACAAGCTAATTTAGACAGTACAATCTGGGATCTAAAAAAGAAACAGACCTATAAAATATGGCAACAGGCTGCTGCTGAAATTATATTTACAGATGAAGACGCAGACAACTTAGACTTCATCAAAATGGCAAGGAACGCAGTGGTTAAGATGGGTGTTATTTTAATCAGAGAAATAGAGGATAGTAACTTTACTGCGGAAAAATTAGAAACCTATCAACCCGTTGGTAAATTAACTGCTGACACCAAAATTTCTTATTTAAGAACACTACAAGCGCTTGGTATTGATAAATCAAATGGTCATCAATCTATCTTGGGTGATTTAAATGAATATATCTCAGGGAAGGAACAATCAGCCATTTCCATGGACAATGCGCCTGAAGACCTAAGAAAAAATATCATTCAAGACCAATACGAAAATTTCAAGGATCAATACTATGGCAATAACAATATCACTGGGCCGAATGCGAAACATGGAACACATGTAGCAGGTTTGGCTGCTGGCATTGTTGATACCATTGTTTCCAATGCTACATTTATTAATCCCATCAGAATCATGGGAGTAAGAGTGGTTCCGGATGGCGACGAATATGATAAGGATGTTGCTTTAGGAATACGATACGCAGTCAATAATGGCGCCAAAATTATCAACATGAGTTTTGGCAAATCATTTTCACCAGAACAGCCATGGGTAGATAGTGCTATCAGATATGCAGCATCAAAAGATGTATTGATCATTCATTCTGCAGGTAATGAATCTTATGATTTAAATGTCAAATCAGTTTATCCCAACCCCTATTCAACGGTTTTTAAAGATAAAGCGAATAACCTGATTACTGTTGGCGCAAGCAGTGATCCAATCATAGCAGAAAGTATCTTAACTGACTTTAGTAATTACGGGAATCAAATAGTAGATGTATTGAGCCCTGGTAACAAAATATATTCAAGCTTGCCGAATCAAAATTATGGCTATTTAAATGGCACTAGTATGTCTGCACCCATCTTAAGCCATATTGCAGCATTAATCAGATCTTATTTTCCAAAGTTAAGCGCCATTGAAGTAAAAACTATTCTATTGCAAAGTTGTTGGAAACCAGAAGACGAAAATACCTTATTCCCTATTCCACAAAAAGACCAAGTAAAAAAACTCAATGAGATGAGTGCAGAAGGTGGCATCATCAATGCTGCATTATGTATCCAAAACGCAATGAAGTTTCAATCCAATAAAAATAAAAAATAACACCAATACATGTCCAGACCAAGTACAACAGAGTATGCTCCATTTTATCAAACCTATATCAATTATACGAGTGGTAAAGATTATGAGATTCTTGTAAAACAATACCACGACAGACTAGTAGATTCATGGAATGCGATTCCACCAGAGAAAATCAAGTATGCCTATGGCCCAGAAAAATGGACAATCCAACAAATGTTCCAACACGTAATTGATACAGAAAGGATTTTTGCTTATCGTGCACTTGCTATCGCAAGACAAGATAAAACTGCCTTGCCTGGTTTTGATGAAAATACCTATGCAGCAAATGGAGACGCAAGTCACCGCAATTGGAAAGACATGCTGATTGAATGGAGAACTGTTAGACAAGCAACCAATTTATTGTTTGCCTCATTTACACCAGATCAGTTAAAGACAAAAGGAAATTGTAATGGCCATGATATCACTGTGAATGCTTTAGGATTCATTATTTTTGGTCATGCGCTACACCATTTACATATATTGAAAGAGCGTTACGACATTTAGGAAATTATTCCAAAATAGAAATTTCAAAAAATGAGTATAGCCGAAAGGCAAAAAAGAACCCCTAATTTTTATTTAGGGGTTCTTTTTTTTATACGAATTTTTTGAATGCTTTAATTGAGATGCACAAGGTGCATCTCAATTTCTATTATGTCATTACTTAGACGCATAAATATGCACAGCTAATTGAACTTGACTATCAATTGCACCTACTCCGTAGTTCATGCCGAATAAAGTTCTATCCAATGGGAAGAATGCTTCTGCAAAGAATCCTTTTTCGTCAGCACTTCTGATAATTGCTTCAAAACTAATTTCTTTTGTAATACCCTTTAATGTAACCGCGCCTGTTAAAGTTGCCTTATCAGCAGTCGTATATTTTACAGAACTGATGTTAAATGTAGCTTCACCAAATTTAGCAACGTCAAAAAAGTCTGCAGTTGTTAAATGACCCAATAACTTGTCACCTGCTGCATCTGTTACTTTCATAGCAGCAACATCTACCACAAATGATCCACCTACTAATTTACCTGCATCAATTTTTACAGTACCAGATTTTACTGGGATTGAACCAGTATGGAAATCGTTCTTTTTAGAACCTGTGAAATCTACTCTACTCTTTTGAGCAGTAACTGTAAATGTTTCAACTTGTTTTGTAGAGGTTGGGGTGTTAAAAGAGAACAATACCACCGTTGCTAATGCAAAAGCCGAAGAAAGAATGATTTTTTTCATATTTGTTGTTTTAGGTTTTATTTATGTTTTTACCAATTACTATAACAAAAGACTTAGCTATTTGTTTAGTGCCAGGTATTGAAGTTTCAAAATTACAAATCAATGTTTAAACAACAAAATATATTTTTCAATCAATTTCCCCCTCATAATCTGCACATTATCTATTATCTTCGCCAAAATTCCTAACTATATGAACCTGCATGAATATCAAGCAAAAGAATTGCTTAAAAAGTACAATGTTCCTGTTCAAGAAGGTGTAGCTGTTGAAAACGTAAAAGATGCAGTAGCTGCTTACCAAAAAATTGCCACAGAAACGAACAACAAATTTGCTGTAGTTAAAGCTCAAATACACGCAGGTGGTCGTGGTAAGGGTAAAATTAATGGATCAGAACAAAGAGGTGTAGCTGTTGGTAAATCTGCAGAGGACATCGAAAACTTTGCAAAAAATATACTTGGTGGCACTTTGGTAACCATTCAAACTGGCCCAGCTGGTAAATTAGTTAGCAAAATATTAGTCGCTCAAGACGTTTATTATGATGGTCCGCAGCCCACTAAGGAACTCTATTTATCTATCCTTTTAGATCGTGCAAAAGGCATGAATGTGGTGATGTATAGCACTGAAGGTGGAATGGATATCGAAGAAGTTGCACACAACACACCAGATAAAATATTTAAAGAGTGGGTTCACCCAGGTGGTGGCTTACAAGGTTTCCAAGCTAGAAAAATCGCCTTCAACTTAGGATTAAGTGGCGATGCTTTCAAAAACTGCGTAAAATTTGTGACTAATTTATACAACGCATACGTAGGATTAGATTGCGGTATGCTAGAGATTAACCCATTATTCAAAACTGCTGATGACAAAATCATTGCAGTAGATTGTAAAATGAATATTGATGATAGCGCTTTAATGCGTCATCCAGATTTATTAGCGATGAGAGATGTAACCGAAGAAGATCCAACAGAAGTTGAAGCAGGTGAATTCAATTTGAACTTTGTGAAGTTAGATGGAAATGTTGGCTGTATGGTTAACGGTGCTGGTTTAGCAATGGCGACAATGGACATGATTAAGTTAAGTGGTGGTGAGCCAGCTAACTTCTTAGACGTAGGAGGTTCTGCTAATGCACAAACAGTGGAAGCTGGTTTCAGAATCATCATGAAAGATCCAAACGTAAAAGCAATTTTAATCAATATATTCGGCGGTATCGTTCGTTGCGATCGTGTTGCTGCTGGTGTGATTGAAGCATTCAATAAATTAGGCAATATCGACATTCCTATCATTGTACGTTTACAAGGTACCAATGCGGTAGAAGCTAAGAAATTAATAGATGAGAGCGGATTGAAAGTACAATCTGCTATTTTATTGAGCGAAGCAGCTGACCTAGTGAAGCAAGCTGTAGCTTAGTTTTTAAACTGCTATTTTCGAAGAAAATAATAGCAGTTTAAAAACTCTTTGATGATTTAAAAAACCCAACGAACTCGTTGGGTTTTTTGTTTTAATTCATACGCCCAATTCTTTGAATTTTTGGGCTTTGAATTATCCTCTAATGATTTTAAAAACCCAACGAACTCGTTGGGTTTTTTGTTTTAGTTCACTATTCTTACCTCTGATAATCCACTAAATGAATAGACATGTCCTGTGGAGACTTCCACACATTCAATTCGAATTCGACGTTTCTTAATTTTTTTAAACAGCTTACCTTTTTCGGTTTCAAATAAAGCCCCTTCTGGCAAATGTGCCACAAAGGCCATCCCCTCCTTTTTGACCATATCATACTTCCTCAAAACCAATAACAGTGCCGTTTCTCCGTTTGCTGTTGCTGCTGGATTCATTACCGTCTTTTGAAGAGATTTCTTGATATCATTTGGAAAAATATCTCGCTGTATAAAATCTGCTAGTAATAAACCATAAAGATACTTCCATTCTTTCCCATGAGGCTCTACCCTGTTTTTGTGTTCTTCATAACAAAGCAAATGACCTAATTCGTGTAAAAGTGTGATCAAGAATTCAAATGGATTCAAATTCCCATTGACAGAAATTTTATGATTCGCACCCATCACAGGATGACGGTAATCTCCTAGTACAGATTTCCTTGCTTTGGTTACAGTTAGATGTACTTTATATCGATGTATCAATGCTAAGACAGGCTCAAATGCACCTTCTGGTAAGTAGGCCTTAAGTGCCTGAAGCGGATGTTCAACTTTAGCCAATCGATTTAATTTATGCGTCTTTTTTACTTTTAGTCCACCCAATTTCAATCCATGTATACAAAAGATATAAACCCATTGCAATAAACAAATTATTGGTGCCAATTGGCGCTTTTTTTTGAGTTGCATACCATAATGCGGCACCTCCAAATACAATAAATTTTAACATCGTACCAGTCATCACAGAACGAACCATGGCATTGGGGTTCTTTACATCTAACTGACTCACCCTTTTGAAATTAAATAAAGCCATTGAAAATAACATGCCATTTACCGCTATAATAAACATGCCATTGATTGGTAACTGAATGGCCATCTTTTGTTGTATGAATACCAAGGCAAGCACAGCGAAAAACAAGGCAAATACAGGACGGAAATTTTTTTGAAAATATAAATTCATCTATTTTTTTGATTTTATCTGTGTATCTCTCACGATTTTGAACAATGAAAATACAATAAATAATGAAGGTAGTACCCACAAAAAAAGTGGCTCTACCCTGCTCATTTTTTGATCAATATACTTACCAAGGAAAATTAAAAGCGTTAACGCAACTGCCCACTGACTTGCAAGTCCAGCAAATTTGGCCCATTGAATGTTTGAATTACTATTTTTTTTCACCTTAAACTATTAGTCTAATGAGGGTAAACTTTCTGGAAGTGTTAGAGGAATCGTATCTAATTGTTGTGGATTACCTTCAGATAAAACTTTTTTGATCCCCTCTATATATTGTTCTTTAAAATGAACAGCTTGTTCTAAAGAATCAGTTCTTATTTTAAGCAATTCTAATGCCGATCTACTTTCCTTAGTTCCGTATCCAGGGATATAATATTTCAAAGGTGTAAAAGCGATCAATGCAATGGTCAATCCAACTAAAAACATAAATGCAATACTAAAGCCCAAATAGACTGATTTCCTGGATAACCTAAATGCAATCACCTCATCATAAGTGTCATCGTTGGTCACGACCAAACGATAAGTACTGCTCCTACGCTTAAAAGTATTGTTAATATCTAAGTTTGCCATAATCTTGAATCTGTATAAAGGTACAACCTTTGCTTTATTTAAACAGAATATGCCGTATTTTTAAGGCGTTTTTAACCCTATGGTACCAGAATATAATTATCCTCAGTTTAAGCGCATCATTTGCCTGACAGCAATGGGCATTCTGTTCCTATGGAGCAGTCAAACTTATGCCCAGGATACAACTAAATCTATCTTAGATATTAATAATTCTAAGCTGGTTAAAAAAGCAAACCAATTCCTAGACAGTAATCAGAAAAAAATCAATCAATTCTTTAATAAAAAAATTGAAACAGCAAAAGACGGGTTAAATAAAAAAACCAATTCATTGATCGAAAAAACAGGCATCAATGAAATAGACAAACCGCTACCTTACGAACGACTATTAAATAAGAAATATACACTTGGCCGACGAGCTTATCAAAATACGGTATCTCAATTCAATTATTTATTCAATGCAGAAGTAACACTAGACGAAATTATCCAAAAAGCAAGATCTATTCACGAAGATGATTATACCGAATTACTCCCGTTTTATGATTACGACCTAAGCATCACTGCAAAAGAATCTATTGATTCAATTATCTATCGATGCAACGCAAATATTGTTTTACATGATCTAAGAAGTAATTATGTAGATGACGCCTATTTATTATTAGCCAAGGCCTATTTATATCATAAAAACTTTGATACTGCTGCAAGCATTTTACAGTTTATTAATTATTCATTTTATGATAAGGAAGAAGGTGCCAATCAACCTATCGGAAGTAATCTAAATAAATCAGGCAAATTCAGTATTGCCTCTGCAGAAGATAATCGAGCATGGGAAAATAAAAATGTAAGAAATGAAAGTATGATCTGGCAAGCAAGGAATTATTTTGAAGCCGGAGAATTGAATGAGGGCATCAGTTTATTACAACTACTTAAAACGGATGCTGGTTTTCCAAAACGTTTACATCCTTTTTTATACGAACAATTAGCCTATGGCTATTACTTATCAGGTATCAATGACAGTGCAGCAAGTTATTTGATTAAAGGCTTAGACAATGCAAAAGACCTGCTGACCAAATCAAGATGGTCATACCTCATTGCACAACTTTATGAAAAGGAACAAAAAGTAGACCTTGCTTACAATTGGTACAGAAAAGCTGGCGCTATCGCTTCCAATCCAATCATTGCTGTTTATGCCAATATTTATACGGCAAGTATAGAGGCGAGTAAAGGACAAAAATCATGGGAAAGTTTAGCCAACGCATTGGAGCGTATGTTAAAGAAAGACAAGTATAGCCCTTTTGCTGATATCGTTTATTATGAAATGGCACAACTTGCTTTACGCAATCAAGCAACAATAAAAGCGAATCAGTGGCTTATCTCCTCCATTCAGAAAAATGAAAAGAATGCTAAGCTTAAACAAAAAGCACTGATCCAATTAGGCGCATTAAATTACAATGAAGATCATTATTCAATAGCTAAAATTGCCTATGACAATTTGAATGATGTAATTAAAAGTAATCCTAATTATGAACAAATCACTTTAAGGAAAAAATGGATTGGCCAAATTGCTAGTTTAGATGAAATGATAGCAAATGAAGATAGTTTACAAATGATTTATGCAGTCCCAAAAAAAGACCAAGAAAAAATTGCAGTTCAGTGGCAAAAAAGAGCTGCGCAAATTAGCACAAAAAATAAGGATTTATTGACTGACCCAACCAAGAAAACAGCTGAATCTGAAAATATTGCCACAATCAATAAAAACAATAACCCTGGGTACAGTTTTAGTAACGCTTTTACAAACAACAACACAGCAAAACAAACAGATAAATCGGACTTCTATTTTGATAATGCCCAGAATGTAAGCATGGGCGCTGCTAATTTCATCAAAAAATGGGGAGACAGACCTAACGTTGACAACTGGCGTAGAAAGACAAATATTCAATTAACCAGGAGCAACACTGTAAATCTGAATACAGATAGTATTAATAACAAGGCTTCGTTGACTACCCCATTAATCGTTGGGAAAAACAAAAAAGAGCTTCAACATAAGGACAGCAGCGATGAACTTAGAATCAAATTGATTCAGACAGCATCAGATTTAAATCAATCCGATGCAATTTGGAATAAACATACTTTATCTATTGCAAAAATATTTTTATACGAACTTAACGATTTCGAAAAAGCATTGCCAAGATACCAAGCGTTGATTCAAAAAAATATAGAGCCAGTTGCTACAGAAAGTGCATTGCTTGATGTAGCAAGCCAATATACGCATATTGGTCAATCAAGTAAATCTGATAGTATCATTCAAATCATTACCAATCAATTTCCTGAGGGAACTTATGTACAAAAAAAGAAAGCTAAAGAAAATCTTGATCGCCTAGATAAAAATAGCGCTGAAGCTTATAAAGCAGCCTATTTTCTTGCACAAATTGGAGACTGGGATCAATTTAGCGCTCAAATAGATCAAGCGCAAACACAATTCAAGGGCACTAAGTGGAATACCCCCTATCAGTTTTTAAAAGTAAAAATGAACGCTCAGCTAGGCAAGGACAGTTTAGCTATAGCATTGCTAAATGAATTGATTGCACAAAACAAAAGCGAATCAATCAAGGCAAGAGCCAAAAATATTATCAATGAGATCAACAACAGAAAAGCAACCGAGGCCTATTTAGCAGCATTGAAAATAGTAAAATCAACTAAGCCGGTTATAGTTGACGAAGAAGCTATTGTTCAAAGTAAAGGCCCTGCGCTATCTATAAAGAAAGATAGCAGCTTGACAAAAAATGAAAAAACAGAAACTAAAGCTACAAATAAGCTATCAAAAGACACTGTTACTACTGAGACGGCATCGGCTCAATTGGTATTCACCAATGACAGTCTAGAGCAACATTATCTTGCATTACAAACTTTTAATGTTTCTCCTGTATTTGTAAAAGAAATTCAAAATGCGTTGAAAGATGTCCATGCGGAAGAATTCAAAAAACTAAACCTTGCAGTTACTTTTGTTCAGTTTTCAGACCAAAGCCATATTGTATGGATTGGGCCATTTACAAATGCAGCTGAAGGCTTAACGTATGTCAATAAAATTAAACCTAGATTAAGCACTGAAATTATTTCGTTCATTGCTAAGAAACAATACGACTTAACTTTGATTGGGAAGTCAAATATCATTCTGATTAATAACCAGGAGCAACTAGATCAATACAAACGAGACAAATCAAATTATAATTTTAAACCTTAAAGGGTAAAAAGTGAATTCAGAAAATAAAACAACAGCAACAGCAATCAAAAAAGAACCTAGTAATTGGGCAAGGCGCTTCTGGAAGTATTACCTCATTACAGCAGGTGTCTTTTTACTATTTATTCTAATGCTCAATTTTGGATGGATTGGTGATATGCCCGATTTGGATGATATTGAAAACCCAACTGCCTCTTTGGCTAGTCAAGTGTATGCGCAAGATGGAACCCCAATGGGCAAGTTTTATTTAGAAGACAGAATTAGTGTAAAATACAGAGATATCAGCCCCTACTTATTACAAGCATTGGTGGCCACTGAAGATAAAAGATTTTATGACCATTATGGGATTGATGGAGAGGGACTTTTAAGAGCTGTTGCCTTTCTTGGTAGTCAAGGTGGCGCGTCTACCATTACTATGCAGACTGCAAAAAACTTGTTTACTGATAACTGGGGGACCAAGAACAAACTCTTGAGAATCATCCAAAAAATTAAAGAGAGTATCATTGCCATTAAATTGGAACGCAATTTTACTAAGCAAGAGATTATTACATTGTACTTAAACACGGTGCCTTTTAGCGAGAATCTATTTGGTGTAAGCAATGCCTCTAGATCTTTTTTTCAAAAAGAACCAGATCGTTTAACCATCGAAGAAGCAGCTTTGCTAATTGGTATGATCAACGCTCCTACTAAATACAATCCTAATAGGAATCCTAAATTGGCTCTTGAAAGAAGGAACTTGGTATTGAATAGAATGGCTGGTCAGAAATACATCACCGACGATCAAGCAACACAATTAAAAGCCTTACCATTGGTAACCAATTTCAAGAAGTTGGATGAAAATAATGGACTAGGCCCCTATTTTAGAAGTTACCTTGGCGAGTACATGAAAAAATGGTGTAAGGAGCATAAGAAGAACAATGGTGACGCATATAATTTATACAGAGATGGTTTAAAAATTTATACCACCATTAACCCAAGAATGCAATTGTACGCAGAGGAAGCTGTTGCGAGACATATGGCTTACTTGCAAAAAGAGTTTAATAAACAAGCCAATATCAAAACAGGTTCTGTATGGAAAGATTTTAATAATCAATTAGAACTAGCGATCAAACAAACAGATCGCTGGAGAAATATGAAACGTGAGGATGTGGAAGAGACAGAAATTAGAAAATCCTTTGACGAGACTTTACCAATGCGTGTATTTGCTTGGAATAAAAATAGATTCATTGACACTATCATGACGCCATTGGATTCATTAAAGTACCATAAGCAAATGCTACAAACTGGCTTCTTAGCGGTTGATCCATTTACGGGTGAAGTAAAAGCATGGGTGGGCGGTATAGACTTTAAAACCTTTAAATACGACCATGTCAATATCAATACAAGAAGACAAGTAGGTTCTACCATGAAGCCATTACTTTATTCTTTAGCTATTGAGAAAGCAGGATTTACACCATTTAGCATCGTACAAGATCAACAACAGAATTTTGAAGGATATGGCATGGTACCCAATACCCCTAAGTCTTGTACTGGGCAGTCTATGCCTATGGCACAAGCATTGGCAGAATCCAGAAACTGTGCGACTGCCTATATCATGAAACAAATCAATGGAGACGGCAATGAAGCAGCAAAAGAACTAGTTGCTTATTTAAAGAAGACCAATATCCAAGCTGATATTCCAGCCTATCCATCCATCGCATTAGGTGCATGTGAAGTATCCTTATTTGAAATGGTACAAGCGTATACGATGTTCCCTGGTGGCGGGTACAATGCACAACCATTCTTCATCAATCGTATCGAAGATAAGAATGGTAATGTACTTGAAAGCTTCTCACCACAAAGAAGAAAAGTGATTAGTGAATTAACTGCCTACTCTATGGTGAGTATGATGGAGGGCGTAATATCTAAAGGAACTGGACGAAGCATGTATTCATTTGACATTGGTACACAATCCGTAGCGGGTAAGACAGGTACTACGAATGATAATAGCGACTTATGGTTTATGGGCTATACCCCTCAAATTCTTGCTGGTGCTTGGGTTGGCGCGGACGATCGTTATATCCGATTTACAGATAACTATTTTGGACAAGGTGCACATGGCTCCTTACCTATCTGGGCTTATTTCATGAACAAGGTTGCAAACGATCCCGCTTGTAATTTAGATAGAAACGCTAGTTTTATTAAACCTGATAATTTAACCACCGACTTTAATGTCAATTTTGTAGGTAAAGATTCAAGTATTGATTTAACAGTACCAGACCAGGATGCAGAAGCAATAGAAGCTGAATCTGATTATAGTTTATTATCCAATAATGAACCAGTAGTACCTAAGAAGCCAACAACAGAACCTAAACAAGCAACTACACCTGCTATTAAACCTAAAGCGGTGATGCCAAAGAAGCAACAATAATTTTTATAAAAGTTCGAATAACATAAAGGCTGAAGTCACATTCAGCCTTTACTATTTCTGTTTTAATGCGTATTGCAAAGTAAAATGGTGGTAATTGTTCTTTTGAAAAAAACCAGTTCCATACTGAAATTGCATGCGTTTATAGGGAAATCCAAAACCAGCACTTATCCCATTTAAACTATTGGGCTGATTGGGTAAATTCAATTCGAATCTACGCGCAAAATGATATCCAAGATCTAATTCAAAACTTTGTCCGATATCTATTTGCGATCCCAATACTAAATGATTAAACACATTTTGAAGTGACCCTGGTTTGGCATACCCCTCTGATGTATAAAAATTAAGATCATAATAAGTGTCATTCCAAACGGATAAACGCTCTGCTGTCACTGAAAATTGTAAAGGAGCATTGGCTAATTTTTTGGACCAGCCAAGAATTAAATTCAATGGCAGCTCTTCTTTAACCTGAAAATATTTTAATTGCGTACCTACATTTTGTAATAAAATACTCCACTGAGACAAGCCATTGGGTGCCAAATATCGAACACCCACATCCATTGCAACACCATTAGATCTGTATTGACCATAATTGGATTGTATGAATTTAATTTGTGTGCCAAAATGAAAATACTCCTGATATGTTTTTGCAATGCCTATTTGAATGGCATACTCATTGGGATTGGTGAACCCATATTCATTTCCTAAAATATCCGTTTGCTCAATACTTCCATAATCCATGTAATGCACCCCCCATCCTAAGACCCAGTCAGATTTTAATTTGGAGGCACCATTCAAATCATATTGTTGTATCCCTGCAAAATACGGTTTCACACTCACTTGCATTTCACCATCCATATTGGTAGACAACAATGCAGGTTGCATCATTGCTAAACCTAAATCG
The DNA here is from genome assembly GCA_030158665.1 of Sediminibacterium sp. GTDB lineage: Bacteria > Bacteroidota > Bacteroidia > Chitinophagales > Chitinophagaceae > Sediminibacterium. The sequence goes on along the minus strand of JAOASM010000045.1, from coordinate 7,389 downwards.
TTTCCTATGGAACTGATATTGAGCCCACCTAAACTTGTTGCTTTTGCAGTAGCTGGTAATTTTAAAAATTGGTAGACTGCATTGCCAGCAGTTGTCTGAGCACATAAATAATTGCCACCAACAGATGCGCTACCATATAAATAGCAGGTAACAAAAAACCCTAGCCGGTAGATGAATTGAATAGAACTCATGCAACAAAGCTAGGGTTTGGAATTTAAAAATCAATTAAACAAGCGCTAAATCTAGCACCTGTTGCATATTTTTTACATAATAGAACTTCAATCCTTTTATAAATGCTTGGTCAATTTCATTGACATCTTTTTCATTCTGCCAACAAAGAATAATCTCTTTCATACCAGCCCGCTTAGCTGCTAGGATTTTCTCTTTGATACCTCCAACAGGCAATACCTGACCTCTTAAAGTGATCTCTCCGGTCATGGCTAAAAATGGCTTTACTTTTCTACCTGTATAAGCCGAACTTAAAGCAGTTAAAATGGTGATACCAGCACTAGGACCATCCTTAGGCACAGCTCCTTCTGGCACGTGCATATGGACCGACTTCGTTTTGAAAAGTTCTGGATCAACACCAATCTTTTTAGCATTGGCTTGCAAATAAGTCAGTGCAGTTGTGGCACTTTCTTTCATTACATTACCTAAATTCCCTGTTAGTTTTAATTCGCCCTTCCCATCTGAAAGTAAGGTTTCTATAAAGAGGATATCACCTCCCACATAGGTCCAAGCTAAACCTACAGCCACACCAGGCATATTGACTGTTTTATATATCTCATTGCTATACCTAGGTTGACCCAATATTTTAAGTAAATCTGATTTACTTACAGTTGGTTTAATCTTTTGCTTGTAAGCAATCTGTTTTGCTTGATAACGCATGATGGAAGCCAATTGGCGATCTAATTCACGCACACCACTCTCTCTTGTATAATCTTCGATTACTTTTTCCAATACATTGTCCTGTATTTTGAAATTGTATTTATCTAAACCATGAAGTGACTTCTGTTTTGGCAATAAGTGTCTTTTAGCAATCTCCACTTTTTCCTCCACCGCATAACCACTCAAATCAATAATTTCTAATCGATCTCTTAAAGCAGGTTGAATTTGACTGATATCATTTGCCGTTGCAATGAATAAGGTCTTACTTAAGTCATATTCTGATTCTAAGTAATTGTCATAGAAGCTATGATTTTGTTCAGGGTCCAATACTTCCAATAAGGCAGATGATGGATCACCTCTTTGGTCTTTGCCTATTTTATCGATCTCATCCAAAATCATCACTGGATTAGACGTCTTCACTTTACGAATGCTTTGTATGATTCTACCTGGCATCGCACCAATATAGGTTTTACGATGTCCTCTGATTTCACTTTCATCATGTAAGCCACCTAAACTTACGCGTGTATATTTTCTTCCAATCGCGTGTGCAATGGACCTTCCTAAAGATGTTTTACCAATCCCTGGAGGGCCTAAGAAACAAAGAATTGGACTCTTCATATCACCCTTCAGTTTCAATACAGCTAGGTATTCTAAAATACGATTTTTGATTTTACCCATGCCATAATGATCGTCATCTAACACTTTTTTAGCGTGTTTTAGATCGTAGTTATCATCAGTGTATTCATCCCATGGAAGATCTAATAATAAATCAAGGTGATTGTATACCACAGAATAATCAGGTGTACTTGGATGCATACGCTCCAATTTTTCCAAACCATTCTGAAATAATTTCTTAGCAGCATCAGGCCATTTTTTGTGTTCAGCCTTCTTTTTCATTTCAGCTACTTCACGTTCATTAGGATCACCCCCTAACTCATCCTTGATACTCTTCAATTGCTGCTGTAAAAAATAATCCCTTTGTTGCTTATCAATTTCTGTTCTAGTCTTATTGGCTACTTTATTTTTAAGTTCTACAAATTGTAATTCTTTTTGTAGAAACTCAACCAATTTCTCCGCTTTCTCCGAAACGCCATTGATCTCTAATAAACCTTGCTTTTCTTGTAATTCAATGTTGAGGTTACTACCAACAAAATTGATTAGGAAAATTGGACTTTCAATATTTTTCAAAATCATCGTCGCTTCCGAAGGAAAATTAGGAGACAGCTGAATGATCTGTGCAGCTAAATCTTTAATAGTAGACAACAATGCTTCAAAATGCTTATCCTCTTTTTGGACAGGCGTATCTTCAATTAGTTTCACCTTCCCTTTGAAAAATGGATCTTCCTCCACCATCTCCAATAATTCAAAACGTTTTTTCCCTTGGATGATAATGGTGGTTCCACCATCTTGCATCTTGATCATTTTAATGATCTTGGCAACTGTACCAATCGCACACAAATCTGCCGGATTAGGATCTTCAATATTGCCGTCTTTTTGAGCCAATACGCCCACCAATTTATCTTTAGCATAGGCTGCTTTCACGGCTTGTATGCTTTTATCCCTTCCTACAGTAATAGGAATCACCACCCCAGGAAACAATACTGTATTTCTTAAGGGAAGAATAGGAATCATTTCTTCTACAACTAATGCTGGTTCATTTTCCATATCCTGCTCGTTAAAAGTGAATAAAGGGATGAATTCGTTGTCTTCTTCTGTTTTAAATAAAAATTGTTTATCCAATGTCTTAGGTTTTATAATTCTAGTCAAAATGACATAGGTCTAGCTATAAAAATAGGCCTATTCTGTCTCCCTATATATAGGCAATATTGATGCCAAAATGAAGTAAAACAGGGATCTTCCTTGGTATAGGCACAAAAAAAATCCTTTCCGAATTTTCGGAAAGGACCTTCTTGCAAGAAGTTATTAAAAAACTTCTAGAACTACTTAGTAGCAGCAGAATCAGTAGCAGTTGAATCAGTTGCAACAGCAGCAGAATCAACAGCAACAGCAGCTGTATCAACAGTTGCAGCAGCAGAATCAGTTGTAGCTTCAGTAGAAGCACCACCACATGCAGTTAAAGCAGCGATAGCGAAGATTGCGAATACTTTTTTCATTTTTAATGTTTTAAGTTTGGTATAAAAAATACGTGGGCGAAGATAGGATTTAACAATAAATTCACCAAATATTAACTAATTAATTTCTCTATTTTTTAAATTATGGCCTAAATCCATAGTTTTAGGCTTCATAACTACTTCTTTCTAAAGTAGATACGAACAGGAACCCCTGTAAATTTAAAATTAGCCCTCACCTGATTTTCAAGGTAATTTCTATAAGGTGTCTTAATGTCATCAGGGAAATTGGTAAAGAAAGCGAAACTTGGCACGCGGGTTGGCAATTGCTGTACAAATTTGATCTTGATCACATGTCCTCTTACAACTGGGGCTTGGTATTTCTCAATTGCCTTTAACATAATATCATTCAACTTAGAAGTAGCAATTTTACGGTGCTTGTTCTCATATACATCTAAGGCCATTTCAATGGCTTTGAAAATACGTGTTTTTTCAAGTGCTGAGATAAACAAGATAGGCACATCGGTAAAAGGTGCCAGTTTGTCTTTTAGCCTTTTTTCATAGTCCCTAGCCGTGTTGGTTTCCTTAGGTACTAGATCCCATTTGTTCACCAAAAATACAATACCCTTACCTTTTTTAGCAGCAAGACTAAAGATGCTCAGATCCTGAGCAGTGATTCCTTTTACCGCATCAATTACCATTAAACAAACATCCGCTTCATCCATTGCCTTAATGGCACGAATCACAGAATAAAATTCTAAATCGTCTTTTTCCTTATTCTTTCTTCTAATTCCAGCTGTATCAATTAAAATGAACTCCTTTTGGAACATATTATAATGCGTGTGGATCGTATCTCGAGTCGTTCCCGCGATATCACTCACAATGGTTCTATCTTGACCTACAAAAGCATTCAATAAGGATGATTTACCCACATTTGGCTGACCTATGATCGCTATTTTAGGGACATTATCTGCCTCTGCTAATTCCTCATCTGTTGGTTGTTCTTCGGTAATGAAAGAAGTCACCGCATCAAGTAAGTCACCTGTTCCACTTCCAGAAATTGAACTAACAAAATAATTATGTTCAAAACCCATACTGTAGAATTCGGTTGCATCCAAAGCCCTATTAGAATTGTCCACTTTATTAGCTACGACTAAAACAGGCTTAGTTGTCCTTCTCAACATATCTGCCATGGCAGCATCTAAATCGGTCATGCCTACCGCAGCGTCTACCATAAAAATGATGCAATTGGCTTCGTCAATAGCAATTCTTACCTGCTTTCTGATTTCTGTCTCAAACATATCACTTGAATCAGGCACAAAACCACCTGTATCAATCACGTTGAAATTTTTACCATTCCATTCTGTTACACCATATTGACGATCTCTTGTTACACCACTTACGTCATCCACAATGGCCTTGCGCTCTTCTAACAAGCGATTAAACAGTGTGCTTTTTCCCACATTGGGCCTTCCTACTATAGCGACTGTAAAACTCATAAAACTTAAATTTAATAATCAAATAAACTATCTTAAAATACTATAAATCAATAACTTAAAGCTATTTAAATAAAGTACTATTGGTATCCAAATTCCCTCAACTTCAACTCATTGTCCCTCCACTTAGGCTTCACTTTTACTAGTAACTCTAAGTAAACCTTAGCGCCAATAAAAGCCTCTATATCCTTTCTTGCCAATGTGCCAATCTCCTTAATCAACTTGCCTTTCTCACCAATTATAATCGCTTTTTGAGATTCTCTATTCACCACAATATCAGCTTGAATTTTAACCAATAATGGCTGTTCCTTAAATGAATTCACCAAAACTGCGGTATGATATGGAATTTCCTCCCCGAATAACTGGTATATTTTCTCCCTTATGATTTCACTGACAAAGAACTTAGTAGGCAAATCACTTAAATCTGATTGATCAAAGAAGGGATGCCCTCCCTCTGGAATTAATTCTAAAATAACTTTCAATAACCTGTCTATATCACTGTTATTCAATGCACTAATAGAAATAATCTTAGAACAATATGGCTTTTTACTAAAGAATGCATTTGCTTCTTTTACCCTACCTCCTTCAGCCAAATCCGACTTGTTCATGACTACTATACAAGGCACTTTTAGCCTCAATGCAGTGAACATGGCGTCTATTTCTTCAAAATCATCTCTTACATCTACCATTAAAAGCCCTAAATCTGCATCTTCCAATGCTGATTTGACAGCACCCATCATTTTCTCATGAAGCTTATATTTAGGATCAATGATCCCTGGCGTATCTGAGAATATGATTTGATATTCGTCTTCCTTGTTTAAAAAGGCCTTGATTCTATGCCTTGTAGTTTGGACCTTAGAGGACACAATAGCCATCTTCTCGCCCATAATAGCGTTGAGTAAAGTGCTTTTTCCTGCGTTAGGCTTACCAAATATGTTTACAAAACCGACTTTCATTCTTTTATTTATTGACACAAAGTTACGACAAAAAAAATCCGCTCTCGATAAGAATCGGGAGCGGGATTAGATGTTGCGAGGGAAGGGATCGAACCTCCGACCTTCGGGTTATGAGCCCGACGAGCTACCGCTGCTCTACCTCGCGATGTTTGGACGGCAAAGATAGGGCAATATAAGTTCCTAAACAAGTTTATTAGGAAGATTATACAACTAACTTAAACTTAGATGCAACTTAGCTCCTAAACCATCCTTTATTATCCTCATAAGAGTAGACAGTCGAATATCACTCGCATCATTCTCAATTCTAGAAATATAGGATTTAGTAGTGCCACATTTCTCTGCTAGCTGTGCCTGAGTTAGGTTTTGACTTTCACGCATCTCTTGAATCAGTACACCTAACTTAAATGCTTCAAATCCAATCTCATATGCATCCCTTGTAGCCGTCCCCTTTTTACCATATTGCTGATCTAAATGGTCATTAAAAGAGGTCAAATTTTTATTGTTTTTCATAGAAATATTCATTTTTGATTTTACGCGCTAATTCAATCTCGTTTTTTGGAGTTTTTTGTGTTTTCTTTTGAAACGCATTTGCTATCACAATCATTTTTCCACCATCAAAAAATGCAAAAGCTCGAAAAATATTATTCCCAACTTGTACTCTTATTTCGTAAAGCCCCTCGCTA
>JAOASM010000045.1:0-1287 GCA_030158665.1 Sediminibacterium sp. | reverse complement strand
TACTTCACAGGTATTTTATCAAGTGTCGCAATTAAATTCAATGTCCAGTTAAATTTAGTTTTAACTTCTTCAGTTTGAGCTTTGAAAAAACTCAAATAATAATGCTTGTAAAAATATAAATCTCTATGTTGTTTGTTAGTAGTCATGTAAAGTTATCTAATTAGATAACATTGACAAAATATATTTGACAATGCCCCCTATAGCTTTAATAAATGTCAGTCCTGATTTTGATGATCAAAATTGACTGGTATAATTGACATCAACTAGCAAAATGACAAAAAGTTATACGTTCGGAATTTTTCTAAGATGTTGATAACGAATATACACCACACAAAAAAGCCCACTAAAAGTGGGCTTTGAATAATTGTTTATTTACAAATACTAGTTCCTATGCTTCACGCTTGAAGCCCCTGAACTACGCATATCTTTAATAGACGCCGATCCTTTATAATCAATACTGCTAGCTCCTGATGCATCCACTTTTAGGATATCGGACACATTCACTCTTACGCTACTTGCACCCGAAGCCTCCACCGAAGCGCCTTTAACAAGGTAGTCATACATTTTTACGCTACAAGCTCCTGACACATCCACTATTAAATCATCCCCTGAGCCAATTATATCAAAACCACTTGCGCCAGACCCTTTTGCAGAAAAAGCATTCGCACGAATAGTCGCTTTGATACTTGATGCACCCTAAAGATCGGTTAAAAGGGTGCCTGCTTTAATCTCTCCCTTTAAATCACTAGCTCCAGAAAGATTTATTTTTAATTTCTCTGCACTCAATCCGTTTACAATTCTAATGTTGGTTGCACCAGAACCAGTTAAAGCATATAGTTCCTTAACACTCACATAAGCTTTGGTTTTATAATCATCGTCATTCCATTTCCACCATTTGTTGTTATCCTCCATTCTTATGATTAATGTACCCCCTACTACTTCTGTAATGATTTTATCTCTATACTCGTCTGTTTTTGCACTTACTGCAACATCTGTCTTATTAGATTGACTTACATACAATTCAATGGCATTGGAGACACGAATAGATGTAAAATTGGGCACTTTTCGAACCTGAACATTCTCGTCATAGATCACACCCATTTTATTTTGAGCTTGAGCTACAAAAGCGAATAAGACCAAAGCGAAGGCTAGTATTTTTTTCATAATCATTGTATTTATATCGTATAACGAAAGGCTTGGACTAAAGTTACAGTTGTTCGTCTAAAAAAAGCACCCTATTTTTGCCCCGTCCTCGGGGTGCTGTAAAAAGCTGAGATAAAACCCGTT
>JAOASM010000044.1 GCA_030158665.1 Sediminibacterium sp. | reverse complement strand
CATTCAAATCTACTTTACTTAAATCCCATCCACCTTCTTCCATGCTATGTTTGAATGCTTCACCATATTTCATGATACCTGCTTCAATCATCTCACGCAACAAATCATTTCCCTCACGTGTTCTCTCTCCCACACCCGCAAACACGGATAAACCACCGTGCCCTTTGGCGATATTGTTAATCAATTCTTGAATCAATACTGTTTTACCTACACCCGCACCACCAAACAAACCAATCTTACCACCTTTTGCATATGGCTCAATCAAGTCGATTACTTTGATACCTGTAAACAACACTTCTGTTGCAGTACTTAAGTCTTCGAATTTTGGAGGATTCGCGTGAATCGCACGACCATTTGATTTATCTAATTGTGGTAAACCATCAATCGCATCTCCTGTTACATTGAACAAACGACCATTGATGCCTTCTCCAACTGGCATTGAAATTGCTTTACCGGTATCTACTACTTCCATTCCTCTTACCAAGCCTTCAGTACCGTCCATGGCAATTGCACGAACGCTATCTTCACCTAAGTGTTGTTGAACTTCTAGTACTAATTTTTCACCGTTAGGACGAGTGATTTCAAGGGCATTGTATATTTCTGGTAATACACTTTTAGTTGAAAAGTGTACGTCTACAACCGCACCAATAATTTGTTTGATTTTACCTGTTGTTGCCATATTGTTAATTGTTTTTACAACCCCCTTTTAAGAGGCGAAAATGGATATACTCCATTTCGGCTGCAAAGGTATGGATTTGAGACTTTATTGCAAAAAATGTAAGTAGATAATACTTGCTAATATTCCCCCTACGATAGGGCCAAGAATAGGAATTAGGGAATAGGCCCAGTCACTACGCCCTTTCCCCTTGATTGGCAACAGGTTATGCATCATTCTTGGACCAAAATCTCTAGCCGGATTGATGGCCCAGCCAGTAGGCCCTCCTAATCCAAATCCTATTCCCGCTACCAGCAAAGCCACAGGAACTGCCCCTAATGCCCCCATTTCTAATGCAGCTGGTTGGATGTAAAAAATGGACAACATAAACACAAAACTTGCAAAAGTCTCCACTATAAAGTTTTGGGGCAAATTTCTAATTGCTGGTCCAGTTGAGAAACATGCTAAAATTGTTGCTTGATCCTCTGTCTCATTGAAATGATCTTTGTACAACATCCAAACAACAAAAGCGCCAACCATTGCACCTGATAATTGAGCTAAAATATAAGTCGGCACTAAAGCCCAAGCAAACTTGCCTGCTGTTGCTAGAGAGATGGTCACCATCGGATTTAAATGCCCTCCACTTATTTTACTTGAAAAATAGACGCCAATAAAAACAGCCATCGTCCATCCAAGCACAATAGCAACCAATCCTCCATTTTGCCCTTTTGTTTTTGGCAAAATTACATTTGCAACTACACCATTGCCAATGGTGATCACGATAGCGGTGCCTATAAATTCAGCTATAAAAGGTGTCATCATACTATTATTGATTTGTCATTTGAATTGCTTTTTGCCAACCCTTAATTCCGTTTTGTATTGTTTCTTTATCCTTCAATGGTTCAAAAGTTTGATCTACCACCCACTTTGTAGACAAGTTCGCCTCGTCCTTCCAAAATCCAACAGCTAGCCCTGCCAAATAAGCTGCTCCTAATGCAGTGGTTTCGATCATCGTTGGACGAATTACATTCGTGTTTAACAAGTCTGATTGAAATTGCATTAATAAATTATTTTTTGTCGCCCCACCATCTACCCTTAATTCTAAAATAGGAATATGCGCATCCGCTTCCATTGCTTTTAATACATCATAAGTTTGGTAGGCAATACTTTCCAAAGCTGCGCGCGCAATATGGGCTGCAGTTGTACCTCTTGTAATACCCGAGATTGTACCTTTTGCATGTTGGTTCCAATAGGGAGCTCCTAGTCCTGCAAATGCAGGTACCATATACACCCCATCTGTATCTTCCACTTGACATGCAAGCGCTTCTATTTCATTTGCGTCCCTAATTAAATGTAAGCCATCTCTCAACCATTGCACCACTGCTCCTGCAATAAAAACACTTCCTTCCAATGCATAAAATGTTTTACCATTTCTTTGCAAGGCGATTGTCGTTAATAAATTATTTTTTGAACTAACCGCTTTCTCTCCAGTATGCATTAGCATAAAACAACCAGTACCATAAGTGTTTTTAACCATCCCCGGCTTGGTACAAATTTGACCAAATAAAGCAGCTTGTTGATCTCCAGCAATTCCAGCGATTGGAATGTTTTGATTTGTGATTAGTAAATTAGTATGTCCATAGACTTCACTACTACTTTTTACTTCTGGTAAAATTGATTCTGGAATATCGAATAGCGCTAATAATGTTTTATCCCAAACCAATTCATGAATATTGAAAAGCATCGTTCTGGATGCATTGGTCGCATCTGTAACATGCACTTTGCCGTTTGTTAAATTCCAAACAAGCCAACTATCTATTGTACCAAAGCAGAGCTCCCCTTTATTTGCCAATTCTCTTGCGCCTTCCACATGGTCTAAAATCCATTTGATTTTAGAAGCGGAGAAATAAGCATCAATGATTAAACCAGTTTTTTCTTGAATGAGTGCTTGTTTGCCAGCTAGTTTTAATTGATCACAATAATCGGCAGTTCTCCTGTCTTGCCAAACAATGGCATTATAAATGGGTTTGCCCGTTTTTTTATTCCACAAGAGCGTTGTTTCTCGCTGATTGGTTATACCGATGGCAGCAATCTCATATTGTTGAGCACCTTGTCTATTGATCGCCTCAGATGCGACACCAATTTGAGTACTCCAAATTTCCATTGGATCGTGTTCTACCCATCCTGGTGAAGGAAAATATTGGGTAAACTCTTTTTGAGCGATGGTGATAATTTGACCTTCGTGATCAAACAAAATGGCGCGACTGCTAGTCGTTCCCTGATCTAATGCTAAGATACATTTGGACATGATTGGTAATTTTAATACCTGAACATGGCTATCTTTTAGGCTTTAGCCAATTTTCAGGATCATAATATACCGCTTTTTCATTACAAATTGAAAATAAGACAGCCCCTTCGCCATCTAAATTGATACCTGATCGTCCGATTACGGTACCCGCTCTAACTTCTTGTCCACTAGAAACAGTAGCACTGCTTAGGCATGAAAATGCAGTAAAATATTTACCATGTTTAATCAAAACAGTCTTGTCTCCATTCACGTCTCCCACATATACTACGACACCATTGGCAACACTTTTGACTGCCGTGCCTTTTGGTACTGCCACTTCTATGCCATCACTTTTACGATCTAATTTTGTACCTGGAATACTTTCCACACCAAAGCGGATGTTGACAATACCAGAAGCAACAGGCCAAGGTAAACCGCCTTTGTTATTTTCAAAAGAAATAGAAGTCTCTCTGCCTTCTTCGGTTGTTTCAAGTGCCGAATATGGACGATTGCTGGTAGTACTCTTTAATCCACCTTCCACTTTTCCTACACTTGGTATTGATTTTGGCTTTGCGTCTGTTGAAGCTGTTGTTTTATTATTCGAAGCATTGGCGGCTTTTAATTTAGCAAGACGCTCATTCTCTCTTCTCTGAGCTTCGAGCATTTCTCTTTTAATGACTGCAGCAATCGCAGCTTGCATTTTTCTACGTTGTGCCTCTTTTTGTCTTACCTGTGTTGTGATTTCTTGTTCTTTACTCTTTAACTGCTTTACAACTTTGTCCTGCTCCTTTCGGTCATCTTGCAAAACTTTTAATTGTACAGTTTGTGCAGACAATGTTTTTAGGCGATCTTGTTTATTCTCACTCAAAACATTGATCTTAGATTTTAAGTTTTGTTCAGATAGACCAATGGCCATGGCTTGTGCTTCTCTATTCTGACGATAACTTTTTAAATAAGTGATACGTTTAACTGCATCATTGAAACTTCCTGCAGAAAATAAAAAATTCAGGTATTCGTAACCGCTTCTACTTTGATAAGCAAATACGATACTCTTAGCGTATCTATATTTTAGGGTATCCAGTTCATTATTCAACCTCCTTACATCCCGTTGATTGGTCTGAATAGCATCGTCTAATAACTTGACCTGCTTTGCAATACCATTAATCAATGCTTCTCTTTTTGAAATTTTATTTCTAATCACAGCCAGTTGAGCCAATGAACTTTTCTTATTCTTTTTAGTTTGATCTAGCAATCTGTTTAAATCGTCTAACTCTCTTTGCAATGACTGCGCTTGCTTTTGTAAATCGTCTCTTGAATTGCCATTTTGTGCTATTGCATTGTGAAAGAAGCAAGCTAAAAATAAGCAGATAAATATGGACCACTTTTTAATCATAGAGTTCGTTTTTTCGCTTTTTATTTACGTCTGCCTAGTTTTGGTACAGCAAAAGTATATTTCAAAGGTTCGTCAAAATTAAATTCTTTTATTTCCATTCCAATATCCAATTTGGATTGCGCATTGATGGAGATAGTTCTATATAATGGGAACTGCATATTGTTCACCAAAGTATGTTGACTGTAATTGATATCACAGGTTCTATGTTTCGCAACATCCACATCATCCAGTTTCAATTGCACCAATTTAGTATTGTCCTCACTAAGGATGATTAGATTTTTAAATAATTTCCCCATTAAGCTCACTTGCAATCTTTCATTGATGACTTTATAGGAAACAATATCAATGCTATCCATGAAAATAGGATTGCCGATGACTAAATCCTCGATGGTTTGATAAGTTAAAGGGATTTTTACAACTTCTTGTAAATAGGATAATGGGTGACGTTCTGTTTTTTTAGATAAAGGGAAAACCAAAACAACGCTGTCTTTATTGATGAATGCTTTTAATCCTATCACCCCCATCGCTCCTCTGATAGTGATATACATCCCACTATCTTTTTGTATACTTAAGTTGGCGATATAACTATCCTTGTTCTTGCTTGTTTCATAATCCATTTTCAACTTTGCATTCATGGTATTGAAGCTGATCTTTGTATGTGCAATATTATGTACAATACCCTCTACCATTAAGACAGAATCTAATCTTGCTTTTTCTGCCAATGCGGCTGAATCTGGCAATGACTTTACTGACAATGCATCTTGTATCACTTGTACCTTCTTAACGTTAGCACATGCCACACTCAAGAGTACCAAAATCAAACCAAGACTATTTTTTATTATGCGCATTTGCTATTTTTATATTTTACCAGTATGCCCAAAACCACCTTCACCTCTTTGGGTTGTCTCTAAACTTTCTACCAATTGCCATTCCATTTTTTCTACTTTTTGAAATACGATTTGCGCAATACGATCACCGTCTTGAATGACTTGAAGTTCATTGGACAAATTGATTAAAATAACTTTGATCTCTCCCCTGTAATCTGCGTCAATGGTACCCGGGGTATTTAAACAAGTAAGCCCTTGCTTAATCGCCAAACCACTTCTTGGTCTAACTTGAGCCTCCCAGTTATTTGGTAGCGCAATATGTAAACCAGTGGGAACTAAAATACGTTCTAAGGGCGCCAACTGAATGGGTGCTGTAATAAAAGCGCGTAAATCTAAACCAGAGGACCCTTCCGTTGCATAGGCCGGCAAAGGATGATGACTGTGGTTAACAATGGGAATGATTGTAGACATGTGCTACAAAAGTAGTTAAAAAAGCAGGTAAATGGAAGCCAGTGGGCTTTAGTTAACAAATTATTTAGAAGTAAAATATCGATCCAAAACGCAATGTGTTTGACAATGGATTTCTTGTAATTCCACCCCCAGTAGGCACCAAATAGGAGATATTGAATTTTGATTGCTGGTATTGGAAACTAGAACCTACCGTAAAATATTGCATACTTCCTAGGTTCTTATTATTGTCTACAAAATAGCCAGCCCTTAAATGAAAACGATCTGCATAATTGTATTCAGCACCAATTGATACTTTTAAAGATTCAGACAATGGCATGCCATATTTATTCGAAAATGAATTAAACCAACTGGATACAACCGATTGAGAAAAATATTGATCAACCACTTCTGGGTCATTACCAATTGGACTAGCAGGCACCATCAAGCGATTTACATCCACCCCCATTTCCAATGAATTTTCTTGATCAAATCGATTCAAATAAGCGACACCTAAACCAATATTTGCAGGGATAAAATATTTATTTTTTGACTCGTTTGAGTAACTCACTTTGCCCCCTAAATTAGACAACACTAAACCAGCATGAAATCCTTCCAAGTCTTCATTTTGCTTATAAAATAAACTAATGTCCCCCGCGAAAGTGTTACCTGCCTTGTAATTGGTGCCATTCGTTCCATATGAACCCTGAACTAATCTTGAATGAATATACCTTAAAGTAACCCCCATGCTCAATGCATCAGTTAATAAAATATTGTATCCAAAATCATAACTAAATTCGGAAGGCCTTTGTGAGGGCAAGGTAGAAGTTCCTGACTCATCTGTGAAATCAATATTACCTAAACTAAAAAAACGCAATGAACTATTGATGCCGCTGTAACTATTGATTTTTTTGAAATATCCTGCACTCGCCAAATAGACATCATTCAATCCTAAGTCTTTTAACCATGGTGTATAATTGATTAGAAAACCACGATTGTTATTCATGTATGGGATCTTTGCAGTGTTCCCAAAAAGGTCATTGGCCTCTGGTGACATCGCGATAGACAAATTACCCATTCCACCAGATCTTGCATCTGGAGAAATCATCATAAATGGCACGGCGGTACTTTGTAATTTGAGAGAGGTTTGTGCTGTAACCGAACCAACTATAAAAAATACAATTACACTGATAGCTATTTTGAATGAGGCAATTTTTATCATACTCCTATCTATTAAGATTCTAAGTAAAGATAACCTTAGAAATCAATATTTAAAACTTTAATAATGTATTTATTAATTGTTCTGATAACCCATTTTGACTCACCACGACTTTATAATAATACTTCCCAGGAGGTAGGATTGTGCCATTTGAGGAAAGCCCATCCCAATCAATCACCACCCGATTGCCAGCAGGTTGAAGGCTTTGCCTAGTTGAAAAATGTACCCTGCCACTGGCATCAAATATTTCTAATTGCATTTGTAGAGGATCAAGCACATTTTTAACCTCGAAACTAATCCTTGCGTGATTTTGTACAGGATTAGGTGCAATATGTAGATTACGAAGCTGCTTATTTTTTGCGCCTGGTACTTCAACCCAAATGGTGTCCTTGGAGACGTTACCTAAAAGATCCCATGCCTTGATTATCAATCGATGTTTACCCTCAGCCAAAACTGGAAGTGGATATTGAATCATACCTGATTGATACTGATTCAGATCGTATGTAAAAAAGTCATTCAAATTATAACTTACAGCTACCGTATCGTCTATCATTAATTTTAAATCGTGTCCTAATTCATTACCAGATGAAAGAATCCCTGCACTGTCATTTAATGTGACAAATAAATTAGCTGGGGTACTTACCCAATCTCCAGATTTAAAAAATGGCGTATTGATATATGCATTGATTCTTGGTCCAATGGTATCTAATTGATTTTGTATTACTGCGCCTTGAATGTAAATAGATTGATATTGCATGCTAGCATCCGCTGTGTCATTGTACGCATAAAGTTGCAATTTCAATGAAGCAGTATTTGAACTCGGCATAGTTACAGGGACAATAAAACTCATCTCAAAGACCCCATTTTGTACCGTTGCCTTTCCTTTAAAAACAGCCTGCTCTTGCGTTTGAATGTCTACAGGCTGACTAGTGGATTGATTTGCTAAGGTTTTTTTTGTACTAGGCGCATCCCATAAAACCATTTCGACAAAGCCATTGAAATGTTGAATCGCTTGATTTTTTTCAGTTAATTTTCCTTTGATGGTATACTTTTCTCCCGCTTTCATATATATGGAGTCGGTCCAAGGTAATTGATTAAATGCTGTACATTGAATCTGATATTTTGGTTGTGCAATGCGCATTGCTGGATCTCCCATTAAACCAAACTTAAATGCATTTAGTCGGTCTCCGTTTCTACTAAAATTATATTGTTTTGCCACTTGTAATGCTTGACCAATTGGCATGAACTTGCCATTTGTATCAGGCAATAATAAGGCCTGCATAAAAGCATCATTGATCTGCTTATTACTATAAGCAAAAACGAGTCTATTTGCTGCTACCAATGCAATAATCCCTTTATCATTTTGCATCAATGCATCAAATCCGATTGGCATAACAGCAGGCTGATCATAAGGTGCAAAGTCGCATGAAGCCGTGACCATAATTGGCAGCTTGCTTGCATTGTTCCACGATTGCATTTCCGATTTAGAAATCACCGCCTCTTCTGTTAGCCGTAAATAATTTCCATGTCCTGTATAATTTAATACCAATGTGCCAGCTTGTACTGATTCTTGAATTGCTTTGTTGACGTCAGGATAGGTTGCACCAGTAAGCGTTTGACTTGCCTTAAATAAATCCAGATACAATTTCCGATGATTCCAGTTAAATGTTTTCGCATTCAAATTACTCACTATTTCTTCTGCATCCTGCAGATGTAAATTATAATCTGCATCATCTGCAATCCAAGTTAATTGGTTTTGCCAAAGACCCATTTTTTTGCTCGTTTGGTATTGAATTAGTTTCGCCACCATCCTGTCCGCTTCAGCTATAGTTCTTGCAGGAATCCTGCCAATGGCCAGTCCAATAGAATCAATTGATTGTGCATATTGAATTTGATCCCCCGATTTTTGTATGGCATAAAAATCATCCGTACTGTATGAAGTTAAAATTGCATTAGACACATCACTTGTATAGACAGGCAATTCTTTATTTAATTGGATTTTTTGCGTATTAAAATTACCCATACCCAACAACAAAACATACTTAGGCTTTGGCTGATTTTTTACTTTCGATTGCTCAATGATATATTTTAAATAATTCCTAATAGCAACTGGAGACGTTTGCCCACTGGACATTTCATTGAAAATTTGTACCGCATTCACTATCCCAACTTTAAATCCATTTTGTTTTTCATGAAATGATTTAAGCGCTTTTGCTGCTGGGTAATAATCAGGTGCCGTAATAATGATATAATCAACTGGATGGACAGAGAAACTACTGTCACTAATGATATAACTTGACACCTGTGCTGTTTGAATCTTATTCGCTTCAAAGACATAAAAATAGCGGTGTGTTGTATCTGTAGTAGTAAATTTTGCGACAGCATTATTGTCCAATTGCACTGACATTGACACTGGCTGTAAACAACTACTCACCTCCCAAACCCTTGTTTGATTACTTGCATTTTGTACTTCAAATGTCAGGTATTGATTGGTGACACTTTGGTTAAAATAATCAAACCCAAAATTGGTATTACCCCAGTATCCTATCTTTCTTTGCCCATGCAAAGCAATGTAATCAATCCAACCTGTGGCTGTTGTAGGTGCATTAAAATCCACCTGCAAATTCATGGAGGTTAAGAGCTGTCCTGCTTTAAGTACTTTATTTACATCCAACCAAGTTGAAAGACTGTCGAATCTAATTTTATATGCATCGTCAAAAATAAAACCTGAAACAGGATTCAAGCTGCTTGTATTCAATAGTTGATCATTCAATTTGATAGAGAAATTGGCATTTGTTTGGTAAGTAGTTGCAGCTAATTGACTTTGTAAGACAACTGGTGCATTGAATTGCAACCCCTCCATATTCAATGGAAATGTCAAACTAAGTTTCTTGCCAATTCCTGTCCCCATCGGATCCCCTAACCAGGTTTTTCCACTGCTTAAAATATTGATGCTATCTTTTTCAATCAACCAATTTGCTGGAAAAGTTTGTACTAATTTAGAATCCGTATTTGAGTTGGTATTGGTAGTTATTCTTTTTCCATTTGTTCCAACACGAAGGAAAAAATACAAGGAATCGTTACTCGTGATTTTTTGACGAATGGGTGCTTCAAAATGATTCAACTTGATCCAATTGAATTTTCCTTGTGCATAAAAAAGCAACTTATCCTGATCATCTACAATTCCATCTCCTCCATCTTGTATTTCAATCGCCAATTCTGTTAAACTATCCGGCAATCCATATGGCACTTTTTCTTGCAAACGGGTTAAATCCATACCAAACAATTGGACTTGATTGGCATTCACTTTTCCTGTGATACCCATCGCTTTAAATTGGGCACCAGTGAGCTGATAAACCCCTTCATTTGGCACGGCAATTTTAACCCAGTTTCCTTTAGAGAGCATGCCTACCTGTCCCCATCCCGGAAGGGAACAGCAGCATCCAATTAAAAAAAATGTTAAAACACCCAGTTTCATGTCCTAAAATTAGGGTTTTACTAACATAAGAATCTATTTGCATTTGAATAAATGAGTGAAAAAGCAAGTATATTCGCAGCAGATTTTAAACAGAACTGATTAAACAATACAGATGAATTTTATCAATAGCATATTATTATTTTTTGCGGTACTTTTTTTAGGCCCAAAAATGATCTCCCAATTCGAAAGCAAAAACAGCAATAAAGTTGCATTTGCATCAAAAGATGACCCATACGATAGCACCATTTTAATAAGAGGTGGCACATTTGCTATGGGGATGAATCAGGAAAATATCATGGGTGATTGGAACAATAATTTACGTAGAGTCACTGTGAGTTCTTTTAGAATTGACCAATATGAAGTTAGTAATAGACAGTACAGAAATTATGTAAAATGGCTTGAACGTGTGTTTATTCCTCTAGGCAAAGATTCAATTGTTAAAGCAGCACTTCCTGACACTTTAGTTTGGAGAGCTGACCTTGCATACAATGAACCAATGGTTGAAGGTTATTTTAGAAATAAGGCCTTTAATGATTATCCAGTAGTAGGTGTAAGCTGGGAACAAGCGAATGCCTATTGCAGATGGAGAACTGATAGAGCCAATGAAAAAACTTTAATTAAATATGGCTTAATTGATCCTACCAAACCATACATTGGAAAGATGGAAGCAAGCAACAGCCTTGTTGATAGCAATAAAAAAAGTACACCTATCCCTCCAAAAGCAAAAGCAAAGAATAAAAACTTAGATGATTATGTTTTAATTCCCGACTTTAGATTGCCTACGGAAGCGGAGTGGGAATATGCAGCAAAAGTATCTAGCGGCAAGAACTATATTTCTAATTTCAATAATCCAAAAGCGGGATCTAACTCAGGTACACCCAATGCGAGTATCGTTTCTTCTGATTCTCCTTACCCTTGGAGCTCGAATGGAAACGACGGACTGAGAAGTAATCCAACAGGAAGAATTAGCAAAAAAGAAAAAGATAGCCGTGGCATGTTCATGGCGAATTTTAAAAACGGAAGTGGCGATTATATGGGCATGATTGGCTATGCCAATGATGGTGCTGGTTTCCCAAGCAAGATCAATAGCTTTTTACAAAATCCTTTAGGCTTATATAACCTTAGTGGTAATGTGAACGAATGGGTTGCTGATATCTATCGCCCAATGAATAGCATCGACATGGATGATTTTAATCCATACAGAGGCAATAGTGTTTTAGATGGTGATGACGCTTCTACATCAAGTTATGAAACAGGAACCAATACCTTAATTTCAAATAAATCTAGGGTGTATAAAGGAGGAAGCTGGAGAGATCGTCCTTATTGGTTAAATCCTGGAACAAGAAGATATTTAGATCAAGATAAATCTTCCAGCACAATTGGATTCAGATGTGCTATTTCTGCTTTTGGCATGGATACACCAGATACCAAAGAAGATCAGCCTAATTTATGGCAGAAAATCAAAAATATTTTTTAATGAATTTACGTATTGGGTCTGGTATTGATTTTCATCAATTGGTAGAAGGAAGAGATTTATGGATTGGAGGTATTCATATCCCCCACCACAAAGGAGCACTAGGACATAGCGATGCAGACGTATTATTACATGCCATTTGCGATGCGCTTTTGGGTGCATTAAGCTTAGGCGATATTGGCACACACTTCCCTGATACCGACAATGCATTTAAGAATATCGATAGCAAGATTTTATTACAAAGAACATATGATTTAATCACAGCAGAAGGTTATCAGATTGTAAATATTGATGCCACACTTTGCTTAGAAGCACCAAAGATTAAACCTTATGTTATTGCTATGCAAGAATGTATTGCTTCAATTTTACACATTGGCAATAAAGATATTTCCATCAAAGCAACCACTACTGAGACAATGGGTTTCACTGGAAGAGAAGAAGGTCTTGTGGCAACTGCTACTTGTTTATTGATGGCGAAAAGCTAAACCCAACTCCTATGACGCTTGGATCAATCGAGGAATTATATACCATTTATAGTGCACATCCATCTGTAGTCACTGATACCAGAAAGCTTAAATTAGGAGATCTATATTTCGCATTAAAAGGACCCAATTTCAATGGCAATGTTTTTGCACTTGCTGCATTAGAAGCAGGCGCGAGCTATGCTATAGTGGATGAGGAAATTCCATACGGAGATGCCATTCAAGATCGACTCATTCATGTAAAAGATGTATTAACCACGCTTCAAGAATTAGCAAAATACCATCGCCAACAATTTACAATTCCATTTATTGCCATCACAGGTAGCAATGGCAAAACAACTACAAAAGAACTGGTCTATACTGTTTTAGCAAGTCATTTCACCACTTTTACAACACAGGGCAATTTAAATAACCATATTGGCGTGCCATTGACCATACTTAGTATTCCGAAAAATGCAGAAATGGCTGTGATTGAAATGGGGGCCAACCATTTACACGAAATAGAAAGTTATTGCGCCTATACTTTACCAACACATGGCATGATCAGCAATTGTGGTAAAGCACATCTAGAAGGATTTGGATCCGAAGAGGGTGTCAAGAAAGGCAAAGGAGAATTGTATGATTTTTTAAGCAATAATAATGGTACTGCATTTATCATGGAAGACTATGATTATTTGCAAACCATGTCTCAAGGCATCCCTCATCGAATTGGTTACGGTCAATTCAATGGACAAATACAAGGCGAAGCGATTGATGATAATGGCATGCTAACCGTAAAAATAAATAAAGGTATTGCTATAGATCAAATACATACCCATTTAGTAGGTAATTACAATTTGCCAAACGTGTTAGCTGCTGTAACAATTGGACAATATTTTAAAGTACCCAATGAGAAAATTAAAACTGCTATTGAAAATTATATCCCAACCAATAGCCGTTCTCAATTATTGAATTGGAAAAACAATGAAGTGATTTTAGATGCTTACAACGCCAATCCTTCAAGCATGAAATTAGCGGTGGAGAATTTCGCTAAACTCAATAAGGCTAATAAAATTGTTTGTCTTGGCGGAATGAGAGAACTAGGTGCTGATAGCTTTATGGAGCACCAAATGCTCATTGATCAATTGAAACAAACTGCTTGGGAACAAGTATTGTTGGTGGGTACTGAATTCAAACAATGTACACATCCCTATCATTATTTTGATACGGTTCAAGAAGCCAAGCAATGGCTTCAAGCGCAACAATACAGCGGTCATACCCTACTTATCAAAGGTTCTAGAGGGATCCAAATGGAACAATTGATAGCTCCTTAATTTTCAATACCTTTGCGGTATGAAAAAAAGCTACTTATACAGCACATTAACTAATAAATGTCCAAGATGTAGAGAAGGCGCCTTATTCACCTCTACCAACCCCTACGAACTTTCAAAGATCACTAAAATGAATGACCGCTGCCCAGTTTGTGGACAGCCCACTGAAATTGAAGTAGGATTTTATTACGGCACTGGCTATGTAAGTTATGCGTTGACTGTGGCGTATTTTGTTTCTATGTTTGTCGCATGGAAAGTATTGATTGGCATGACATGGGAATTGGATGACAACAGAATGTTTTACTGGTTAGGTACCACCATTGTTTTATTGATTTTAATTCAACCTATCTTAATGCGTTTATCGCGCTCCATTTGGTTAGGCTGGTTTGTATCATATAATAAGAATTGGAAAAATGAGCCATTGGAATACAATGAGCGCATGGATGAGAATAGGAAGGAGATCTAAATCAAACTATTAATTTACTTGACCCATGTATTTACATTATGAGAGGAATTATACAAGCACTTTCTAATCCATGGTTCCAAATACTAAGTTATAGTTGCATATTAATAACAGTAAGTTCAGACCTAGCAATCCCAATCCCATGGATTTTAGGGTTATTATCAATGCTAATTCTTCCAATAACATTTACTTCAATTTTATGCTTATTCTGTGGCTTAACAGGTGTCATAATCATTCCCTTAGTTAAAAAAAAGAATTTGAGTTCCGTTGTAAAATTTAAGATACAATTATCAGCATCTTTCTTACTAGTATTTTCGTTGTTTTTGTATTTTAATTATCTATTAGAATCGAAAGATTATATACTATATCATCCTTTATTTTTAAGCACAGGGGCTGTCTATATTTTTAGTCAAATTTGCGGAATCGCACAGGCGAAAATCAATTTGGAGAATAAAGTTTAAAAATACGGGAAGACGGCAAACTGCTCTTTTATCAAAGCCTTTCAAACGAATGCTGCGCATTCATTTCGCTTTTGCACTTCTCGTCTGCTTACACAAGCGAGCTTGTGACGCAGCCTTGAAGTACAAAAGCCTGTCACTTTCGTGACAGGCTTTGCAGAGAGGAAGGGATTCGAACCCCCGATACGTTGCCGTATACACGCTTTCCAAGCGTGCTCCTTAAACCACTCGGACACCTCTCTATAAGGATTGCAAATGTAAAATAAATAATTGGTTTATTTACTGAATCTCCAACCCAAACAGCTTTTTCGCATTGCTTGTCGTGATAGCAGCAATTTCATGTAAGGGCATCGATTTTACTTCTGCTAATTTCTTTGCTACTTCTAACATATAAGAAGGCTCATTCGTTTTTCCACGATAAGGTACGGGTGCTAAATAAGGCGCATCGGTCTCCAATACTAAATACTCCATTGGGATGTCTTTAATTGCTTCTGCCACCCCAGCGTTTTTATAGGTCAACACACCTCCTAAGCCTAAATGAAAACCCATTCCAATAATTTGCTCTGCAGATTCCTTACTTCCACTAAAACAATGGAACACCCCATGCAATCCTTTTTTTGCAAAAGGCTTGACTAATTCAATGGTTTCTCCCATTGCATTTCTGGTATGAATGACAATCGGCAATTGCAAATCAAGCGCCCATTGCATTTGTGTTTCAAAAACAAGTTCTTGTTCTTTGGTAAAAGTTTTATCCCAATAATAGTCTAAACCAATTTCTCCAATGGCAATGAAATTTCTTTTTGCAATCCACTCTTCTACCAGCTTTAATTCTGCTTTGTAATTTTCTTTAACATAACAGGGATGCAAACCCATCATGGCAATACAATGATCAGGGAATTGTTGCTCCACTTTCAACATGGCTTCCAAAGAAGCGCTGTCAATCGCAGGCATTAGAATTTTTTCGATACCTGCTGATATAGCATTTTTTATTACTAACTCAATGTCAGTAGCTAATTCCGGAGCATAAACATGCGCATGGGTATCAATAAAATGCATAATCAATTGGATTTAAGCACAAAAAAAGCACTTTTTTAACGAAACACATACTAAAAGATACCATTTATGCGTTTAAGAATAAAAATTACTAACCCATCCCTTCATTGGATGTAAACTTTGTTTTTTATAGGGTACGGATTATACAGGCCGGGGTTTCTACCCTGGCCTTTTTTATCCGCATTATAATGCTTTAAATTGATACCCTAGGTTGGTAAAATGGAGTAATACTTTTGGCAGGGCAATGCGCAATCGATCCATCGCTTTTGCACTATCGTGGAATACAATAATGGATCCTGGCCCTGTATGTTGGATCACATTTTGCGCGCATTTTTCTCCAGTGATGCTGGTATCAAAATCTCCACTCAATACATCCCACATCACAATATTTTGCGGCAAATCTTTTCTTTTACGTAATGCTTTTATTTGTTCAAAACGAATTCTCCCATAGGGTGGTCTAAATAAATTAGATTTTATATGGGCACTTGCCTTTTGAATATCCATAAGATAATCGGCAGTGGTATTTTTCCACCCATTCATATGATTTTGGGTATGATTCCCAACAGTATGATTCGCGTCAAGGATTGCATCATAAATAACAGGATACAATTGGATATTTTTACCAATACAAAAAAAGCTAGCTTTCGCATTAAACATAGCTAACTGCTCTAAGACAAATGGCGTCGCTTCTGGATGTGGACCATCATCAAAACTTAAATAAAGTACCTTTTCTTGGGTGGGCATTCGCCAAGTACAAGACCTATAAATAAGCCGCAGCCAAAAAGGTGTTTTAATCAAATACATACCCAAAGATAAATGGTTCTTTTGCCCGTTTGCAACTTATCTTTGTAAAAATAAAGTGCACATGGAAAATTCGGCTGATCAAAAGGTAAGAGTAAGGTTTGCTCCCTCTCCTACAGGTGGTTTACACCTAGGTGGCGTACGTACTGTTTTATTCAATTATTTATTTGCAAAAAAATACAACGGTCAATTTATTTTAAGAATTGAGGATACCGATCAGTCTCGTTTTGTTCCAGGCGCAGAACAATACATTTTAGACACCCTTGCATGGTGTGGATTAACCCCAGACGAAAGTCCAATACATGGAGGCGCTTATGGCCCTTATCGCCAAAGTGAAAGAAAGCCCATGTACAAACAATATGCATCACAATTGATTGAGCAAGGCAATGCCTATTATGCATTTGATACGTCAGAAGATTTGGATGCAAAAAGAAAAGAGATTCCTAATTTCCAATACAATCGTGCCACAAGAATGAGCATGAAAAACTCATTGAGTTTGCCTGCTTCAGAAGTCACTCGTTTATTGAATGAGAACACGCCTTATGTTGTGCGTATTAACATGCCAGATTCAGAAGAATTAGTTTTTGAAGATTTGATTCGTGGCGAAGTAAAGTTTGACACGAGCATGGTGGATGATAAAGTATTGTTGAAAGCCGATGGGATGCCAACCTACCATTTAGCTGTTGTGGTGGATGATTTTTTGATGAAAATCACACATGCATTTAGAGGTGAAGAATGGTTGCCTAGTGCACCTGTTCATATTTTAGTTTGGAAAAATTTATTCGGATTGGATCAAATGCCTAAATGGGCCCATCTTCCCTTGATTCTAAAACCTGATGGGAATGGCAAACTAAGTAAACGTGATGGAGATCGTTTAGGCTTCCCTGTTTTTGCGATGGATTGGACAGATCCAAATACCAATGAGACAACGATTGGATTTAAAGAAAGAGGTTTCTTGCCAGAAGCATTTGTCAACTTACTAGCGATGTTGGGCTGGAATGATGGAACCGATCAGGAAATATTTTCTTTACCCACTTTAATTGAAAAATTTACTTTAGACAGAGTCCATAAAGGCGGTGCTAAATTTGATTATGAAAAAGCAAAATGGTTTAACCAAGAATGGATTAAGCAATCCGATAATGCCTACTTAGCCAATTTAGTAGCTCCTTATTTTGAAACAGCTAAAATCGAAATTCACGAACCAAGTTATTTAGTTAAAGTAATTGGACTCGTAAAAGAACGTTGCCAATTATTGACTGACTTCATTCCTCAATCAGCTTTTTTCTTTACAGCACCAACCGAAGTGGATACCGCTTCTATCCTTCCAAAATGGGATCCTGCAAAAGCAGCTTTCTTTACATCTATCATGGATGCTTATGTCAATGAAGCAGTAACCAATGATGCCACTGAATTAGAAACCCATTTTAAAGCTTTAGCAGCAGAACAAGGCCTTAAACCAGGTGATTTAATGTTGCCATTCAGAATCATGTTAGTAGGTGGCAAATTTGGTCCAGGCGTATTTGATATCGTGGCCAATATTGAAACCAAGGACGCAGCAAAACGTATCCAATACTGTTTGGATTTGTTGTCAAAAAATTAATGTAAATTGTAGTTGATGCAAACAGAAAGACCCATAAGAGTATTGGTAGCTAAAGTTGGCTTAGACGGACATGATCGTGGCGCTAAGGTCATTGCTACAGCATTAAGAGATGCCGGAATGGAAGTCATCTATACCGGACTAAGACAAAGTCCTGAAATGGTGGTTCAAGCAGCTTTACAAGAAGACGTAGACGCTATTGGTATTAGTATTTTATCGGGTGCGCACATGACTGTGTTTCCCAAAGTGTATCAATTGATGCAAGAGAAGGGATTGAAAGATGTCCTACTCACTGGCGGAGGTATTATCCCAGAAGAAGACAATCAACAATTACAAGATATGGGTATCGGTCATTTATTTGCACCAGGTACCAACACCACTGATATCGCAGCTTATATCAGAACATGGGTTGCTGCAAATAGAAAGTCTTAATAGAAAGTTCCAATTTCTTTCAACCATAAAATTACCAGCTATGTCTTTTCAAACTTTGTTTACAAAAATGGAAGATCATACTTTGATCATTACCATTAATCGTCCAGAGAAATTAAATGCATTGAACCAACAAGTAATGCAGGATTTAGATGCTGTGTTTGAACGTGTTTATAAATTTCCAGAAATTAAATCAGTCGTCATCACAGGCGCTGGACTTAAAAGTTTTGTAGCCGGAGCTGATATCAAAGAGTTTCAAGCTTTATCTAAAGCAGAAGCAACTGCGTTAGCAAAAAGAGGTCAGGATGTTTTCTTTAAAATCGAAAATTCTCCTAAACCGGTGATCGCTTGTGTGAATGGTTTTGCATTAGGTGGTGGATGTGAGCTAGCGATGAGCTGTCATTTTATTATTGCTTCTGAGAATGCGATCTTTGGTCAGCCAGAAGTGAACCTAGGTATCATGGTTGGATATGGCGGCTCTCAAAGATTGACCCAGAAATTGGGCAAAGCAAGAGCAATGGAATTGGTGATTACAGGTAACACTATCAATGCTGAACAGGCATTACAATATGGCCTTGTCAACTATGTCGTACCTCAAACCGAATTATTAGACAAAGCTTTCTCTTTACTCGCAGCGGCGCACACTAAAGCGCCTTTGGCCATTGCCAATTCTATCAAGGCAGTGAATGCTGCATGGGACGAGTCTGTAAACGGGTATGAAGTAGAAGCAAATTTATTTGGCGATTGCTTCGTTACAGCAGATTGTAAAGAAGGCATCCAAGCCTTTATTGAGAAAAGAAAACCTCATTTTACAGGGCATTAATTCTGCTTATTTTGTGTTTAATTCTCTCTCCTGACTTACCTTTGCGGTACTAAAACTGCAATTATGGAATACAGAATTGAGAAAGACACAATGGGTGAAGTAAAAGTACCCGCTCATGTTTATTGGGGTGCACAGACACAAAGAAGTATCGAAAATTTTAAAATTGCGCAGGACATCAACCAGATGCCTAAAGAAATTATTAAAGCTTTCGCGTATTTAAAAAAAGCTGCTGCATTAACCAATTTTGACGCTGGTGTTTTACCCAAAGAAAAATGTGATTTAATTGGTCAAGTCTGTGATGAAATTCTTGCAGGTAAATTAGATGATCAATTCCCATTAGTGGTATGGCAAACAGGAAGTGGCACTCAAAGCAATATGAATGTCAATGAAGTAATTGCTTATCGCGGTCACGTACTTCAAGGTGGAAGCTTAACCGATAAAGAAAAGTTTTTACATCCAAATGACGACGTGAATAAATCACAGTCTTCAAACGATACCTTCCCGACGGCAATGCATATTGCGGCATACCAAATTTTAAAAGAAGTGACGATCCCTGGTATCATCACTTTAAAAAACACTTTGGATGCAAAGAGTGCAGCTTATATGCATATTGTTAAAATTGGTCGTACCCATTTTATGGATGCGACTCCTTTAACATTAGGACAAGAAATTAGTGGTTACGCAAGTCAATTAAAACATGGATTAAAAGCCATTCACAATACATTAGATCATTTAAGCGAATTGGCATTGGGTGGTACTGCTGTTGGAACAGGTATCAACACGCCAAAAGGCTATTCTGAAAATGTAGCAAAGCATATTGCTAACCTTACAGGATTGCCATTTGTGACTGCTGAAAATAAATTTGAAGCACTAGCTGCACACGATGCGATCGTAGAAGCACACGGTGCTTTAAAGACAGTTGCTGTAAGCTTAATGAAGATTGCTAATGACGTGCGCATGTTGTCTTCGGGACCACGCTCAGGCATTGGTGAAATCTTTATCCCAGACAACGAACCAGGTTCTTCTATCATGCCAGGTAAAGTGAATCCAACACAATCAGAAGCATTGACAATGATTGCTGCCCAAGTTATGGGAAATGATGTGGCGATTAATGTGGGTGGATCTATGGGGCATTTTGAATTAAACGTATTCAAGCCTGTCATGATCTTTAACTTCTTACACAGTGCAAGATTGATTGGAGACGGATGTATCAGCTTCAATGATAAATGTGCTATTGGTATAGAACCCATCGAAGCCAATATCAACAAGCATGTAAACAATAGCTTGATGTTAGTGACTTCATTAAATACCAAAATTGGATATTATAAATCTGCAGAGATTGCACAGAAAGCACATAAAGAAGGCACTACATTAAAAGAAATGGCGGTGAAATTAGGCTATGTAACCCCTGAAGAATTTGATGCATGGGTGATTCCTAAAGATATGGTTGGACTATAACGCCTAAATTGATATATCAAGATATTATTAGAAAAATATACTATTCCGTAGCGAACATTCGAGCAAAGCGAGCTGAGAGCCAAGGAATAGGTATATTTTCTAATAATTATGTTTGATTTGAGAATTTAATGTACTCTTTCTCCGTTAGAGTAAGTCTTCAACACTTTAACGTGCAGGATACTATCTGTTGGGACTTTCATTAAGTCTTTATCCAATAAGATAAAATCTGCTTTCTTCCCTACTTCAATTGAGCCCACTTGCTTTTCCATACGGTTTGCTTTTGCTGCCCAAATGGTCATACCTCGGATGGTTTGTTCACGAGTTAACGCATTCTCCATTTGGAATCCACCTGCAGGAAAACCTTTTGCATCTTGTCTCGCAACAGCAGCTAAAAATGTTTTGAATGGATTGATTTCTTCTACAGGAAAATCAGTGCCCAATGGCAACCATCCATTCTGCTTTAATAATTGTTGAAATGCATATCCACCTTTTAATCGCTCAGCACCTAAACGATCTCCAGCCCAATACATATCACTTGTTGCATGTGTAGGTTGCACAGATGGAATAATACTGTACTTGCCAAAATAATCAAAGTCGGATGGGTTCAAAATTTGCGCATGTTCAATACGCCATCTTTTATCATTCTTTCCTTTTAAATATTTTTCATACACTTTCAGCACCACTCTATTCGCACTATCACCAATGGCATGCGTGCACATTTGAAAATCTGTGTTAATTAATTTTGCTGCTACTGAATCAAAATGGGATTGACTACTTAATAAGAAGCCACCCCATCCTGGTTGATCAGAATAATGTGCCAATAATGCTGCACCTCTAGAACCCAATGCCCCATCACCATACACTTTAACCCCTTTCACCATTAAACGATCTGAAGTGTACCCGCCATTGGTGAAATAAGAAGAAGTATAGGAGCTTGGTTTATCACTTAACATCACATACAAACGCATTTTTAAATCATTGCTTTTTTGCAAAGCGTCAATCATATCAATGTCATTTGGACTTAATCCGCAATCTGTAATGGTTGTTAATCCAGTAGCAAAACAATTTTTCTGTGCTGCTGTCAACCAATTTTTATAATCTTCCTTTGTGGCTGCTGGCACATTTCTTTCCACTAT
This sequence comes from Sediminibacterium sp., assembly GCA_030158665.1. GTDB lineage: Bacteria > Bacteroidota > Bacteroidia > Chitinophagales > Chitinophagaceae > Sediminibacterium. Next base: position 4,174 of record JAOASM010000044.1, on the reverse strand, counting down.
GCCCACTGCATTGTCAATCAATAAACCAGTGAGCTTTCCACCTGCCACTACAAAGTCTCCACCTTCCATGGTTTGACCTGCTTTCACACCAGCAATTTGTAAGGCTTTGTCATTGGCAATACTTGCATGGCCATCCACACGTTCTAATAACACTGGACGATCAGGGAATAATGCGTTTAATTCCGCATTGGTTGGAAATGCTTTACCTGGGAATCTATTTTGATCCCATCCTCTTCCACGAATCCATCCATTTCCAGGATGTGTAGCTACAAATGCTTGTACACGTTGTAATACTTCCTCCCATGAATTCGCAAACATTAAATCAACGGCATATAAAGATTGTCCATAACCAAGAAAGTGCGCATGCGCATCCACAAATCCTGGATAGACCGAAGCGCCTTTAGCATCCACCACACTATCTGCTTGGTATGTTTTTAAAATATCGTCATTGCTGCCAACTGCAACAATCTTTCCATCTTGTATCGCCATTGCTTCTGCCACTGCAAAGGAATCATTCACCGTATAAATTTGTGCATGGTGCACGATTAAGTCCACTCTTTGGTTAATACATGAACTACATAAGAGCATGATGGCAATGGCAAATAACTGTCTCATAGATTTTATTTAGAAACTAAAAATAAGGAAATAAACTAGAATGAAATCACGAACCTGGATGAGCTTGAATTAGTTCAACAACTCACAAGGCTTTAAGCCTGTGTGCTTTTTGAAAGCTGCAGAAAAGTGGGAGATCGACGAATACCCTAAGAGTGCAGATACATCCGTTACGCTTAAGGATTTTTCATACAACAAGTACTTTGCGTGTTCCATTCTTTGCTGTTGGTAGAAATCAAAGATGGTCGTGCCAAATACTTCTTTAAAGCCTTTCTTTAGATAGCATTCGTTCATGGCTACTTTACGGCTCAATTCCTTAATGGTAATTGGATCTCCAATATGTTGTAATAAAATCTCTCTTGCTAAATAAATACTTTCTTTACCACGATCGTCTGACAAGAATTTACATGCAAAACCTTCTTCCTTCTCATCTACAATACACTCTAAGCTGAATAATAACAGCTCATGGATTTTTGCATTGATAAATATATTTTCTAAAGATCCGGTGTAGCTATAATTCAACAAAGAATCCAATGTCCCGCGCTTGCGCATACACAAAGGAAATGTTTTAACAAAGGCATTAGGATGTTTGAAAGCCAAGACTTCATCCTTACGATTATTCAATTTAACATTGTGTACAAATTGATGTAAAAAAGTAGAAGTAAAGTGGAATGAGAAAACGTCTACTGTTCTTAGTGGCCCAGCACAATCATCCGTAGGTAACTGATTGCAATTGCCACATAATTTATTTTCACAATAACGATTGCCTGAAATACAAAACCTTAGTTCTAAATAATTGTCAGTTGGTCGTTTTGCATTGTAATGATAAATGAACATCCCCGTATCTTCTAAATCTGCAGGAGATTGTGCTAAATATCGGTTGATTTTATATTGTGTTGATCCAGGAATAAGCTGTTCTTTTTGGTACAACATAGCCATACCAGCAAAGCCATTTGGCTGGTTCACTTGTTTTAATATGTCGTTGGCTACCATCATTGTACTGCAAATTTAATCTATAAACAACAAATGAAGTAAAAAGGTTCATTTTATGACTTTAAAATGACGTAAAATAAGCCTCAAATTTTGATCCTAATTTGAAAATTATTAGGCACTATACGATCCATTTCTAAAATCAATTTAAAGGCCATTTTTAGCCTCATTTTTGAACCCTGGGTATTAAACAAAGTTGCGCTAATGGGGATAACTATTAAGGCTTCCTGTGGCAAAAAAAGGCTTAAATCTTCTTAAGTTTGTATGCGTTTAAGACGCCCCTATAAAACAAAAAATTCGCACTGTTTATGTCAGAAGATTTACAACACCCAGACTCGGCCGAAAACAAGAACTATGGCGCCGATAGTATCCAGGTATTAGAAGGCTTAGAAGCCGTTAGAAAACGTCCTGCCATGTATATTGGCGATGTGGGCATGAAAGGATTACACCACTTAGTGTATGAGGTAGTAGATAACTCCATTGATGAAGCTTTGGCAGGTTATTGTTCTCATATCGAAGTCACCATCCATACAGATAATTCAATCAGCGTTCAGGATAATGGTCGTGGTATTCCAACTGCCATGCATACCAAAGAAAAGAAATCTGCATTAGAGGTTGTTATGACAGTCTTACACGCAGGTGGTAAGTTTGATAAAAACACCTATAAAGTATCTGGTGGATTACACGGTGTGGGTGTGAGTTGCGTAAACGCATTGAGTACCAAATTATTGGTAACCGTTGAGCGTGAAGGCAAAATATTTGAACAAGAATACAGTATTGGTGCACCAAAATATGCTGTTAGAGAAGCAGGTACAAGTGATAAAACTGGTACTAGAGTTCATTTCTGGCCGGATGCAACCATCTTCCAAGAAACAGTGTATCGTAAAGAGATCCTTGAAGGTCGTTTACGTGAATTGTCTTATTTGAATAAACGTATTAGCATTACTTTGACCGATTTAAGAGAATTGGATGAAGCGGGTGCACCTTATGTGAATCATTTTTATAGTGAAGGTGGAATTGTTGAATTCGTGCAAATGTTGGATAAGAATGGCAACAGAAATCCAATTATTGCAGCGCCATTATATGTAGAAGGCTTGGATGAGGCTTCAAACGTAATGGTTGAAGTTGCGTTAACTTATAATGATGACTTTAAGGAAAACATATTTTCCTATGTAAACAATATCAACACCATCGAAGGTGGTACACACGTAACTGGTTTTAGAACCGCCTTAACTCGTGTGTTTAAGAGCTACGGTGATAAGGAAGGCTTATTTGAAAAAGCCAAAGTGACTGTTGAAGGGGATGACTTTAGAGAAGGATTAAGTGCTATCATTTCTGTGAAAGTACCTGAACCACAATTTGAAGGTCAAACAAAAACTAAATTAGGAAACAGCGAAGTAAGTGGTGTAGTTCAAACGACAGTTTCTAGAGTTTTAGAAGCGTATTTAGAGGAGAATCCTAAGGAAGCTAAATATGTGATTTCAAAAATCATCCTTGCTGCCCAAGCCCGCGTTGCTGCTAAGAAAGCACGTGATATGGTACAAAGAAAGACGGTATTGTCTGGAGGCGGCTTACCAGGTAAATTAGCAGACTGTTCTGAGCGTGATCCTGAAAGATGTGAGTTATACCTTGTCGAGGGAGACTCTGCGGGCGGAACTGCTAAGCAAGGTCGTGAAAGATCTTATCAAGCGATCCTTCCTTTACGTGGTAAAATCTTGAACGTAGAAAAAGCAATGGAACATAAGATCTACGAAAACGAAGAGATCAGAAATATGTATACTGCATTGGGGGTAACAGTAGGAACTCCTGAAGATCCAAAAGCATTGAACATTGCCAAATTGCGTTATCATAAATTAATTATCATGACCGATGCCGATGTGGATGGATCGCATATTGCCACATTGATTTTGACATTCATCTTTAGATATATGAAAGAGTTGGTACAAAATGGTTATGTCTATATTGCTCAACCACCTTTGTATCTTGTTAAAAAAGGAAAGGACCAAGAATACGCCTACAGCGAAGAACAAAGAAAAGGCTTGGTAGAGAAATTAGGTGGCGGAAATGATAGTTCTGTAACGATTCAAAGATATAAGGGTCTGGGTGAAATGAACGCAGATCAATTATGGGAAACCACCATGGATCCAACTAGAAGAACCCTTAAACAAGTGACCATTGATAGTGCTGCTGAGGCGGATAGAATCTTCAGTATGTTAATGGGTGACGAAGTGGCTCCTAGAAGGGAATTCATTGAATCTCACGCGAAATATGCAAAAATTGACGTTTAAGAGCCTCAATTGAGGGGAATTTATAAACATTTAACAAAAAAACGTATAATTCAAACCTTGCATATCAATAAATAAACTACTTTCAATAAGCATTTTAAAAATTAAAATATATACAAAATGGACACTTCAAAAATGATCAAAGCATATTGCTTGAAAACAAAAGAAAAAAACGTACCAATGCATGATGCTGTCATCACTAAAACTGCAAAAGGCGGTTATATGGCTGGCGGTCACGATGGTAAAGGAAATAAAATGGCAGCTATCATGAGCGAAACAAATGCTTT
>JAOASM010000043.1 GCA_030158665.1 Sediminibacterium sp. | reverse complement strand
CCATTGTACTCAGCTACTTCCTCTCCCATTAAAAATACGCGCTCGTCTCTTCTCATTTCTTCATTCATCGCTTCGCGTAGTGCTTCTCTAAAGGCTATTGATCGCATGAAAATCGTTTTTAATATTGAATTGCAAAAATAGCGTTTTATCGAGGAAAAAAGTACTTCTAGCACCAAAAAAAATCCCCTCCCGAAAATCGGGAAGGGATCACTAACTAACCCATCTGAGTTCCTTAAAACACGTTATAAGCAAAGCTTACATAGTACAATCCACCAATAGTTGGACTACCATGAGCGGTGTTATAATAAGTGTTCATAATATTTGTACCGCCTGCTTTGATCAAAGATTTGATTGCAGGTAATTTGTAAGTTAAAACAGCATCTAATGTATTGAATGCTGATACTTCACCTACTCCGAATGTTCCTTCGTAAGTAAAGCCATCTTGGTAACGATAGTTTGCGCTAAATCCTAAACGATTCTTTAATGCAAAACCACTGTTGCTCAAGCCAACGTTCGCTCTCATTTTAGGCGTGTTGAAGTAAGAAATAAATCCTTCTTGTAAACCACCTAATTTATCTCCATAGATGCTACTAGACACTGTAAAGTTTCCAGGCAAGATATAGTCTAATGAAAGTCCCCATCCAGAAGTCTTCACTTCTTGTGTAGAGTTAGTAGAGATTGAATATGCAATACGCTTGCTTGCATCCAATACATCTAATGGACTAGGCGCTGCTGCATTTCTTGATTGCAACACAGTTACACCACTGATGAAATTTTCATACTTACCAAAATAGTAATAGAAATCGATCATCAATTTTTTAGCAACTAAGCCCTTGTAACCAACTTCATAAGAACTCATAGACTCAGGCTTGAATTCTGGGAATGATTGTACTTGAAGTAAAGCTGGATTTGGCGCACCTGCTAAAGCTGAAGCACCAAATGCATTCACACTAGCAAGAGAATAAGCTGGGTTGGTATTGAAATTGTAGAAGTTTCTTAACTGAGGCAAACCACCCATCAATCTTGTACCACCACCAATCAACAAGTTGATCCATTGGTTTTGAGTTGTTGGGAAACGGTAAGCTGTTTGGTAAGAAATACGTAAGTTATGATCTTCTTCTAATTTCACTACTAAAGTTGCTCTTGGTGTAAAACGACCTTTAAAGTTATCGTTCTTGTCATAACGAGCAGAAACTGAGAACTTGAATAAATCATCCAAGAAACGCTTAGACAATTGTGCATAAGCACCAGTTTCATTTACTTTAATCTTTGCAGCTGTATCAGCAAACAAAGTTCCTTGAGAATTCAATAAATATTGTCTTGTGCTAGCACCTACTAAGAAATCAGCATTGTGCTTAGCCAAACCTAAAGCTTCAGTTAAATTGTATTGACCTTCAAATACACGTAAAGATGATCTATCTAAGAACATCGCACCACCTTGAGAGATAGGCGTATTGGTTAAAGCTTGGAACATTGGATTTGAACCAATGAAACCAGTTGGTCTACCTGCATCAGCATTAGCTCTTGCTCCTGCATGCGCAGCTTGTTGATTCATACCTGCACTCAACAAAGTAGAATAAGTTGCAGCATAGGTAGGATACCATGTAGTACTTGGCTTCCATGCTTCATTGAAATAACGTGCAGCAATTGTAGAGTTAAATGACGCACCAGAATTCTCTAATGTTGTATAGGCTCTTAAATACCAATTTTTAGATTTTAATTCTGCCTTGTATTGACCCATTCTTAAATCTTTCAATGAGTATCGGTCACTTCCTGTATACACAGTGTTACCAAAACCATTGTAAGCAGCTATAGATGCTTCTACATTATCATTGATTTTGTAATGGATAGATCCTTGGAATTTAACATTCAATGCAGTTGGGTCAATGATATCTTTTTCAGCATATCCTGTTCTACTTACATTTACTCCGTTAAAATAACCTCTTTTATCACCCCATAAGAATGCAGCATTTGCACCCAAAGCAGCACCACCAGCACCAGTTAAGAATGCTTGGTAAGCAGATAAAGTTGGATATAAAGCAGCAGCATTGTATAAGCTATTAAACGTTGCAGTACCCACAGTTGAGCCATAAGCGCCAACTAAAGATGCTAAAACGCCACTTTTAACAGCAGCACCAACACCCGCCAAAGAACTTGTTGTCTCATCTCCATAAAAGTTTACACCATCATAGTTAGGATCAGATGCTCTTGTACCAGGGATCGTTTGACCATTCTGAGTACCAGTTGTTCTAGAATAGTTTTGAGCACTTGTAGCTCTCCAGTCTTCCGCTTCAGTGTATTGCATGCTAAATTTGTAAGCAAAGCGATCACCTACTTTCTTTGCATAACGCACTGTCCAATCTTTGAAAGGCGCTAATGGACGTTGTTTGCTATCAATGTGATTGATACCTTGTTTCACTTGGAAACTCAAACCCTGGTATTTGAATGGACTTTTGCTGTTAATCAAAACAGTACCATTCATACCACCTGCACCATACAAAGCAGAAGATGCTCCTGGTAATAATTCAATATTGTCTACGTCTAATTCTGTTAAACCAACAATGCTACCCACAGAGAAGTTCAAACCTGGAGCTTGGTTATCCATACCATCAATCAATTGATTTAAACGGTTGTTACCACTACCATTAAAACCTCTCGTGCTAATACTTTTGAAAGTTAAACTAGCTGTGTTTACATCCACCCCTTTTAATGTACCCAATAAGTCATAATAGTTAGACACAGGTGCATTTTTAATAGTGGTATTGTTGATTCTTTCAATCGTTACTGGAGACTCTAAAATACGCTCCGCAACTCTTGAAGCTGCAACAACCACCTCAGTACCCAAAGTGAAAGCTTGCTTTAAGCTTACTTCAACTTTAGCTGTTCCTGCATTCACCACTAGCTCTTGATTTTCAAAACCTACCGAGCTAAATACCAATGTATAAGGTGTTTTTTGAGCTACATTTAATTTGAAAGTACCTTTGTCATCCGTATAGGTTCCTGCGGATGTGCCTTTCACTGTAACAGATACTGCAGCAACGGTTTCACCGCTAGTTGCATTTTTTACAGTTCCTGTGATTGTTCCTGCATTTTGAGCCATTGCACTAATTGCTGTAAAAGCAACTGCGCAAAAAAGACCAAAACGAGTTAATAATCTTGTCATAAATAATTGTTTTTAAATTGAATTGTATGGCAAAATACCAAATTGTTAGCAAAACAGAAAAAATTATCAAAATACTGTTAAAGTTTTTATTTTCGTACAATGAACCCCAACACCATCCCAGGCCTTTTGCATACCTACCATGGCAAGGTAAGAGACGTCTATTACATTGAAAATGAACTACTTGTAATGATAGCAAGTGATCGTATTTCTGCTTTTGATGTGATTCTGCCAAAGCCAATTCCTTTTAAAGGACAGGTTTTAAACCAAATTGCAGCCTATATGCTGGACGCCACCAAGGATATTTGTCCAAATTGGCTCATCAGCACCCCCGCTCCCAATGTAGCAGTAGGTAAAAAATGTACCCCATTTAAGATCGAAATGGTTGTTAGGGGTAATTTAGTGGGGCATGCTTGGAGAACCTATCAAGCTGGCGGGAGAACACTCTGCGGTGTAACATTACCTGAGGGATTAAAGGAAAATGACTTTTTCCCAACCCCTATTATTACTCCGTCTACAAAAGCTAGTGAAGGTCATGACGAAGACATTTCTAAAGAAGCCATTATTGAACAAGGATTGGCTTCAGCAGAAGATTGGGCCATTTTAGAAAAATATGCCCTTGCACTCTTTGCTAGAGGTAAAGAAATTGCAGCAAAAAGAGGTTTGATCTTAGTGGATACAAAATATGAGTTCGGCAAAATTGGAGATACCATTTATTTAATGGACGAAATTCATACGCCAGATTCATCTAGGTATTTTTATGCAGATGGATTTGAAGCAAGACAAGCAAAGCAAGAAAAACAAAAGCAGCTGAGTAAAGAGTTTGTTAGAGAGTGGTTGATTGAAAATAATTTTATGGGGAAAGATGGTCAGACAGTTCCTACTATGTCAGACGAGTGGATTCAAACAATCTCTAAAAGGTATATTGAATTGTATGAACAAATTATAGGTACTCCATTTAAACCTGAACCAAAGACCGAATCGGAAACCTTCCAACTTATTACAGACGCATTAAATGCGCTAGGTATCCAATAAAAAAAATCCCGGCATGCGTCGGGATTTTTTTTACCTATTTTATTTGATCATTATTTCACTTCTATATCAATTCCCAATCTTGGCCTTAATCTTTGTTTAGATTTATTAAACACTTGCATTCCTTTTTTTGTTCCTTTTCTCAATGACGATTGTTCTTCTATTGGCAGGTGATACACTTCCTTACAAGCAGTTGTACAACATCCGTCAAATTCTTTGGCACATGCCTCGCATTGAATAAAAAGTAAATGACAGGCATCATTTTTACAATTGGTATGTGTATCTGCTGGTTGACCACATTGATGACAACTTGCGATAATATCGTCTGTAATTTTTTCACCTAAACGATCGTCAAAGACAAAATTCTTTCCCTTGAATTTACTTTCCAATCCAGCTTCTTTTATTTTATTCGCATAATGAATCACGCCACCTTCAAGATGAAATACATTTTTGAAACCTTCATGTAACATATAGGCACTTGCTTTCTCACATCGAATGCCACCCGTGCAATACATGATGATATTTTTATCCTTATGCGGCTGCATCATTTCTGCTGCCATTGGCAATTGATCTCTAAAAGTATCTGAAGGGATTTCAATGGCGTTGTCAAAATGCCCCACTTCGTATTCATAATGGTTACGCATATCAATCACAATGGTATCAGGCGACTCAAGCAGCTGATTCATTTGTTGCGCATTCACATACTTACCTTTGTTTTCCATGCTAAAATTGGGGTCACTAATGCCGTCTGCCACCACCTTTTCTCTTACCTTAATTTTTAAGACCCAAAAGCTCTTGCCGTTGTCGTTCACCGCTTTGTTTAAACGAATCCCATTAAGTGGTTTAAAAGAAAAAAGATAGGCTTTGAAAACTTCAAATAAATGGGTAGGCACACTAATCTGAGCATTGATTCCCTCTGTAGCTACATAAATACGACCAAACACTTGCATCGCATTTAGGGCACGATACATTTCGTCTCTAAAATTGACTGGGTCTGGAATTGGGAAATATTGGTAAAAACTAATTGTAGTTCTCTCAAAATCTTCTTCATACAATTTTTGTTTCAACTCTTTGTTTGAAACACGGTTGTGCAGTTGTGCCATATGTATTTAATTTAAGCTCAATTACAGATTAAGCAAATTGATTACAAAGATAAGACA
>JAOASM010000042.1 GCA_030158665.1 Sediminibacterium sp. | reverse complement strand
TTAAATACACGTTTGATTTATATATTTTACTTATTTTTATAGGGTAGGGCAACCTACATCCAATTAAATAAATTATAATTTAAAATGAAGTCGACTAACTGGGTGATCAATGGTGTATTAGCTGTAGCAATTATTGTTTTGTATGTATTACATTTTAGTGGTAGCGCTTCACCAAGCAAACAAGCAGCAATGCAATCAGCGGGAGGAACTAAAGTAGCTTATTTTGAAATAGATTCTATTCAAAACAACTATACCTTCTTTAAAGATGTGAAAGATGCATTGCAATTAAAGGACATGGAAAATGCAAAGCAATTAACAGCACTTAAGAATGCATTTTCTGCTAAGTACCAAGATCTTCAAAAGAATGGACAGTACTTATCTCAAGGAGAGGTAGTTGCAAGACAACAAGAATTACAACAGTTAGAAAAAAATTACGCTAATACAGAACAGCAATTGTCACAAGCTTTACAAGAGGAGAGTTATAGGAAATTGCAGGAAGTAAAGAAGAAAATTGAAGCGTTTATTTTAAAATACAATAAGGACAAACAATTTGCCTATGTGTTTTCAAGTAATGCAGACTTAATGTATTACAAGGATACCACATACGACATCACCGCGGATATTGTTAAAGGACTTAACGCGGAATACAAAAAATAATCATTTACAATCCCGTTACCCAACGGGATTTTTTTTAACTTTTAGCTTAAGACTATGTCAGAAACAAATACAGAATTTAAACCAAGTCTTTCCGCATTTGATGCAACGATGATTGTTGCTGGAAGTATGATTGGGTCGGGTATTTTTATTGTGAGTGCAGACATCACCCGAAACGTTGGTTCTGCTGGATGGTTAGTTGCAGTTTGGTTGTTAACAGGATTCATGACCTTGACCGCAGCATTAAGTTATGGTGAGTTAAGTGCGATGTTCCCCAAAGCCGGTGGACAATATGTTTACCTAAAAGAATCTTATAATCCTTTGTTAGGATTTTTATATGGATGGAGTTTTTTCTCTGTGATACAAACAGGAACCATTGCAGCAGTGGGAGTGGCCTTTAGTAAGTTTGCTGGCTACTTTTTTCCTTCATTGGAAATGACAGATGCCAATATTTTATTGCAAATGGGTTTCTTGAAAATCTATCCTGCGCAGCTTTTATCCATTGCAATTATTATTCTACTCACCTATATTAATACCAAAGGAGTGCAGGGTGGTAAAATGATTCAATCTACTTTTACGATCACCAAGTTGGCTTCATTATTTGGATTAATAGGATTCGGTTTCTTATTGGCGTCTAAATCGAGTATTTGGAATGCCAATTGGGAAAATGCTTGGGAGATGAAAACAATTGCTACTGATGGCAGTACGACACCACTATTTGGTGTAGCTATTTTAGGCGCGATAGCAGCATCCATGGTAGGCTCAATATTTAGTAGTGATGCATGGAACAACGTGACTTTTATTGCAGGTGAAATTAAAAATCCAAAACGCAATATTGGACTAAGTCTTTTTTTAGGAACATTAATTGTTACAGTCATTTATATTTCTGCGAACCTGATGTATTTAAGTGTGCTACCATTAAATGAAATTGCCAATGCGCCAGCAGATAGAGTTGCTGTAGCTGCATCCAATGTCATCTTTGGTAATATTGGTACTTATGTCATAGCCGTGATGATCATGATCTCTACATTTGGTTGTAACAATGGATTAATCCTTGCAGGAGCAAGAGTTTACTATACGATGGCTAAAGATGGCTTGTTCTTTAAAAAAGCAGGTACGTTAAATAAAAATGCAGTTCCAGCATGGGCACTTTGGGCGCAATGTGTTGTAGCCGCTTTACTTTGTTTGAGTGGCAGGTATGGCGACTTATTAGATATGGTGTCATTCATTGTAGTGATATTTTATATCCTTACCATTATTGGCATCTTTATTCTTCGTAAACAAAGACCAGAACTAGAAAGACCTTATAAGGCATTTGGATACCCTGTTTTACCTGCCATTTATATTTTGATGGGTACTTGCTTTTGTGTCTTGTTAATTATCTATAAGCCTAATTTCACATGGCCTGGTTTAATCATTACATTATTAGGAGTGCCATTGTACTATTTGGCATTGCGTAATCAAAAAACGGCATCGTAAATGATGGATCAAAAAAGTTTTACTAATTTATTTAAGGGATTTGCTACCACCAAAATAGGTGTAGTAGGAGATATTATGTTGGATACGTATTGGTGGGGCGGAGTAGACCGTATTTCACCAGAAGCGCCAGTGCCCATTGTGTCCCTTCAAAGGAAAGAAACAAGGGTAGGTGGTGCAGCTAATGTAGCGCTTAATTTAAGGGCATTAGGAGCGCCTACAACGGTCTTTGCAGTGATTGGTAATGATCTTGAAGGAAAGGATTTAAAAGGGCTTTTAGAGACAGAAGGAATAGATACAAGCTATATCCATACAAGTGCTTCAAGGGTCACCACTAATAAAGTAAGAATCATGGGACGCAATCAACAGATGATGCGTTTAGACCATGAAAATACCCATGATATCAATGCTGCAGAAACAAAAGCATTATTAGATAATTTTTATGCCTTCGTAGAAAAAGAACAACCAGCGTTGATTATTTTAGAGGATTACAATAAAGGGGTATTAACGGCAGAAATTATTGAAGCCATTATTGCTTATTGTAATCAAAAAGGCATTCCAACAGCGGTGGATCCAAAACAAAAGAATTTCTTAGCCTATAAAAATTGTACCCTTTTCAAGCCGAACTTAAAAGAGGTGAAAGAGGGTTTAAAGATTGAGATACCAAACATAGATTTAGCCAATATGCAGCAAGTGCATACAGCGTTACATACTGCATTGAATCACAGCATTTCATTTATCACTTTGTCAGAACATGGTGTATATTTTGCACAAGAAGGCAAACAACAATTAATTCCTACCCATATCCGAAACATCGCAGATGTAAGTGGTGCGGGTGATACAGTCATAGCTGTAGCTTCATTGGTTTATGCGTATTCAAAAGATATAGCATTGGCTGCAGAGATGGCAAACATTGCAGGCGGATTGGTTTGTGAATTAGTTGGTACAGCACCAATTGACAAAACTTTATTGGCAAATGAAGTAGAAAAATTATTAGTTAAATAGCTTTCCTAAAAATAGATCATGAAAAAAACAGCCATCATCGTAGCAGGCGGAACTGGGCAAAGAATGGGTTCGGTAGTACCTAAACAATTTTTAGCTATAGAAGGGAAGACCATCTTATTGCATACGATCGATCAATTCGTGGCTGCATTTTCTGATATCAATTTCGTGATTGTGTTACCTGCTGGATACATCCAAGAGGGGCAGGATTTGATTGCGTCAAGTGGATTAACACAGCCATGTCAATTTGTAGCAGGAGGAGATACAAGATTTCAGTCGGTTAAAAATGGCCTGGCACAACTAGATCCAGAAGCAATCGTATTTGTGCATGATGCAGTTCGTTGTTTATTAACGCCAGCTTTGATTCAGCGTTGTTATCAACAAGCAGTAGAAAAAGGATCTGCGATACCAGCAGTGAGTGCAACAGATTCCATTCGTGTCATAGAAGGTACAGGACATCATGTAGTTGATAGAGAAAACGTGATGATGATTCAAACACCACAAACTTTCAATGCAGCTTTATTGATCAAGGCATTTGAACAAGGATATCAGCCGTCGTTTACAGACGAAGCCAATGTGGTAGAAGCAGGTGGAACGCCAGTCTATTTGGTGGATGGTGAATTTGAGAACATCAAAATTACTAGACCGCTAGACTTAGCGATTGCTGAATATATTTTAACAAAGCGTTTTTCTAACTAAAAGGACTTATATCGATTAGTCACTTCGACATCAATTAGTCACTTCGAGACATTTATGATAATGTATCAATTACTCAGCAGATTGATTCACTACAGAAGCCGACTTACTAATTTTATCTAAAATCTGGTGTGCTACTTCCATAGCAAGGTAACCATCAATCTCATTCACCACAGTAGGTTCATCCTTTTCAATGGATTCAACAAAACTACTCAATTCACTTAAAATAGCATTGCCTTCTTCTACCACAGGATTAGAGATGGAAATAGTCTTGGTTCCTTGATGTGTTTCTATATCAAACGAGAAAGCATCTGATTCATCGGGTTGTTTTAGTTTAATGATCTCAGTATTTTTCTCGAGAAAATCAATGCCTATATATGCATCTTTTTGGAAGAGTCTAATCTTACGCATTTTTTTCATACTGATTCTGCTGCTGGTTAAATTCGCCACACAGCCATTGTTGAATTCAATACGCACGTTCGCAATATCAGGTGTATCTGTTAACACCGCTACACCACTAGCAGAAATATTTTTTACATCACTCTTTACAATGCTTAAAATAATATCAATATCATGAATCATTAAATCAAGGATCACACTTACTTCAGTCCCTCTAGGATTAAATTGTGCCAAGCGGTGTACTTCTATAAATAAGGGCTTTAAGGTTTCGTTTTTCAATGCAGTAAATGCAGGGTTGAACCTTTCAACATGGCCTACTTGTAACTTTACATTGGCTTCTTTGACCATGTTCATGATCTTTTTGCCTTCTTCGATGGTATTGGCCATGGGCTTTTCAACAAATACGTGTTTCCCCATCTTAATGGCCATTTCGCAAACAGGGAAATGTAAATGCGTAGGCGTGACTACATCAATGGCGTCCACAGCAGCAATTAATTCAGCTTCATCCAAGAATCTTTTAATGCCATAGGTTTTTTCAACTTCAGCGGCTTGTTCATTATTGGGGTCAAAAAAACCAACCAATTCCACTGTTGGAATCTGTTTCCAGTTATTCAAATGGAATTTCCCTAAATGACCCACACCAAAAACACCTACTTTAAGCATAAGAATGAATTATGGGGCAAAGTTAAGTGGATTAAAGGGTATAATTGATTGACTTACAAGAGTGTGAAAAACTTTTATCTAGTTTGATTTAAGCGGGGTCTTTAGTATCTTGAGGAAGATAAAACCATCTATAAAATGCATCAGAATATACTTAACCTAGTGAAGGTTGCAGAAAAGCAAGAACGTTTGGTCGTTGGTTTAATGAGCGGCACATCTATGGATGGATTGGATATTGCATTATGTGCCATCAGCGGTTCAGGGAAGGCAACGCGTTTTGAATTAAAAGCATTTACTACAATAGACTATACCACTGATTTTAAAGAAAAAATATTAAGCATTTTCTCCAAAGAAATGGTGGCATTAGAAACCTTAACTTTATTGAATGCCTGGGTTGGACAACAACATGGCAAAATGGTTTTAACAGCATTGAAATCATGGAATAGAACACCAGATGAAGTAGATATGATTGCAAGTCATGGTCAAACCATTTACCATGCACCAAAGTCATTGCATCCCAATTCTGAATATGGCCCAGCCACTTTACAAATTGGAGATGGTGATCATATTGCAGTCACTACGGGTATATTGACTTTGAGTGATTTTAGACAAAAGCATGTAGCAGCAGGAGGCGAGGGGGCACCCTTAGCTGTGTATGGAGATTATTTATTGTGTAGCCATCCAACTGAAAATAGGTTGTTGTTAAATATGGGAGGCATTGCTAATTTTACCTATCTAGCAGCAGGATGTACTTTAGAGCAGGTATTTTCAACCGATACTGGAACTGGTAATACTTTAATGGATGCTTATACTAGAACCCATTTTGCCCCATTGGCCTATGATAGAGGGGGTGCGATTGCAGCTTCAGGAAAAATTAACAACGACTTATTAGCTGAGTTAAAAGCACATTCCTTTTTTGCATTAGGCTTACCAAAAACAATTGGTCCAGAATTATTCAATATAGCATTTTTAGAAAAAGCACAAGCTGCAAGTCAAACTGAACACATTTCATCTCAAGATGTAATGGCCACGCTGAATCGTTTTTCTGCAGAGACCATTGCCGATTGTATCAATTCGAGTTTAACCCCAGGAACCACATTCAATATGTACAGTAGTGGAGGCGGCATGCACAATCCTGTCATGATGGGGCATTTACAATCCTTATTACCCAACGCTACATTGTATTCTTCAGATATCTTAGGCATCAACCCGGATGCAAAAGAAGCTATCTTATTTGCTTTGCTAGCCAATGAAGCAGTTGCTGGAACTCCTTTGTTTGCAGGAGGCCATGCCACTAAAATATCTATTACAATGGGTAAGTTTAGTTTCCCTCAATAAATAGTCTGATATAAAAAATAGATTTTTGGATGAATAAAAAAGCCCCCCTAGATAGGAGGGCTTTCAATTTGGGGGAAATCGAATTTATTTAGACTGATAAGCTTCTATGGATTTTTTTACAGATCCATGTTCACTTAAAAGTGCAGCTGCTGTTGTTGCATCAATTGTTTTTAATTCATCCATGATCATTTTGACACCACGATCAAATAATTTTTGATTCGTAAGTTGCATATTGACCATTTTGTTTCCTTTAATTCGGCCAAGTTTTACCATGACAGCAGTTGAAATCATATTGAGTACCATCTTTTGAGCGGTACCACTTTTCATCCTCGTGCTCCCAGTGATAAATTCAGGACCCACTACCACTTCGATAGGGAAGTCGGCATGTTGAGAAACTGGACTGTTTAAATTGCAACTAATACTGCCAGTAGTAATTTGATTTTGTCTACATGTTTGAAGTCCGCCAATGACATATGGTGTTGTTCCACTTGCAGCAATACCTACCACGATATCTTGGTTGCTAATATTATAGTCCATTAAATCTTTCCAAGCTTGTTCCATATCATCTTCGGCATTTTCAACTGCCTGAAACATGGCTTGGTGTCCTCCTGCGATAATCCCAATGACTAAATCATTGGGTACCCCAAAAGTGGGGGGGCATTCACTTGCATCTACTAAACCTAGTCTGCCACTCGTTCCTGCCCCGATATAGAATAGGCGTCCCCCATTCGATAACTTTCCCACTACTGAGTCTACCAAAGCCTGAATTGTTGGAATAACTTGTTCGACAGCATAAGCCACTTTTTTGTCTTCTGCATTGATATTTTGTAAAATCTCAGTGGTACTGAAATTTTCAATATGATCATAGTTAGAATCCGATTCTGTAATACGAGTAAATGACTTATCCATTCAATTCTTTTTTTTAATTAAAAACTAGGGTCTGCTGGTGTGTTTGGATTACCATCTCTTTCCTTAAATGGATAAGGGAAGAAATTTCTTTTACGCTCTGTTGTTGCTCTTCCAAAACGACGCATATCTTCTAGTTTCAAACCAGACATATACAATTCTATACATCTGTTTTTATACACTTCATCCAAAATCGCAGTTGCAGTGCTTGCAGTTGAAGCTGCTAAGTTTGCACCTACTTTAAATGGATCTGCAGCAGCTGTTTTAGTGATCACTTTATTCAATTCAGTCAATGCTGAAACTAAGTTATTCGTTCTAGCATAAGCTTCTGCTTTGATCAAAGTCATTTCACTTGGCAAGTAAACTGGAACACCTGTAGTGGTCGCATTAAAGAAACCATTGATTCTAAATCTTGGTGCAACAGTGGTATTGATGGATGTGTAGAAAGCAATACGGCCATCTCCTGCAGTTGGTGCTAAAGCAGCTGGTAAACCTAATGTAGAATCAATCACTTGATATACGTTATTGGTTGCAGTTGCAGTGGTGAAGACAGGGTTGGTGCTAACTGCATCATAGTTGAACGTAGATTTTTTTGTTAAGTCTACTAAATTAGCAGCAGTGATCGCTTCAGCATATTTGCCAGAGAATAATAAGTATCTAGCTTTTAATGCATTCAAAGTATTGACATAATCCAAACCAGGAACAGCATCTGCTGTATAGTTTGCACTAATAGCATTTGCACTGATTTTTGCCAATGCATTGTCAATGGTAGTGATAGCAGCAGCAAATCCAGCTGTACGATCAATAAATTGAACATTCGCTCCAATACCTGCTGGTACTTTTTCCCATAACATTGACATGCTACCAATTGATAAAGCTTTTAAAATTGAAGCATGCGCAATTAAGCCACTTGCATATGCTTTATCATTTAAAGCTTCTGCAGCAGTGATAACTGAGTTCGCATCATAGATTACTTTATTTGAATTGGTCCAGATGTTCGCCAAAACAGTATTGGTCGCATCTACTGCAGTTCCGCCTCTGCTGAATTGGTATTCAGCTACGTTACCTGCATTCATTAAAATAATTTCATTGGTTGTAAAGCCGTTGGCAGTAACCAAGCCATACACAACGCTTGCACCACCTAATGAATAGGTTCTTTGTGCTCCTAAGTTCACACCAACTAAACCTCTAGCCGAGCTAAATACTTGGTCAGTAGTGGGTGCATTTGGATTCACAAAGTCTTTCTTACAGCTCGTTAAGGATACAATCCCGAGCAAGAAAGCGATTTGATATTTATATAGTATCTTTTTCATTGTTCTCTATTTTTTGAATTAAGGATTAAAAATCAGCTTTGATACCAAAACTGAAAGTACGTGGGATAGGAGTAGCTCCGAAGTCAATACCTCTTAATAAAGTACTTTGACCACCTGAGTTTACTTCTGGATCATATCCCTTATAGTTATCCCATGAAATAAGATTTCTACCGCTAAAGTTGATGCTTAAGTTGTTGATGAATTTAACTTTACCAACATTATAGCTTAATGATAATTCACGTAATTTGATGAAAGAGCCATCATCCACTCTCCACTCTTCAATTGCGTAAACACCACTTACATAACCTCTAGGCAATAAACCTCTTTGTTCAGCTTCAGCAATTTTACCGTTACCAACACCTTGTCTTGTTCTAAAGTCAGCATTGAATACATCTACACCTTGAACCGCATCTAATTGAGCGCGGAAATTCCATTTCTTAAATGAAACCTCATTCACTAAACTTGCAGTATAGTCAGGGTTAGGATTACCAATGACTTTTCTTGTTACACCTGTTGCAGCCAATGGAATACCAGCACTGTTTGTAGTGATAGCACCATCAGTTCCTCTAGCAAAATAAGTACCATAGAATACGCCAATTGGTTGACCTTCTACAATCGCTACAGGAGCACCTGCATTCGTGCTGAACAATGTCAATGCTTGTCCAATCTTTATTGCTTTGTTCTCGTTGTGGTTATAGATAGTAGTCATTTCCCATTTCAAATCTTTTGTTTGAACTGGAGTAAGACTTAACATGATCTCGTAACCTTTGTTTTCTAAAGAACCGAAATTGTCTAATAAACTAGCAAAACCATTGGTTGGTGCCAATTGTCTGTTAATCAATAAATCAGTTACTTTCTTATTATATACGTTCACTGTTAAACCAACACGGTTGTTGAACATGCCTAAATCCATACCGTATTCAATTTCTGCTTGACGCTCTGGCTTCACGTTTTCGTTTGCCAAAGTGGTGCTAGAGTTCAATGCGCTACGTCCTAAGAATGAATTAGAGCTATAAGAATTGAATCTTGAATAAGCACCAATACCTGTTAAGTTTCCGCTCTCGCCATAAGCTACACGTACTTTGAATAAATCAAATGCTTTAGATAAGCCAAGTGAATTCCAGAATTCAGTACTTGAGATAATATAACTAGCACTTGCTTTCGCGTATGTTTGATTGCGTTGGTTTGCACCAAATA
Source organism: Sediminibacterium sp. (assembly GCA_030158665.1). Lineage (GTDB taxonomy): Bacteria > Bacteroidota > Bacteroidia > Chitinophagales > Chitinophagaceae > Sediminibacterium. Next base: position 17,770 of record JAOASM010000042.1, on the reverse strand, counting down.
CGCTAGAACCATCACGACGAACTGCACCTGTTAAGAACAATTGATTCTTGAATTTAAAGTTCTGTTGAACATATAAACCAGAAACAGAAATCTCACTACGCTCATCCACGCCAGGAATTGGAGTAGATGCACCATTCACTGTTTCAATGAAAGGAGCAAAACCTCTACCTTGTAATAAAGCGTAATTGTTTTTCTCATATTGTTGAGAGTAACCTACTTGAGTTGTAGAATTGATATCAGATGTGATATCGAAGTTGTAGTTACCACTCAAATCGTGGTTGATTTGGAAGAAATGGTTAGATGCAGTACTTGCATAACCATTTTGAGTTGGATCTAATGTTAAACCACCACCATAGAATGCAGGACTTGCATTGTAGGCATATGGAGGAATATAGGTTGTACCATTTTGAGCATAGTTGTCGATACCCATTGTATAGTCAACTGTTAAACCTTTCATTGGTTTTAATTTCAAACCAAAATTAGCTAGAACTCTATTTGTTGTTTGTCTTTGCTTAATGTCTTCGATAACAGAAACTGGATTGATTCTTCCTCTTTCACCTACCGCTTTAATATTACCATTGGCATCTCTTGTCCAAATATCATGGAAGTTACCAATGATGGTTACAGAGTTAGTAGGAGAGAAGAAAGATTGTCCGTCTGGTTTTTCATTTGCACTAGAATTAGTGTAATTCAATCCCATATTCATGCTCATCCATTTGTTGATCACTTGATCAATATTAGATCTGAAGCTGAATCTTTGGAAATCAGTATTCTTGATAATACCTTGGTTGTTGTAAAAAGATCCACCAAAATAATACTTTGTTTTATCGTTACCACCGCTAACAGACAATGTATTATCCGTTCCAGATGCGTCACGGAAAATATAATCTTGGTAATCGTAACGTGTTACATTGGTTGTATTAGTCAATGCAGGAGTCAATACATCCTGTGTTTGTGCACCTACGCCATCTGTTGGTCCACCGAATTTAGTTGGAGATTGGTTCACATCTAATTTCTTTCTCAATGCACTACTAATAAAAGTACTTGAGAAACTTACTTTAGCTGCGCCAGATTTACCACGCTTTGTGAAAATTTGAATTACACCGGCATTCGCTCTACTACCATAAGTAGCAGCTGCTGCAGCACCATTCAATACCTCTATTCTTTCGATATCAGCAGGGTTGATGTCGACCATTCTGTTTTGTCCGATACTTCCAACGAAATTACCACCATCATAGTTGCCTGATGTATTGGTCACTCTGTTTGTTGCGTTATTGATAATCACACCATCAACAATGTACAAAGGCTCAGAAGAAGAAAGTACAGAACTAATACCTCTCAAGCGAACAGACATACCACCAGCAGGATCTCCACTGTTTTGGATAATCTGTGCACCAGCTGTTTTACCTTGTAATGCAGCCAATACGTTTCCTGAAGCACCTTTATTAAGGTCGTCTGCAGAAACACTACTTACATAACTTCCTAATTGACGCTTAGTGGTACCTGCGGCAGTACCTGTTACCACTACTTCGTCTAATTTAGAATACTGCTCAGTTAATACAATGTTTAATCCACTAGCCATTTTGCTTGGATCCACATTTAATTCCTGTGCTTTAAATCCAACACCACTTGCTACTAATGTAATAGCATTGTTGCTGTTTAATTTCAAAGTAAATCCACCTAAATTATCAGAAACTACACCATTACGTGTGCCTTTGATAACGATTGAAATTCCTTCGATACCGCTGTTGTCTTTTTGATTCGTCACTTTACCGCTAAGGATAGTTTGGGCAATCGTGTCGATACAAAAACCAGACAGCAAAACCAAAATCATCATAAGCTTTGCTATATAAAGCTTGCTTGTTTTTTTGAGTCTCATAACTGATCTTTTAATATTAATAAATGGTTAATCCCTTGTGTTTAAATGGCAACAGTGCTGGATCATTAGGATCTAATTCTGTTATTAAAATATCAATCTCGTCGAGGTTGGCTACTTTAATTTTTTGCTGAGAATTTAACTTCTCAGAAATGCCGATGCAAATTGTTTTTTTGGAAGCTTTAATCATGGCCTTTTTAATTTGAACTACTTCCCAGTCGTTTTCACTGAGTCCAAATTGGGTGTCTAAAGAATTGATACCTAGTATACATAAGTCTGCTTGAATGGATTCTATTGTCTGAACGGCGCTAGCACCGGTGGTTAACATGGAATCTTTTGAAACTTTATCACCAATCATCACCACTTCGATACTAGGGTGGTGCGCAAATTCAATTGCAGCATTTAAGCTACAAGTAAAAAATGTAGCGTTTAAATTGGGTTCTAAGGATTTGGCAAATTCTAAAATGGAAGTACCGCCCGATGTTAAAATATACATCCCACTTTGAACCAATGCAGCAGTTTTTTGAGCGATGATATGTTTGTCTTCTAAATTATAGACCATCTCTCTGTCAAATGCCGTGTGAAAAGATTTGCTTAGCGCGCCTCCATGCACTTTAATTATTTTGTCTTGTTGCGCAAGCTCCTGTAAATCCCTTCTAATGGTATCATCTGATACACCCATCTTATTACTTAAATCCGCACATAAAATTTTATTATGCAGGTTTAATTGGTGTAAAATGAATTCTTGACGCTCTTTTTTCAGCATTATGCGGTTATTAGACTATTAAAATAGGCAAAAAACCGCAAATACGAACAAATGTTAACAAAATAGGCGTAAAATGTGGAATTCTAGCCTTTAGCCAAATTGGTCAATGCCTGCACAAAAACATCAAGTTCCTTAGTGGTGGTGTAAAGGTTGGGGGTGATTCTGCATCCATGCACATTGGTATAATCTATTGCTACAGTGAATATTTTATATTCCTTCATTAAACGCTCTGCTAATATTGCAGGCTTGATTCCTTCAATGCCCACATTACTAATAGCACAAGATCTTGCTGCATCTGTTGGCGTATTCAAGATAATTTTTGGAATGTCTTTTACTTGACTCGTCCAATATTGTTGCAAATATCTTAATCTTGCTTCCTTTTTTGCGGGGCCAATTAATTGATAATAGGCGATGGAGTCAGGAATAGTTAAGTCGGTATGTACAGGATGTGTTCCTGTATGGTTTAATCTTTTGATTTTATTCGGATCTTTTTCTCCATCTGCTAAAAGCGGCCAGATATTTTTAATGTGTTCTTTTTTTACAAATAATAAACCAGCACCTAATGGTACACTCAGCCATTTATGTAAGGAGGCAGCATAATAATCGCAACCTAAATCTGCCACGCTAAATTGAATATGTGCAAAAGCATGTGCTCCATCCACAATCACTTGAACGCCATGCTGGTGTGCCATTTCAGTGATTTTTTTGATAGGTAAAATTTGGCCAGTGATGTTAATCATATGACTTACCAAAATCACTTTAGTTTTAGCGGTGATGGCGTTTTTATACAAATCAACAATTTCAGAATCGTCTTTTGGATGATTGGGTATGGAGATGATTTTATTGACTACACCATATCTATCACTTACTAATTTAAACATATCTAACATGGCGCCATAGTCTTGTTCTGCCATAATCGCTTCATCACCAGCTTGCCAATGAATCCCGCCAATAATAGTATCTAATGATTCAGTGGTATTGCGCGTTATGATTAATTCTTCTGGTTGGCATCCAGCTACCTTTGCCAAGGCGATAACTGATTTCTGTTTATTCTCCCATTGAACAGTGCGCATATAATAAGAGCCTTGGTAATTGATTTCTTTAATATGTTCGATATACTTATTCAGTAAAGGTTGTGGTAGAAAATTATAATAGCCATTTTCTAAATTGATATAATCTGGTTTAAGGATGTATTGTTGACGGATCTCTTCCCAAAAACCATTGTCTTGAGCCAATTCGAAAGGTGTTTTTGATGCATGGCTAGTAAAAGCTTTTGCCATCCCATTGAATCCTAATGGCATTGCAACTCCAGTTAATAAGAGGTCTTTAATGAATTGTCTTTTTTGCATAAGAGGCTATATTAAGCCTTTAAATTCCGACTTATTTTACTGCTATCAAAATAAAAAAATGAATTGACATGGATAAAATTGGATAAACGGCATTCAATAATGCCTGCTTTTACTTAATTTGATTGTTCAAAATCATCAAAAGACCTACTATGAAAAACTTAGTTATTAAAGGAATGATACTAGCGGCGGTTATGCCTATTTGTGCGGTTGCGCAGTTGGATCCAGCTACCATTCAGAAAATCAGAACAGAAGGATTGGAAAGATCTCAAGTCATGGATATCGCATTTAACCTTACAGATAAAAGTGGTAATAGATTGGCCAATTCAGAAGGATATGCTCGAGCAGCGAATTATGCAAAAACTGTTTTAACAAAAAATGGGGCAGTGAATGCAGTGATTGAACCATGGGGTGAATTTGGGAAAGGATGGGATTTAGAGAAAATGTATTTCGCCATGACAGCGCCTTATTATAAACCTTTATTGGCTTGGCCTAAAACTTGGACTGCTGGTACCAATGGTTTAAAAAATGCTACCATCATTGTGGTTGATGCGAAAGATTCAATTGCATTACAAGCTTACAAGGGTCAACTAAAAGGAAAGATTATTATTTTAGATCAAGACAATACTTATAAGCAAAGCTTTAAAGCAGATGCGGCTAGATATACAGATGAAGCATTGGCTGCGATGGAAGCAGCGCCTGCTCCAGTTGTTGCTAAAACACCAGATACCGCTCAACAAAGACGTATGCGTGAAATGCAAGCGCAAAGAGTTGGTCCTCAAAGAGTGCTTAATTTATTAAAGGCAATGGCAGTAGAAGAAGGTGCGGTTGCGATGTTAACGACTAGCACAAGAAATCATGATGGTACCATTTTTGCACAAGGTGGTGGTTCTTATAAAGGAACTGATCCTGCTAATTTCTTGGATTTGGCGATGTCAGTAGAAGACTACAATACTTTTTTAAGATTGGCAAAATCTGGAACAGTTGTGAAAGCAGATTTGGATGTAAAAACTAAATTTCATACCAAAGATTTACAAGGGTACAATGTAATCGCAGAAATTCCAGGTACTGATCCATTGTTGAAAGACGAAGTGGTGATGATTGGTGCGCATTTAGATTCATGGCAATCAGGCACAGGTGCAACAGATAATGCATCTGGTTCAGCAGTGATGATTGAAGCGATGCGTATTATCAAAGCAGCAGGCATTGATCCTAAAAGAACCATTCGTATTGGATTATGGAGTGCAGAAGAGGAGGGCTTATTGGGTTCTAGAGGCTATGTGAAAAAAACTTTTATGGATGCAAACAATCAACCTAATGCAGCACATCAAAAATTCTCAACTTATTTTAATATCGATAACGGAACAGGAAAAATCCGAGGCATCTATGCGCAAGGAAATACTGCTGCTGCAGAAATATTTAAAACATGGTTCACTCCATTCAATGATTTAGGCGCTAAAACAGTGACTTTAAATAATACAGGAAGCACAGACCATATTGCATTTGATGCAGTTGGATTACCGGGCTTTCAATTTATCCAAGATCCCATTGAGTATAGCACTCGAACACACCATAGCAATATGGATGTATACGATCATTTAATGCAGGACGATTTAAAACAAATTGCCACAATTGTTGCTACCTTTGCTTTAAATGCAGCACAGCAAACAAGCTTGATGCCTAGGAAAGCACAATAAATATGGAATTCATTGAAGATAAAATATATGACCGAGTGGACTTTGCAAAAAGTCCACTCGGCATTTGTGAGTATGACAGTTGTACATTTAAACACTGTGTATTTACCGTTAATAGTTTAGCAGGAAGTACATTCATAGATTGTGTATTTGAAAACTGTGATTTAAGTAACTTAAAGTTGACACATACCTCATTTAGGCAAGTTAAATTTAAAGGTTGTAAGATGATGGGGCTTCGTTTTGACGAATGCAATCCTTCTTTAATTAGCTTTCATTTAGAAGACTGCACACTGAGTCATAGTGTGCTAGTGGGTTTAAAATTAAAAGGGACACAGATGGTGCATTGCATTGCAGAAGGAGTGGATTTCACTGATGCAGATTTGACAAATGCAGTGTTGACCCATACCAATTTTTTAGATGCCCGTTTTGTACAGACCAATTTAGAGAAAGCAGATTTTAGACACGCAATCAATTACGGAATTGATCCTACCCAAAACAAGCTAAAAAAAGCACAATTCAGTCCTGATGGATTATCAGGTTTATTGACCGTGTTTGGCATTGTCGTAAAATAATTATCCTATTATGTCCTTCCTTTTTGAACCTGAAAACTTATTACCTCAAGATGGTATAGCCATCTACCATGGTGTGGTATTCAATGAACAGGAGGCAACGCTTATTTGCAATAAATTATTTGAAACCATCCCTTGGAAGCAAGATGAAGTGGTGATGTTTGGTAAAAAAATCGTTACCAAACGAAAAGTGGCTTGGTATGCAGACGCAGGTATTACCTATACTTATGCTGGAGTCAAAAAATCAGGCTTGCAATGGAATTCAGATTTATTAGAGATCAAACAAAAAGTGGAAGCCATTACAGGTGCAAAGTATAACGCTTGTTTACTTAATTTATATCATGAAGGAGAAGAGGGAATGGGATGGCATCAAGACAATGAAGTGGAGATGGTTGCTGGCTCCTCTATTGCGTCATTGAGTTTTGGGGCAAACAGAAAATTCGCATTTAAACATGCAAAAACAGGTGAACGTTTAGACATTGAACTAGCTCATGGTTCCTTGTTAGATATGAAAGGAACGATTCAACAGCATTGGTACCATTCCTTGCCTAAAACTAAAAAGGTAAAACAATTACGCATCAACTTAACTTTTAGATTGATGCATTTTTAAAAGCAAATATTTATTATTAATCAAACGTACTTATGAAAAAATTATTTTTTATATTAACCATAATTTGCTCAATTGGATCCCTTTTTGCTCAAGATAGTACAGCATTAAAATTCGATCCAACTAAAAAAATTATGCTTGTTGATGCCGCATGTGGTCAGTGTCAATTTAACATGAAAGGGAAAGGCTGTACTTTGGCAGTGAGGATCAAAGGCAAGTCGTATTTTGTAGAAAAAGCGCATATTGACGCATTTGGAGATGCTCATGATGCTGCAGGATTCTGTAACGCCACAAGAAAAGCGAAAGTGCAGGGGAAAATCGTAAAAGGGAAATTTATCGCAACTTATTTTGATTTACTAAAAATTGATGCTATTGATTAGATATAGCTGTTGATTTAAAACATAATTTATTGCCAATATGTTCCAAAAACATAAAATGGAACATTTTTGACCATTCCCTAGTTTGAATTCTTTATGTATTGGTTAATTTTTGTTGTAAACAAACCAATACAAATGAAAAAAACAATCTTAATTGCATTTTTTGCAGTGACTTTATTTTCTTGTAAAAATGCAACTGAAACAGCAACAGCTGAAACTGCAGCACCTTCTTCTAGCTGTGTGAAGGAAGGTCCTGAAGTTGATTTAATGAAAAAAGCAATTACTGCTTATGCAAGTGGAGATTGGGCTACAATGGCTTCATGCTTTAGCGATACTGCTAAGTCTTGGCATAACAACGATACCGTTGCAATGAAAATGAGCGACAGAATTGAACTTTTTAAACAACAAAGAGAAGCATTAGTGAGTGTTGATCCTGGAACACCTAATTTAGAAGTCGTAACGGTTGACTCTGATAATCCACAATACAGTGGATATAAATGGGGTCATGCTTGGGTTACTTTTACAAGTAAATCAAAAACAGGTGAGGTGACAAAGTCTTTAACTTTCGGGTCTTTCGCAATTAAAGATGGTAAGATCCTTTGGGAGCAGGTGATTTATGATGCTAAATAAAGCAGGATTTTAAGTTGGATAAAAATACGTAAGAGAGCCACTTAGCAATAAGTGGCTCTCTTTATTGGGGGATCCTCCTAAAAACGAAAAAGCCCCTAACTTATTGAAGTAGGGGCTTTTGCGGACCGGACGGTGAGTTCTTACTTTACTCAAACTCCTCTCAAGCCATCTAATTTATCAGATATAAAGGAGTTATAATTATACTTTTCTTTTTATAACAGCCCCAAATGGGGTTAAATAGGGGGTAGTAGCTACAGATTCTGCTACATGTTAAACGGTTTATTGAATTTATTAAATACCAATATTTTGATAATCAAATTCTATAGAATTGGAATTGATTATCAGTAAATTACTTTAGTTTGCATCTCGAATAATGTGTAATCAATAAATTATAGTTGCTTTACTTATACATTTTGAGAACCCCAATATTTAAGGTGTGTAATTAATGAAATGTAGCTTAATTATTAGTAATAGTGTAAATCCGAATTTAATTTTAAATTATGTATGAAATTTTTTATTTAGGAAGTATATTTTGTGCTTTGGTTACAATTTATTTGCTTTTGTTTAAAGAAAATGCGTTACGTTCCTATCCTGATTATTTACTGTCATTCGTTTACTTATTTATTATTTGGACATCTATAATATATTTATCTATTTACCACGGTTGGATTATTTATGTTCCACATTTATACAAAACTGCTGCTCCAATTAATTTTATTGTACCACCTTTCACTTTTCTATATGTCAGATCTGTTTTATTCAATGAGCAAAAATTTTCAAAAAATGATTTATGGCATTTTATACCATTTATGTTAATTTTAGTAAATTATATTCCTTTCTATTTTTTATCTACGAATATAAAAACTGGAATAGTTTTACAAATTGTAAAAAATTTGGATTTGACATTTAGGTATGACGCTGGGATCATATCTGAAAGCGCTGTTTCTTTTTTAAGAATTATTCAAAATTTTATTTATATTTTACTACAATGGAGTCTTATCCTTAAATTTAAGAACAACTTACAGCGACCTGATTTAAAAAAACAAGTAGCTAAAGTAATTAAATGGTTGAAAATATTTACTATATCTGGTACATTGTTTTTTATTGCGATTATTGTTTTGACTTTTTTAGCTGTAGTATATCATTCTGTTTTCACTATTGGGGTACTTAATTTTGTGCCAGGTTTTTTATATGCAATTAGTTTTTTTGTCATAAGTACATATCTATTAACAAACCAAGAAATTCTATTAGGCTTGCCTTTTATAAGGTATAAAAATACTCCCTCGAATTTAATATCAGATCAAGAAGACAAGCTAGCCTTTATTGATGAGGACTTCTCGATTGCAAAGGAGGCAATTGATAGTTATATGAAAGTAGAAAGGCCGTTTTTATCAAGTAATCTTAGTATTGGTCATCTTGCAGTAATGCTAAAAATGCCTGTAAGAGAGCTTTCGTATATTATAAATAATTATTATATTAAAAGGTTCCCAGATTTTATTAACGGTTATAGAATACAATACATTGTTGATAAATATCATGAGTCATATTTAGAAACATACACAATTGAGTCAATTGCAACGGAGGCGGGGTTTAACTCTAAAAGCGCTTTTTACAAAGCGTTCAATAAAATATACAATATTACGCCAACTGAATACTTTGATAAAATGAAGAAAGGTTCTTAGAACATTAGTTTTTTATACTATTTCGTCCTCTTTTACCTAATAAGCTACTAATTACAACTGTATTTTAATGTAAATTATTTACGCTAATGATATTTTGCATCATTAAGTCTAGTAGCAAATGAGGTTGATTTTCCTTTTCATTACATTCCTTTCAAATTTTACCGAAGCCAAAGCACAGTCTATTTCACCCTATACTTTTAATAATGGGGGTGGTTATTTTAATGCCATGGAATGGAGTATCGGAGAATCTGTTTCTATAGCCAATTTTCTTGCCTCAGGTTATTCTTTAAATACAGGAGTATTACAACCCATGACAAGTATTGTAACAGCTATTAATGAATTTGGCCCAGCGGTGTTTGGTACTCAAATTACTATCGGCCCTAACCCCACTAACAATTTACTACACATTAAAGCGAGGTTTAACCAAGCGGGTAGCTTATCATTTCAACTGATAGATGCTAAATCGACTATTGTATTTACACAAGAAGCTGGAACTATATTCAGCAGTTACGAGAAAGTTATTTTTATGGAAAATTATCCATCAGGTGTATTTTATATGAAAGTATTTTTTAAACCAAGTAATGGAAATGCTAAAACAGGCATATATAAAATTATCAAACTATAATTTATGAGAAAAAATAATATCAACCTACGTATTTTATTTTTCATGTTACTATCTATAGTAATGATAAAAACGAATGCACAAACTGGATTAAATTTTCAGGGGGTAGCCAGAACAAGTAATAATGTGATATTGGCATCACAAGCCATTACTATTAAATTAAGTATACTACAAGGTAGTGCCACTGGAACAGCAGATTATACCGAAACAAGAAGAGTCACCACCAATGCACAGGGTTTATTTACAGCAGTAATTGGAGACACAGGAGCAATTAGTACATTAGGAAATTTCACCACCATTAATTGGAAGAATACACCTAAGTTTTTAAAAATTGAAATGGACGCAGCAGCGGGGAATAATTTTATTATAATGGGTACTACTCAATTCCAATATGTTGCTTATGCGCAGTTTGCGAAAAGTGTGGATGCTGAAAATATAGTTGGTATTGTTCCGGTAACATTAGGAGGAACAGGTGTGAATAGTTTAGCGGGTTTAAAGACGGCATTGAACTTAAATAATTTAAACAATACAGCAGACCTTTCTAAACCCATTAGTACTTTAACTCAAACTGCGTTGGATTTAAAATTAAATGCTGCAGATACGAGTAAATACACAAAACAAACTTATACTGATTCAGCACTACTGACTAAATTGAAAATATCAGATACGGCTGCAATGTTGAGTAGTCGAATTGCCAGAGATACGCTAAGTTTATCAAATAGAATAAATTTAAAAGCAAACATATCAGACGTAACTACAAGTTTATCCCTAAAGGAAAATATATTAAATAAATCCAGTGCTGTTGATTTAGGCTCAGGAGCTACTAGTGATATTTTATTTCCAACTCAAAAAGCAGTAAAGACATATGTAGATGGTCAAATAAACTCAGGTGGTATTACTGATGGAGGAATATTAACCAGACATTTGGCTGATGGTGCAGTAACGGGTATAAAATTAAGTAATTCAATTAGTGGGTATAAAAAATTTTTTGATGGTGCGGGTAATGTGACAATTTCAAGTTCTATGACTGTTGATGTTTTGATACCCACCGGAGCGGTTACTTCGGGTGGTATTTCAAATTGGCAGTCATTTACTGCAGGCATGTCTGGAAAGCTGAGTTTAGTAGAATTTGAGACTTCCAATCCAAATTCTACGGGTCCTGCAGCAACTGTTTATGTTGAAGTGTATAGTGGCCAGGGCTTATCTGGTACTTTATTAGGAACGAGTGCTAGTCAAACGATTGCAGGATTTGGTAGCTCTTGGAAAACATTTGATTTTGGTTTATCAAATATTGAAGTATTGTCTGGAAATGTATATACCGCAAGGATTGTTACTAATTCCAGCGATCAAAATTGGTTATATGGGGGCAATGCAACTTATACCTCAGGTATATCTAATGTGTCGAGTACTTGGGATCATAATATAAAAACAAGTGTCAGGCAATACAATGATGACCCATATTTAACAATAGGGTTAGCCTCTAATTTATATGGAGGACTTGTTTCTAACGCTACACATACAGGGGATGTTTCAGGTTCTACCATTTTAAGTATTACAGCTAGTTCAAATTCAACAATTACCTCACTACCGAATTTAGCTACAGTTGGAACAATCACAAGTGGCATATGGAGTGGAACAGCGGTAGCAGTTGCGAAAGGAGGAACTGGTGTTTCAAGTTTGTCCGATTTAAAGTCCTCAATGCAATTAAACAATGTAAATAACACTTCAGATTTATCTAAACCTATAAGCACTGCTACTCAAGCAGCTTTAACTAATAAGTTAGATATAACTGGAAATGCTGCTACTGCAACAAGCGCAACAACATCAGGTACAGCAAGTAGTGCTACAAAATTAACAACAGCCAGAAATATTAATGGAGTTGCATTTGATGGTAGTGGAGACATAACAGTAACAGCGAATGCAGGAACTTTAACTGGAACTACTTTAAAATCAACAGTAACGGGATCTAGTTTAACATCTGTTGGTACCTTAACAAATGCAACGGTCAATGGAAAAGTAATTGTGGGTGCATCAACTTCAGCATCAACTTCAGCCGTGTTAGAAGTAAATTCAACTACTCAAGGGTTTTTACCCCCTAGAATGACTAAATCACAAAGAGATAATATTACTACACCAGTATCTGGTTTAATAGTATGGTGTAATAATTGTGGAGCAGTAGGGGAATTGCAGGTTTATAGTGAAAATGCTTCTTGGACAAATTTAGCTGGTACTCCTGCAGCAGGAGTATATACACCTAATATTGGAGAAACATATCAAGGTGGTAAAGTTGCCTATGTTTTACAATCAGGAGATCCTGGTTATGATGAAACTACACCCCATGGGTTAATTGCAGCAAACTCAGATCTAAGTACAAGACCTAGATGGTACAATGGAGCTTATACAACAACTGGAGCAACGGGTACTGCTATAGGAACCGGTCTGTCCAATACAAATACAATTATTGCTAGTCAAGGTGCAACAGCTACTAGTTATGCAGCAGGATTAGCTAGAGCCTATACAGGAGGAGGTTATACAGATTGGTATTTACCAAGTAAGGACGAGTTAAATATATTATACATAAATAAAGTTGCTATTGGTGGTTTTTCGGATTGGGTCTACTATTGGAGTTCTACGGAGGCCGGCCCCAGCTACGCGTGGGCCCATTATTTAGGCAATGGCATTCAGAACGACGTAGGTAAGTCTAATACATACACTGTTCGGCCAATTAGGGCTTTTTAACCATTTAACTATTTGACAATTTAAATGTCCCGACTATTTGATACAAAGATTAAAAAATAAGATGGCCCTATTGAATGTGTTACTAGTTTATCGGTATCTATGATTAATGAAAAAATAGACTAGAAAGAACCCGTTTGCTACACTTTCAGCTACAGGCATAAAAAAACCCCTTGAAAATCAAGGGGTTTTTTTATAGAATGCGGACCGGACGGGACTCGAACCCGCGACCTCCGCCGTGACAGGGCGGCATTCTAACCAACTGAACTACCGATCCAAGAACTCCGAAACCAGTTTCCTATTTCCGGGTTGCAAAGATAAGGGGAAAGAAGTTTTTTAAACAAATCTTTTATTAAAAAATGATGTATTATTTTTACAGCCCAAACTAAGATTATGCCAGAATACCCAAATAGACAGTTTTTAGAATTTGAGCAGCCCATTAAGGACTTGTATGAGCAGATTGACGCTACCAAGAAATTGGCCGAAAAGAACCCTAAAATTGATTTATCCGCTACCATAAAACAGTTGGAACAATCTATAGTGGAAAAGCGTAAAGCAATCACAGAAGCCTTATCCCCGTGGCAACGTGTGCAATTGAGCCGTCATCCAGATAGGCCTTATACTTTAAAATATATCCACTTAATGTGCGATAAATTCATAGAATTACATGGAGATAGAAATGTGAAGGATGACAAGGCCATGGTGGGTGGATTTACCGAATTTAATGGCCAAACCGTGATGATGATTGGTCAGCAAAAAGGGAGCAATACAAAGGCAAGGCAGATGCGTAATTTCGGCATGGCCAACCCTGAAGGGTATAGAAAAGCCCTAAGATTGATGAAATTGGCCGAAAAATTCGATAAACCAGTGGTTTGTCTGATTGATACTCCGGGCGCATTTCCGGGCTTAGAAGCAGAGGAAAGAGGCCAAGGAGAGGCAATTGCACGTAATATTTATGAAATGATCCGCCTAAAAGTGCCTATTGTGATCGTTATTATTGGTGAAGGGGCAAGCGGTGGTGCATTAGGTATAGGCGTGGGAGATAAGACGTTAATGATGGAAAACACCTGGTATACGGTGATTTCTCCTGAAAGTTGCAGTTCGATCTTATGGAGAAGCTGGGATAAAAAAGAATTGGCTGCTGAGCAGTTGAAATTGACAGCTAATGATATGAAAGGCTTTGGTCTAGTAGATGAAATTGTTCAAGAGCCATTGGGTGGTGCGCATTGGGATTATGAAGCTGCCGCAGCAATGCTTAAAAAACAAATTATCAAAGCGTTGGATGAAATAAAAGACATTGCACCACAGACAAGAGTGGAAAATAGAATTGAAAAGTATAGTAAAATGGGATTCTGGGAAGAAGCCTAATAAAATCCGATATGTTAAGACAAACCCTCAAAGGAACAGGTGTAGCTTTAGTTACCCCATTTAAAAAAGACAAATCAATTGATTTTGATGCTTTAGAAAAGTTAATTGATATTCAGATTGCTGGTGGAGTTGACTACGTTGTTAGTTTGGGTACCACAGGTGAATCCGTAGTGCTAAGCTTCGAAGAAAAGTTAGCTGTATTGGATTGTACTTACAATAAAGTAAACGGAAGAGTCCCAGTGGTGGTAGGTATTGGTGGGAATGATACCGCTTCATTGATTGCTTCTTTTAAAAAATATCCACTAGATAAAGCAGTAGCTATTTTAAGTGTCACACCTTATTATAATAAGCCTTCACAAGAAGGATTGTTTCAGCATTATACTGCAATAGCCGATGCGGCTCCATTGCCAATTATTTTATACAATGTGCCTGGTCGAACTGGGATCAATATGAAGGCAACTACCACATTGCGTTTAGCGAATCATCCAAATATCGCTGGTATTAAAGAAGCGGGTCCTGAAATGGCGCAGACGATTGATATTTTAAAAGATCGTCCAAGTGATTTCTTGGTAGTGAGTGGGGATGATGAAATTGTGATGGCTCAAATAGCTTGTGGTATGGATGGTGTGATTAGTGTGGCAGCGAATGCATTCCCTAAGCCATTTTCAGATATGATAAAGTTCTCCATAGCCGGTGATTTCTCGATGGCCAAAAGAATCAATGATTTATTGATCGAAGGGTATAGTTATATGTATGAAGAAAATAATCCTGCAGGGATCAAAGCTTTTATGGCAGAGCAGGGGTTGATTCAAAATGAGTTGAGATTGCCACTTGTGCCTGTAAGTGCTGGCTTACAAGAACGCATCAAAAATTATTTGCAAAGATTTATGCAACATTAATTGAGTCTTTTTTTTAATTTAGTTTTTGTTTGATGGCCTGCAGTTTCATCAATGCTTCAACAGGAGTAAGGTTATTGATATCAATACTATCCAATTCTTTACGAATCGATTCAAATGTTTCTGTATGCGCATCAAATATAGATAGCTGAAATTTTTCTGTTGGGGCTTGCACTGTTGGACTAGCTTGTTGGTGTTCTTTATTTTTCAATTCCATTTCCTGCAAGATGGTGTTGGCGCGATCTACCAATTCATTCGGCATACCTGCCATCTTAGCCACATGAATACCAAAACTATGGGTACTGCCACCTTTGGCTAATTTGCGTAGGAAGATGATTTTATTGCCAACTTCTTTGTGGCTTACATGATAGTTGTGTACACGGGTTAATTGTCCTTCTAAATCATTTAATTCGTGATAATGTGTGGCAAATAATGTTTTTGGACGATGGGCAGATTTTTGCAAGTATTCTACAATACTCCAAGCTATTGATATACCATCATAGGTAGAAGTACCTCTTCCGATTTCATCCAATAAAATTAAACTTCTTGCACTTAAGTTATTTAAGATGCTCGCCGTTTCAATCATCTCTACCATAAAAGTAGATTCACCAGCATTCAAATTGTCGCTTGCTCCAACACGTGTAAATATTTTATCTGTCAAAGGGATTATTGCAGCAGTTGCGGGCACAAAGGAGCCCATATGGGCCATTAAGGTAATCAGCGCAGTTTGTCTTAACACCGCACTTTTACCACTCATATTGGGTCCTGTAAGGATAATGATTTGTTGATCATTAGGATCCAAATGGGTGTTGTTGGCGATATAAGGGGTATCAATAGGAAGGGTTTGTTCAATCACAGGGTGTCTTCCATCAGTTATAGACAATATACCATCGTCTGTGATAGTTGGATGGCAGTATTTATATTGCTTTGCAATATGCGCGAAACACAATAAACAATCTATGACACCCACCAATTGTCCATTGGTTTGAATGGCATTTAAGTCAACTAAAATGCGATCTAACAATGCTTGATACAATTGTTGTTCTAAGGCAAATATTTTATCCTCCGCACCTAATATTTTTTCTTCGTATTCTTTTAATTCAGGGGTGATATATCTTTCTGCTGTGGTCAAAGTTTGTTTACGAATCCAATCTGCGGGCACTTTATTTTTATGTACATGGGTTACTTCTAAATAATAGCCATACACATTGTTATAGCCAATCTTTAAAGAACTAATGCCAGTGCGTTCCGCTTCTTTATTTTGTAATTGGGTTAAGTATTCCTTTCCTCCACTTGATATATTTCTTAGTTCATCTAATTCATAGGATACACCATTTTTAATGAATCCACCTTTCATGATGGTAGCAGGGGGCAGCTCCATAATATGGTGTTGTACTGCTTCAATGGTATTGGTGCAAATCACTAATTGGTCTGCTAGTGATTTTAAATAGGCGTTGGAGCTTGGATTTAAAGTTGTTTTGATGGAAGTAACTGCAGTCAAAGATTTTTCTAATTGAACCAATTCTCTTGGTTGAATTTTTCGACTGGCTAATTTGCTGGTAAGTCTTTCTAAGTCACCACAAGACTCAATGGTCTCATGCAATGAATTAGCTATATCTGATGTCTCAACAAAATAGGCAACCGCACTGAGTCTTTGGTTAATTTGCTCCACAGATTGTAATGGAAAAATCAACCAGCGCTTTAATAACCTTGCACCCATGGGGCTCTTGGTGGCATCAATGACATCAATCAAACCCTTTTGGCCCGCACCATTGCCAATTAATTCTAAATTACGGATGGTGAATTTATCCATCCATAAAATTTCATTGCGATCTATGCGGCCAATGGTATGAATATGTTGAAGGTGAGGGTGTTCCGTTTCTTTCAAATAATGCATGATGGCGCCTGCAGCAATGATCCCTAACTTTTGTGTTTCAATACCAAAACCTTTTAAGTTTTGTGTCTGAAATTGTTTCAATAAAAGTTCGGTCGCAAATGCCTCATCAAAAATCCAACTGTCTAAACCATAGGTATAAAATCCTGAACCAAAATGATCTTTAAATGCATTTTGATAATTTTTTGGATATAGGATTTCGGCTGGTTGTAAACTTTGTAATAATTTATCTAAGTATTCCAAATTACCTTCTGCAATCAGAAATTCACCTGTTGTAATATCTAAAAAAGCAATACCACCTTTTTCATTGTCAACAAATAATGCAGCTAAGAAATTATTTTGCTTGTACTCTAATAATTTATCGTTTGTAGCAATGCCAGGCGTTAACATATCCGTCACACCTCTTTTAACAATGCCCTTCACTGATTTAGGGTCTTCTAATTGGTCACAAATAGCAACTCTATGTCCTGCTTTCACCAATTTATGCAAATAGGTATCTAAAGAATGATGGGGGAAACCAGCAAGCTCACTTGAGGAGGCAGCGCCATTGTTTCGCTTGGTTAATGTGATGCCTAAAACCTTAGATGCAATCACCGCATCTTCTCCAAATGTTTCGTAAAAATCACCCACTCTAAAGAGCAAAATAGCGTCAGGGTATTTTTGTTTAATAGCCCGATGCTGTTGCATTAGAGGAGTTTCTGAACTTG
>JAOASM010000041.1 GCA_030158665.1 Sediminibacterium sp. | reverse complement strand
TATGAAAAATTAAGTTTTATTTTTCCTGAAAAATCCGTTTATTTTGCATCCCGTATAGCACATTTAAAAAAATAGCAAATGATAACTTTCTTTTTAATATTAATCGTAGTAGCCTGTGTAGCCTTAGGATTTATGGTTTTGATTCAAAACCCAAAAGGTGGTGGATTAAACGCGAACGTAGGCGGTTTAAGTAATAATTTCATGGGCGTGAAGCAAACTACAGATGTACTTGAAAAAGGCACTTGGATCTTCGCATCAGTGATTGCAGTATTAGCAATCACTTCTACCCTTTTCTTAAGTGGTAATGCGAGCAATGGAAATAGTGTATTAGACAAAGTAAACACTTCTACTACAACATCTCCTGCTACACAAGTAGCACCTCCTCCTGCGCCAGTAGCTGCTGACACAAATAAGAAGTAATTCAATTAGAATGTGATTACATTCTTTAAAATAGTATTTTTCCCCACCATCCAAATGGTGGGGATTTTTATTGTATTTTAGTACAAAGCATTCATCATATAGATCCTACACACTGTGAAAAAATTACTACTCAGTTTATTCTTAGCCCTTTCTATTTACATTGCTTATTCTGTATTCGTAAATAGCACCCATTTCGAAAAAGCGCAAACCAGCTTTAATTATACTAAAGGGCAAGGTGGATTAGATGCTTTAACAGATACGTTAATGGCTAAAAAAATCATCAGAGAGCCTTGGTCTTTCAAATTGATTGCAACTGTCCTTAATGTGGAGGATCGAATGAAATCGGGCCGATTCATGGTAAAGCGTCATACTAGCTTGTTGAACCTTGTTCGTATGCTTAGAAATAACCGACAAGCTACTGTAAAATTGGTGTTGAATAAAGTGCGAACAAAAGGTGAATTGGCGAAATTGATTGCGGACGAATTTGAGAAAGACAGTACCACAGTGATGCAATTTTTAACCAATAATGATTCTTTACAAGCATTCAATACAGATACAACCCAATTGTTTACGCTTCTCATTCCTAATACTTATGAATTTTACTGGAGTAGTTCGATGGCTCAAATTCTAGGCAAATTACAAAAGGAGCAAATCCGTTTTTGGAGTGAAAACAATCGAATTCAAAAAGCCGCTGCCAAAGGCATGAGTCAAAATCAAATCTATACGCTAGCCTCTATTGTAGAAGAGGAAACCAATTTTGATTCAGACAAATCCTTAATCGCAAGTGTTTACCAAAATAGATTGAAAAAGCAAATGCCCTTACAAGCATGTCCAACCATAAAATATGCCATGCAGGATTTTACCATTACACGTATTTATGAGAAATATTTGACCAATACCTCTCCATATAACACCTATCGTGTGAAAGGACTTCCTCCTGGCCCTATTTGTACTCCAGCTGCCAAAACCATTGACTTAGTTTTAGATGCTCCAAAAACAGACTATATTTACTTTGTTGCAAAGGCAGACTTTAGCGGTTACCATCATTTTAGTACCAATTATGCCGAACATGATCGATACGCAAAGGAATACCAGAAAAAACTAGACGCCTACCAAGCCAAAAAAGCTAAAGAAAAAGAATAAATCATTTGAAAGAAATATTAAGATACCTACTGTCTCCCGTATTATTTGCAAAGCGAAAAGCAAAGCGCATTATTGTGCCTGGATTTGAGCAGGTTAATTTATTTCAGCTCTTACAATTTCTTTTCAAACAGTTGAATACCATTGGGCTCTATGATCGAGCATCTGCTATTTCTTTTAACTTAATTATGGCATTGCCTGCCGGCTTCCTATTTTTATTTTCTATCATCCCGTATTTCCCAAAAAGTTTTAAAATAAAAACACAAATACTGTCTGTTTTTAAAGACATTTCACCCAATACAAGCACGTATCGATTCATTCTAGATATCATCAATGATTTGTTAAGCCAACACGTTGGTATTTTCTCCTTCGGTTTTCTATTACTTTTATTTTATGCATCCAATGCCATGACGGGTATTATAAGAAGTTTTGACAAATCGATCATGCAAAATAAACCCTTTTTTCTGCATCAAAGAATGAGGGCACTTCGTTTAACATTGATCTTGATGTTATTGGTTTTTGCAAGTATACTTGTACTCATAGGTCAAGATCAATTAACCACTTTGTTAAGAGATGTTTTTGACATCAAAAGAAAAACTATTTTACCCTACTGGAATATGATTAGATGGACTGTCATCATTTTATTGTTGTTTTATGGGAATGCTTTCATCTATAAATTTGCACCGCACGTTAAAGAAAAATGGTCACTGCTTTCACCAGGTGCAATTTTGTCAACTGTTTTAATGTTATTAACCACCTTAGGCTTCTCCTATTGGGTGAATAATTTTGGAAGCTACAGTAAAATTTATGGTTCCATTGGAACGGTACTTGTTGTGATGACATTGATTTATATCAATGCATTGATTCTTTTAATTGGTTTCGAATTAAACGTAAGCATTGAAGTGCTTAAAAAAGAACAAGACCAAATAGATTATTTTAATTAAAAAAAATGAGCCTCTTTTGGGAGACTCATTTCGGATTCAAATTATTCAAAATTATTTATTGGCCATATCTGGAATTTCAGCCACTTTATATGCACCTGCATCTAATTTCGCCTTAGTCTCACTAAATGCTTTTAAAGTTAAATCGATTTCCTCCTGTGTATGCACAGCTGTTGGGATCAATCTATAGATGATATGTCCTTTTGGAATCACAGGATAAACCACAATAGAACAAAATATTTTATAATTCTCTCTAATGTCCATAACCATCGCAGTTGCTTCTTCTACGCCACCTTTCATGTACACAGGTGTCACAACAGAATCTGTTTTACCAATATCAAATCCTCTTTCTTTTAATCCATTTTGTAATGCCAAAGCATTCTTCCATAAATTATCTTTAAGCTCAGGTTTTGATCTTAATAATTCTAAACGCTTTAAATTACCTACCACATAGGGCATTGGTAAACTCTTAGCGAAAATTTGTGAACGAATATTATAACGGATATAATCGATGATCGTTCTAGGGCCAGCCATGAACGCACCTATAGATGCCATACTCTTTGCAAAAGTAGAGAAATATAAATCTATTTCATCTTGACAACCTTGCTCTTCTCCTGCACCTGCACCAGTTTTACCTAATGTGCCAAAGCCATGCGCATCATCCACCAATAAACGGAATGGAACTTTCTTTTTCAATGCAGCAATCTCTTTTAATTTACCCTGATCGCCAGCCATTCCAAATACACCTTCTGTAATCACCAATACACCACCAGATTGTTGTTTATCCACCAATGCTTGAGCTCTTAACAATTGTTTTTCACAATCTTCTACATCATTGTGCTTGAAAACAAATCGATGACCTGGGATCATTCTTAAAGCATCAATAATACATGCGTGACATTCTGCATCATACACCACCACATCGTGACGGCCACAGATAGCATCAATCGCACTCATGATACCTTGGTATCCGTAGTTCATTAAAATTGCATCTTCTTTATGGACGAATTCAGCTAATTCTTTTTCTAATTGTTCATGTAGGTCACTGTTTCCACTCATCATTCTTGCACCCATTGGCAAGGCTAATCCATATTGAGCAGATCCATCTGCATCGGCTTTACGTACTTCTGGATGATTGGCTAAACCCAAATAATTGTTCAAACTCCAAACAATCATTTCTTGACCTCTAAATTTCATTTTAGATCCTACCTCTCCTTCTAATTTAGGAAATGCAAAATAGCCATGTGCTCTTTCACGATGTTGACCGATTGGTCCGTAGTTTTTGATCAGCCTTTCAAATATATCTGCCATAGGTTTATAATTATAGGTGCAAATTTAAGATTTTTTAGGTTCCCGAGGCTATAATTATCCGTAATTTGCACTCCTAAAATCATGTGAACATGCGTATTTACTCCATTTTATGCTTTTTATTCTTGTCATTTGCAAGCAAAGCACAAGCCCCAAAATCAACCCAATCAAGCGCTTCAAGTAAACCTAAACTAGTTGTAGGTATTGTTGTAGACCAAATGCGTTGGGATTATATCAATCATTTTAAACCCTATTTTACAAGTCAACAGGGCTTTTTACGCTTTGTAAATGAGGGCGCTAGTTGTAATAATAACCTTATCCCCTATGTGCCTACTGTAACAGCATGTGGCCACACTGCTGTATATACGGGCTCAACTCCTGCATTACACGGGATTACTGGGAACCAATGGTATGATAATTATAAGCAAAAGACAGTCTATTGTGTGGAAGATCCTAATGTGGTTTCTGTAGGCGTGGAAGGCAGTCCAGCGGGTAAAATGAGCCCAGTAAATGTTTGGACAACTACCATAGGTGATGAAATCAAATTAGCTAATAATTTCAAGAGTAAAGTATTTGGCATCTCCATCAAAGATAGAGGCGCGATCATCCCTGCTGGCCACAGTGCTGACGGGGCTTTCTGGTATGATAGTAAATCGGGTAATTTTATTAGCTCTACGTATTATGGTAAGAATTTACCAAAATGGGTATCTGAATTCAATGGTCAACATAGAGTCGACAGTTTATACGCAAAGGGATGGAACTTAAGTTTAGTTAAAACGGTGTATGAAGCAAATTGCGATGGAGACATGAACGCATATGAAGCAACACCTTTGGGCGCAGAGCAAAAAGGATTCCCTTATACTTTGTCTCAATTTATTGGCAAAGATTATGGTAAAATCGCTTCTACACCTTATGGCAATAATTTAGTAGCAGAGATGGCAGAGAAGGCTTTAGTGAGTGAGCAATTGGGCCAGGATGATATCACAGATTTATTGGCTATCAGTTTTTCTTCACCAGATTATATTGGTCATTCTTTTGGCCCTAATTCTTGGGAAACCTTAGATGGCTATATCAAACTAGATGCTGTCATTGCTCAGCTCTTCGCAAGCCTTGATAAGCAAGTTGGTAAAAACAATTACACTGTTTTTTTAACTGCAGATCATGCAGTGGCTAATATCCCGGACTTTGCAAAAAAACATAAAATCCCTGGTGGATTAATTAGTGAATCTAGCCTTAAAAAGGAATTAGGTAATTTACTAATCCAAAAAGGCATGAGCGATAAATTGATTGGCGCAATCAATGAATACAATATTCATTTTAACCATCCATTAATGGATAGCTTAGATGTAGATCAAGATGATTTGTTTGAAATTGTACGTAACTATATTGAGCAAAAACCTGGTATTTTACAAGTGATTGAATCTCGTGAAGCTGCCGAAGCCCCATTGCCTGCTCAACTTAGAGAACGTATTGTCAATGGATACAATCCTCAAAGAAGTGGAGATCTTTTCATTGTCACTAAATCAGGCTATATGGATGGATATCCTACAGGTACCAATCACGGTGTATTCTATAATTATGATGCACATATTCCTT
This sequence comes from Sediminibacterium sp., assembly GCA_030158665.1. GTDB lineage: Bacteria > Bacteroidota > Bacteroidia > Chitinophagales > Chitinophagaceae > Sediminibacterium. Next base: position 541 of record JAOASM010000041.1, on the reverse strand, counting down.
TGTTATGGTATGGAAACGGTATCAAAAAAGGCCAAGTCAATAGCATCAATTACATGACAGACATTGCACCAACGGTGTCAACGCTTTTAGGCATCCAAATGCCAAGTGGATCAATTGGTAAACCAATATTAGAGGTATTGAAATAAGGATTGGTACGCTTAAAAATGAGTTAAATCATAGGATCTGGTGTTTAAATATCTAACTGAATGCGTAAATTGCATATAGGAAATTATTAAAACTAAAAAATAACATGATGAAAAAATTAACTACTGTATTATTTGCTGCTGTATTATTATTAGCTGCTAACAATGCTTCTGCAAACTGTGGTAAAAAAGATTGCAAAGATTGTAAGAAAGAAACTAAAGCACATAAATGTGATAAGAAATGCATGAAAGATGGCAAATGTGCGGAAATGAAAAAGAAAGGATAATTCAATTGATTATCTAGTTGGTTTTCATTAAACCTATTAAATAAAAAAGCCACTCAATTAGACTGCCCCCAAAAAGTTAGACACTTAATGGGGGCATTTTTATGTTAAAAC
>JAOASM010000040.1 GCA_030158665.1 Sediminibacterium sp. | reverse complement strand
GTGTACCAGAAGTAAACAAAGAATAAACCTGCTAATAATACAAACCCAATGACCGTATTTTTGTCCGTTTTCATGCTTTTAAATTAATCTAAATAGATGCCGCAAAGGTATGTTTTTAAGACGTATTTAGCACTCAATAGGGCCTATTTTGGAATCATTTTGGCGCTATTTTAAGGCTTTATTACAAATTCCTACTGTATTTGCCCCCTGTGTGGTAGAGCAAATTCGTAATATCTCCTAAACTACAATATTTAACTGCTTCCATCAGCACCTCAAAAATGTTTTCGTTTTGCACTGCTGCGTTGTGTAACAAAGTTAAATAATGAGCTGCTTGCTCCTTATTTCTATTTTTAAAATGAGTCAAATTCGAGATTTGTAATTTCTTCTCGGCAGCAGAAGATCTGAATACTGGACGTCGATCATTGCTATTTTGATCCGCTTCATCTATAAACGTATTGACGCCGATAATTGGAATATCTCCATGATGCTTTCGGGTTTCATACAGCATACTCTCCTCTTGAATCTTAGATCGCTGATACATTCTTTCCATCGCACCTAATACGCCCCCTCTAGCATTGATTCTTTCCAATTCTTGCAATACTGCTTCTTCTACTAAATCGGTCAACTCATTCATCAAAAAGCTTCCTTGTTGTGCATTCTCCACTTTAGCAGTACCCAATTCTTTATTGATAATTAATTGAATGGCAAGCGCTCTTCTAACACTCTCTTTTGTCGGTGTTGTAATGGCTTCGTCATAGGCATTGGTATGCAAACTATTACATTGGTCATAGATAGCATACAATGCTTGTAATGTGGTTCTAATGTCATTGAAATCAATCTCCTGCGCATGCAAACTTCTACCACTGGTTTGAATGTGGTATTTCAGCTTTTGAGACCTAGCATTGGCATTGTATTTAAGCTTCATAGTTTGTGCCCAGATTCTTCTTGCTACCCTTCCAATAACTGCATATTCTGGATCCATCCCATTGCTAAAGAAGAAACTGAAATTTGGAATGAAATCATCGATCTCTAATCCTCTATTTAAAAAATACTCAATATACGTAAACCCATTTGCCAATGTGAATGCCAATTGTGTGATGGGGTTAGCACCCGCTTCTGCAATATGTCCTGCTACTGCGGGCAGTTTGCCGGGTGAGGCCACCATTGCAAACATTCTCACTGGTATGCCAAGCGGCTCAACCAAGTACTGTGGTGTAACAGTAGCCCGTGATGCATACGCAGTTGTAGTGTCGCTCCAGTCTACGGGTGTAGCGAACGATTACTGG
>JAOASM010000039.1 GCA_030158665.1 Sediminibacterium sp. | reverse complement strand
GTATTTAATTTAAGCTCAATTACAGATTAAGCAAATTGATTACAAAGATAAGACAATTTGATTTTTATATAAACGCAGAATAGCTGATAAAAATCAGCTATTCTGCGTTTGAATTGATTGTAAAGCTTATTCTGGCTTTCTCACAAAAGATCCAGTTAAAGAAGCAAGGCCGCCTAATAAAGCGCCCACAAAAGCAGTGATTATAATTAATGCGATATAAGAACCTCCAAGAGGTAGTATCTGTGCTACTTTAGTAGATAGGATATGGTTATTTGCCAAGTCAATTCCAAAAGCTAGACCAGCCCACAAAGCACCAACCCCTATTGCGCCTGCTATAAATGACTGAGCGGGTTTAATGGGTAATGCTACTGCAATGATCAAGTTCGTTACTACAAAACTCCACCATGGCAAACTTCCGTATATGCCAATTGCATAAGTTACCAATGCGACTAAAAAGATAGAAAGTATAAATTTCATTTGACTATGTTTAATGTTGTAAGATTAGAAATTAAGCAGTTGCTTTTTTAAATTGAATATGCCATTTTGTTCTTTCATGTTGCTTTAATTTCTCTTTAGGCAAGAAAAGCAATCTATAATATTTACCTGCTGCCCAATAATCTACAAAGCTATCATAATAAGGGCTTCCCGGATTGCCACTCTGCCCACCTGGGTACAATCCATACGCCTCAATTTCATCTGTCAAGTGCACTACCATTCTCCAGCTTGGTCCATGATTTTCCCCAGTAGCATTAATGATATTCACTCCACCACCAATAGGCAGATTCAATCTACTCAATGCTGGTATTTTAGTCAAGTGTAACACTCTAGTTGCTTTAAAGGCTTCCCAGCTTAATTTGTTTTCTTTTTCTAATTCCAAACATTTTGCTGTGGCATTTTCTATTCCTAATAGCACCTGATCCTTCAAGCTTTCAACCTTACCCTTAGTTCTGATATCGTCTGCCACAATGAAATTAGAATCTCGATTCATTTGTTCTAATAAAACAAATGCCTCAGGTTTTGTTAATGGAATCAATGAACCCGCTAACTCATCTCCCCAAACTGCATTTTCAACACTATCCCAAATCAATTTAAAAATCGTAATGCCCTTTTCTGAAGGATGATTGTATAAATTCCATTGCACCATTGTCTGAACCATTCTTTGTGCATCTTTACTTAGTCGATTCATTTCCACCAACTTCATTAATGCTGGTCTTGCTTGTTCAGCAAATACATTATAGTTATTTGTTTGCAAAGCCTGCATGTCTTGTGCAGTCACTTGTGACATAGTAGATAATTGCTTATTAACACTGATACCTCTATATAAAGGGAAGGAACTAGCTGTACCTAAATAATAAGGATAACTAGCGTCAGTAGATTTTTGATTGGCACTACTTACAAAACCACGTGTAGGATTTAAGATCATTGGATTTTCTTCAAAAGGAATAATCCCTTGCCAATCGTAACTACTATCTTCTCCAGGCATGATAAAGTCCCCTTGCCTATCCCATCTAGCCACAAAATCTCCTTGTTGCTTAATTGCTATATCACCCGTTTTAGTAGCAACGACAAAATTTTGACCTGGACACTTCCATAGCTGAATTGCTTTAGAATAATCGTCAATATTTTTAGCACGATTCAATTGATAAAATGTTTCTACACCTGTAGATGGATTGTGCGCCGTCCACTTCACTGCAAGGTTTCTACCTTTTGATTGTGGGTTTTGATAATACGCATCAAACATCACAGGGCCCCAATGACTCATGGCAATATTTTCAACGACATCTGCACTGTCCTTTACTTTAATGACTTCAACTCTTTTTGTCACCGACTTCCATGCACCATTATACCAATATTCATTTTGAGTCGTGTCTTTAAATTTCAATTCATAATAATCCAACACATCTCTTCCTGCATTGGTCACACCCCATGCTAAACTATCATTGAAACCTATAATCACAGCTGGAGAACCAGGGAAACTAGCACCATAGGTACTATGTGTTGGTGTAGTGATTTGAACTTCATACCATAAAGAAGGTAGATTCAATCCCAAATGGGGATCACTACATACAATCGGTCTGCCAGACTTGGTCATAGAACCACTTACCGCCCAGTTATTGCTTCCATTATTTGGATCTGGTGCTTCTGGTGTTTCAACCACTTTTGCAATATCTACATTGGGTGTTTTTTTCAAATAAGCCATATCAGACTGCAATGGCTTTACTGGAACGATACTTGGATCTGCATAAGCAGTTCCTCTTGGTATGATTGGATCCAATGAATCTTGTTGATTGGTATACAATTGGTCAAATAAATCATACCCTAAAAAATCTCTTGTATTGGTCAATTGCAAATCTGCGCTTGCTGATCTACCAGTCAAATCATAAGACATAAACATTAAAAACAAGTAGGTCTTTTTCGGCGTCCAGTTTTCGGGCTCAAAATTCATCAACTTATACTCAAATGGTAGATCCTCTGGTGCCATTTGTTTTAAATAAGCATTTACACCAGCAGTATACGCATCCACAGTCGCTTTCATGACTGGATTGTTTTCGTTGATATACTCTTCTGTTCTTTCTGCACCATATACCATCCCCAATCTTCTGAAAAAACGGTCTATCGATAATTTATCTGCACCTGCCACTTCGCTCAATCTTCCTGCAGCAACTCGCGTTTGGAAATCCATCTGCCACAATCTGTATTTAGCATGTAAATAACCTTGAACATAATAGGCATCTTCGTCATTGTCAGCATAAATATGCGGCACTAAACGATCATCCATATACACATCCACATCACCTTTTAAATCATTGGCAAGGATAGATGCATCAAAGTTTTGATTCACCTTTTCTGCGTTTTTCCAAAATCCATGTTGTGGAGATAAAAAATAACCCAATCTTGGTGCTTTGGTCGCACCTAATTTCAATTGGATATTCAAAGTAAAAACGAGTCCAGCTGTTACAGTCGCTGACACTAAAAATGGTACTATGCGCATGGCAGTAATTTAGACCTCTAATGTAGCAATTATTTGCTTATGCTGGTCTTAAAAAATGCTAAATGATCTTGTAGTGGCAGACCTGGATGTGCTTCCAATAAGGCCTCTGTTTTACGAATGCTAGATTGCAGGAATTTCTGATGTTCAACAGAGCCAATAAAGAATGGTTTATGGTTCATTGCCAATTGAATTTCAGCAACTTGTTTCATGATAGATTGTGTTTCTGAAAGCATATAGGTCTCCACCAACTTCTCCCATACATATCCAGATGCAGCAAAATTGGGATGCACTAAATCTTCTGCATAGAAGCGATAATCTCTTAAATCGTCTATTACATATTCGTATGCAGGAAAATAATCCACTTTAGTACAAAGGCCTATCAGTTCATGCACCGCATGAATTAAAACTGCTTTACTACGGTTATTCTCGATTAACCCTTCTCTTAAATGTCTAACAGGGCTTATGGTAAATGTGATATGTAAGTTGGGATTGAAGGCTTGCAAGCGCTCCACCAATCCATGTAAATTTTCAATTAATACTGTGGGCTGCATCAAGGATTTAAAAAACCAATTGGCAGGTGCTTTATGATTGTTTGCGACTACCTGACCTGCGCCCAAAGGGGCATCACTTGTTAGATGATACAGCCACGCAGAACCCAATGTAATCACCAATCGATTGGCGGATTTCAAAAAATGATGCGCCGTTAAAATAGAATTATTTATTTTATCTAAAGCCGCACCTTGATCAACTGCCGAAAAACGACTATGATGATGCCAACTATGCCAGAGTTCATTGTATTGAAATAGATCATCCACCTTATATTTTCTAACTTCAATTATTTCAGTTAAGGCCGATGCAACACTTACTGGATTAAATAATATTCCATAGGGGTTCTCGGAAATATTAAATAAATGTGTCTTAAATTTTGCTCCTATATTTTCAGTGAAACATGAACCAATTAACATGAGCTTATCTCCATAGTCAATTGTATGCTTGGATGGCTTAGCGTCTAATGTTAATTTGAATTTCATCATGTTGACCTATTGTTTAACAGGAAACAATCTTTGCTTCATTGCTTCGTATAAGATGATTCCAGCAGCAACAGACACGTTGAAGGAATCAAAATTGGTAGCCATAGGGATCTTGAAAAAATAATCTGCTGCTTTAGCCAAATAAGGCTGTACACCTCTACCCTCATCCCCCATAATGATACAACTTGGGATAGTCAGATCTAATTCATGTACATTTTTATCTGCACGCATTTCACTTGTAAAAACTTGAATACCATTCATGTGTAAGTCATCCACCGCTTTGAGTAAACTACTTACACGAACAACATGTATATGTTCCAAAGCGCCTGCACTACTTTTAAATGCTTCTTCATTCAAGGCGCCTACCCCTTTATCTGGGATGATCAAAGCTTGTGCACCACAACAATGGATACTTCTGCTGATAGCCCCAATATTTCTGACATCCGTCACCCCATCTAACATCATAAATAAAGGTGTCTCTCCTTTAGCCACTACAAAGTCAATGACTTCTTGTAAGTCTAAATATTTTACATTAGAAATAAAAGCCAATACACCTTGGTGATTCGCTTTTGTCATACCATTCAATTTCTCAATGGGCACAAACTGAACAGGAATGGTATGTGTTTTTGCAAATTGCTTTATCTCGTCCAACCCTTCGCCTTGTGCATTTTTTTGCAGTAAAATTTTTTCAATATTGGCTCCAGATTCCAATGATTCAATTAATGGCTGACGGCCAATAATGAATTTTCGTTCAGTTGTAAAACTGGGCCTTGGACTGAATCTTCTTTGTCCATTGAATTTTCTCACTGGCCTTCCGGATCTATCTGATCGTTCTGGTCTATTGTTTCTTTCCTGCATAGGTCAAAGTTATGGATTAAAATAAAAATCCCGTCCCAATTTGTGTCGAGACGGGATTTAAATTCAATGGATGATTTATTTTAAACCAAAGGCTTTTTTAACCTTGGCAACATAATCTAATTTCTCCCAAGTAAACAATTCCACTTTCATGGTCTTTGATTTACCATCTGGAGTAGTAAATGTCTTAGTAACAACTTCGTTCTTACGACCCATGTGGCCATAAGCAGCAGTCTCACTATACATTGGTGTTCTTAACTTTAATCTTTGCTCAATAAAGTAAGGACGCATATCGAAGATACCTTCAACGATCTTACCAATTTGACCATCTGTTAATTTTACTTTAGCAGTACCGTAAGTATTTACGTTAATAGATGTTGGCTTAGCCACACCAATGGCATAAGATACTTGAACCAATACTTCAGAAGCCACACCAGCAGCTACTAAGTTCTTCGCGATATGACGTGTTGCATAAGCAGCAGAGCGGTCTACTTTACTTGGATCTTTTCCAGAGAAAGCACCACCACCATGCGCTCCTTTACCACCATAAGTATCTACGATAATCTTACGGCCAGTCAAACCAGTGTCACCATGTGGTCCACCAATTACAAACTTTCCAGTTGGATTGATATGATACTTAATATCCTTATTGAATAATTTAGCGTACTTCTTGTACTTAGATTTAACTCTTGGGATCAAGATTTCAATGATGTCTTTTTTGATCTTCTCCAACATCTTGCCTTCTTTATCAAAATCATCGTGTTGCGTAGATACAACGATCGCGTCAATTCTTACTGGCTCGTTCTTGTCATTGTATTCTAAAGTCACCTGAGATTTAGCATCAGGACGTAAATATTTGATTGCTTTGTTCTCTCTTCTTAATGCAGCCAATTCAATTAAAATCTTATGCGCTAAGTCTAAAGCCAATGGCATAAGATCTTCTGTTTCGTTACTTGCATAACCAAACATCATCCCTTGGTCTCCAGCACCTTGCTCTTCCTTTTTCTTTCTGTCTACACCTTGATTGATGTCTGCAGATTGTTCGTGAATAGCAGATAAGATACCACAGCTATTTGCTTCAAACATATACTCACTCTTAGTGTATCCGATCTTACGTATTACACCACGCGCAATTTCTTGTACATCTAAATATGCTTTAGATTTTACTTCACCTGCCAATACCACTTGACCAGTTGTTACTAAAGTCTCACAAGCCACTTTTGACTGAGGGTCAAAAGCTAAAAAGTTATCAATTAATGCGTCAGAAATCTGATCCGCTACTTTGTCTGGATGTCCTTCAGAAACACTCTCAGAAGTAAATAAATAAG
>JAOASM010000038.1 GCA_030158665.1 Sediminibacterium sp. | reverse complement strand
TCATCACTTTAAAACTTAATTATTAACTTTGTCCAACTTTAGGGGTTCAGTCCAAATTGAGTGGCTTTTTTATTATCGAACAGAGCTACTTTAAAAGTCTCTCTGAAAAATTACGCAAGCTTCTTTTGAAGGTTTGCATCTAATGCATCCAAGAATTCTTCTGTGTATACATAGTGTTCACCATGTTTTACTTTATTGCCGTGTACACATACTGCTAAATCTTTGGTCATAATTCCAGACTCAACAGTTTCAACACAAACTTCCTCTAATGCTTTAGAGAAACGAATCAATTCTTGGTTATTATCCAATTGACCTCTGAATTCTAACCCTCTTGTCCATGCAAAAATAGATGCAATTGGATTAGTAGATGTTCTGTTTCCTTTTTGGTGCTCACGGAAGTGACGAGTCACAGTACCATGTGCTGCTTCAGCTTCCATTACTTTACCATCAGGTGTAATTAAAGTAGAAGTCATTAAACCCAATGATCCAAAACCTTGCGCTACAGTATCAGATTGAACATCCCCATCATAGTTCTTACAAGCCCATACAAAATTACCGTTCCATTTTAAAGCACTAGCAACCATGTCATCAATTAAACGATGCTCATATGTAATACCAGCTTCTGCATATTTAGCTTTGAACTCAGTTTGGTAAACGTCTTCAAAAATGTCTTTGAAACGACCATCGTATTTTTTTAAAATGGTGTTTTTTGTAGATAAGTACAAAGGCCATTTTTTTGCTAAAGCCTGATTGAAACAAGCTCTTGCAAATCCATAAATACTCTCATCTGTATTGTACATAGCCATTGCAACGCCATCACCTTTGAAATTAAATACTTCAAATTCTTGTACAGTACCATCTTCACCTTCAAACTTTACAGTTAACTTTCCTTTTCCTTTTGTAACAAAATCTGTTGCACGGTATTGATCACCAAATGCATGACGTCCAATACAGATGGGTGCTGTCCAGTTGGGTACTAAACGTGGTACATTTGAACAAACGATTGGCTCACGAAATACCGTACCATCTAAGATATTACGGATTGTTCCATTAGGGCTCTTCCACATTTGCTTTAACTTAAACTCTTCTACTCTTTGCTCATCAGGAGTAATGGTAGCACATTTGATACCAACACCATATTGCTTAATTGCATTTGCAGCATCAATTGTAACTTGATCATTTGTTTGATCACGGTACTCCATACCTAAATCATAATATTTAATATCTAATTCTAAATAAGGTAAAATCAATTTATCCTTAATGAATTTCCAAATGATTCTTGTCATTTCATCTCCATCCAATTCAACGACTGGATTGGCAACTTTAATTTTCTGTCCCATA
>JAOASM010000037.1 GCA_030158665.1 Sediminibacterium sp. | reverse complement strand
TTTTTTTATTATCTTGTTGCTAAGATGAATCCTAAATTAGACCGCAAATTAAGTCTTTTACATGCAACTGCCATCAATATGATTGATATGGTAGGCATTGGCCCCTTTGTTGTATTGAGTGTTGTAGCACAGATCATGGGCGGCCCTTATTTTTTATACGCTTGGATAGCCGGTGCTATCTTATCCTATGTTGACGCAATGGTTTGGAGCCAACTGGGCGCTGCGCTTCCTAAAGCGGGTGGAAGTTTCCATTTTTTAAAAGAAGGTTACGGAGGGAAATGGGGTAAATTAATGAGCTTTTTATTTGTTTGGCAAACGATGATTCAAGCACCATTGGTGATTGCATCAGCTGCTATTGGCTTCTCCCAATATGCAAATTTCTTTTTTCATTTAAGTTTTATACAAGAGAAATTAGTCAGTGGAGCTGTCGTTATTTTAGTCATTAGTTTACTGTATCGAAATATTGAATCCATTGGTAGGATATCAGTCCTTTTATGGGTGGGCGTGATCACCACTCTTTTGTGGATCATCTTTGGTGGAATAGCACATGGTAATTTCATGGAACCCATCTTACACATCAATGATGGACTAAAAATAGAATACGGACTTATAGCAGCACTTGGTTTTGCTAGTGTAAAAACAGTCTATAGTTATTTAGGCTACTACAATGTTTGTCATTTAGGTGCTGAAATTAAAAATCCAACCAAGAATATACCTAGAAGTATGTTCATTTCTATCACTGGTATCTCCATTTTATACTTGGCGATGAATGTAAGTGTAGCAAGTGTATTGCCATTTGACACCATCGTAAATAGCAAATTTGTAGTGAGTGATTATATCAAAACCTTATACGGACAAAATGCAGGCGCGATTGCCACTGTACTCATTTTAATGGTTGCCTTTGCTTCTGTTTTCTCAGCCACACTTGGTTATAGCAGAATTCCTTATGCTGCTGCTCAGGATAAATCATTCTTTTCATTTTTCGCTCAACTACATCCTAAACTGCATTTCCCGCATCGTTCCTTATTGGTATTAGGTGGTATTGCATTTGTATTTAGTTTGCTCTTTAGATTAAAGGAAGTGATTGATGGTATATTAGCCATGCGAATCATGATTCAATTTATTGGTCAAGCAATTGGCTTATTGATTTTATACAAAAGAAAAGGAACTGGATTTTTCCCATGGAAAATGCCCTTCTTCCCTATCCCTTTGTTCATAGCTATCCTAATTTGGGCTGCCATTTTTTATTCTACTGGGCCAAAAATGATGCTGAGCGGATTGATTGTAACTGGATTAGGCTTAATCGCTTTTGCGCTTGCCACTCGATTTGGATGGATTAACAAAGCTAGTGAGGAGTAATCCCATTACGATGCCTACAATCAGTCCGACCTTTACATTTTTGAGCATCCAACCAATGCCAAGGCCAATCACCAATAGCATAAAGAAACTAATTTTTCTACGTTGCTTCATGACTTATTGATTTTTTGGAAGCGATAATAAATTGGCAAATAATTTATAGGCACCAGGATTACCTGCAGGTAATTGTCTAAATAAAGCTAAACTTACATAAGCAAAATTCCCTTTTCCAAAAGGTGCAATCAATAAACTTCCCTGACTTGGTGCTTCACCAGCATCACTCATTTGTAAAGGCAATTGAAAATGAGGATCTATATTTTCGGCCTGATAAGTACTTCTTTCCTGAACCCAGTTGTCGAAGTCTGTTGAAGTGATTTTATTTGGGAAATTCAATACTGTATGATTTGGTAAAACAAATGTGACATTGGCATGCTCCTCCGTCACACGCTTACCTGAATTAACAGTAAAAGGATAAGGCCCCATTTTAATGTTTTGAGTTCCCACTTGATTGCTTTTAATATATTGTACAATCAAATTCCCTCCATGAGCGATGTAGTCATTTAAAATTGCTTGCTTGTCCGATAAGTAAGAGTACATATTAAAAGCACGAATACCCACTACTATTGCATCTAATCCGTTTAAATGAGCTGGGTTTAAGTCCGACTCTTTAAGATACACTACATCATAACCCAATTGTTCTAATGCTTCTGGAATAGCATCCCCTGCACCATCAATATACCCCACTTTTTGACCTTGCTTTTTGATATCCACTTTCACCACCTGAATACTTGCTTGTTGAAAATAAGTTTGAGCAGGTATATGATCATATTGAATTGTCTTATGAAAGATCCCTTCATCAAACTTTGGTGATGGAGCAGTACTTGATGTAGGCACTAAGACAACCGATTTTACTGGTGCTACTTCTTTTTTAGGCAAAACCACTATCGGTTGATACACTTCTCCCTTTGTTAAATCCAAATATTTATATTGAACAGGATAGCGTTTTTCAAATGGCTGCCCAGCAATTGTGTATTTGAATAAAACAGAAAAAGCTGGTTCGTTTTCTGCTTTTCCAATCATAGTTTGATCTTGCACAACGAACATCCCTTCGGTCTTTGGGTTCACTAACCAATATGGCTGTGAAATAGGTTGAGAAGCAGGTACTTTAAAAGAAAAAGTAAATTGCTGATTCTGATTGGATAATAAATTTGATTGAACTAGGGTGTCAATGATTGAAACTTGGTTGGATAACAATTCTATTTTACCCAAACTTGAAGGCAGATTCGCTCTTTGATTGACCAATACTTGAATGGTAAGATCTGACTCAGGAGTTACTTGTTGTTTGGTGGTGGTTGCTTCTACCAATAAGCCAGCAGCAGACTCTATTGCAGATTGAATAAGATTGAGTTGGTATTCCCTCCAATGACTTTGAGGTAACCGATTTACTTGTTGATACAATTCAACTAAACCTGGAACTATTGTAGCAGGTTGATCGACTTTGAAGGCACTTATAATTTGCTGGATTTTAGTTTGAATTTTTGGGGCATTTAGTCTTGACCAATTGGTCACTACACCATCCATGATATCCAACTTTGCCGTGTCTCCCTTTAGGTGTTGAAAAAACTCAAAATAAGATCCCCTTCTTCTCGGCCTTCCTTCTCCTTGGCTTTTATGCATCGTCCTTGCTTCTGCACCAATCTCCCCATAACTTTTACCAAGTACTGGATTATATCCACCCACTTCTAATTTAAGTTGATTGTCGTTTGTAGTGTTGACAGTGCCAAAATTAAAGGTGTTCCATAAAATACGTTTTGCTTTCCAAGGCTGTACACCATATTTAAATTGTTCCGGAAACTGAGTTGGATCAGCGGCTGCTAAATAGGCCTCTTGTGCAATAATGGAAGATGCAGCATGGTGTCCATGTCCCGCTCTGGCATCACCAGGGAATCTAGTAATAATGACATCTGGTTGAAATTTACGGATCACCCAAACAACATCACTCAAGACTTTTTGATGATCCCAAATTGCTAGAGCTTCTTTCGCAGATTTGCTAAACCCAAATTCATATGCAGTTGTAAAATATTGCTCAGCACCATCTTGCATTCTTGCAGACAATAATTCCTGGGTTCTAATCAATCCCAGTTCTACTCCCTGCTCTTTACCAATTAAATTCTGTCCGCCATCTCCCCTTGTTAAACTTAAATAGGCGGTGCGATAATGTCGTTCTTTAGTCAAATAAGGGAGGAAGGCATTGTTCTCGTCATCAGGATGAGCAGCAATATATAGGACACTTCCTAGAACTTCCATTTGTTTTAATTGAGTAAAAATTTCTGCACTATTTTTTTGTCCAAAAAGGAATGGCACAAAACAAATCATACTCAATAAAAACAAAGGAACTTTCTTCATAGCTCAAAAAATAAATTAGACAAAATTATTTACCGTGTAAAAAAACTGCGTTGGTTAAAATGAGCTTTCCACCTTCCCAGAAATTTCTGAAAATTGGATCGTCCGCCATATAGATGATCTTACCAGCTCCAAATTGTTTTACTCCCAACAATACACCTTCCTCTAATGCAGCTTTTGCTTTCACACCAGCAAAACCTGTGATATAACTATCTTTTTTAAAGCTACCTACATTCCATGCACTATTAGATGGTTCATACAATACTCTATCTTGTTTTAGACTAAAATAAAGCCCATTGGTGCCAAATCCTAAAGGATGTGTTTCATCCATATAGGTTTTATAAATTGCCCCAGGGATAGAACTCTTCAATGATTCTTTTTCTCTATCAGCATATTTCAATAGTTGTTGTACTGATGCTTTTTCTTCTTTAGCAGTTTCCTTGATACGAATGCCCCAGTCAGCATTTGCAGCTAATGTACTTGCTGCATTTTCAAGCGCAATTAACACGCCTCCTTTTCTAATAAATGCTTGAAGCTTGTCCGTAATTGCTTTTGAATTTAAGTCACGATATTGACCATCTGGAGCAATCAATACATCATATTTATCTAAATCAATTCTATTCAATTGCGCATAAGTTAATTGTGTAATAGGATAGTTTAATTGCTGTTCAAAAAAGCTCCAAACTTCTCCTGCAGACAAAGCAACTATTTGATCACCAGTGAACATTGCTACTCTTGGCGCATGGTTAATGATGGCTATATCAGGAGAACCAAAATCAGCCCCTTTCTCTGCATATCCAGTATTAACTGCTACTGCTTCAATATTTAAATTGCTACAAACCGACTGAGTGATATCACTCCAATTCGCTTGATTGCTTGTCTTAAGTACCACCAATGTACCTGCCTCATAATTTCTACCGTTCATGGTGAACGCCTTTTCTGCATAACGTACTTTCACATTATTTTTAAGTAACTGAGCCAATGCTTTTCCTGTTGCAAATGAATGATAAGGAATAATATAACCATATGCACTTGTTGCAATAGCTGGCGGGTTGACTTTAAATCCAGGTTCAATTGACATCATTTGCTTTGTGGCATAACCATGTACACCGTAAGCATAAGGCAATGCCCATGCAGTGATGTCATAGGTGTTAGAATCATTTACTTGCGTGATTGGCTCTAACAATACTCTAGCTAAAACGCTATGCGCCTGATTTACATTCACTACCAAAGTGTACCCCTCGTTCACAAAATCAGCTTCTTTTTTTGTATAATAATCAAAAGCTTTAAACTTTGTTTCTGCATTTTTTAATGTCCCAAATTCAATATTGTTCTTTTTTAACAAACTTGCTAATGCTTCTAATTGATTCGGATTTTTTGCAGTCATGATAAAAGTCTTGAAATCCGAAACTGTGCCTTGACGGCTATTGTCAAAATATTTTTTAAAGTTTTCCAACAATGGTGTTCTATTCGCAGCGCTAATTTCTATAGTGGACAAACTTGTTGTAAAATGATGTGTCGCTCTAGCCACCAAAGTAACCGTATCATAGCTATCATCTACCACCCCTAAGCCTGCACTAATCCCTCCTTGCTCATAGGTCATACCGATTGCACCATTGTACATTGGGTAGGTATCACCATAAGATGGATACAAAAGATCGAATCTTTCTTTAGTAAAGAATAACCAATTGTTTTGGTCAAAATATTTTGCATGATTTTTCCCAATTTGGTCTTGGAAAGATTTTTGCCAAGGCGTTAACACATCATGTAATGGTTCTGCAGCTGGTGCAAAATAATATGGCTCGTTGTACCCCTGTTCATGAAAATCTACATGCACTTGTGGATACCAACTTTGATACAATGGAATTCTTTGCTGTGTTTCAACTTGCGTTTGCCAAGCCCAATCTCTATTTAAATCAAAATTGTAATGATTGGTTCTACCTGCTGGCCATGGCTCCATATGTTCTCTAGCTGCAGGATCTGTATTGTAAGTTGTTCCAACTGCATTGTTATACCAGTTGACATAACGATCACGTCCATCCGGATTGATACATGGATCGATCATTACAACCGTATTTTTTAACCAATTTTTTGTTTCATTATTTGCTGGATCTACTAAAGCAAACAAGGTCAACATCGCTGCTTCAGAAGAAGCTGGCTCATTTCCATGTACATTATAACTTAACCAAACAATACCAGGCTGATTCAAGTCTTGTACCGAACCTTGAACTAGACCAAGATTGTGCTTTCTGATTTGCTCTAAATTTTTAATATTTTCAGGTGTGCCAATTGCGGCAACCATTAAATCTCTTCCTTCATTGGTTTTACCATAAGGAATCAATTTAACCATATCTGATTTTGCTGAAGCAATCGCATTAAAATAACTGACAATTTGATGGTGTCTAGTAAAGCGTGTACCTACTTTATACCCCAGAAATTGTTCTGGACTAAGCACTTGAGCAAACAGAGAAAATGGGAGGATAAATAAACTTACCCACAAAATGGTTTTAAACACAGATTTTTGATGCATAATTTGGAATATTAATAGGTCTTAAAAATAGTCATTTTCGGGGGGCTAAAAGGCAGCAATTACAGATAGTTTTACACAACTGTATGCATGAGTTGTTGATACCTAAATAATTAAGTAATTTACCTGCTCAATCTACCTCC
>JAOASM010000036.1 GCA_030158665.1 Sediminibacterium sp. | reverse complement strand
TGGCAACTTTACAGCAGGAACAATTACTGGAACATTAAGTGGTACAGCAAGCACAGCTAATAAATTAACAACAGCTAGAAATATCAATGGTGTTGCATTTGATGGTAGTGCAGATATTACAATCGCTGCAGATGCAAATACCTTAACGGGCACAACGCTAGCAAGTAATGTGTTGAATTCTAGCTTGACAAGCGTAGGTACCATTACAAGTGGTGTGTGGAGTGGAACAGCAGTGGAGTATGCTAAATTAAATTTAGCCGGTGCAATTAAAAATAGCGATATCGCATCTGGGGCGGCAATTGCTTATTCAAAATTAAATTTAACAGGATCGATTTCAAATACGGACATTGATGCTTCGGCTGCAATTGCAGATACAAAACTAGCAACTATCAGTACTTCAGGTAAAGTAAGCAATAGTGCAACAACTGCAACCGATGCGAATACTGCAAGTGCGATTGTGGCAAGAGACGCAAGTGGCAACTTTACAGCAGGAACAATTACTGGAACATTAAGTGGTACAGCAAGTACAGCTAATAAATTAACAACAGCTAGAACTATCAATGGTGTTTCTTTTGATGGTTCTGCAAATATTACAATTGCTTCTGCAGCAGCCAATGCCTTGACAATGGATGCGAGTGGAACTGGAGCAACAGCAGGTGCGACATTTGATGGATCTGTTGCAAAAACAGTTTCTTACAATACTATTGGTGCATCTCCATTAGCGGGATCTAGTTCATTAACGACTGTTGGTACTATTTCAACAGGTGTGTGGAGTGGAACTGCCATTGCTATAGCCAACGGTGGTACAGGGTCTACAACAGTAATTGGGGCAAAAACTAATTTAGGATTGAATAATGTTGAAAATACTGCTTTGAGTACATGGGCTGGAACTTCAAATATTACAACAGTAGGAAGTTTGACTGCTCAAAATAAAACTTTTATGTTCCAAGATTTAATACTTGGATATGGAGCAAATAATGGGGCAAAAATTCAAACAGATGCTAGTAATAAGTATATTTCATTCTATCCAAATTATAATGTGGAGTCTACAAGAATGTGGCCTAGTGGTAATATAACAATACAAACTGGCGGCAATTTTATAGACAATGGTTATAAATTAGAAGTGGATGGTACTTCCAAATTCACGGGTAATGCATCAATCACAGGAAACTTGGATGTAACAGGAAATATAACTGGAGCAACCTGGAGTGGAACAACAATTCCATTAACTAAAGGTGGTACCGGTGCAACCTCTGCATCAGCTGCAAGAATAAATTTAGGATTAGTCATTGGTACAGACGTTATGGCTGGTAACGCTACAACAACTTTAACAGGTGATGTGACGGGCGCAGGTTCAGGTACTTTTGCTACTACTTTAGCAAATACTGCTGTAACTGCAGGTGCTTATGGATCATCTACAGTGATTCCAACATTTACAGTAGATTCTAAAGGTAGATTAACAGCAGCAGGTACTGCAAGTATTATAGCTGATGCAGGCACTTTATCAGGTACTACTTTGAAATCAACTGTAACTGCTTCTAGTTTAACAAGTGTGGGTACCATTACAACGGGTGTTTGGAGTGGTACTGCAGTGGAATATGCTAAATTAAATTTAGCAGGTGCAATAAAAAATAGCGATGTGGCATCTGGAGCAGCAATAGCTTATTCAAAATTAAATTTAACAGGATCGATTTCAAATACGGACATTGATGCTTCGGCTGCAATTGCAGATACAAAACTAGCAACTATCAGTACTTCAGGTAAAGTAAGCAATAGTGCAACAACTGCAACCGATGCGAATACTGCAAGTGCGATTGTGGCAAGAGACGCAAGTGGCAACTTTACAGCAGGAACAATTACTGGAACATTAAGTGGTACAGCAAGCACAGCTAATAAATTAACAACAGCAAGAACCATCAATGGTGTTTCTTTTGATGGTACATCAAATATTACCATTGCAGCAGATGCAAATACTTTAACAGGCACAACACTAGCTAGTAATGTAGTGACTTCTAGCTTGACAACTGTGGGTACGATTACAACGGGTGTTTGGAGTGGAACTGCAATCGCTAATAATAAATTAGCAAATAGTGCTATAACAATTGGATCAACCAATGTTGCTTTAGGAGCTACCACTTCAACTTTGGCAGGATTAAGTACAGTGACTTCTACAAATTTCACGGGTGCTTTAACAGGTAATGCATCAACTGCAACTGCACTTGCTGCAGGAAGAACTATTTCAACAACAGGAGATATTACATATACAAGTGGCTCATTTGACGGCACTTCAAATGTTACAGGCACTGCAACTTTAACAAATACCACTGTTACTGCAGGATCCTATGGATCATCTACAGCGATTCCAACATTTACAGTAGATTCTAAAGGTAGATTAACAACAGCAGGAACTGCAAGTATTATAGCTGATGCAGGAACTTTATCAGGTACTACTTTGAAATCAACTGTTACTGCTTCTAGTTTAACAAGTGTTGGTACAATCACAAGTGGAACTTGGAGTGGTTCAGTCATTGGATCAAATGTAGGAGGAGCAGGAACTGTAACTGGAATAATGAAAGCTAATGGAACTGGTGTAGTGAGTGCTGCTGTTGCAGGAACGGATTATCAAGCACCTTATGCTAATTTAACAAATATTGGAAGTTTATCTAATTCAGCCGGTTATTTAAAAAATGTAGGAAGTGGAACATTTACTTATGTAGGAAGTATTACTGATGCAGATTTGGCAACTATCAGTACTTCGGGTAAAGTAAGCAATAGTGCAACGACTGCAACGGATGCGAATACTGCTAGTGCGATTGTGGCAAGAGACGCAAGTGGCAACTTTACAGCAGGAACAATTACTGGAACATTAAGTGGTACAGCAAGCACAGCTAATAAATTAACAACAGCAAGAACCATCAATGGTGTTTCTTTTGATGGTACATCAAATATTACCATTGCAGCAGATGCAAATACTTTAACAGGCACAACACTAGCTAGTAATGTAGTGACTTCTAGCTTGACAACTGTGGGTACGATTACAACGGGTGTTTGGAGTGGAACTGCAATCGCTAATAATAAATTAGCAAATAGTGCTATAACAATTGGATCAACCAATGTTGCTTTAGGAGCTACCACTTCAACTTTGGCAGGATTAAGTACAGTGACTTCTACTAATTTCACTGGTGCCTTAACTGGAAATGCAAGTACTGCTACAAAATTAGCAGCCACTAAAAATATCAATGGTATTGCATTTGATGGTAGTACGGATATCACAATTACTGCAGATGCAAATACATTGACAGGAACTACATTAGCTAGTAATGTGGTTAATTCTAGCTTAACAAGAGTGGGTACAATTACTACAGGTGTTTGGAGTGCAACAACAATTGCTGTTGCAAATGGAGGAACTGGTGTGACCAGTGCAACTGGAAGTGGAAGCGTTGTATTATCTACAAGTCCTGTCTTAGTAACTCCAAGTCTTGGTACACCAACGGCAGCAACTTTGACCAATGCAACAGGCTTGCCAATTGCAACTGGAGTTAGTGGCTTAGGAACTGGAATTGCTAGTTTTTTAGCAACTCCAACTAGTTTAAATTTATTAAACTCAATGACGGATGAAACTGGTTCTGGTTTGTTGGTTTTTGCTACAAGTCCAACTTTAACTACACCTATTATTGGTGCTGCTACAGGAACTTCATTAAGTTTAAGTTCTACTTTAGCTGCTGGCGCATCCACATTTTCTTCTACAGTGAACGTAACTGGATTAACAACTCTTACTTCATTAACAGCAACTGGCAATTCAACATTAACAACTGTTAATGCAGGGGCAACCTCAGTTTCAAGTTTAGTAGCTCCTACAATTACTGGTGGGTCAAGTTCAACACAGTCAATAACCTATAAAACAACTAGTGGAGTAGGCGCAACCGGTGCAGATCATATTTTTCAAGTTGGGAACAATGGAGGAACAGAAGCGTTAAGGATTACCAACGCTGGTAATGTTGGCATAGGTACAAATTCGCCCACAACTAAATTTGACGTGGATGCAGGTACAACTACGAATGTCACTGGATTAAATTTGACAGGAAGTATAGATGATTTCTTTCAAATGAATGTTAAAAACAGAAGTACTGGAATTAAAGCTCAAAGTGGATATGCAGCTACTGCGGATAATGGGACTGAAACTTCGGGCTTTGCTTGGATGGGTATTAATAATAGTTTATTTAATTTTCCAGCAACTTATAATATTGGAGCAGCGAATGATGTCACTTATATTGGAAGTGGTCAGGATATGCACATTGCGAATGCTAGTCAGACTAAATCTATTATTCTAAGTACAGGTAAAAGTACAACACCATTCTTTAATGAAAGAATGAGAATAACCAATGCGGGCAATGTAGGTATTGGAACATCCTCGCCAACCGCAACATTGGACGTTTCTGGTACCACTAGATTAGGTGGTGCAACTACTGTTGCAGGAGCAGCGACTTTCACAAGTACTGTTGCAATAACAACAGGTGCCGCTGCAGGTAAGGTTCTAACATCTGATGCAACAGGTGGAGCAACCTGGCAAAATACAGGAGGGTCGGTGACTACAATGAGTGCTACTGGTAACGCAACTTCAACTGCTTCGTATATCATTTTCACAGGTTCAATTGCATCACAAACGATTACTATTCCAAGTGCAGTTACACTTGGCGCGGGCAGAGAGATTACTATCAAAAATGTGGCGAGTGTATCTGTAAGTATTGCCTCTGCAGGAGGTTATTTGATTCAGGATAATTCTACTTTAACATCAACTGGTGCTGCATTGGGTATTGAACCTTCCAACAACTGGATGAAATTAGTTTCTGATGGTACCAACTGGTATATTTTCAGAGCATTGTTCTAGTCAGTATAAATTAATAAAATGAAAAAAGTAGTACTCATCCTATTCGTTAGTTGTGTATTGGTTAAAGCCAGTGCACAGACTGGTATTGGTACTACTGCGCCAGTTAATAAATTGGATATTTTTGCAGTTAAGGCTGATCCTGCTTCAACTGGAGCAGCAGCCAATGGCAATCTAAGATTAGGTGCAACAGTTGGAACGCATGTATTGGATTTTGGATTAAGTAGTACAAGTACTTATTCTTGGATACAAGCAAGAGATAAAGGAGCATACGGAACTAATTATAATTTATTAATTAATCCCAATGGCGGTAATGTTGGTATTGGCACTACATCGCCTAGTACAAAGCTTTATGTGAATGGGGATATTACAGCAAACTCTGTATCTGGTACTTCCGATATTCGGTTTAAAACCAATATACGTCCTGTGGCGAATGCATTAGATAAGATTAAAGCATTAAGAGGAGTTTATTTTAATTGGAATCAAAATGCTTTCCCTGAAAAAGAGTTTGGTGCGCAGGATGAATTAGGATTTATTGCTCAAGAAGTAGAAAAGGTAGTTCCAGAAATTGTAACTAAGGATAAAACACAAGAAGAATATCGATCTGTTAAATATGATAAACTAGTTGCTTTATTAGTAGAAGCTATTAAAGAACAACAAAAGCAAATTGATAGTTTAAATAGCAAAGTTAAAAATTTGATTAAAATCAGAAATAAGTAAAAAATGAAAAAATTATTTACTTTCTTTTTTTTATTATTTGGATCAACTTCTTTTGCCCAAAGTATAACTGCGCCTACTCCTTTAACTATAGAAGCGAACGCGACAAATGTGGATGCAGGTAATTTTGTAATTACATGGGCTGATAATACTTCATCCATTTTAGTGAGTGTGAGTTTAGATTATCAAAGTGGGGCGACCATTTCTTTTCCTACTAACACAGGGCTTACGCTTAATACAGGTTATGCTTCTTGGACTAGCATCACTAGTGTTGTATTTTATGGCACAAGGGATAATATCAACAATGCACTTGCTGCCATGACAGTGTCTATGGGTAGCATAAAAACAGCAGTTAGAATCAATGTGGAAATTTCTAGTTATGATGCTAGCTATGTTTACAATCCTATCAATAAGCATTTTTACAAATACGTTTCTAGCGCTACTATTACCTATGCGAATGCCAAATCTGGAGCATCTGGAAATTCTTTTAAAGGAAAGACAGGGTATTTGGTAACTATTACTTCCCAGTCTGAACAAGATTTCATTAATAATAATATATCAGGTAGTAATATTTGGATTGCCATTACAGATGCTGCTACTACAACGGATGGTACTTGGATATTAGATGCCGGACCAGAATTGGGCACTATCATAAAAACTCAAAATGGCCCTACTACAGGAAACATTAGTGGACAATATAATAACTGGTGTTCTGGCGAACCGAATGGAGCGAATCACTCAGAAGATTATGCAGTAGCTAAATGGAATGGAGGAACTTGTTGGAATGATTTATCCGCAACAAATACATCTGGTGTAAGTGGTTATATTGTTGAAATTAGTGCCGACTTCCCAGCAGGTTCTGATTATAGTGGGGTGTATTCATCGTTTGTGGTACATAATAATGATTTCGCTTTTACATTAAGTAATGCAACTATTTTAAATGCTACCAACACTTCAAATTATGTCAATGCGTTTGGGGGCTTACAAGTAAACAATGACCATACTGTCAATCTAAATGCAAGCACAACTTTAAATACAAATAAACTTATTTTATCAGGAACGGGGAAAATTGTTTTTACTGCCGCAACAAGCAAGTGGACGCCAGGCTCTAATAATACCCTAAATACTTTTGTTCATAGTCCATCCACTAACACAAATCCAACTTATTGGACAAGTTCAAGTAATTGGGCTGGGGATGTATTTTATGCAAATGCTCCTTATCCTACTACTACAACTGGGTATCATTTAACTCCTTGGTTAAATTCGCCACAAGGATGGTCTGCAGGTGCAAATGATGTAAACCAATACTTGATATTAAACTATGATGTCCCTGCTTATATTACTGGAATTATAACACAAGGAAGAGCCTTGAATGGTGGACAATGGGTGAGTGCAGCAAATGTGGATGTAAGTTTAGATGGGACCAGTTGGACTAGGGTGTTAACGGGTGTCACATTAAACACAAACTCAACTGATGCGGTAACCACATTATTCCCAAATGTTGTATATGCTAAATACGTAAAATTAATGCCAACTACAAATGGTTGGACAAATCATATTACGATGCGTATGGGTTTAATTATTAAGTCTAATAATATAATACCAGATGGACTAGTTCTAAATTTAGATGCGGGCAATTTAAATTCTTATAAAGGCACTGGAGCAACTTGGACTGACCTTTCAGGAAACGGATATAACGGAACTCTAGTCAACTCCCCTACCTATAATTTACCTAATAAAGGGTATTTTACTTTTAATGGAACTAATAATTATATCAATGGAGTTGCTATTCCTTCAACGAGTGGAAATAATTCAAGAACTGTAATGGTTTGGTATAAATCAACGGCCAATCAAAATACTATTTTACTTGATAAAGGTTCATTTAATATTGATGGCCAAGCCGAGCAACTTGCACTTGGATATACCAATACAATAGGTGCTGCTAATTCTTATCCTCCTGTAAATACCGGAGGTGTTTACCTTGCTTTTTGGGGTAATGATTTATTTTATCCAATTCCAAGTACAAAAATTTTTGATGGAAACTGGCATTTTATAGCATACACTTATGACAATAGCAATACAAGTGTAAGAATTTGTTTTGATGGAACATTTGCAAGTTCTGTTTATTACTGGACTAGCACTTGGAGTACATTAAGTTCAAAGCCATTTCCATTATCTAGTTCTATTAATACCACCAATAATCCATATTATATTGGTTATTCACGAGCTCCTATGTGGTCAAGTGGAGGCTATTATGCAAATGCAAGTATTCCATTGGTTCAAATATACAATCGTGCATTGTCTGAATCTGAAATTTTAGTCAATTATAATGCAACAAAGACTAGATATGGAAAATAAAGTTTTTAAAATATTATTTATATTAGTTAATACCTTATTTATCAATAAGGTATTTGCTCAAACTGGTATTGGTACTACCACGCCTGTAAATAAGTTTCAAATTGAAACAACAACTGCAGATCCTTTAACTTCCGGTAATAATCTTAAAAACGGACATTTTAGATTAAGCGGTACTAGTGTAACTCATTTGCTTGATATCGGTTTAATGAGTTCGACAAGTAATTTCGGTACATGGATACAAGCAAGAAAAAAAGATGACTATAGTATAAATTATAATTTGTACTTAAATCCTAACGGTGGCATGGTGGGTATTGGTACTACTTCACCATCAACAACTTTGACTGTAGGAAATGCTACAGGAACGATACCTGGAGAAATATCTTTATTTCCAACAGGAACTATTAATGAGGGAGGACAAATTACTATCAAAAAATCTTTAACCGGAAGTCTTGCCGATTGGACGATTGATCAATATGGAACCACATCCGCTAATGCAAGACTGCGCTTATTTAGTGGAGCAACCGAGACGAATGGGATTAATATTTTAGAAAACGGAAATGTAGGTATTAAGAATTCTGCTCCTACAAAAGCCTTAGATGTTACAGGCGATGTAGCAATAAGTGGAAATTTAACAGGAGGTAATACCGCTTCTTCAAAATTGAGTGGATTTGTTTCCAATGTGAGTACAGAAAATACCGGTAGAAATATTGCTGTAAGTGATAATGGAATGATTTTACGCTATACTGGAACCACAGCTGCTACTTTTACACTACCGTCAGCAGGTAATTTGCCCGAAGGATTTAATTGTATGGTTTTGCAAGCATCTACTGGACAAATAACATTTGGAGGAACATATAGTAACAGAAATAGCTTTACAAAAACAGCAGGACAGTTTGCTATTGCAACTATTTTATACGTTGGGGGCGTTTATATTGTCTCAGGAGAAATGAGTAATTAATAATGAGAAAAATATTTTTACATCTTATTCCTTTATTATTAATGCATAGTTCGTTTGCTCAAATAATGCCAAGTTATTATCCTACGCTAGAAAGCAATCGTCCAAAGGGCAACAAGTCTCTGTATTATCGCTTGTACAGTACTTCAACTTCTGCTTTCCCGGCTAATGCAGCTGAATTTGAAACAAATTTTGCAAATGGGGCAAACTTTAGACTTGCTGGATATGTAGCTTTAACAAGTAATACTGGAAATTTAAATTCATCTTCTAGCTATGCTGCGAACTTAATTAATTTTTTCAGTCAAACGGATTTGAAAAATGCTTTAGGAAATCAGGCACCTTATACTGGATTTAATGGAGATGGTTTTACAATTGTAGTTTCAGGATATTTTATCCCAAAGCAAACAGGCACTTATACTTTTTCAATTGAAGGTGATGATGCAGTAGATTTATTCATTAATGATCAAAACGTAGTCAATCATTATGGTCCTCACGGAAATTTTTCTATAGGTACACATACTGGAACCATTTCATTAATAGCAGGTAAGAAATATACATTTAGAGCGAGGATGCAGGAAGGAGGAGGGGGAGAAGTCATGCAATTATTTTGGAAAAAACCTTCTGAATCAAATGGTTCAATTTGGTATCAAGATATTGAAGAATTATCTGGAGAGGAGGCTGTTCCAAATGGCCTTGTTTTTTCTGTAGATCCAGGCAATTGGTATACTTATCCAAAGTACGGGACTGCTGTATCAGATTTAAAAGGAAATGCAACAGGTGCTATGGGTAATAATATGAATTACAATACAAGTAATGCTGGCATTTTTTATGCAGATGGAGACCAAGATTACATTGATTTTGGTAAAACGCCTGCTAACTTTCCAATAGGGGATATAAGTGTATTTATTTGGCTAAAAGCAAGTACATTAAGGTATGGTTGGAATATTTTTTTAACAAAATGGTTTCAAGATGTTAATACTGGAGGGTATAGTGATTTTCATTATGACATTTATCCTAATGGTAGTTTATACTATCAACATTTATATACCACCAGTAAAAGTAATATGTTTGGATTAACGGCTATGTCAACGAATACTTGGTATTATATTGGGTTTACTATTTCTAGCGGTAATCTTCAAATGTATATCAATGGAGCTGCTGATGGTTCTGTTATTAACAATGCAGGCAGAACAAATTATACGCAATCGGCTTTGTGGTTAGGCGATGCAAGGAGTGGCGGTGCTGTAGGTTTTAATGGTTACATTGGGTCAATTCAAATCTATAATCGTTCGATTTCAGCAGACGAAGTTTTTCAAAATTATAATGCAACAAAACATAAATATGGGTTATAAAAATATTTTAACAATTTTATTCATGTTGACCTATTCAATTGTTAATGCACAAACAGGCATTGGTACAACCACGCCCAACGCATCTGCGAAGCTGGATGTAACATCAGCCGACAAAGGTTTTTTGCCTCCAAGAGTTGCTCTAACTGCAACTAACGTATTTGCGCCTTTAACAGGTTTATCAGGTACAACAGCGCTTGCTACTGCTGCAGGTTTGCTGGTTTATAATACAGCTACCACAACAAATACACCTAACAATGTTGTTCCAGGATATTATTATTGGAATGGAACATCTTGGATTCAAATTTCAAATGGTTTAATTATAGATAATACAAAAAGCACTGGATTTACATTGGCCGCTACAGATAATAACAAAGTTTTTTTAATCACATCTTCATCCGCAATTACTGTTACAGTTCCAAATACATTGCCTATTGGATTTAGTTGTCAGATAATACAAGGGGGAGCTGGTACAATCACTTTGGCTGGATCAAGTGTAACATTGAATTCGTCAAACGGATTAACAACAAGAGCAACGAATAGTGTCATTGGATTAGTAATGAATACAGCTACAACTGGATTTGTAATGGGAGATAGTATTTTTTAAGTATGCGTAAATTCATTTTCATATTATTATTTCTTTCTTTCAAGATGAACATAAGTGCACAAATTGTAGCGCGCAATCTTGCTTTAAGAAAACCAATTAATATTAATACACAGACTTTTTCATACACTGGAGCGATTCAACAATTTATCGTACCCAATAGAGTTACCACTATTCAGGTAAATGCTATTGGTGCTAAAGGTGGAACGGGAGGTGGAGGTCAACCGGGTGGTGCAGGTGCGAATATAACTACAACATTAAATGTTACTCCAGGGCAAATATTATACATCGTAGTTGGAGGATTCCCCGGACAATCTGCAATTGCGAAATATGGTTTTGCAGGATATGGAGGTAATGATAATAGTGGAACAGGCTTTGGTGGTGCAGGCGGTGGTTTGTCTGGTGTGTTTACTTCTAGTTCACCTGCTACTGCAAATGCATTAGTGGTTGCTGGAGGTGGTGGAGGTGGAAGTGGAACTGGGGGTACAATAAATTACAATGGAGGCACAGCTTTAAATTCGAATACTGGTTCGGCTGCAAATGGGCAAGGTGCTACTGGATATCTTGTTTCATCAAGATATCAATTTGGTTATGGTGCATCTACTACAGCTGCTGGTGTGGGTGGGTATGCATTTGATAATGCGCCTGCACAACATGGTGGGGATGGTAATGGGATGAATGGTGGTGCTGGCGGTATTGGTACCATTTGGCAAGGTGCGGGTGGCGGTGGTGCTGGATTTTATGGTGGTGGTGGTGGAGCAGGAGGAGGTGCTGCAAATGGCGGCGGTGGTGGTGGTTCTTCGAAATCAATTACAGACATTAATTCATACGGAACATTCAATACAACTGGTGATGGTAGTGTTTCAATTACATGTATTTCTAATTCAGGGTTGGTTTTACATCTAGATGCGGGCAATACATCAAGTTATAGTGGTAGTGGATCTACTACTTGGAATGACTTATCCGGAAATGGATCTAACGTTACATTAACAAATACCTCTTTTAATTCAGCTAATGGTGGATCCATTGTATTTAATGGCACTACAAGCTATGCAGATTTTTCAGCAAATATTGGAAGCACAAATGTGGTGACGGTGGAAATGTGGGTAAAGACTAATTCATTGACTTCGCCAACTGGAATGTATTTTGGATTTGGTTTATATGATGTTTGGACGAGTGGTGGTAATATAGGATACAATACTTCGGCAGGAGATTTATATGGAATGACTAGTGCCAGGGCAGATTATTTGGGTATTGTTGGCGGATGGAGGCACCTGGTGTTTGTCATGAATACTAACGCTAAGTCTAATAATAAAATTTATGTTAATGGAGAGCAACAATCAATGAGTCAGATCTATGGCAATTTTAATACATTGAATGCCAATTTTAATGCAGGTGCAGGTAGAATTTCAAGTTGGCGTAACGATCTTAATTGGAGGATGAATATGAATGTAGCTAATTTTAAAGTATATATTCGTGAATTGACGCAACAAGAAATTACGAATAATTTCAATGCCAATAAATCAAGATTTTATGCAGAAAAAGATGGACTAAGTCCCAATACTGCATCCACTAGTGCATATCAAATTAAACAAGATTACCCCAATTCAACCGATGGTTTTTATTGGATTAAAAATGCAAACATTAATGTAGGTGCGCCATTTAAAATTTATGCAGATATGACGACAGACAACGGTGGATGGACTTTAATTTTGAAAAATTCATCTAACTCTGTATGGACTTATGCAAATGCAATTGCTTACAATACCGAAATTCCTTTTTCAACTACTTCTGATGTTACAAGCACCGGAACTGTAAGTTATTCAATCATAGGCTGGGCTGATTATATTAAAAGAAGTGCAAGTGGGTTTCAATATATGATTGATGCAAATACTCGAGGAAATTTTGGTGGAATTTGGACTGCAAATGGGAATTATAGTTTTGTAAAAACAGACAATACTCAAACGGACGTAACGATAAATACTAAATTTGGTAACTGGAACTACAACACAGCAAACAATGGAATTTCACAAAGAATGCCATGGTATAGTAGTACAACAGGTTCCGGAACTGGCTATATCACTTTGTCAACGGGATCAGGAAACTGGTGGGGTACAATGGTTTCAAATAATCAATATTATACACCTTCTCCCTGGCTTTCAGATGCATCTGGCGGAACATCTACAAGTCCAAATCCTGGTATCATTTGGTATTGGGTAAGGTAGATGAATATTAAATTGTTGTTTTTTCCGTACCTTAGGTTTATTGAAAAAAGCCATTGCCATATTCTGTTTTGCTGCTTTGTTATTATCTACAAGTAGTTTAAGTTATTTTTATTGGCTTCAAGAAAAAGTACATGAGCAGGAACGCTTTGCCATGATTGATGCGGGGAAATTGAATGAAATCAAAGCCGAAAACGACGATTCAAAAAAGGGTAGAAAAGAGGATCAAATAAAATTTGTAGTGAAAGATAAATCCATTTTACCCAAGGGATATCATTGGGAAGAAAAGGGTCGTGAATTTAGCTACAAAGGGATGTTCTATGATATTGTTTCTATTACTAAGACGCCAGCTGGTTGGGAGATTATTGCTGCATCCGATGAAGAAGAAGCAGCAATTGTTGCCAATCAAAACAAAGCACATCATTTGAGCAAAGAGTTAGATGCTTCCTCCACCTCTAATTCGAAAGCTAAGGATTCCAAGATCAAATTGAATCCGACTTACTCAGTATATGAATCTATCCAATTAAGTAAGCATCAGGTTATTGATGCCAGCTTGGTAATCAATACATATTCATTCTATGCTACACCAATTTCGAGTAGCTATACAGGAGAGATTTTACACCCGCCAGAAGCTGTCTAATTCATAAGACAGACCTATCATTATGTCATTTTTTCAAATGATAGGCGATTCAGTTTCATTTTAAAATAATTATAATGCGTTTAATATTAAGCGTACTAATTATTTTTTGTATGACGTTGAACTTAATGGCACAATCTGATACTACAAGTAAACCCTTACAAGATGTAGTGATCTATGCCAATAAGTTTCCGACGCTTTCAAAAAATATTGTACAAAGGGTGGTTGCCTTAACCGATAAAGTATTGCTTCAGCAGCAAGCCAATACAGCAGATATTTTGACTGCTTCGGGTCAAGTATTTGTTCAAAAAAGTCAAGCAGGAGGCGGAAGCCCAGTGGTGAGAGGATTTGAAGCTAGTAGGGTTTTATTGATGGTAGATGGTGTGCGTATGAATAGTGCTATTTTTAGGGCGGGTCATTTGCAAAATATCATCACGGTGGATAATCTAATTTTGGATCGTGTAGAAATTAATTATGGCCCAAGTTCCACTTTATATGGTAGTGATGCATTGGGTGGGGTAGTTAATTTATTTACGAAACAGCCCCAGCTTTTTAAATCTAATCTTGCGTCAAAAAAAGCACCTTGGAAAGCCAATGGAAATGTAATTTATAGGTATGGCAATGGTCAAAATGAACATCGTCAGCATATTGACTTTAATATTGCCAACAACAAATGGGCTTATCTGACATCTTTTACTAAAAGTAGTTTTGGAGATATGCGTCAAGGAAATAAGAGATTGTCGGCCTATCCAGATTTTGGTAAAAGATTTTTTTATGTCGCTAGAGAAAATAACACTGATGTTATTAAAGACAATAGTGCATCAGTCAATAGTCAAAAGTTAAGCGGATACAATCAAACTGATTTATTACAGAAAGTATTGTATCGACCTAATGAGCATACCACCCATTTATTGAATGTGCAAATCTCTAATTCTTCTAATATCAATCGTTACGATCGTTTAACCGAAACGAATAGAGGTATGCCTGTATATGCAGAGTGGTATTATGGACCTCAGGTTCGAAATATGGTTGGGTATAAATTGACTAAAGAACAATTGAGTGGCTATTTTCAGGAGTTCACTGCTAATGTCAACTACCAGCATTTGGAAGAGAGTAGGATAAGTAGAAAGTTTAAATCAAACAATAAGGATTACAGGTTTGAAGCGGTTGATTTAGTCGGCTTAAACATGGATCTATTACATGTTGGAAAATCAAGCGAACTGCATCTTGGTATGGAGTCTTATTATAATAAAGTGGGCTCCACAGCTTATCGAAATAATATCGCAACCAATTTGCAAACTGCAATTACCACAAGGTATAGCGATGGACCAACTAACATGGCCAATCATGCAATTTATGCGCAACATACTCAGTTTTTGGCAGGCAATTGGGTATTGAATAGCGGCATACGTTTGAACAATGTGCAATTGAATGCTAACTTTAAAGACACAGCACTAATGCATTTTCCATTTACGGATGCCAAACAAAATAATACTGCAGTAACTGGCAACTTAGGTATGGCTTACAATGGTGCAGATGGATTAAGGGTTGCTTTTGGGCTAAGCAGTGGATTTAGAGCGCCCAATGTGGATGATTTAACT
The DNA here is from genome assembly GCA_030158665.1 of Sediminibacterium sp. Lineage (GTDB taxonomy): Bacteria > Bacteroidota > Bacteroidia > Chitinophagales > Chitinophagaceae > Sediminibacterium. Next base: position 101,509 of record JAOASM010000036.1, on the reverse strand, counting down.
AAAGTATTTGATACTAGGACTGGATATGTAGTAGTGCCAAATAAGGATCTAAAACCAGAGTATACTTATAACGCAGAATTGAATGTATCTAAAACAACTTCCACCTATAGTATTGGCGCTTCCCTTTTTTATACCTGGTTTAAAAATGCATTGGTGGTAGATCAATTCAAATGGAATAATGCAAGTTCAATTTTGTATCAAGGTATAGTGAGTGATGTATATGCTACACAAAATAAAGCGAAGGCGGTTGTATATGGCTTTAATATCAATGGATCAGCGCATTTAACGCCTAACACTATTTTGGCGGCAACGTATACTTACACCAAGGGCAGGTATAATAATGGTGCACTAGAAATGCCTTTAGACCATATCCCCCCAACCTATGGCAGGATTGGGTTAAAGCATGATGTAAAGCAATTTTCTGCTGAATTATTCACTGTGTTCAATGGATGGAAGCATATTGAGGATTACAATTTGAATGGCGAAGACAATGAAATTTACGCCACTAAGGATGGTATGCCGGGTTGGCAGATCTGGAATATCAACACAAGCTATCAAGCGAATAAAAAGATAAGTTTAAGTTTTCAAATTGAAAACATAGCCGACTTAAATTATCGATATTTTGCTAGTGGGATTTCTGCGCTAGGCAGAAATTATGTACTTCAAGCTAAGTTTAGTTTCTAGTTTTTTCATCTTGTTTAAAATAAAAAGAGGCAGTCCAAAAGGCTGCCTCTTTTTTTATAAGTAAGTCATAAGTATTAAATCAGTAATTAATATTACTTTTTTAATGCTGCGATATTGCTTGAGAAGATCTTGACAGCAATGGCCAATAAGATAACACCAAAGAATTTACGAACAGCTAAAAGGCCTCCTGGGCCAAGCATACGTTCAATAAAGTTGAGTGATTTTAATACAATATAGATAATCACTAAATTGATAATGATACCTGCTGCAATATAAGCTTCATCAAAATTAGCTTTTAGGGACATGATTGTAGTTAAGGTCCCACTTCCAGCAATGATAGGGAAGGCGATGGGTACTACCGCACCGGCATGTTCATTTTTATCTCCTTTAAATATTTCATGTCCTAATACCATCTCAAGTCCCAAAAGAAAAATCACAATTGATCCACCAACTGCAAAAGATTTTACATCCAATCCTAATATTTGTAAAAAGGGTTTTCCTAAAAACAAAAATAAGATCATCAGTCCACCAGAGATGAGTGTCACTTTAAAGGATTTAATCACCCCTACTTTTTCTTTCATCGAAATCAATAATGGGATAGAACCCACGATATCAATTACGGCGAATAAAGTAAAGACAATTGTAAGGAGTTCGTCTAATTTGAATACCATAAAAAAAGCTTTGTATGAAGATACAAAGCTTTTTTAAATTTACTAACCCATTAAAATCTAATTCAAACGTATCCCAAATTGCATCATCCTTCCAATGGCATTGTAACCACTGATTTCACTGAAATTGTCATTCAGTAGATTTTGACCATTCGCGAATAAGATTATACGATTGCTCCATTTGTATTGAATAGCGGCATTAAGCAATGTATAATAGCCTAATGTCACATCTGGAGTGGCATACCCGCCTACGTCCTTACGTTCGCTAATAAATCTTCCTGTTAGGCTAGCATCCCATTTTTTATTGATGGTATAATGCCATTGAAGATTTAAGCTGTGTTTTGGACGCTTTAATAAATAATTATAGGTAATTGTATCGGTGGTGGTGATTCTATTTTGATTGGTTTCTTGTCCATTCATTAAGGTATAGTTCGCCGAAAACTGATGCTTTTCATTGATGGGATGTTGTATCTCAATTTCTAATCCATGGACTTTTTGTTGGATAAAATTGAAAAAGTTATAATCAATATAATTATAATCAATGCCATTTTTTATGTTACGATTATAATACACTGCTCTTGCAAAAACGGGTCCTTTTCTGAACGAAACACCCAACTCTGTATTAAATGAGGTTTCAGCTTTTAATTGGTCGTTATAGCTGATTTGATAAAGTGAAGGTGCTTTGAATCCGGTGGAAATACTTGCTATCAAACGAACCTGATCAGTTAATGCATATGAAGGGTTCAATGTGAATGTTTGGTTGTTGCCAAAGCGATTGTGGTGATTGTATCTTCCTCCTAATTCTATCAACCATTTTTTTGCATTGTCATTGATTAAAACCGATGTGTACAATGCATTCTGAAATTGAAAAGTATCTTTAAAAGCATCGTTATATGGTCCCCATTGACTAATGGATGCATAGGTTTGGTTATAAGATCCGTATCTAAAATCTGTACCAACAATCCACTGAATGTTTTTATGTATTGGCGTAGATAAAAAGGCATCTGCAAAATGCGTCTTTCCGGCATATTGATTGTTTTCGTAAATCAAGTAAGTTCTATCTGTACTATCATTCAAATAAGTTCTGTCTTGTGTGGTGAATTGGTATTGAACTTGAAAAGTTGTTTTAGCTTTTTTATATTGCAATACAAGTCCGCTCATTGTGGTTGCATTTTTGAATTCGTTGTCTTTATCATCTCGGAATCCACCATAGTCAATTGCAGATTTGTAAGCAGTTTTTCTGCTGGATACCTGCAAGTTCCAAAGTGAATCAATCTGGTATTTAGCTTTCACAAAAAAGCTATTGTTCTGATACCCATCCTTATCAAAGTTGGCTTTATTGGTGATATCTTTTGCAGAGGAGAATCCATCTGCATTTTGATTTTCAAATCCAATGGTATAATTCAACTTATTGATGTTACTATTGAACTGAAGGTTGCCTTGTTTGGTACCATAGCTACCATAGCTTAATGCGCCTGTCACAAACGGCACTCCTTTTGATTTTGTAATGATGTTGATGACTCCACCAATCGCGTCAGAGCCATAGAGTGTACTTTGTGCACCTTTCAAGATTTCAATACGCTCCACTTGATTCAATGGCACTAAATTCAAATCAAATTCATTGCTAATCATGGAAGGGTCTCCAACTGGTGCACCATCTAATAAAATTAATGTTCTTCCAGAAGCTGCTCCACGCATATAAATACTTGGCACAGTTCCTAAATTGCTTAAAGTTCCTGGCAAACTTAATCCAGCTTGTTCATTCAACACTTGTGCAATGGTTCTTCCAGCATTTTGTTGAATTTGTGCAGCAGTAATTAGGGTGATCACTTTACTTGTTCCATTTTGTTTCTGCTCAATTTTATTGGCAGTCACAATCACATCCTCCAATTGGGTTGTCTTAGTGGAGTCTTTTTGTTGTCCAAAGAGGTTGGACATGGTGGCGATAAGGCACACCGAGAGCGTCATAATTTTTTTGCTCATTGTTTTGTTTTTTGAGTGAACAATGAGCTTCCTGATAAAGAGAATTCTTTTACAAATCCTTGCTTTTTACCCGAAAGCTGTTGGTTTCTTTTAATCAGGCAGGTCTTCTGGCTCGTTCTTCTCAAAGTCATCCTTCCCGAATTGCTTCAGTGGATTTGACTTAATGCTTTTGCATCGAACATACAGCTACGGGAATAGCTCCCGGTTTTAACGGGATTCCCTTTTAATCATTTACATGAACCTAATCAGAGACAAACTTATTCTCTTTTGAAAGAGTGGATGGATTTAATTATTAACCCATTGTTGAAAACTCCCAATAAGTTTGCTACATTTATATTTAAGAAAAGTGTTAAAGCCATTTCCTATGAGTACAAAAGCAAAACAAAGTATTAATTTTTTTAGCCTAACCATGATCGTCGTGAGCTTAGTGATAGGAATGGGTATTTTCAAAACACCTGCAACTATTGCCGCTAAGTCTGGCACACCACTCATTTTTTTTAGTGCTTGGATCATCGGTGGCATCATTGCTTTGTTTGGTGCTTTAACCTATGCAGAAATTGGCCAAAGATTGCCAGTGATGGGTGGTTACTATAAAGTTTTTGCACATTGTTATCACCCTGGTGTCGGTTTTACTATTAATGTATTGATCTTAATTAGCAATGCTGCCTCTTTAGCTGTTGTGGCCTTAATTGGGGCGGACTATGTGAGTGATTTATTATTTGGTCGACCTTCAGGAACCTTATTCAATATAGGTGTCGCCTCTTTTTCGGTTGGACTATTTTACATCGTTAATTTACTAGGATTAAAAACAAGTAGTAGAACGCAGAATGTATTGATGGTGGTGAAAATTAGTTTAATCCTTTTATTGATTACCTCATTATTTAAAGGAGTTAGTGTGGCGCCTCATGGTTTCAATGAAGGCAAAGTATATGTGTATGATGGCACCAATGGAGTATTGTTATTGATGGTAAGTTTGGTGGCTGTATTTTTTACCTACGGAGGATATCAACAAACAATCAATTTTGGAGCAGAAGTAAGTTCTGCAAAGACGATGCAAAGAGGGATTGTGATTGGCATTTTGTTGGTGTTATTTTTATATTTAGCAATCAATTATACCTATGTAAAAGTAATTGGATTCGATAACATTAAAAACGCCAATGCGATTGGGTCACTTTTATTTGAAGCATGGTTTGGGAAATTGGGAGCTAAAGTTTTCGACTTTGCGATGGTCTTAAGTGTATTGGCTTATGTGAATGTTATTTTAATGAGCAATCCAAGGGTGATGTTTGCGATGAGTGAGGATAAGGTATTACCTGCTGTGTTTCAAAAAAAGCATCCTAAAACAGATGCGTTGGTTCCGGGATTGACCGTATTTGCTATCACCACTATTTTAATCACCTTTTTTGGAAAAGGGGTAGACGATGTGTTGAGTTTTAGTATTTTCTTAGATTGTTTAGGGATGAGTACTTCTGCAGCGACCCTACTTATTTTAAGGAGAAAAAATCAGGGGGATGCCTCAGTAACAGGAGGATTAAAGCGATGGACCCCTCTTTTTTGTGTCCTTTTTGTGCTTTCATACGCTTTTGTGGCAGTGGCAGTTGTGATAGATAAGCCTTATGCAGCGCTGACGGCGGTCATCCTAGTAGCAATCGTATTGGTATTGTACCGATTATTCTACTACAAAAAGACCTCATAAAGGAGAACTAAGCCTTTTATACCCACCCATAGCTGTTCAGCCAATTTGAAGTCCGTTTGTCTAAAAATTAGACAACTCTTAAGGTTTACATTACTTTTGTATTGTATAATAGGAATTTATAATTATCAATACCACCAATGAAATACATTTTTTCGTTTATTTTTCTAGTGTTGACTATGTCTTTGACGGCTCAAACCCCAAAACAATGGGATTTAAGAACCTGTGTGGAATATGCTATCAAGCACAATATTTCGGTTCAGCAAGCAGACATTCAAGCTAGGTTGGCCAAATTACAAGCAGATCAAGCAAAATCTAATCAATTACCTACCATGAGTGGGTCTTCTGGCTTGGGAATGCGTCTAGGACGTTCAATTGATCCTGTTACAAACGCGTTCACTACAACGCAATTTTTGTACAATAACTTTGGAGTGAATGGAGGCGTACAGTTGTACAATAATAACAGATTAGGAAATACAGCAGCTGCAAGTAATTATAGCTGGTTGGCAAGTATCGCTGATCTTCAAACTGCATCTAATGATATCTCATTAAATGTGGCTACATTTTATTTACAAGTGTTGTCTACCATCGAACAATCTGAAATTGCAAAAATTCAAATTGCACAAACTACAGAACAATTAGCTGCTACAAAGAAGCGTGTAGAAGTGGGTTTGTTGCCTGAGATCAACTTATTAGAATTGGAAACACAATTGGCTAATGACAGTAGTAATTATATTACTGCTATCTCCAATGTAGAGCAAAGTAAATTAAGTTTAAAGGCATTATTGAATTTAGATGCAGCGGAGGCATTTGATGTGTATGTGCAACCGGTAGATAAAATTAAATTACAAGGTTTTGCAGACTTACAACCCGACTATGTGTTTGGTGTTGCGGAACAAAATTTACCGAATATCAAAGCGGCAAATCTTAGATTAAAGGCGGCTGAAAAAAATCGTTTGGTAGCTAAAGCAGGATTTTTCCCTACTTTAAGCTTCGGCTATTCTTTGAGTTCGAATTTTTCTAATTCTTTCAAGTACATCAGTGGTGTTGAGTCCGCTGGATTTAGCAATATTTCACCAACAAGTCCATTTGTGACTGTTGGATCTGCTAAGTATTATGTACAAAGTCCTATATACAATACCATTACAAGTAATAGAGATTTTAGTAATATATGGAAGGGATGGGGAAAGCAATTGGATAATAACTTTGGACAGAACTTTGGATTCCAATTGTCAATTCCAATCTTCAATGCCAATCAATCCAAAACGGCTTATCAGCAGTCTAAGTTAAATTACCAATCTGCTAGTTTGCAACAAGAAAATACGCAAAGAAAGTTAAAGCAAGATATTTATGCTGCGTATACCAATGCAGTAGTAGCGTTTAATAAGTTGAATGCCACTCAAAAGGCAGTTACATCTGCAGAGAAAGCGTATAGTTTTGCAACTAAGCGTTATGAATTAGGACTATTAGGAACGATCGAATTGTTAAACAATCAGAATAATTTTTTAAAGGCTAAAGTAAATTATAAATCAGCTCAGTATGAGTATGTATTTAGAATCAAATTACTTGAGTTTTATAAAGGAGAATCACTTTCTCTTTAATCTTTTAATCGCATCGTAAAATAAATAAAATGAATAAGAAAATCATTTGGAGTATTGTAGGTTTTGTCGCACTAGTTGTATTACTAGTAGGACTTAAAAAAGCAGGTGTCATTGGAAAAGAACAAGGCACAGAGGTTACAGTTGAAAAAGTAGAACTAAGAACAATCACTGAGTCAGTAAATGCAAGTGGAAAAGTGTACCCTGAAATTGAAGTTAAAGTAAGCCCAGATATTTCTGGTGAGATTGTTAGCTTGTTTGTAGAAGAAGGTGCAAAAGTAACTAAGGGACAGATTTTGGCTAAAATCTATGCTGATATCTACTCATCTCAAAGAGACCAAGTAACTGCTTCTGTGAACCAAGTGAAAGCGCAATATGAAAATGTAAAAGCAAGTTTAAGTGGTTTAAAGAATGGCTACGAAAATGCGAAAGCTGCATATGAGCGATATAAAAAATTATTCGCGGATAAAATTGTTTCTAGAGCAGAATACGAGCAGGTTGAACAAACTTACCGTGCGGCAGAATCAAGTTACAATGCAGCTAAAGAGTCTATCAAAAGTGGAGAAGCTCAAGTTCAAGGTGTGAAAGCGCAATTGGCTAGAGCAGAAAAAGACTTAGCTAGAACTACCATTGTATCACCAATGGATGGTATCATTAGTTTGATGAATGTAAAGAAAGGTGAGCGTGTAGTTGGAACTGCGCAAATGGCTGGTACCGAAATGATGCGTGTGGCAGATATGAAGAGCATTGAAGTGAGAGTGGATGTGGGTGAGAACGACATCACTAAAGTGAAGTTGGGCGATACGGCTTTGGTAGAAGTGGATGCATATAACAATAGAAAATTCAAAGGTATTGTCTATAAGATTGCCAATCCAATCACTGCAGCTTCAGGAATCAGTGCAGCAGCTGAAGTAGCAAATTACAAAGTGCATATCCGTTTGTTAACAGATAGCTATGCAGACTTAATTAAAGAAAATGCAATATTTCCATTTAGACCAGGAATGACTGCAAGTGCAGATATTCAAACTAAGTCTAAAGTAAATGTCATTTCAGTTCCATTGAATGCGGTAACAACAAGAGATAGTGATGGCCAAGGAAAAGACACCAAAGTCTCTAATAAGTCTAATAATGGATCTGAAAATGAGTCTAAAAAAGAGGAAGAGTTAAATGAAGTGGTGTTTGTGTTGCAAAAAGACAATAAGGTTAAAATGGTCAAAGTTAAAACGGATATTCAAGATTTAAACTTTATCGAAATATCTGGCTTAAAGGTGGGTGACCAAGTGGTAACAGGGCCTTATAGCATTGTTAGTAAAACATTAAAAGATGGATCTTTAGTGAAAGTAGTAACGAAAGAAAAGTTATTTGAAGAGAAAAAATAGGGACAATAGTATAAAATCTACCCTTAAAAGGGGCGCATATAAAAAATGCGCCCCTTTTTTATGAATTTCATATGTTTGTGCAATGGAACAAAAGCGAATTGGTATTATTGGAAGTGGTAGTTGGGCTACAGCTATTGCTAAGATCGTAACAGATAATGGCAACCAAATAACTTGGTGGGTGAGGCAGCAAGCTAATATTGATTATTTTGTAAAGCGAAAGCACAATCCACATTACTTAAGAAACGCCTATTTTGATGTACAAAAAATCAGTTTCTCTACGGATATCAAATGGGTGGTTGCACAGTCGGATATCATTATCGTTGCCGTTCCTTCTATTCATATCGAATCTACCTTGGCATCCTTAGATACAGAAGACCTTAAAGGAAAGTCAATCATCTCTGCAGTGAAAGGAGTATTGCCTGTTCACAATATTTTATTGAACCAATACCTTGCGCAAAAATTCAATTTCCCAATTGCATCTTACTTCACTTTATTAGGACCAAGTCACGCAGAGGAAGTTGCTGCGGAACAATTATCTTATTTGACTTTTTCTGGAATTGACGAAGACGAAACAACTGCCATTGCTAGTTATTTTAAATCGGAGTATATTAATACCATAGTGAACAATGATGTATTAGGGGTGCAGTATGCAGGGGTGGCTAAAAATATCTATGCATTAGGTGCTGGTATTGCACATGGGTTGGAATATGGAGATAATTTTTTGAGTGTGTTTATTGCTAACTGTGCTGGAGAAATGCAATTGCTATTAAAAGAAATTATGGATAAAGAAGGCACTACTTGTAGTTCCATCAACCACAATGCTTCTGTTTATTTAGGCGACTTATTGGTTACATGTTATTCTTTACATAGTAGAAATAGGACTTTTGGAAACATGATTGGAAAAGGCTATTCTGTTAGAGCAGCGGAATTAGAGCTGAACATGGTGGCCGAAGGATACAATGCTAGCAAGTGTATTCATACCATGAATCAAACTTTGAAAGTCAATCTGCCAATTATGGATGCAGTCTATCAAATATTATGGGAAGGGGCAGAACCTAACGCCACATTTAAGAAGATTGAGCAGATTCTAGTATAAAAAAATCCGAAGCAATACCATCAGCTAAAAATTTTGCTTCATTTCTTAAAGTGTAACAATTTCCGTCTTGTTGAAAAAAGTTTTTTGAACGCATGGTTTCTAAGATATCGATGCTATGTGTACAATACTTAGCTCCAAATTTAGATTGAATTAAATCAAGATCAAATCCTTCCATGCGCCTTAAGCTGGTCATCATGTATTCGTTATAGCGATCTGCATCTGTTAAAAATTCGATTTCGAAATTCAATTGTTTGTTGGATAAACTCTGAATATACAATGCATTGTTTGCAATATTCCATTGTCTAGAAACAGTATTGAATGAATGAGCGGAAGGGCCTAATCCAAGATAGGTTTGGCCAGACCAATAATGACTATTGTGTTGACTCCTAAAACCCGGTTTTGCAAAATTCGAAATTTCATAATGCTCCATGCCCATTGCCTCTAATGTAGAACAAACGATCTCAAAATGTCTTGCTTGTTTTTCTGGATCTACATCTTCTATTTGAGCACGCTCAATAAGCTTCTTCAAGGCAGTCTTGTCTTCTACAGTTAAAGCATAACAAGAAACGTGGCCAATCTCGTATTTTTTTATCCAATCTAAATCCGCCATTAAAGCCTCGTCACTTAGCGTAGGTGTGCCATAAATCAAATCTATGCTCAAATTGTGTATTCCGGCTTTTTTTGCCATATCAATTGCTGCATGTGATTGTTCAACAGTATGTGCGCGATTCATCCATGTCAATGCAGGTGCTTGGAAACTTTGAATGCCAATACTTAAGCGATTGAAACCTAATTGCTTCCACGCTACCAATTTACCAGGGTTCATGTCGTCTGGGTTGGCTTCTAAAGTGCATTCAATGGAATTGGCTACATCAAAATGGGAATAAATGGCTTCTACAATTGCTTTTAACTGAAGCTCATTAAGCAAGGATGGAGTGCCTCCACCAAAGTAAATTGTCTTAATGGGCTCATTTAAATAGCTTTTCTGGAGGGCTATTTCTTGAATAAGGGCATCTACAAAAGCTTGTATATGTGTTGTCTGTGTAGAAAAGTGAAAATTGCAGTAGTGACAAGCTTTTTTACAAAAAGGAATATGAAGATAGATACCTGCCATAAGTAGAATTACCAACAAAGCTAGGCATTGTTCTTTAATTCTGCATTAGTATACTTATTTTTGCAACAGATGTTAGCCCAACTAAAGAAATTTTCCTTTGCCTTCATTGGACTTTTTGTATTGTCCAGCTTTACCCTTGTGAAGCAAGCAAATCAAAAGGATACTGGATTGGTTGCTATTGATACAAGTGCAATGGCGCAAGATAGTTTACTAGTTAAGGACACTTTGTGGATCCGATATGTGCCAATTGTGCCAAAAACATTTATTCAAGCGGATGCATGGTATTTGCAATCTATTCCAAGAGATCCAAAAGATAGTAGTTTTAATGTGCTACAATTGTATCGAAATTTCTATGCGCAAAAAAAGAATGCGTATCAATTGTACAATCGAAAATCTACCTTGGCAAATGCGGGAGATGTATTGTATAAAATTGAACAAAAGTTTTCTTTACCAGACAAGGATTTACTTTTCTATTCCATTATTGCTTTGTTGTTTTTGTATGGGTTTATTATCAATATTTTTCCTCAGTATATCCCAAAATTATTTAGTCAATTTAGTCAATCGTCGTTAAGGATGATGCAAAATAGGGAGCAGCTTTTACAAAATAGTATGGCCTCTTTAATTATGAACATTAGTTTTGTAATGAGCTTTTCTTTGATGACTACATTGATCATATTTAACGGACATTTGCTACCCATCAACTTCTGGGAAGGTTATTTGTACATGTGTCTATTTTTCTTGGGATTGTATATTGGCAAATACATTTGTTTAACAATTGCAGGCTTTGTGTTTAACACGAATGACCTGGTTCAGACCTATATTTTTGTTGTCTTTTTAATCAATAAGGTACTGGGGATACTTCTGATTCCTTTTATATTGATTTTGGCTTTCGCTAAGCCTTATTTGCATCCCTATGCAATCGCTGGAGCTGGCTTATTATTGGTCCTATTGATACTATATAGGTACCTGTTTTCGTTAACATCTGTTAGGAATAAATTACATATCTCGTCCTTTCATTTTTTTCTTTACCTTTGTGCTTTCGAAATACTACCAATATTGATTCTATATAAATTTATAGTGCAATATTTTGGAGGAACTTACTAAAGTAGAAAGCGTAAAATGGCAAAAGAAATGAGTGGAGAAAAAAAGGCAACTGCGACTAAGTCCATTAAAAAGATTCTTATTTCACAAGCGAAGCCTGAAAGTGAAAAATCACCTTATTTTGATTTAGAAAGAAAGTACAATGTGACTTTGTTTTTCAAACCATTTATTGAATTAGAACCAATAGGCGCGAAAGAATTTAGAAAAACTAAAATTGAAATCGCTGCTTACACTGCTGTTATTTTCACTAGTAAAAATGCCATTGATCATTTCTTTAGAACATGCGATGAATTAAAGATCAACATTAGTCAAGACACAAAATATTTTTGCATTACTGAATCCGTAGCTTTGTATTTGCAAAAATTTATCATGTACAGAAAGCGTAAGGTATTTTTTGGCGCTGATGGAACCAATAAAAAATTATTTGATGTTTTGAACAAGCATAAAGCCAACGAAAAGTTTCTGTATGTGTGTAGCGAAAATCAACAGGATAATGAAATAGTTAATTGGTTAAAAGACCATGGTTGTACTTTTGATTTAGCTTATATGTATCGATCTGTAAGTAGTGATATCAAACCACTTTTAAAAGACCATCAATTTGACATTATTTGTCTCTTCACTCCGAGTGGTCTAAAAAGTTTATATGACAATCAACCTGACTTTGTGCAGAACGGAACTGCATTAGCTGCATTTGGTTCAAATACTTGTAAAGCAATAGAGGATGCAGGTTTGAGTTTACACATCAAAGTGCCTAGTCCACAAGTATCAAGTATGTTTGCTGGTCTTGATCAGTTTTTAGCACAAGTATCTAAAAAGAAATAAACTAAATTGCACTCTTATGAGTGCCAATAAAAAGTTCACCAACGATTTAATCAAAGAGACAAGTCCTTATTTGTTACAACATGCACACAATCCTGTGCAATGGAAGCCTTGGTCAAATGATTTATTCCCCTTTGCTATTGCAGCAGACAAACCCATTTTATTGAGTATTGGTTATGCGGCCTGTCATTGGTGCCATGTGATGGAACGTGAAAGTTTTGAGGATGAACAAGTAGCTGAATACATGAATGCACATTTCATCAATATTAAAGTGGATCGAGAGGAACGTCCAGATGTAGACCATATTTATATGGATGCCCTTCAAGCTATGACAGGATCTGGAGGATGGCCATTGAATATATTTTTATTACCCAATGGACAGCCATTTTATGGAGGCACTTATTTTCCACCAATGGCAATGCAAGGACGTGCTTCTTGGATGGATGTATTAAAAGGAGTGCAAGCCGCTTTTGAAAACAATAGAGAAAAATTGGTTGAACAAGCTACGCATTTAACGCAACATCTTTTACAAACCAATATCAAAGCACAGCAAGTAGACGCTCCGGAAGCGGTTGCTACAAATGAAGAATTTCAATTGATTGCCCAGCGGCTATTGCAAAATGCAGATACACAATGGGGTGGATTTGGTGTAGCACCAAAATTTCCACAAACATTTTCCATACAGGTTTTGTTAAGAAACTATTTTCAAAATAAAGATCAGGCTTCTATCGTACATGCGATAAGATCCATTGATAAAATGATCCAGGGCGGAATTTATGATCATGTTGGTGGTGGATTTTCAAGATACAGTGTGGATGCCATGTGGCAGGCGCCCCATTTTGAAAAAATGTTGTACGACAATGCATTGATTTTAGGTATTCTAGCCGAAGCGTATCAGATCACAAAAAAACCAATCTACCTGAATGTGATCCAAGCAACATTCACTTTTTTACAAAGAGAATTATTCAATGGAGAGGGGGGCTACTATGCTGCCTTAGATGCAGATTCAGAAGGCATAGAAGGTAAGTTTTATACTTGGTCATATGACGAACTAAAATCGATCATTGACCCTGTCTTGTTTGATGCATTTGTGGCTTATTATCAAGTATCACCAAATGGCAATTGGGAGCATACCAATATTCTTTGGACACAAAAAGAGATAGAACTGGAGTGGGAACCTGCTTGGCAAAATGAAATCAATAAACTATTCAATGTCCGCGCAAATAGGATTCGACCATCCTTAGATCATAAAGTACTATTAGGTTGGAATGCAATGTGTATCGTTGGCTTCAGTAAAATTTATGCTGCTACAGGAAATGTGCTTTATAAAGATGCCGCTACTAATTGTATACAATGGGTAGAAGCAAATATGTTCAACCCTGTTGAAAATTATTTTTACCATAGTATCGCTAATGGTATGCCAAAAGCGCCTGCATTTTTAGATGACTATGCTAATTTGATTCAAGCATATATTCAATTACAAGAAATCACAGGGGATACCAGTTATTTGCACAAAGCAAAAAAATGGATGGACTATGTGTTGCAGTATTTTATAGATGAGGAAGGGCTCTATTTTTACTATACCGCATCCTATCAAAAGGATATTATCATTAGAAAAAAAGAAAGTTATGATGGTGCTCAGCCGAGTGGCAATGCACTTATTTGTTCAGGCTTATATTATTTAGGGCATGTATTTGACCTCAATAAATGGATTTTACACGCAGAAACTATGATGGGTTCTATGCGAAAATCCTTACTCCAATATCCTGGCTCTTTTGGCTATTGGGCTCAAAGCTTTTATCAGATGGCTACGGGTATGACCGAATTGGTAGGAGTGGGCCCAACAGTACAAGAAAGCTTACCGACCTTGATCGCACCCTTTTTGCCCCATGCTATTCGCATCACGAGCCAGGCAAAAGATGACCAGATTCCGCTCTTAAAAGATAAAAATAACATTGAAAATCAGTACTTTATGTGCAAAAACAAGACCTGTTCTCCTCCATTGCCTCGTATCGACCTGATTTTAGCAAATATCTAACAACTAAAGTCTTAATTTGCAGGTTCTAAAACAGGTGAAAATCAACACATTCAGGTATAAAATAGCATAAAAACAATCTGCTAATTTTACCCCCTAAAATGTAATTTTTTGTAAAAAAAATCGTTCTAAACCAATATGATACCATTTTTAAAAAATAAAAGGATCAATTTCCCCATTGCGGCCTTGAGCATTTTGATTTTATCACTCGCTGTGATTGCATTTGCGCCACCAAAAAAGGGGAAACGCAACAGCAGTGCTAAGCGTTTAGATCCTCTGACAGTATCCATCCCTAGTGGTTCATTCTACATGGGGGCAAGTGATGAGCAGATGGACCTTTCGATGGTCAATCGTAAGAAATTAGTATCTGTTCAAGGTTTTTGGATGGATAGAACTGAGGTGACCAACGAACAGTATAGAAGATTTGTAAAGTATGTTGCTGATTCTTTGAAGTATTTGGCAATTTATGGCGGTGGTATCAACCAAAATGAAGATACGATCCGTGTGGATTGGGCTAGAGCAGCAAGAATCAATCAAAATAGTAGAGCAGTTTTAGAAAAGCTAAATGAGCTTTTACTAAGTCCTGATAACCGTATTCAAGGTAGAATAGAAATAGACCCTAACAAATTAATTTACAAGTATTCTTTTGTTGATTTAAAAGCTGCTGCAAAAGCATCTAAGGGGCTAGAACAATCTCTTGGAGATTACTTAATTACTGTGAATCAACCTGTTTATCCAGACACATTGGTTTGGATGCGAGATTTCTCTTATTCCTACAATGAGCCTTTGACAAGATTGTATTTTAGTCATGCGGCATACAATGAATATCCAGTGGTGGGTGTGACTTGGAAACAAGCAGTTGCTTTTACCCATTGGAGAACAAATAATAGTGATTATTATGCTGGTAAGCCAGGAAGAGCAGATCAAAAGATTGATGGCATCTACCGATTACCAACAGAGGCTGAGTGGGAGTATGCTGCAAGAGGGAATTCAAAATCAAATGCGATGTATCCATGGGGATCTCCTTATACAAGAACTAAAGAAGGACGTTTATTAGCCAATTTTAAACCAGGAAGAGGGGATTATTTTGGTGGAGACGCGAAGAACGATAATATCTACACGACTAAAGTGAAAGCCTACACTGAAAATGATTTCAGGTTATTTGACATGGCAGGTAATGTAGCTGAGTGGACAAGTTCTGTATTTTATGAAGGAAGCTATAATTTCTTTGGAGACTTTAGTCCAGATGTGCAATACAATGCAAAAGACACAGATCCTGTATTGATGAAAAGAAAAGTAATCAGAGGTGGATCTTGGAAAGACATTGCATACAATTGTCAAGTGAGTTCTCGCAACTATGAATACCAAGACACTGCAAAATCTTATATCGGATTTAGATGTGTGCTCTCAATGGCACCAAGAGTCAATTAAACCGAGCATTTCAAACAATCAACAAACTTTTAATTTTATAAATTTTCCTAATGGCAAAGACAATTTCAGAAAAAACAAATAAGATCGTTAACGTCATCATCTCTTTAGGTGCTGCTGTTGTAATCCTTGGAGCATTGGCTAAAATCATCCACTTATCTTGGGCAGATTGGGCGTTGATAGTGGGATTGTTGACAGAGGCGGGGATATTTGTAATTTATGCATTCTTACCTCCTCCTCCAGTAGACCATGGCGGTAGTGCAATGGGTGGTGGAAAAGTGGATGCAACTGAATTAGTTCATGCTTTAAATAGTGTTCAAAAAACAGTACAAGATGTCTCTAATAATTTAGGGACCATCAATAGCTCAACAGAAGGATTAAAAAACTTGAACAATCAGTTTTTGTCTATGAGTAAGACGATTGAGGAAATGAATCATTTTTATGGTAGTTTAAAAGAAATGTCTACTGCAATGAGTTCAACAGTGAATGAAGCAGCAAGAACAAAAGAGCAAATGACACAGTTGGCTGATAACTTGACTCAATTGAATCAAGTGTATAGCAAGATGATCCATGCAATGCAAGGAAAATAAGATAGGAGTTATTAGACTCAAACAATTTTAATTCACTTAATAAAATATAGCGTAAATGTCGTTACCTAAAGAACCAAGGCAGAAAATGATTAACATCATGTACTTGGTGTTGACTGCGCTCTTGGCATTGAATGTATCTAGCGAGATTTTAAATGCGTTCAAGACAATTGATCAAAGTTTGACGAATGCGAATGTAATTATTCAAAATAAGAATCAAGATATTTATAAATCATTGGAGTCTAAATTGAATGACCCAAAGACCGCCGAGAAAGCGGCAATCTGGGCACCCAAGGCCAATAAGGTAAAAGCAATGGCAGATGAAATGTATGCCTATGTTGAATCATTGAAATTGGCCTTAAAGGAAGAAGCTGGATTGAAAATTGAAGACGGAAAAGAGACGTTTAAAGAAGATGATTTAGATGCCACTACAAGGTTGTTTTTAAATAAGAAATCTGGTATATCAAAAGGGGAAGAATTGTTTAATAAATTAAAGCAATTCAAACAAGATTTAGCAGCGATTGATCCTGCTATTGAAAAAGAGGTGATCCCAACTGTGTCATTAGATTTATCTATCCCAACTTCTAATAATTTGGCTGCAAAAAATGATTGGGCTTATGCTTATTTTAATATGACACCAACCATTGCAGCAATTACTATTTTGACAAAGTTTCAAAATGATATTCGCAATACAGAAGCGCAGGTAGTTGAATATTGTCATAAAGAAATTGGTGAAGTGGAATTGGTATATGATCAGTTCAATGCATTTGCAGCATCTAATTCTCAGTATTTGATGTCTGGAGAAGAATTGGTGATCACGGCTGGTGTTGGTGCATTTAGTAGTGCTGCAAAACCAACCATCTCAATTGATGGCGTGGTCGTGCCAGTAGCTGCAGATGGATCTGCAGTGTATAAATCTGTTGCGGGTGCAACACCTGGCATTCAAAGAAAGCGTGTCCGTATTTCTTTCTTAAAACCAAATGGTGAAACTGCAGTAGTTGAAAAAGATGTACAGTTCACGGTTGGCACCCCATCTGGATTGGTGGTATCTACAGATAAAACAAGGGTATTTTATAAAGGCTTAGAGAATCCATTAAGTATTACTGGTGGAGGTGGTGGTGAAAAAATCAATGTCACTGTAGAAGGTGCAGGTGCCAATATTAGAAAGGCTGGTTCTGGACAATATGTCGTGACTTGTACGCAAACCGGAACTGCTGTTGTTACAGTAAATGATGGCAAGCAAACACAAAAATTAGCGATTCCTGTAAAGAGAATCCCAGATCCAATTGCGATTGTGGGAGGAAGTGCAGGAGGCAATATGGCTGCTGCTAAATTTAGAGCGCAAGGCGGCGTCATTGCAGACTTAAGAGACTTTGTATTTGAAGGTGTGAAGTTCAATATTCTTTCTTACATCGTAATTGCTACTGGTAAAGGATTTGACGAGCCTGATTTTGCAGAGGTGAATGGTCCTGCTTTTTCGGGTGGTGCAACTGCTTTAATTAGAAAGTGCCAGGCTGGAACTACAGTAACTATTGGTGAAATCAAAGTGTCAGAGCCAGGTGGTGGATCAAGAAAATTAGATCAAACAATCACTTTCATTTTACAATAAGGCATCATCCTTGGGTAAATAAGAAAGTCGATTTGAAATTAATAAATGGTATTTATGAAAAAGACAATGAAAACAAGCTGCATCGTTCTTGCCTCTTTGGCAATGACTTTATCTGCAAATGCTCAGTTTTCTTATGGCGCTAAAAAGAAAACAACAACTGCTACTCCAGCGACTAAAGATACAGTGATTACAAAACCTGTAACTAAGCCTGTAGCGAATAATCAAGTAGTGGCAGCTCCTACAATTTCAGATGTGAAGCCAACAAAAAATATCGACACCACTGTCGTAGGTGGATTTAATGCCAATAACAAAAGAAGCTTAAGAAATGGCTATGCCTTTTTTTCTGAGACCAATTCAAGAAAAGGAGTAAAAGAGAGACTGCCATTGCCTTATGAAAATTTAAGAGAAGAAGATGCCTTGTTCAGTGAATTTGTTTGGGAGGAAATTGATGCAAGAGAAAAGATCAACAGAACATTCATGTATCAATCTTATGACGAAAATGGCGATCAGCGTTTCTTTGCAGTGTTATTGCGTGCGATTGAAAAAGATGGGGTAGTTCCTTTCTCTACTGTAGATGATCGTTTCACCACACCATTGAGTTTAGACGAAGTGAATGCCTCTTTAAAAGGAAGTTTAGATACCCAGTTGGTACAAAATGTATTGGATCCAAATGTGTATGATACCAGTATTATTTACAATACCAATTTAGCACCTAATCCAGATTCTATTTACACCTTTAGATTAAAGGAGCAATGGATATTTGATAGTAAAACAAGTAGAATGTATAGCAGAATCATAGGGATTGCGCCTATTGCTGCCATTCAGATTGGTAATAAAGTAGTGAAGCGACCTTTGTTTTGGATCTACTATCCAGAGCTTAGAACAAGTCTTGCTAAAGCCGAAGTGTACAACCCAAGAAACATTTCGAGCCGTATTACATGGGAGGAATTATTTGAGAGTCGTTACTTCAATGGGTATGTTGTGAAGTCTACTTTAGACAATTACAATGACAAGATGTTGAATGCGTTGTTTAAAGACCCAATCAAGCGTTTACAAGAAGGAGAAAAGATCAAGCAAAAGATTTTTGATTTTGAGCAAGATCGTTGGGTGTATTAATTTGATCTAGTTTTTTCTTTCTCAAAAGCAGCCAATAAAATTTTAGTTTTTGCAGCGCCAATCAGTTCAGCCAATATGCTGGGATTGGCGCTTTTTATTTTACTGACAGATTTGAAATAGGTCAATAAAGTATCTTTCGTTTTAGGCCCAATGCCTTCTATATGGTCTAAGCTATTTTCTAGTGCGCCTTTGGATCTTTGTGCTCTATGGAAGGTGATGCCAAAACGATGCACTTCGTCTCTGATATTGCGAACCAAATTATGCGCAGGGCTATTCCAGTTTAATAAGATGGAACTGGTATCTCCAGGGAAAAACAGTTCCTCAATATTTTTTGCCAAACCTACAGTGGTCACTTTATCTTGAATGCCCAATTCTTTTAATGCATCTAAAGCGGCATTTAATTGCCCTTTACCTCCATCAATGATGATGAGCTGAGGAAGTGGTTGCTTTTTCTGTAAGACCGAGCTATAGCGCCTTAAAACGGTTTCATGCATACTTGCGAAGTCATTGATCCCAACCACAGTTTTGATATTGAACTTGCGGTAATCTGATTTACTTGGGATACCATTTTTAAAACAGACCATGGCAGAAACAGGGAAGGATCCGTGGAAATTCGAGTTATCAAAACATTCAATATGATTTGGCACTGTTGGTAGGGAGAGTAATTGCTTCAATTCAATCAAGACCTCATTCACAGGTGCCGTCTCACTTACTTTCACTAGGGCTTGCCTATGTTTCCAATCTTTTAAAGCATAGTCTACGTTTTTTTGAGATAGGGCCAATAATTGTAATTTCTCTCCCAGTTTTGGTACGGTATATTTAATGCCTTTTTCTTTTTCAATCGGTTCAACAGGAACAATGATTTCTTTCGCTTCTGATTCAAGCTGAGTTCTAAAATAGTGAATCGCAAATGCAAGAATTGTTTCCTTAGATTCTTCCAAAGGAATACTTAGAGGTAGCATATGTGTTTGAACAATTCGCCCCTCTTGCAACATGAGGTAATTAACATAAGCTTGATCTTCTTCCATAGCAATGCTAAATACATCCATAGCCTCTTGTTGCTTGGTTAATATCTCCGATTTGGTTTGGTAGCGTTCAAGTTCGTCTATCTTTTTCTTAGTCTCATTGGCTTTCTCAAAGGCAAGTGCCGCAGCTTCGGCCTGCATTGTTTCTTTTAAATTTTGCACCAATGGTTTTACATTTCCTTTAAGTAAATGCTTTACTTGGTCAATCGATGTTGCATAATCTTCCTCTGTCTGAAATCCCTGGCATGGCCCTTTGCAATTGCCTAAATGGTATTCTAGACAAACTTTAAACCTGCCTTGTTGAATATTTTTGGGTGTAAGTGGCAGGGTGCAAGTTCTTAATGGAATGGTCTCTTTGATATGGTTGATCAATTCTCGCACCGCAAATACATGGGTGAAAGGTCCAATATAGGTGGATCCGTCTTTTATTTTACGCCTTGTTAAAAAGACCCTAGGGAAAGCCTCTTTTTTTATCACGATATAAGGATAAGTTTTATCATCCTTTAAATTGATATTGTATTTAGGTTGGTAATTCTTAATGAGTTCGTTCTCTAATATAAAGGCATCATGCTCTGAATTGACGATAGTGAATTTGATCTCGCTAATACGTTGAACCAGCTCAATGGTTTTTAAGCTATGTTGATTGGAGAGGAAATAGGAACTAACACGATTTCTTAAATGCTTTGCCTTACCCACATACAATAGCTTGCCTTTATCATCAAAATATTGATAAATGCCAGGTTCTTGCGGGATGCTAGATTGTATTTTCTTAAACTGATCTTTCTCCATAGGGTCGATGCAAAAATACCGGTTTATTTTAACTATTTTTATAACATGGAACTATCAGTTAATATACCGGCTTTATTATTCCCGGCCATCAGTCTGATTATGTTGGCCTATACCAATCGTTTTTTAGCTTTGTCTAACCGTGTTCGGGTTTTACACGATAAGTATCAACAGCAAGAACAACGTCTGGTGATTTTTGGACAAATTAAAAACCTAAAATATAGGATCAAACTAATTCAGCACATGCAGACTTATGGGGTTGCTGCACTTTTATTATCCTTGCTGTCTATGTTCTTTATTTTTATTCAATATCAAGGGATTGCAAAAATTATTTTTGCCGTTAGCTTAATCGCCTTCTCCGTATCTATCTTTTTTTCATTAATTGAAATCCGATTAAGCACCAAAGCAATCGAATTGGAATTAAGTGATATGGAAGGATTAGAAGACCCTTCTGTGATGGAGTACCTTAAGAAGAAATTCGAAAGAGAAGAAAAGTAAATGCATTTGCTTTTACTATCCTTTACGTTCTCCAATTTGTTGTCTCCACATAGCGTAGTACAAGCCTTTCTCTTCTAATAAGCTCTGGTGATTACCAGATTCAATTACGGTACCTTTCTCTAATACGTAAATTCTTGTTGCATGAATAATGGTACTAAGTCGGTGCGCAATCATGATGGTAATTTGTTCTCTTTCCTTAGATAAGTCACGAATCGTATCTGTAATTGACTCTTCTGTTAAGCTATCTAATGAAGAAGTGGCTTCGTCAAATATTAATAGGTGAGGATGTCTTAGTAAAGCTCTAGCAATGGAGAGTCTTTGTTTTTCACCACCACTTAATTTTAAGCCACCTTCACCAATCACAGTAGCTAAGCCATTGCCGCCTTTGTCTAAAATATTTGCACAGCTTGCTTTTGTTAAAGCCAAAAGCATTTCTTCTTCGCTGGCATTAGGTGCTACGAATGCTAAGTTTTCACGAATGGTTCCAGCAAAAAGTTGAGTATCCTGTGTCACAAAACTAATTTGATTTCTGAGCGCACTCATATCAATTTGTGCTGTATTGACACCGTTCATTAAGATCTCACCTTCTTGAGGTTCGTATAAACCAACCAATAATTTAACTAAAGTACTTTTTCCTGCGCCAGATGGGCCAACAAATGCAATGGTCTCTCCTTTTTTCGCTTCAAAACTAATTTGATCGATGGCTTTAAAATTCGCAGTTTGATGTTGGAATCCAACTTGCTTAAAGGCTAGTTGCTCAATTTCACCAACCGAAATAGGATTTGCTGGCGGGGTATCAATTGGCTTTTTCATTAACGCATCAAAGTTGTTCAAAGATGCTTCGGTTTCTCTATAGCTCATGATGATACTTCCAATCTCCTGCAATGGTCCAAAAATAAAGAAGCTATAAAATTGCAAAGAGATCAATTGGCCTACTGTCAATATTTCTTTAAAGATTAACCACATCAATGTGAATGTGATCACTTGTCTCAAAGCATTTACCATCGTGCCTTGAATGAAACTTAAAGAACGTATATTTTTTACTTTCTTTAATTCTAGTGCTAATATTTTATAGGTATTGTTGTTGAGTCGATTGATTTCTTGACTGGTTAAGCCAAGACTTTTAACCAATTCAATATTCCTTAAACTCTCTGTTGTTGTACCTGCCAAACTTGTAGTTTCTTTTACAATATTTTTTTGGATGACTTTAATCTTCTTGCTTAATAAATTCGTGACATAAGCTATCATACTTGCGCCGCCAATATAGATAGGAATAATAGACCAATGTAAACGAGTTGCATAAACAGACACAAAAATCACACTTACAACAATTCCAAATACGACATTGATCACATAGCTAATGAATTTCTCACAATCTGTTCTTGCTTTTGTAAGGATAGATAAGGTTTCTCCACTTCTTTGATCTTCAAAAGCTTGATAAGGCAATTGCATGGAATGTCTTAAGCCATCGGTAAATAATGCTGCGCCAAATTTCTGGATGATGACATTCACAATATAGTCCTGGAAAGCCTTGGCAATCCTGCTGACCATAGCAGTTCCCACTAACAACAATAACATATTACCTACACCTTGTAAAAACATAGCTTGAGTACGTTCGTTTCCAGCAGGGTCTAGAAAAGGATTTTTGGCAAATCCGTCAATCAGTTTTCCAAAGATCATTGGATCAAACAAGGAAAAAGTTTGATTGATGGCTGCAAGTATAAACGCTAAAAAAACTAAGCCTTTAAAAGGCTTAATGTATTGGATAAGGATTTTCATATTAATTAGTGGCTTTGTCTTCGTTGAAAAGTAAATTATATCGCGCGATACAGTCAAGCACTTCTTCGGTACCTATTTTTTTCTCTGCGCTGGTTACAAAACCTTCTGGCAAGTAGGGTAATAAGGTTTTTAATCTGTCAAAAAATGCTTCTACATTGCGCTTTACAACACCCGGCTTCTCTTTATCAGACTTGGTAAAGATGAGTGTATAAGGAATCTGCCATTGAAACAATTGTTCTACAAATTCAATATCAATTTTTTGTGGGCTATGTCTAGAATCAATGAGTACAAACACGCGATTCAGGTTGGGTCTTTTACGTAAATAGTTTTCAATCATTTGCTCCCACCTGCGTCGGCTACTTTGAGACACTTTAGCATAGCCATAACCTGGCAAGTCAACGATATACCATTTTTCTTGACGTCCTTTCACCACTTCATTACTGATGATTTCAAAATGATTGATTAATTGCGTCTTTCCAGGTGCAGAAGATGTTTTAGCCAGTCCCTTCTGCCCACATATGGCGTTAATGATGGAAGATTTTCCTACATTACTTCTACCAATAAAGGCGTATTCTGGCGCTTCTAATTTGAGGCATTGGTCGTAATTAGGACTAGATATTAAGTAAGTTGCTTTGTGTATTTTCATTTATTTACTTGCGGTAGCGCTTCTTTTGATGATCAAGCTGTCGGCTGGATAATTCGCTTTGAGTGTATCCATGATATTTTGACACCACTGAACTAATGTATTTTTTTCTTTATCGCTTAATTTTGCATTTTGATGGATCAAAGTATAAGACTCCATTGGCATTTCACCTTCTTTGATTTGTTCAATAACTTCTTCTAATTTATGATTTTGTTTTGCAATACGATAGCTTGTAAATTCATTAAAATTAAAATGTCTTTTGCCATCTACAACATGGTCATTGATTAAGTAGGCAAATGGTTGAATAGAGGCATACCAAGGATAGGCTGTTTTGTTGCTATGACAATCTGCACAGGCTTTATCTACAATCACCTTCACGTCGTTGGGCATTGGGTACAATTTAGTGATATCATTCGTCAATGCTCCAGTGTCATTTTTTGGATGACGAACAAATTGAATGAGTACTAGTACAATGGCCAATCCTAATAGTATTTTCTTGATCATGAGATTGAGTTTAGTGTTAAAGGTCGTTCTTTTGATGCAGATTCTGATTAACTTATATCAGCACTTTGCCTGTCATCTCTTTTGGGATAGGTAATTCCATCATGGTCAAGATGGTTGGAGCAAGATCTCCTAATTTACCTGGCTGTATGATCCCTTTCCAGTCCTTATCAATGATAAAGAAGGGCACTAAATTTAAAGAGTGCGCTGTATTAGGGCTGCCGTCTTCGTTCATCATAAAATCAGCGTTCCCATGATCTGCTGTTAAAAAGATGGTATAGCCATTGTTCAAACCAGCAGTCACCACTTTTTCAACACAAGCATCTACTGTTTCAACTGCTTTGACTACAGCGCTAAAAACCCCAGTATGACCCACCATATCTGCGTTGGCATAGTTGAGGCAGATAAAGTCAGGATTGCCAGCATTGATTTCAGGTAAGATCTTATCTGTTAATTCAAATGCGCTCATTTCTGGTTGTAAATCATAAGTAGCTACTTTTGGGGAAGCTGCCATGATTCTTGTTTCACCTTCAAATGGTTGTTCTCTTCCACCACTAAAAAAGAAAGTAACATGAGGATATTTTTCTGTTTCAGCAATGCGAATTTGTTTTTTATTATTTTTTGCCAATACTTCTCCTAAAGTATTTTCTAAATTATCATTTTCAAATACGACATGCACATTTTTAAATGTCTCATCATACTTTGTCATGGTAGTATAATGTAATTTTAATGCATGCATCTCTAGTTCAGGAAAATCTTTTTGTGTTAAGACTTCTGTAATTTCTCTACAACGATCTGTTCTAAAATTAAAACAGATAACAGCATCTCCATCTTGAATACGTGCAATAGGTTGGCCGTTTTCTGTGATCACAGTTGGTAGAATGAATTCGTCAGTCGTGTCCTTTGCATAGTTTTCTTGAATAGCTTCAAGCGCACTCTCAGCTGTGCTTCCTGTGCCTTTCACTAAGGCATTGTATGCCAACTGAACTCTTTCCCAACGTTTATCTCTATCCATCGCATAATATCGTCCGCTTACACTTGCGATTTTACCTACAGATTTTTTTAAATGTGTTTCTAATGATTCCACATAACATTGTCCACTCTTTGGATCTGTATCACGTCCGTCTGTGAAAGCATGGATAAATACATTGGTTAATCCTTCTGCCTTACATAGATCGCATAATGCTTTTAAATGTTGTGTGTGTGCATGTACGCCACCATCACTCACTAAGCCAATTAAATGCAACGGCTTATGATTGTCCTTTGCATAACGGATAGATTGAATCAGTGTCGGGTTGCTAGCGAATTCACCTGTTTTGATAGCCACATTGATTCTTTGTAATTCTTGGTATACAATACGGCCTGCGCCTAAATTCAAATGGCCTACTTCACTATTACCCATCTGACCTTCTGGCAAACCAACTTCCTCTCCACAAGTCACTAAAGTACTATTAGGGTATTGTTGGTAGAGACTTTTCACAAATGGAACATGCGCATGTTGAATTGCATCTGCCTTTGAAATCTGACCCAATCCCCATCCATCCATGATCACTAATATTACTTTTTTTGACATATTCATTAACTTTTGATAGCGTTGCTTATAATTTGTTTAATTTTATACCTCAAAGTTTCAAAATACTAGGCACATTACAAACTTTATCACATTATAATAGACAAAAATGAAGTTAATATCCAAAATACTTGTTGTATTAGCCCTTTTGCACGCTAGCATAGGTGTTAAAGCACAAAATGAAACTGAATTGTTGGTGCAACATTTGCAAACTGGCAACTTTAATGCCTTGCAAAGCTTTTGGGACAATCAAGTGGAGTCTAGTATTTTAGACCAAGCTGCTGCAAAGCCTTTAACTGCGCAACAAGCCAATGAAACCTTACAAGCGTTTTTTAATCAAAAAAATATTGTTGGTTTTGATAAAAGTGCGGAAAGAAAACTAGGGAATACATTGTACCTCACTGGTAAATTATTGTCTAGCCAACAGAAATACAATTTGACCTTATTACTTCAGTCTACCAAGAAAGGATTTGTGATTGTAAGTATGAGGGTTAGTTAGAATCTTTTAAGATGAGTAAGAAGCCAAAAAACACCTTCAATAGTTTTTCTAGTATCCCATTGGTATATAGTACGAATCCAGATTATATGCAACCGAATGAAGAGGAAACTAAAGTGACTTTACTGCCCGAACAACAGCTGCTTAGGGTTATTTTAGAAACCAAACATAGAGCCGGAAAGACAGTAACAATTATTTATGGTTTTGAAGGTGCCGAATCGGATCTAGAAGCTTTAGGGAAGGCCCTAAAAAACTTTTGTGGCACTGGAGGATCAGTGAAAGACGGAGAAATTATTATTCAAGGAGATCACCGTCAAAAAGTATTTCAATACCTCAAACAGAAAGGTTATTCCAAGGCCAAACTGTAATGCGGCATTAAAAATTTACTTCTAAATTCAAGCGTTCTTTAAGCTGTTGAACCAATGGATATTGCTTAGCAATATGGTCAAACTTTTGTTTACTATTTAATTTTAAATGAAGTGGGACATCCTCTTTTTCGCCTGCATCTACAAGGATACTAAATTGAATTGCGCGATTCTGAAAACGCTCCCAAATGGTTTCCATTAAACTCATTCTTTCTTGCTCCACAAATTTTTGAGCAGTCAAAGCAGGCACCGTAATGGTGAAATGAGTAGGATCTTCTATTTGAAGTGTTGCAATTCTGAAAGTGCCTGCTACCGAATGTTTCAGGTCTTGCTCCATTTTGTTGGCATAGTCATTCCAGCAAGTTTGAAGCGTCTCCATATCTAAAGAAATCGCTTCTTTGACTTCTTCAATGTTGTATTCGCTACCATATTTTTGTTGCAATACAGCTAAAAGACTTTTCTTGCCCCCTAAATTAGGCGTAACAGGGTTGCTGCTAGGTTGACTAGTTGGGGCGACGACTGTTTTAGCATCAGGTTCTTTCGTTGGGCTTGATGCAGCTTTTTGAGTTTGCTGATGAGATTGTTCCACTGGAGCTTTAGTCGAAGCAGCAGCAGGTATTGTTGTAGTAGCTGTTTCAATGACTAGTTTAGCCTCTGCATTCACTACGATATTACTTAATGGAATGATCTTTTTAGTACGAATAGGGTAGTGACAATCAACTAGTTTTTTTTTTACTAGCTGGCCATCTTCCATACTTAATTCAATTGCTTGTTGTAGAAAATTGAGTTTGATCAATGCCAATTCCACATGTAATCTTTTGTTACGTGCCATTTTAAATTGAATCTCTGCTTCATTTAAGATATTCAATGCACTCACTAAATAAGGCGTGCCAATCTTTTCTGCAGTAGCAAGGTATTGATCTCTCCAACCCTCAATTGATTCAAGTAAATGTGCGCTGGCTTTATCTTTACAAACAAGGATATTTCTGATAAATGCAGCCATACCATACAGTACAGTATCCCCTTCGAAACCTTTTTGGTTGATTTCGTCATACAATAACATGGCGCTTGTAAGATCCTGTTCTGTAAGATGGGTTAACAATTTAAAGAAATAGCCTTCGTCTAAAATATTTAAATGTTCTAAAGTATTGTCATAGGTCAATGCACCGTTAGAGAAGCTGACAATTTTATCCAGAATACTCAATGCATCACGCATACAACCTTCACTTTTTTGGGCAATCAATTGTAAGGCGTTTCTTTCTGCTTTAATATGTTCTTTTTCTACAATTTCTTCTAAGTGCTTCACTGTGTCTTCTGGTACGATTCTTTTAAAGTCAAAAATTTGACATCTACTTAGGATCGTTGGAAGGATTTTATGTTTCTCGGTAGTGGCTAAAATAAAAATAGCGTAGGGAGGTGGTTCTTCTAATGTTTTAAGAAATGCATTGAAGGCACTGGTACTTAACATGTGGACCTCATCCACAATATAGACCTTGTATTTACCTGCCTGTGGCGCAAAACGCACTTGTTCAACAAGTGTTCGGATATCGTCCACTGAGTTATTACTAGCAGCATCTAATTCATGGATATTTAAGCTCGCACCTTTTTCAAAAGACACACAACTTTCACATTGATTACAAGCTTCACCTTCCTTTGTTATGTTGGTACAGTTGATCGTTTTTGCAAGGATACGGGCACAAGTTGTCTTACCTACACCTCTTGGTCCACAAAACAAAAATGCATGTGCTAGATGTTGGTTTAAGATCGCATTCTTTAATGTGGTCGTAATATGAGATTGCCCCACTACTGTATTGAAGTTTTGAGGACGATACTTTCTTGCTGATACGATAAAATTCTCCATACTTGAGCTGCAATATACTGCATCAAAAGGTATTTTTCAGAGCTAGGGCCCAAATCTTATCCCCCATTTCGGAAATCCTTAACTAGCTTGATTTGGACTCTTGTATTCCATTAAGGGGTGACGCTCAAAAGGGTATTTTTCGGTGTCAAAAATATGCCTCCAGGTAACCATTCGTCTGCTTGGATTGGCGCCAAGACTTTTATAAATATTGACCATTTTGGGATTCCAATCTGCTGCCCATCCCATTTCGTATTCGTCGTATATTTTAATTTTGTTAAGCATGATGGAACTTGAGTAAATCAAAAAACTATCGATACCCAAAGATTGAAATTTTGGCACTACGCCAAAGGCCAATCCAGTTAACCTTGTGTTCTTTTTTCTACACTTCATCCACAACAAATGAATTTTCTCTTTCCATCCAAGTTGTCCATTAAAATGCTTAAAATATTGATTTACATCTGGTATATTAATAAACATGGCAATTGGATCTTCCTTGTAATAGGCAAACCAAATCACGCGCTCATCCATCACTGGTTTGAGTGTCTTAAATAATTTCATAATTTGATCATGCGTGATGGCTTTCGCTTCTCCATGTTGTGCCCAAGCTGCATTGTAGATTTGAACAAAGTCATGAGCAAATTTATCCAACTGTTTTTTATCTAAATGTTTGGCGCTATAGTCCGGCTTAGCTTTAAATTTTTCGTAACGTTCTTTGAAACGATCAGGTAGCCCCGATGAAATTAAAATGCGGTAATAATATTGGTTGTAAAAATTTTCAAAACCATAGTTGGCAAATAAAGTTTCATAGTAAGGAGGGTTAAAAGACATGCCGTACATTGGTTCTCGGTCATAGCCTTCTACCATTAGTCCCCACCATTTATCACGATCGCCAAAATTAACTGGTCCATCCATCGCTTCCATACCTTCTGAAAGCAACCATGCTTTTGCCGTATCAAATAATAAGTTGGCTACTTCCTGATTGTCTATCGCGTCAAAATAACCCACACAGCCAGTGGCGAAATCTGTTCCTTTGTTTTTGTATTTACTATAGTGAAATGCAGCAATACGTCCAATGGTATTGCCAGTCTCATCTTGAACGACCCATCTTTTTGCTGCACCATCTTTAAACAATTTGTTCTTAGCTGGATCAAACGTCGCTAGTACTTCATTGTCTAATGGTCGAATATAGTTTGGGTTGTCCTTGTTAACCAATGCATTGATTGCAACAAAGGATTGATTTAATTCGGGTGTATTGACTTCAAGCACTTTCATGCCTGCAAATTAGAAATTTTTTAAGACACTTAACGCAAAAATACCAGCAGTCTCCGTTCTCAGTCGAGTGGGTCCAAGATCAATGGGAGTATACTGCTTTGCAATTGCTGCAGCAATTTCAGAAGGAGAAAAGTCACCTTCGGGGCCAATTAAAAGGGCTAAGTTGTCACCAGGGGTGATGGATTTAATAGAAACCTTATCTGCAGGCTCACAATGTGCAATGAGTTTTTGGGACGCCGTATTGTGTTCAATAAAATGCAAATAGGGTGTTGGTTCAGCTAAAATGGGAAGCCATGTTTGTTGGCTTTGAATCATGGCAGACTGAATAATTTGTTGCATTCTATCTGTTTTGAAACGCTCATGTATTGTTCTGTCACAAATCAAAGGAGTGATATGCGTGACGCCCATTTCGGTGGCTTTTTCAAAAAGCCATTCTAAGCGGACAGCATTTTTTAACAACGAAATGCCAAGATGTAATTTTTGTTTAGGTTGATCATTTTGCAACGCTTCTGTTATCGTAACAATGGCATTTTTTTTATGTGCCACCTGGATACTTGCATGAAACAATCCGCCTTGTCCATTGGTGAGATCAATTTGATCGCCCACCTCCATTCTAAGTACTTGAATGCAATGTTTACTGGAGGCTTCGCTCATTGTGAACTGCGTCATGCCAGCAACTACAAGTGGTTCGTAAAAATAGGGAACGGACATAGATAAGATTTAGAACGGTTGATCGTCATTTAGGCCATCATCAAATTCTCCGCCATTCATTTTGCTGCCTTGAATAAAAAATCTTCCACCATCTTGTGCATCTCCACCGCCAAGATTGGGCGATATAGGTTTATAATTATTACTTAGTCCTGGTATGCCGCTATCGCCATCCCATTCTTCGAATTTTTGCACATCCAGTCTTGCTCTCAATTTCACTAAATCCAAAGAACCATTTCTGTGCTTCGCAATCCTGATATGCGTTTCACCCATCGTGCTTTCACCCATCTCGTTGCTCATCACTTCATAGTATTCTGGTCTGTAAATAAACATCACCATATCCGCATCCTGCTCAATCGCACCAGATTCACGTAAATCACTCAACTGAGGCATCTTACTTTCTTTTCTGGTTTCAACCGCACGACTCAACTGTGACAAGGCAATGATGGGCACATTCAATTCCTTCGCCAACGCTTTTAAACTTCGAGAAATATTACTAATCTCTTGTTCTCTGTTTGAATTTCTATCACCAGATCCACTCATTAATTGCAAGTAGTCAATGATGATAATTTTTACATCATGTTTGTTCACCAATCTTCTTGCTTTCGCTCTGAACTCAAAAATATTTAAAGCAGCGGTATCATCAATATAAATTGGTGCCGACTCTAATTTATTGATCCCTTTAGTATGTAATTGTTGGTATTCGTAATCTTCTAATTTACCTCTTGAAATTTTCTCCATTTTAATTTCGCTCTCCGCACTTAAAATACGCTGTACTAATTGAGAGGCGCTCATCTCCAAACTAAAGAATCCTACACCCTGGGGCTTGGTTGGATGCAATGCTGCATTACGAGCCAGGTTCAAGGCAAATGCGGTTTTACCCACAGATGGACGTGCTGCCAAGATGATCAAATCGGTTGGTTGCCATCCAAAAGTGATTCTATCCAATGAGGCAAATCCACTAGGTACACCAGAGATCTCATCTTTTTTAGTTCTTAATTCATCTATACGTGTAATGGATTCTGCCAAGGCATTACCAATGTCCACAAAGTTTTTCTTAAGGTAGTTGTTGGTGATGTTGAACATTTTAGTTTCACTCTCATCCAATAAGTCAAAAACATCTGTACTGTCTTCGTAAGAATTGGTGATGATCTCTCCGCTAATTCTGATCAACTCTCTTTGAATAAACTTCTGTAAAACAATCTTGGAATGCGCATCTATATTGGCTGTAGAAACAACTACATTGGTTAATTTAGAAATGTAATAAGCGCCACCAACTTGGTCCAAATACTCGCGCATTTTCAACTCTTCTACCACAGTTAACATGTCAATAGGCATGTTTTTTTGTTGCAGACTTTGCATCGATTGAAAAATCATTTGATGCGCTTCTACATAAAAACATTCCGGCTTTAATATTTCCGTCACGGTATCAAATGCACTTTTCTCTAAAAGGATACCACCTAGAATTGCTTCTTCAAGTTCTCTTGCTTGGGGTGGTATTTTCCCATACATCATGGCACTAACGTCTACAGAGCTAGTTTTTTTTCTCGTTGTTGATCTTGTATTGAGGTTTGGGAGGGCCATATTTTACTTACTTTTCTTACTGCGAAAATCCCTTCAAAATTCGGCATCCCGAAATTTAATTATCCAACTGGCTTATTCACAGTCCTTTCTAATTGGATTTGCACATTAAAATTACAGTTATTCACGGGTTATTCAGGAGTTATTCACGGGTTATTTAAACATAAAATTGTATTTTTGAACCATACCTTAAAGTAGCATCATGACCATTAGTTATCGCTGGCTGTGTGAATATTTACCAGCACCCATTCCCAAAGAAGAATTATCTACCATATTGACGTCTATAGGTTTAGAAGTAGAATCCTTAGAAATGTATGAAAATTTCAAAGGAGGACTACAAGGACTAGTTGTAGGAGAAGTGCTTGAATTGGCGCAACATCCGAATGCAGACAAATTAAAGCTGACTAAAGTGGATGTGGGCGGAGATCGTCCTTTAAATATTGTTTGTGGTGCGTCCAATGTGGCAGTGGGGCAAAAGGTGGTTGTAGCTCAAGTAGGCACCACTATCTACCCAAAATCAGGCACGCCGATAACAATGAAGTTGGCAAAAATTAGAGGTGAAGAAAGTGAGGGGATGATTTGTGCAGAAGACGAGATTGGCTTAAGTGAAGACCATGCTGGAATTATGGTTTTAGATGCTTCTATTCAAGTAGGTAAGCCTGTAGCCGAATTATATGATTATTATCAAGATTGGATTTATGAAATAGGCTTAACCCCAAATAGAATGGATGCGATGAGTCATTATGGGGTAGCTAAAGACGTTTGCGCTTATTTGACCTATCACGCAACAAAGACCGAACCGATTAGTCCTTTTAAACAAGCTCCAATTGTTGACGCAGCTTTGGCACCCTATGAGGTGGTGATTGAAAATCCGGAAGCTTGTGCAAGGTATAGTGGCATTTTAATAGAAGGTGTGAAAGTGGGTCCATCTCCAGTTTGGTTGAAAAACAAATTACAAGCAATTGGCGCTCGTTCAATCAATAATATCGTGGACATCACCAATTTTATCCTTCACGAAACAGGACAACCTTTGCATGCATTTGATGCAGCTAAGATGAAGGATAAAAAAGTGGTCATCAAAAAATGTCTTCAGGATAGTTTGTTTGTGACATTGGATGAAAAAGAAAGAAAATTAACTGCACAAGATCTAATGATTTGTGATACCGAAAAGCCATTGTGTATTGCAGGTGTTTTTGGCGGATTGCATAGTGGAGTAAGTGCCACCACAACTAATATCTTTTTAGAAAGTGCTTGGTTTGAAAATGTGCATATTCGTAAGACTTCGGTACACCATGGTTTAAGAACGGACGCTGCTACTCGTTTTGAAAAAGGAGTAGACATTGCTAGTACCGTCAAAGTGCTCGAGAAAGCGGCAGCAATGATTCAAGAAATAGCAGGTGGCAAATGTAGCAAGGTGGTGGATGTGTATCCCAATCCTGCTGAAAAAGTGAAAGTGTCTATGACTTTTGCTTACTTAAAAAAATTAAGTGGAAAACAATATGCGGCTGATAAAGCAGTTGCAATTTTGACAAGTTTAGGATTTGATTTATTACATCAAGATGCAGATGGTATTCAAGTGGCAGTGCCTTATAATAAGCCTGACATTAGTATTGCAGCCGATTTAGTAGAAGAAATTTTACGTATTGATGGTTTAGACAATATTGAAATTCCAACTTCTATTACCATCAGTCCTTCGATTGATTTGTTGGAATCAAAAGAGCAGTTTAAAAATAAAATCGCCAACTATTTAGTGGGTCGAGGTTACACAGAAATTTTAACCAATTCTATTACCAATAGTAAATATTATTCAGAAGCACAATTAGAGACAACGGTTAAAATGTTGAATAGCTTAAGTGCCGACTTGGATGTGATGCGTCCAACGATGTTGGAAACGGGTTTAGAAACCATTGCTTATAATAACAATAGAAGAAACGAGTCCATCTCTTTCTTTGAAATGGGTAAAGTCTATGCCAAGACGGCTGCCGGAAAGTATCAAGAGCAAGAGATTTTAGCCATCTATCTTTCTGGAAAGCAAGTACAAGATAGCTGGAGAGCAAAAGCTGCTGATCAAGATTTCTTTGTGCTTAAAGGAATTGCTTTAGCGATTTGTGAATTATTAGGATTGAAAAAAATCAATTGGAATCCAATTGGACAGGGACAATTTGAAGTGATTGCAGGTAAAACAGTTTTAGGTACCATTGAATTGGTGGGAGCGAAAAAACTAGCGCAGTTTGATATCAAACAATCGGTTGCATATTTAAATTTCGATCTTACTACATTGTTAAAAGCCTATCAGTCAGGTACAGTTAAATACCAAGAGATTTCTAAATTCCCTTCTGTAGAAAGAGACCTTGCATTGGTGATAGATCAAGCTGTAGCGTATTCTGCTATAGAACAAGCGATTATGACCGTGCAGTTGGATGCGTTGAAAGACACGCGTGTATTTGATATTTTTGAGAGCGATAAATTGGGCGTGAATAAAAAATCAGTGGCGATTAATTTTGTGTTCAATGCAGGATCTGCCACTTTAACTGATACAGAGATTGACGGCATGATGAAAAAATTGATTGCCGCATTTGAAAAAAATATTCAAGCAGAAATAAGAAAATAAGTACTTTCAAGTCATAAACCAAGACCAATGTCTGATCTACAGACCTCTTTACTGGGCCTCCAAGAAAAACTGCAAGCTTTGTTGAAGCGACAACTTGCCCTGGAGAAAGAAAACCATCAACTGAAGGGCACTTTAGAAGAAAAGTTACAGCTGATTGGTCATCTTGAAAATGAACTTAAAAAAGAACAAGCAGCCTTAATCACCGCTCAAATGCGTCCTGCTCAACAAATGGACCCTGCTGAAAAAGCTGCCTTGAATAAGAAAATTGATCACTATATCAAAGAAATCGATAACTGTATTCAAAACTTGAATCCTTAATCATGTCAGACAACCTTATCGATACCCCAGAAAACTTGATTCCTGTTAATATTTTAATTGCAGATAGGAATTATAGGGTTAAAATTAGCCCCAAGGACGAGGAAGCTGTCCGTAAAACAGCTGCCTTGATTAACCAGAAGATGGTTGAGTTTAAGAGTATGTATGCAGGCAGCGACTCGCAGGATTATATCTCAATGGTATTGCTTTGGTTTACAACCGAGCAGCAACAGAATGGCCAAAAACTCTATGAAATGGAGTCGATACAGGCCCAAATTGACAGCATGTCTGCCTCCATCGATAAAGTGCTCGTAAATACCAACTTATAACACATTATTGGCCCTATTCGGCCCAATCTTTACATTAATTGTTTATCTTCGTTGCCGAACCTTAGTGGAGAAGCAGGGTGATTTTATTAAACACAACAAGATTAAACAATGGACCAATCAATATTATGGATGATCATCGGAGGAGCCTCTGGAATAGGCGGCTTACTCATAGGGCGATTTGCTTTCGCCAAGAACACTAAAAAGCAAATAGAAGATGCAGAAAATCAAGCAGCAAGCATTTTAAAAGAAGCTGAATTAAGAGCTGAAACAATCAAAAAAGAGAAGCAATTAGAAGCAAAAGAACGTTTTGTTCAATTGAAGGCAGATCATGATCGTGAGTTGTTAGAGAAGAATAAGAAGATTGGTGAAGCGGAGAATAGAATTAAACAACACGAATTAAATATCAATCAGAAGTCGGTTGTTTTAGAAAAGCAATTAAAGGATAATGAAGCGATCAAAGAAAAATTAAATCGTGAAATTGATTTAGTGAATATTAAGCGTGGTGAATTAGAAAAACACCAAGAAGAGCATATTCGACGTTTAGAAAAAATTGCCAACCTTACAGCAGAGGATGCAAAGCAACAATTAATTGAAAGCTTAAAGAACGAAGCGCAAACACAGGCTTTGTCTTTACAACAAGATATCATTGAAGAAGCGAAGCAAAAAGCAAATAAAGAAGCTAGAAAAATCATTATTCAATCAATCCAAAGAACAGCTGCAGAAGTAGCTATTGAGAATACGGTAACAGTATTCAATTTGGAATCAGATGAAATGAAAGGACAAATCATTGGTAGAGAAGGTCGTAACATTCGTGCGATTGAAGCTGCTACTGGGGTGGACTTAATTGTAGACGATACGCCAGAAGCAATTCTATTGTCTTCATTCGATCCATTAAGAAGAGAGATTGCGCGTTTAAGTTTACAAAGATTGGTTGCGGATGGTCGTATCCACCCAGCACGTATCGAGGAAGTGGTAGACAAAACACGCCGTCAATTAGAAGAACAAATTGCGGAAATAGGAGAGCGTACTGTCATTGAATTAGGTATTCACGGTTTACATAAAGAATTGATTCGTATTATTGGTAAGATGCGTTTCCGTTCTTCTTATGGACAAAACTTATTAATGCACTCTCGTGAAACCGCTAATTTGTGTGGTATCATGGCAGCTGAATTAGGATTGAATCCTAAATTGGCTAAACGTGCAGGCTTATTACACGATATTGGTAAAGTGCCAGATGAAGAAACAGAATTAAGCCACGCATTATTAGGGGCTAAATTAGCAGAGAAATATGGTGAAAATCCAGCGGTAGTGAATGCCATTGGTGCGCACCACGATGAAATGGAAATGCAATATGTGATTTCTCCGATCATCCAAGCTTGTGACGCTATTAGCGGTGCAAGACCAGGTGCAAGACGTGAAATCATGCAACAATATATTCAACGTATTAAAGATTTGGAGAACTTAGCACTTGGTTATCAAGGAGTTGAGAAAGCTTATGCGATCCAAGCAGGACGTGAATTAAGGGTCATTGTAGAAGCAGAAAAGGTAACTGACCAGTCATCTGATCAATTAAGCTTTGAAATTGCACAGAAAATACAGACTGAAATGACCTATCCTGGTCAAATCAAAGTCACGGTTATCCGTGAAAAACGTGCTGTAAACATTGCGAGATAGGCTAAAATGCCCTAAAAAGCACTGATTTTAATATTTGGGTTAAATAATTTGGAGAATAGCATGGGTAACCCTACCTTTGCCCTCCGCAAAAAACATGAATTATGAGCGTAGCAGTAAACTTCGTACACGAGCAATTAACAGCAAAGAAAGAATATCCAGCATTTAAGGCTGGTGATAATATTACCGTAAACTACAAGATTGTAGAGGGTGGTAAAGAGCGTATCCAAAGCTTCCGTGGGGATGTAATTAAAACCCAAGGATCTGGAGCAACAGCTACTTTTACCGTTCGTAAAATCTCTGATGGTATAGGTGTGGAGCGTTTGTTTCCATTTTTATCTCCAAACATTGATGGTATTGTTTTAAACAAATCAGGTAAAGTACGTCGTGCTAAATTGTACTACTTACGCGATAGAAGCGGTAAGAGCGCACGTATTAAAGAAAAAAGATTCTAAGCCTAATCGCTTAAATTATATAAAGGTCCTCCATTCGAGGACCTTTTTTTGTGCTATTTGCATTACCTTTATCATTCTAAACGATACATTATGGGCAACTTAGGATTTCAAGAATTATTAATTATTGGTATAGTTATTTTAGTGATGTTTGGTGGAAGAAAAATCCCTGAATTCATGCGTGGATTAGGTAAAGGGATTCGCGAATTCAACGACGCAAAAAATAACGTGAAAAAAGAAATCGAAGAAGGCATTAAAGAGAAGGACGAGAAAGCTTCTTAATTAGCGATGTTCTGTTTCACCGACATTCAAAACTACCATGGTCAATTAAAGACCGGAGAAACTACCTGTGCGCAGGCTGTTCAGTTTTATTTGGATCGAATTAAAAGCCAGCAAGATTTAAATGCGTATCTAGAAATTTTTGCTGAAGAAGCAATTGCTAGAGCGAATGCATTGGATGCAGAAAGAATGGGTGGAAAATCAATTGGTCCATTACATGGCGTTGTAGTAGGCATAAAAGATGTGATCTCTTTTAAGGGGCATGCATTATCTGCAGCCTCTAAAATT
The DNA here is from genome assembly GCA_030158665.1 of Sediminibacterium sp. Taxonomy (GTDB): domain Bacteria; phylum Bacteroidota; class Bacteroidia; order Chitinophagales; family Chitinophagaceae; genus Sediminibacterium. The sequence goes on along the minus strand of JAOASM010000036.1, from coordinate 63,569 downwards.
CTAGAAAATTATACAGCAGTTTATTCTGCCTCTGCCATAGAGCAATTACTTGCAGCTGGTGCGATCATCATTGGTCGTCAAAACTGTGATGAATTTGCCATGGGCAGTAGTAATGAAAATTCAGCTTTTGGTGCAGTTAAAAATGCAGCAGATAAAGAACGTGTTCCCGGTGGTTCCTCTGGAGGTTCTGCAGTAGCAGTGCAAGCCGATTTATGTATGGTGAGCTTGGGATCAGATACTGGTGGATCCGTGCGTCAACCAGCAGACTTTTGTGGTGTCGTTGGATTGAAACCAAGTTATGGTAGGATCTCAAGGTACGGATTGATTGCCTACGCCTCTTCATTTGATCAGATTGGTATTTTTAGTAAAAATATTGCTGACGCTGCCTTGGTTTTGGAAGTCATTGCAGGAGCAGATGATTTTGATAGTACGGTTTCAACAAAACCTGTACCAGCCTATGTTCAAGCTATCAAACAAAAACAGGGGACTAAAAAAATTGCTTATTTTAAAGAGACATTAACACATCCAGGATTGGATGCTGAAATAAAAAGTCAAATTGAAAATCAAATAGAACAATTGCGTGGAGCAGGTCATGTCGTGGAAGCAGTGGATTTTGATTTATTGAATTTTATCGTACCAACTTATTATGTATTAACCACTGCCGAAGCATCAAGTAATTTATCGAGATTTGATGGCATCCGATTTGGGCATAGAACAGCTGAAAAAGTAGAAGACCTTGCCGAATTGTATAAATTATCTAGAACAGAAGGTTTTGGTGCAGAAGTGCAACGAAGAATTTTATTAGGGACTTTTGTATTGAGTGCTGGATATTTTGACGCCTATTTTACCAAGGCGCAACAGGTTCGACAAAAATTAGTTGATTTTACATCGCAGGTATTTAAACAATATGATTTTATCATTTCTCCAACAGTTCCAACCACAGCTTTTAAGATAGGGACAAAGCATCTATCTGCAACGGAAATGTTTCTAGCAGACATTTATACTGTGTATGCTAACTTAGTTGGTATACCTGCTATTTCATTGCCCTTATTCTCCCATTCAAATGGAATGCCATTTGGACTACAAGTGATGAGTGCATCTTTTGAAGAATCGGCATTACTTAGTTTTTCAAATTCCTTGATGGAAGCATAGCCTCTTGCATATGAGACCATTATTCATTTATTGTTTACTTTTTTGTTTTGGCAGTACGGCTGCACAGGATAGCTCAAGTTTTAATAGAATTGGTTTCAGTAGTTTATTTACGGTACAGCAGGTGCCAGATAAAGACAAATCTTTTGTCATTGAAATGCATCCAAAGGCAATCAGCTTTGTTCAATCCTATATTGAAAAAGAGGGTGCAGGATTGCGTAAAATGAAAACCTGGGCAAAACCTTATTTTAACCTATACGATCAAATCTTAATTGCCAACGGCATTCCGGTAGAAATGAAATACCTAAGTGTCATTGAGAGTCACTTAAGTTCACAAGTAGTCTCTTGGGCAGGTGCAGCAGGCCCTTGGCAAATTATGCCTGCAGAAGCAACTAGATTGGGTTTGAAATTACTTCCAACCGACGAGCGAATGGATTATCAAAAAAGCACGCAAGCTGCAGCAACCATTCTTAGAGAATTGTACCAGCAATTTGGAGATTGGTTATTGGTTGTAGCGGCATACAATGGAGGCGCAGGAAGATTGAGTAAAGTCATTGAGAAAAAGAAAACAAAAGATTTTTGGGCATTGCAATATGAACTTCCATTAGAGACAAGAAATCATGTCAAAAAATTCATAGCCACACATGCCATATTTGAGGGAGTAGTCATGCCAGAAGTCAATCAAAAAGATCAAGTAGTGAATACAGGAAATGTAATGGCTACAGCAGGCATGGAAACCATTTTAATCTCAGGAAGATTCAATGCAAAAACAATTGCAAGTTGGTTAAAGATGCCATTGAATCAATTAAAAGAATTGAATCCCAATATGGATCAGCAATTGTCTGCAGGGAAGTCTTATACGCTTCAGTTACCTACTAAAGAGGCTAAAATGTTTGAGGCCCATAAAAATCAAATTTTACAGGCCTCAATACAATCTTTATATCTGGATATTGATTAAAAAAGTAGATCAATTACACTTTAAAAATCATCATCGAATTCGTCTTTGTCGTCAAACAAATCGTCGTCCTCCAAGTTTAAGTCTAAATCTAAATCATCGTCTTCTCCTTTTTTTGCTTTACCCGCTTTTTTAGTTGCTTTAGGTAAATCAAATTCAGCGAAGTCTGGATCCCAGCTGTCATCGTCCTCGTCAGCTTTTCCCCAATCGTCTGTATCTGTTTCTTCTTCCTCGTCGATATCATCGTCCTCGTCATCAACATTTTTCTTTGAAGATGTCTTGCTTGATTTTTCAGCTTTTACTACGCCATTTTTTGGTGTCGCTGTCTTTTTCTCTTTTGTAGATTTTACTGCCATAACTCAATCAGGAATATTTATGTAAATTTCAAATGAAAATTTTATTTATCAAAAATAATGCGACTTTTTTTATTGCTTTTTTTTGTTTATAAATGTACTATTTGATCTCTGCCCGGACCATTTGATACATACTTCACAGGCACACCTAAATATTCATTAATAAATTTGATATATGTTTTCATTGTAGCTGGCAGTTCAGCGTCATCTTTCATTTTGGTTGTATCGACTTCCCATCCTGCCATTTTTTTCCAAATCGGCGTTACAGGAGTACCTACTAATTGAAATGGAACATAATCAATCTGTTTGCCTTCCATTTCATATGCTATTCCCAGTTCTAGTTCTTTAAAAGAATCTAGAATATCTGCCTTGGTCATGATGATCTGCGTTACACCATTGATCATACAAGTGTATTTTAAAGCAACTAGGTCAATCCAGCCACATCGACGTGGTCTGCCAGTTGTTGCGCCAAATTCACTTCCTATCTTTCTCAATTCTTCCCCTTTGGCATCATGCAATTCGGTAGGGAAGGGTCCACTACCAACACGAGTACAATAAGCTTTAGAAATGCCAAATACTTCGCCAATTTGTTTTGGAGAAACACCCAGACCAGTACAAACACCAGCAGAAATAGTATTACTTGATGTAACAAATGGGAAAGTACCAAAGTCGATATCTAACATAGAGCCCTGTGCGCCTTCAGCTAATATTTTTTTACCCTTGCTAATTTGATCATTGATAAAGTATTCACAATTGATGATATTCATTGTCTTTAAAAACTCAATGGCTTCAAAGAATTCGCTTTCCATTTCAGAGATATCTTCATTGAAATTGTAGCTATCCAAAATCTTTTGATGCTTCATTCTTAAAGCAATGTACTTGCTGATGAATTTTTTATCTAATAAGTCGCCCACTCTTAAAGCGTTTCTTCCTGTCTTATCCATGTAAGCAGGTCCAATGCCCTTTAAAGTGGATCCTATTTTAGCTTCTCCCTTTGACAATTCAGATGCTTTATCTAAAGCCCTGTGACTAGGTATGATGATATTGGTACGCTCGGATATAAATAGATTTTTTTTCACATCAATGCCCATACTTGCCACTGCATCGCATTCTTTTTTCAATGTTACTGGATCTAATACCACGCCATTGCCAATAATATTGATTTTATCCTGATGGAAAATTCCTGATGGAATCTGGTGTAAGACCATTTTAGTGCCATTCACATACAAAGTGTGGCCTGCATTTGGACCACCTTGAAAACGAGCGATGACATCGTAGTTGGGTGCAAAATAATCCACGATTTTCCCTTTTCCTTCATCGCCCCATTGAAGTCCTAAAATTACGTCTACCATAAATTTGAATTTGAGTAGCAAAAATAAGTCTAGAAATGCTGATTACCTATTTAAGGGTCCAATAATAGGAAATGTTTTCACACATATTTTTCCCATCCTGTTGATTACTTGATTTTAGACCACTTCTGTGTCAAAACGGGTCACTTTTTGAATACCATGTAAGGATTGAATCCGATGCACCAATTCTTCTAATTCATCTTTATCATGAACAAAGACTTTGATGGTACCTTCGAACATCCCATCCTTGGATTCAATGGTTAATGCTGCAATGTTGATCTTCAAATCTCCACTAATAATGGTAGTAATTTTATTCACCACACCAACATCGTCTAATCCAATGATACTTAGCCCTGTTAGGAATGAAATTTCTTTATTTTTAGCCCACTTCGTTTTGACAACTCGATGTCCATAGTTCGCTAACAGTTGTGTCGCATTTGGGCAACTAGTTCTATGAATGATCAGTCCTTTACCAGTGCTGACAAAACCAAATACATCGTCTCCAGGAATAGGGTTGCAACATTTTGCTAGATTGTATTTAATCTTATCACTTGATTCGCCAAAAATGATCAATTCTGAATCTCCTTTTTTGGGCAGTGGTTTATATATGTTGACTTCTGCGTTCGGGTCAGGTGCAACCACTAAAGGCTTTGGTGCTTCTATTTTATCACCAATGACTTGAAAGCTTTTGAGTTCTTTGAGGTCAATTGATTTGGTGGCAATTTTGTACAACAAATCTAACTGGCTTGGTAATTTATAAAAATTAACCAATTGGTCTAAGTTGTAGGGGTTATAAACTGCACCTATTCCTTCTAATTTTCTTTGAGCCGTATATTTTCCTTCTTCTGAAATGATTTTCTTTTCTTCTCTTAAGGCATCTTTGATACTATTTTTTGCCTTTGCGGTCACCACATTATTCAGCCAATCCTCTGAAGGTTTTTGTTTGTTACTAGTTATAATTTCTATCTGATCTCCACTTCTTAATTTATGACTAATCGGCACCAATTTGTGATTGACTTTGGCACCAATACATTTGGATCCAATCGCAGTATGTATATAAAAAGCAAAGTCAAGTGCCGAGCTATTAACTGGCAACATTTTTACTTCACCCTTTGGGGTATAGACATAAATTTCTTCTGCTAAAAAAGAAGTTTTAAAGTCTTGCAAGAAATCAATACTTTCTTCCTCTTGATTACCCAATGCTTCTCTTATCTGAACAAACCATTTATCAAAACGATCTTCACTTTGTGTTCCTTCTTTGTATTTAAAATGGGCTGCCAAACCTTTCTCAGCAATCTCATTCATTCTTTTGCTGCGAATTTGTACTTCTACCCATTTACCTTGAGGGCCCATCACAGTCGTATGCAATGCTTCGTAACCATTGCTCTTGGGGTTGCTTAACCAATCCCTTAATCTTTCTGGAGAGGGAAGGTATTCATCTGTTACCATGGAATACACTTTCCAGCACTCTTCTTTTTCTTTTTCTAAAGGCACATCAAGAATGATACGAATGGCAAACAGATCATAGACTTCTTCGAAACTTACCCCTTTCTTTTTTATTTTATTCCAAATGGAATGAATGCTTTTTGGTCGACCAAAAATATCAAATTGAATCCCGGCTTGGCTCAACTTCTCTTTTAATGGTTTTACAAACTCATTGATATATTTTGTACGCTCTCTTTTTGTCTCAGTTAATTTTCTAGCAATCTCACGGTACTTATCTGGCTCCAAATATTTCATGGACAGATCTTCTAATTCTGTTTTAATATTATACAAGCCCATGCGATGTGCTAATGGTGCATAAACCCAAATGGTTTCAGAGGCAATTTTTAGTTGCTTCTCTTGTTTCATTGAGTCCATCGTTCGCATGTTGTGCAATCTGTCTGCGAGTTTGATCAATATCACTCTAGGGTCATCCGTTAAAGTGAGCAAGATTTTTTTAAAATTCTCTGCTTGCTGACTGCTATTGGTATCCATGACCGTGGCAATCTTTGTTAATCCGTCTACAATTTTTGCAATCTCATTTCCAAACTCTCTTTTGATATCATCTAAAGTGATATCTGTATCTTCTACGGTATCATGTAATAAAGCACAAATGGTACTTCGCACACCTAGTCCAATTTCATCTGCTGCAATCATCGCTACAGCAATGGGGTGTAAAATATAGGGCTCTCCACTTTTACGACGCATCGTTTTATGCGCATCAGCGGCCATTTCGAATGCGGTTCTAAGTAATTCGCGATCCCCTTTTTTTAGCTTAGTCCTTAAGGTTCTAAGCAATGCACGGTAATGTCGAACAATTTCTTTTTTCTCTTGTTCGTCAGTCAAATTGTAGGGTGTCACAACTACATTAAATAATTCTTGATCGGTACTTTCCATGCTTACACGAAAATACGTAAAAGCGGTGTAACTTTGATCCGCTATGTCAACCACCCAGCCTAAACCCATGTTCAAAACCTCTACCTTAAGTAGGGTGTTTTCTTTTGTTGGGCCCTATCGATTTATTTTTTGGATCAACGTCTTTCTTGGCATCTTTTTAGCATTCGCTACCCCCATTCGTCCTTATTTGATTCAGGCTACAGTGAATTTGGCTATTGGCAAACAGGTGCATCTGCCTAATTGGGTCCATAGGGTGCTACCTTCAGAAGCATTTAATTCAATACTACAGCTCATATTGGCTATCTCACTTTTTCAAGTGGCATTCATCATCCTAGAAACCTTATTTCGTTTTTGTTTCACTTTCGGAATGTCATGGTTAGGGCAACAAGTGATTAGAGATTTAAGGAATAAGGTATACCAAAAAATCATGTATTGGGAAATGCGTCAATTCGACAAAACGCCCATCGGAACCTTAACGACTAGAACAATCAATGACATTGAGAGTATCAATGATATTTTTTCGGACGGATTGATTCCAATCATCGCAGATATTTTAACCATTGTGGTGACCTTAACAACTATGTTTTTTATCAACTGGCAGTTGACTTTAATCTGTTTAATTCCATTTCCGATTATGATTGTTGCCACTTATTTTTTCAAAGAAAGTGTGAACAAGAGTTTTGTTCAAGTTCGAAATGCGGTTGCAGCATTGAATGCGTTTGTACAAGAACATATCTCTGGGATGCAAGTGGTGCAGGCTTTTGCGGCAGAAGAAAAAGAAATGAAAAAATTTAATAGTATCAACGAGCATCATAAAATAGCAAATATTAAAGCGATTTTCGCATACTCTGTATTTTTCCCAGTTGTGGAAGTGGTATTAGCGCTAAGTATTGGATTAATCGTTTGGTGGGTCGCAGGGCAAAGTCTAGATGCAGGTATGCTTGTAGCGTTCATTTTATTTTTAAATCAGATCTTTAGACCACTCCGTATGATTGCAGATAAATTCAATGTTTTGCAAATGGGGATGGTTGCTGCAGAACGTGTTTTTAAGATATTAGATAATGAAGATGTTACTTTAGATCAAGGCCAATATGCACCTGCTCAAATTCAGGGGGCAATTGAATTTAAAAACGTACAATTTGCTTATCAAGCACCCAATTGGATTTTAAATGATTTAAATTTTACAGTTGCAGCTGGACAAACAGTGGCTTTAGTAGGTCCAACAGGAAGTGGTAAGACTTCTATTATTAGTATTTTAAATCGGCTCTATCCTTATCAAGCAGGACAAATTTTATTAGATGGTGTCTTGATTGAGGATTATGCACTGGACCGATTGAGGGCCTCAGTAGGGGTCGTCTTACAAGATGTATTTTTATTTTCTGGCTCTGTCTATGATAATATTACATTGCGCAATCCTCAAATTCGCCCCGAACAAGTTGAAGAGGCGGCAAAAATGATTGGCATGCATGATTTTATCATGCAACTTCCAGGAGGATATCAGTACCATGTGATGGAGCGAGGCGCAACACTTAGTCTGGGACAAAGGCAATTGTTAAGTTTTATCCGTGCTTTATTGTACAACCCAAGTATTTTAATCTTAGATGAAGCGACTTCTTCAATCGATACAGAGAGCGAACAGTTGATTGAAAAGGCGATCGAAACATTGATTCAGGGCAGAACTTCTATCGTAATAGCCCATCGACTATCTACCATTCGTAAGGCAGATCAGATCCTCGTTTTGGAGCATGGAAAAATCATTGAAAAAGGAACACATCAGTCCTTAATGGAGCAGGGTGGATTTTATAAGGCCCTTAACGAAATGCAATTTGACCCCAAAAAGAGCAACTAATTTCTTAAATTACTGAAAATCAATATTTTAAGAGAATAACAAACAATTTTTTTCAGCCCATAATTCTGTTAAATATTCTGACTTTTCAGCAGGTTTATTCCTATCTTTGCCGCAAATTTTGAGATCCCTATGGCATCTAGACGTATTAAATCTTTACTGGTATTGTGTTTGAGCTTATTTACATTGGCTTATTCTGGCAATACATTTGCAAACGAAAAAGCAGTGCATGCGGATACAAATGTCATTGCGCATGATACATCGCACCAAACTGCGGATACCAATTTAGCGGCAGCACATGAAGCCAATCCTGCTGGGCATGAAGCAAAAGAATTCAATGTCACAGAAACTATTTTAGAGCATATTAAAGATGATCATAGCTGGCATTTATGGGGACATACTTCTGTCTCATTGCCAGTGATTCTATACACCCCAAAAGGAATTGAAGTATTCTCTTCTGCAAAGTTCATGAATGAACACCATGAGCCTATCGTGTACAAAGGAAATTTTGATTACAAAATTATTGAAGGCAAGGTGAAGATTGTAGATGCAACTGAAGCCATAGACGAAACAGCTACGAAAGCTTTATGGGATTTTTCTATCACTAAAAACGTAGCATCTTTATTGGTGTCTGTGTTCATTATCTTAGTGGTCATCCTGACTGCTGCGGGAGCGTATAAAAAGACTGGCGTAACATCTGCACCTAAAGGAGTTCAATCTTTTATGGAACCAATTGTGTTATTTGTAAGAGATGAATTAGCCATCCCAAATATTGGCAAAAAGAAGTATGCTAAATTCATGCCTTTCTTGTTGACCGTATTTTTCTTGATTTTGACGAATAATTTTTTAGGTTTAATACCTGTATTTCCAGGGGGAGCGAATGTGAGTGGAAATATCGCTTTCACAATGATGTTAGCAGTTTGCGTCTTCATTGTAGTGAACTTAAGTGCGAATAAAAATTACTGGCAACATATTTTCTGGATGCCAGGTATGCACTGGAGCATGAAATTGTTTTTGGCACCAATTGAATTAATTGGTGTATTCACTAAGCCTATTTCTTTAATGATTCGTTTGTTTGCGAACATCACTGCGGGCCACATTTTAGTATTGAGTTTGATTTGTATCATATTTATTTTCAAGACGGTGTATGCATCTGCAATAGCAGTTCCATTTGCTGTATTTATTGGCATGATTGAATTATTGGTTGCATTTTTGCAAGCCTATATCTTTACCATGTTAACAGCGATGTATATTGGAATGGCGAACGAGGAACATCATCATGATCATAAAGACGAAGCACATCACTAAAAAATATTTAACTTTTTTTCAATAACAATTAAAACGTAAAAAAATGGTAGGAAGTATTGCTGCAATTGGCGCTGGATTAGCTGCTATCGGTGCTGGAATTGGTATCGGTCAGATCGGTAAAGGTGCTGTTGAAGGTATTGCACGTCAGCCAGAAGCTGCGAACGATATCCGTTCAAGTATGATTGTTGCTGCTGCATTCGTTGAGGCCGTTGCCTTGTTTGCTGTGGTTGTTGCCTTATTAGGTAACGGATAATCAACTTGGATATCCAAGAAATTAAATAGGCTCTAGCACAGGGCGATGAGCCTATTTTAACTTTGACATTATTAATTAAGATAAATAAATCTTATGTTCATATTAGAAATTAACCCATTGGTATTACCAGACATCGGATTGGTGTTTTGGAATGCAATTGCGTTTTTAGTACTCTTGTTTGTTTTAGGCAAGTTTGCTTGGAAGCCAATGTTGAAAGCAATTGCTGAGCGTGAAAACGGCATCGAAGAAGCACTATTACGTGCAGACAAGATGAAGGCTGAAATTGCTGCTATGCAAAATGAAAATGAAGCATTGTTGGCTAAGGCACGTGAAGAAAGAGCAGGCTTATTAAAAGATGCAAAAGAAACTGCTGATAAAATGGTGGCAGACGCAAAAGATAAAGCGAAGCATGAATATGAGCGCATTATCAGCGACGCACAATTGGCGATTACACAACAAAAAAATGCTGCATTGACTGAAGTGAAAAATCAAGTTGGCAATTTGGTTGTGGAAGTAGCTGAGAAAGTATTAAGAAAAGAGTTGTCTAATAAAGCAGAACAAGAAAGCTATATTAAGCAAATCGCTGAAGGAGTTAAGTTAAATTAAAAAGTAAGAAATGCCCAACGTACGTTTAGCAGGAAGATACGCAAAGAGCTTACTCGATTTAGCCATTGAGCAAAATCAATTGGATGCAGTGCATGCTGATATGAAATACTTTCAAGCAGTTTGTGCCCAAAGCCATGATTTTGTAAATGTGTTAAGAAGTCCAATCATTAAAGCGGATCAAAAGAATGCAATTATACTTGCTGTGATTAAAGATGCAGTGAGCGCGTTGTCTTTGTCTTTTATTGTTTTATTGGTGAAGAAAAGCAGAGAAAGTGCATTGCCAGAAATTGCTACTGCATTGATTGAACAATACAATGCTTTAAAGGGAATTCATCAGGTTAGTTTGACTACAGCAGTGACTATCAGCGATGAATTAAAGAAAACTTTTGAGCAAAAGATTAAAGAAGAAACGCAATTTAAAACAGTTGAATTGACAACACATACCAACGAGGATCTAATTGGTGGTTTCGTATTGTCATTTGACAATAACTTAATTGACGCAAGTATTAAAAGAGATTTATTAGATATCAAGAAACAATTTTTATCTAACGAATTTGTAGCAAAATTATAATTAACATAACAATCATACATTAAATAAGTATTTATGGTGGACATTAAACCTGATGAAATATCCGCAATTCTTAGACAGCAATTAAGCAATTTTAATGCTTCTGCTGATTTAGAAGAAGTTGGAACTGTATTACAAGTGGGTGATGGTATTGCCCGTGTATATGGTTTGAACGGTGTAAGTAGTGGTGAGTTGGTTGAATTCGAGAACGGAACCAAAGCAATTGCATTGAACCTAGAGGAAGATAATGTAGGTGTGGTAATGATGGGTGATAGTAAACAAATCAAAGAAGGTGATAAGGTTAAGCGTACTGGTAAAATCGCTTCTATTAAAGTAGGAGATGGTTTAGTAGGACGTGTAATTAATATGTTGGGTGAACCAATTGATGGTAAGGGTCCTATCAAAGGCGAATTGTATGAAATGCCATTGGAGCGTAAAGCACCAGGTGTAATCTTTCGTGAGCCTGTAAAAGAACCATTACAAACTGGTATCAAAGCGATTGACGCAATGATCCCAATTGGTCGTGGACAACGTGAATTGGTGATTGGTGACCGTCAAACAGGTAAGACTGCAATTTGTGTGGATACCATTATCAATCAAAAAGAATTCTTTGATGCTGGTCAACCAGTTTATTGTATTTATGTAGCGATCGGTCAAAAAGCATCAACTATTGCAGGTGTGATGAAGACATTGGAAGAAAACGGTGCGATGGCTTATACAACTATCGTTGCTGCTTCTGCTGCAGATCCAGCACCTCAACAATTCTACGCTCCATTTGCGGGTGCAGCAGTTGGTGAGTTCTTCCGTGATTGTGGTAAACCAGCTTTGATTGTATTTGATGATTTATCTAAGCAAGCGGTAGCTTACCGTGAAGTATCATTATTGTTACGTCGTCCGCCAGGTCGTGAGGCTTATCCAGGTGACGTATTCTACTTACATAGCCGTTTGTTAGAGCGTGCTGCAAAAGTGATTGCAAATGATGACATTGCTAAAAATATGAACGACTTACCAGCTTCTATCAAGCATTTGGTAAAAGGTGGTGGTTCATTGACAGCATTGCCAATTATTGAAACGCAAGCAGGTGACGTATCTGCTTATATCCCAACCAACGTAATCTCAATTACTGACGGTCAGATCTTCTTGGAAGGTAACTTGTTCAACGCAGGTATTCGTCCAGCGATCAACGTAGGTATTTCTGTTAGTCGTGTGGGTGGTAACGCTCAGATCAAATCAATGAAAAAAGTATCTGGTACCTTAAAATTAGACCAAGCTTTATACCGTGAGTTAGAAGCCTTCTCTAAATTTGGTGGTGACTTAGATCCAGCAACTAAGAACGTAATTGACAAAGGTGCAAGAAACGTAGAGATCTTGAAGCAAGCACAGTACACTCCGTTTACGGTAGAAAAACAAGTAGCAATTATCTACTTGGGTACACAAGGTTTGTTGAAAGAGGTAGCGGTTAAGAACGTGAAAGATTTTGAAGCACATTTCATGTTAGAGATGACCAATAAATTACCAAATGTATTGGCTGAATTCAAAAAAGGTAATTTACCTGAAGATGGATTGAAGCAAATGGTTGAATTAGCAAATAGCTTGATTCCTCAATACAAATAAGTGAATACTTGAATATAAAAAACCCCGAATTTTTCGGGGTTTTTTTGTGAATAGGGTATTGATTTGCAACAAATAATTCAATTGATTGTTATAGTTATATGTCAGTTATTAAAGTTCAATCACTAAGTAAAAATTTTGGCGCCTTAAAGGCAGTCGATCAGCTTTCATTTGAAGTAGAAGCAGGTCAGGTGTATGGTTTTTTGGGACAAAATGGATCAGGCAAGAGTACAACGATTAGGATGTTGCTTTCCTTGATTCACCCTTCTGAAGGTCAAATTGAAATTTTTGGTCAATCATTGACGAACAATCGATCTGCAATTTTAGAGCAGGTAGGAGCAGTCATTGAGCGTCCCGATTTATATCCCTATTTAACAGCTCAAGAGCATCTAACTTTATTTGCAAAATTACGTAAGCAAAAGATTAGTGCATCTAAAATTGAAGCCACCTTGTCACAGGTAGGATTACTAGCAAGGGCAAATGATAAAGTACAAACTTATTCTTTGGGGATGAAACAAAGATTGGGAATTGGCATTGCACTATTACATGATCCTGCTTTGATTATTTTAGATGAACCAACCAATGGGCTGGATCCGCAAGGGATTGCAGACATTCGTCAGTTGATTAAATCGCTATCCAAAGATCAAGGCAAAACGGTATTGGTATCTTCGCATTTGCTTTCAGAAATCGAACAAATAGCAACACATATTTTAATTATCCATCAGGGTAAAAAAATGGCCGAAGGTCCTACATCAAGTCTATTGGATCCCAACAAAACCATTGTGCAGATTAAAACATTAGATGACTTAGATGCAAAACAAAAATTAATGGATTCGGTATATCGTTCAAATATTTTGGAACGTAGTGAGGGACTTTATCTGAGCATACCTAAATTAGAAATCCCTGCATTGAATACTTTTTTAGTTGCCTCTAATATTGCCTTACTTTCTTTAGAGTCTAAAAATTCTTTAGAAGATTATTTTTTACAACTTACTTCAACTTATTAATATGTGGCCCATTATTCAAATAGAACTTTTTAAGATTTACAAAAGGCCTAGAACTTATATCGCATTTGGTGCCATTGCGGCGTTGATTTTAGTCATTCAAATGGGATTAAAGATTGATGGAGAAGCCTATGCTGCATTTTTGATGAAGGATATCAATGATACTTTAACGGTAGACGGGAAAGTATTAAATGGGTATTTGATTTGCTATATTTTATTGCAACTTTTGTTGGTGCATGTACCTTTGCTGGTTGCCTTGATTGCTGCGGATATGCTTTCAGGAGAAGCTAATTTAGGCACTTTGAGGTTATTGTTCACAACCCCTTATAGCCGTACACAATGGGTTTTGGCTAAATTTGTTGCTGCAAGTATATATACCATTTTGTTGTTGATTTGGCTAGCCTTCTTAGCACTTTTTGTGAGTATGTGGGTGTTCGGTAGGGATGATTTGTTTCTAATGAAATCCAACTATGTGGTATTGATTCAAGAACAAGATGTTTTTTGGAGGTATTTAGGTGCATTTGTTTTTGCGAGCTTCTCTTTATTAACCGTAGCAGCTTTAGGTTTCTTAATGTCTAGTTTAGCAAATAATTCAATTGGCCCAATTGTAGCAACCATTAGCGCAATCGTATTTTTTACCATCTTAAGTACGCTGAATATTCCGTTGTTTAATGTAGTAAAGCCTTACTTATTTACAACCCACATGAACAATTGGAAGGAATTTTTTGACATACAAGTGAATGAAAGTAACGATGCCATCACTGGAAGTATTTTAAATGTAGCTAAAATAAAAAATTCAATGATGGTACTGACAGTTCATATTGGATTGTTTGTTGGCGCTTCTGTATGGATCATGAAAAAGAAAGATATTTTAAGCTAGTAAAGCTTGAATCAAAAACATAATTTGTTAGGTATGAAAAAAACGATATTACTTGTATTGGGAATTTGCATCATTCAGTGTTCAGTGAACGCGCAATCCAATGCATTGATTGAGAAAGTGAGTGCTAAATTGAATATTGTCAATGACTATGTGGCGATGGGTGTGATGAAAACAGATGTGGCATTTATCAAAGCTTCATTGGGTAAGGTTAAAGTATACTACAAGAAGCCCAATTTACTGAAAGTTAAAAAAGAGTGGGGCATCTCTTTATTGCCTAAAGGGGGCGTGTCTGTAACACTTAATTCTTTATTAAATAACAAGCAATACATTGCCATTGAATCTGGCATGCAAATGTTTAAAGGCAAGCAATTGCAAGCGATTAAGCTAATTCCGACAGATGAAAAATTAGATTGGGTCATTTCTACATTATGGATTGATCCAGTGGAGGCACTAGTTTACAAGACTTTTACGACAACCAAGGAAAACGGGACCTATGAGATCACCATGGAATATGGTCAATACGCTAGTTATGGACTTCCGAGCAAGATTATTTTTGGTTTCAATACAAAGGATTACAAACTACCCAACGGGATTACCCTAGAATTTGGAGATGAAGATCCTGCAGCTAAGCAAAAGGCACTCAAGCAAAAGAAAGGTACCATTGAAATCACTTATGCCAATTATGTAATTAATAAAGGTGTTTCCAATTCGATGTTTTAAATTACATCTTATGCAGTATGTAGTAATGCTTTTTATAGTACTGATGCAATTACCTGCTAAAGCGCAGGTTGCAAATCAAGCAAAGTCACTGGAGTCTGCTGTTATGCAGTTCAATCAATTAAATAGTACTGCTGCTTATCAGCAAGTGTATGCACAATTCGAACAACTATATGCTACCGATAAAAAAAATTGGTTGATCCCGTATTATGCTGCAATGATTCAATCTAGAATGTGTTTCTTGAAAATGGGAGACAATGATCGATTGGCCAATACCGCTTTGTTGTGGATTGCTAGAGCAAAATCAATTGAGCTAAACGATGAAATTTATTGTGCAGAAAGTATGGCCAATACTGCGAAGATGTCTGTCAATCCACTAATGAGATGGTTGACCTATGAAGATAAAATAAGACAACCTTTACAGTTGGCTAAGCGGCTGAATCCCAACAATCCTAGAATCTATCTTTTGGAAGCCAACATACAACAGAAATTACCTTCCTTGTTTGGGGGCGGATGTAAGTCCACAAAGCCTTTAATACAAAAAGCAGAGCTCTGTTTGAATAAGCAATCAATACCAACACCAATGCATCCTTCTTGGGGAAGTCAAGCATTAACGGAGCTTAAAAAAGCTTGTCCTCTTTAGTGCTCTTCTAAACGCTCGTCCACTGCATTGGCAAACATCTTATGGCTTATCTTCTTTAAAGGATTTAAGCGCATGTCACGATATCCTTGTCTTGCATGAATAATACGAATACATTCAAAAATACTTGCCGTAAATGAGCTTGCATCTGCCTTGTCTTTGCCAGCAATATCAAAAGCCGTTCCGTGATCTGGACTCGTTCTAACAATAGGTAGGCCAGCGGTGAAGTTAACGCCTTCACCAAATGCCAATGATTTAAAAGGGATCAATCCTTGATCATGGTACATCGCTAAGACTGCATCAAATTTTTCATGTTGCCCTCTTGCGAAAAAGGCATCTGCAGAATAGGGGCCATAAACCAACATCTGTTGTTTCGCTTCTTTTATGGCTGGTTTAATGATCTCGATTTCTTCTTTACCAATTAATCCATCATCACCTGCATGTGGATTCAAGGCCAATACTGCAATACGTGGTTTATCTACACCAAAATCCTTTTGCAAGCTTCTGTGTAGAATTTGTAATTTCTGTTTGATCTTTTCTTTAGTAATATGTTGTGCAATATCCTGAATAGTCAGATGCTCTGTAACCAAAGCCATTCTTAAGTTTTCGGCAACCAATAACATTAGATTTTCTACATTCCCAAATGCATGTTGCAAATAAGGAGTATGTCCGCTAAAATTAAAAGCAGGTGACTGGATATTCTTTTTGTGGATAGGGGCTGTGACTAAGCCATCTATTTTATTATTTTTTAATGCAGCAACTGCATGTTCCAAAGAGATGAGTGCGTATTTTCCACCTATATCAGTCAATTCTCCAGGTTGAATCGCAGCTTCTTCCTCCCAACATTGAATCAAGTTCACTTGTTTTGGATTCAACTTATCAAGATCCGGCGCTGTAGCAAAACTCATTTGAAAATCGGGTAATCCCTTTTTATAAAAATTGATCGCTTTATTATTCGCAAAAATGACCGGTACCATGAAATCGAGTAGACGGCTATCTGATAATGATTTGATGATTATTTCTAGTCCAATGCCGTTTAAATCTCCGCAGGTAAAGCCTATAATGGGTTTTCTGATGTCTTGGTTCATATCCAGTTGATTAGGGTGTAAAAGTACGCACAAAAACCTAACTTTGCTTCATGCAATACACCCTTAAAAAGTCATTGGGTCAACACTTTCTAAATGATGTCCAAATTTGTTTACAAATAAAAGCTGCTTTAGCCGAGGAGCCTATCGACCAATTATTGGAAGTGGGGCCAGGTGCAGGTGCTTTGACCCAGCATATTTTGGATCTTCCTTTAAAAGCATTTAAAGCGGTGGAATTGGATCGTGAAAAAGTAGCGTATCTGTTACATACTTATCCTCAATTGGAGGGGAAGTTAATCAACGAAGACTTTTTAGAAACCGCGATTCCATTTGAAGATCAGTTTACACTAGTGGGTAATTTCCCTTATAATATTTCTACACAAATTGTATTTAGGGTGTTGGATTGGAAAGACCAAGTACCCGTGATGATTGGTATGTTTCAAAAAGAGGTAGCAGAAAGAATAGCAGCAAAGCCACACTCAAAAGCATATGGTATTTTGAGTGTATTGACGCAAGCATTTTATGATGTAGACTATTTATTTGATGTTCCCCCTTCAGCTTTCACACCTCCACCTAATGTCATGAGTGGGGTAATCCGATTAAAACGTAAAACAGTATTTCCTGAATTTAGTTCTTTAAAAAGTTTCTATCATATTGTAAAAATGGCATTTGGTCAACGACGTAAAATGTTGAGAAATCCATTGAAGCCCTATTTTACGACAGAGCAGTTACAAGACCCAATATTTACAAAGCGAGCTGAAAACTTGACCTATCAAGACTTTGCAGATTTGACTTTTAAAATGCACAATCCATAATCTATGTCTAAAAAAGTTATTGTAACGGCAGCGGTGCATCCTTTTTTATTAGAAACGCTTGAGCAAAAAGGTTTCGAACTTTGCTATGAACCTACAATTGATTATGATCAACTCAGCCTCAAAATCAAAAATGCTGTTGGATTGATCGTGACTACAAGACTGCGTATTGATGCCCAATTAATTGAAGTCGCTAAGGAACTAAAATGGATCGGCCGATTGGGAAGTGGCATGGAATTAATTGATACAGTTGCTGCACAATCTAAAGGGATTCTTTGTGTGAGTAGCCCAGAGGGTAATTGCACAGCAGTGGGTGAACATAGTTTGGGATTGTTATTGAATTTAATGCATCGTATCCACCGTGCTTATGGAGAAATAAAAATGGGACAATGGATTAGAGACGCAAATCGTGGTGATGAATTAACTGGAAAAAAAGTCGGCATCATTGGTTTTGGACATACAGGATCTGCATTTGCAAAGGTCTTAACTGGATTTGGAGTGGAGCTTTTAGCCCATGACATTCATCCCAATGCTTTGGGTTTTCAGCAATTCCCAGAAGCCAAAAAGGTTCAATTGGGAGCCATTTTAGAACAGGCCGAAGTGATTAGTTTGCACCTTCCTTTAACCACTGAGACCAAGCATTTTGCAAATTCCGGCTTTTTTGAACAATTAAAACAACAACCTTATTTTATCAGCACTTGTAGGGGTGGGGTTACAGATACGCCTGCATTGCTTAAAGCCCTTCAGAATCAACAAATTAGAGGAGCTGGACTAGATGTCTTAGAAAATGAACGATTAGACACCTATAACCCAGCAGAAAAGGCCAATTTAGAGGCACTATTAGCCTATCCAAATTTCATTTTAACGCCCCATATAGCAGGCTATAGCCACGAAGCTTATTACAAGATGTCCAAGATCCTATTAGAAAAATTAGGCATCATTTGACCCTAATATTATATCTTTGTACCATGCAACGCTTCAATTATGTGGCGTTGTATTTTTTTATATAAAACAGAAGGTATGAGCGAAACAAACGTATATGTAACCCAAGAGACTTTTGATAAAATGCGTGAGGAATTGCAACGCATGAAATCTATTGATCGTCCAGCGGCATCAAGAGCGATTGCAGAAGCAAGAGAAAAAGGGGATTTAAAAGAAAATGCTGAGTATGATGCTGCGAAAGAAGCACAAGGCATGTTGGAATCTAAAATTAAGCAATTAGAGGTTGCGGTATCCAATGCAAAGATTGTTGATACGAGTACGATTGATACGAGCAAAGTAACGATATTGACTAAGGTCACCATTACGAATCAGGCGACTAAAAAAACGGTTACCTATCAATTAGTAGGGGAGAAGGAAGCGGATTTAAAAGCAGGTAAGATTTCTGCGTCTTCGCCAATCGGAAAGGGATTAATCGGTAAAAAAGTAGGAGAGATTGCAGAAGTTCAAGCACCTAACGGTGTGATGAGATTTAGTATTGATCTTATTGCAATATAATTAGTACAGTCAAATTAGACATGACAATTTTTTCAAAAATAATTCAAGGTGAAATACCTGCTTACAAGATTGCGGAGAATGATTTATTCTTCGCATTCTTGGATATTTTTCCTTTGCAAAAGGGGCATGTATTGTTGGTGCCTAAAATAGAAGTAGATAAAGTATTTGACTTACCAGACAATTACCTCTCTGAGCTTTTGGTATTTGCAAAGCCTATCGCGCAAGCTATTGCGGCAAGCTTTCCGTGTAATCGAGTAAGTATGGTTACTGTTGGATTAGAAGTGCCTCATGCACATTTACATTTAATTCCAATCAATCAAGCGGATGACCTCAATTTCGCCAATCCCAAATTGCAATTATCTAAAGAAGATTTGCTAGCGATTCAGGCATCTATTGTCAGTCAACTTCCGCAATAATTCTTTGATGACTTATTTTTTTAATCTTCCCGGATTTTTTTGAATAAAATCATCCCAACCTTTTAAACCCTTACCAGTGCTAATCACTGGACGATTGATTTGATGCCAATGACACAAAGCTACTGCCAATGCATCTGTAGCATCATAGTGTTTCGGTTTTTCTTTTACATTCAGCACACGTTCTAACATTTTCCAAACCATATCTTTATCCGCATTGCCATTACCTGTGATGGATTGCTTCACTTTTTTTGGAGCATATTCTGTTACAGGAGTATTGTAATGCATTGCTGCAGCAATGGCCACACCTTGCGCTCTACCAAGCTTTAACATACTTTGTACATTCTTCCCAAAGAAAGGGGCTTCGATTGCGAAATGATCTGGATGATAGGTTTCCATCAATTCGATGATCTTTGCATGAATCATCTGTAAGCGGGCGTAGATGTCTTTTTCCTTCGTCAATTTAAGCACATCCATCATGATGATTTTAGGCTGGATACCACCTTGTAATATGGCAAAGCCCAGAATTTGTGTTCCAGGGTCAATACCTAAAATAATGGGCGTTTTTGACATAGGGATAAAGTTACAGATATCCCTTCAAAATACGATCTTTACAAAATATGAATTCGAGTAAACTAAAGCCATTGCTTTCTCTTGGAAATAAATTGATTGGGTTAATTTTGTTTGTTATCTGTGCTATTGCGATCTACAATAAGGTTTTGCAGAATGAAAACCTAAATCAATACGGAGCAGATTTAAAACTTCAATTGACAAAAATTCATTGGACCGCTTGGTTATTAATGGGGTGTTTATTGACGCTCAACTATTCGATAGAGGCCATCAAGTGGAAATCGGTGATTGCGGAAACCAATCAATTCAATATTTTTCAAGCATTAAGAGCTGTATTAGTTGGGCAAGCATTTTCCTTTTTCACACCTGCAAGATCTGGAGACTATGTTGGAAGAACTTTGTTTTTAGCACCCGGAACTAAATTAAAAGGGATCACACAAATGGCTTGGGCTTCTTATGCGCAACTTTTAATGACGATCTGTTTTGGTAGTATTGCATTATTTTGGAATTTACCTTTTTTGCCTTGGTTGAAATGGGTTGCACCATGGGGCGCAGTGCTAGCTATATTTTTATTTTTATACAATCAATCTTTTAAAGGGTGGTTGTCTAAATTAAACCACTTACAAATTAGTTCAGGTTTAAAATGGAAACTAATTGGACTTGCTTTTGCACGTTATTTGGTCTACCTCATGCAGTATAATTGGGCTGCACAAATGCTTTCTATTCCAGTTGATTGGCTGGATTTAAGTACTGCAATAATGGCTTTATTGTTTTTCCTAAGTATGATTCCTGCAATCAGTTTGACTGATTTGGTCATACGTGGTCAACTATTTTTGTTATTAATGGCGCCATTTTACCACAATGATATCATGCTAATCGCTTTAACCACTTTAATTTGGATGGTTAATTTTTTAATTCCTTCTATCTTAGGTGCAATTTTATTACTTGGTTTTAGATTAAAGCGATAAATTTATAATAGATATACCCCCCTAAGATGTTATTATACTTGTTTCAATTCTGGATGGCCACTTTATTAACCTTCATGCCAAGGCAAGCTAAAGAGATATGTAGTCAATCCAATACTTCATTTAGTTCTGGTGAAAAAATCACCTACACCATTTATTATAATGTCATTGGCTTATATGTTAATGCGGGTGATGCTCAGTTTACAGTCATGCCAACTAAATGGGAGGGGGAGTCTGCATTTGCTTTTACTGCTACTGGTAATTCTAATCGTAGATACGATTGGATTTTTAAAGTACGTGATAAATATGAATCAATCGTAGATAGCAAAACTTTACTGCCCTATTATTTTAGTAGAAGTATCAATGAGGGTTCATTTCATCAAAATCAATCTCTTGCGTTCAATCAAAAGTTGAATGAGGTAACAACCAATAAAGGCGAATCATTTAAATCTGCAGATTGTACTTTTGATGTCATTAGTGCTATTTATGCAGCAAGAAATTTAGATTTCAAAAACTTACAAGTCAATGAAAAGATCTATTTAAATTTTTTCCTTGACAATGAATTGTTCCCTTCGTATTTTAAATATTTAGGTAAAGAAACCATCCGCACTAGATTTGGAAAATTTAAGGCTATTAAGATTGCTCCATTACTTGTAAAAGGTTCTATGTTTGAAGGCGGAGAACACATGACCATATGGGTTACAGACGATGACAACCATATTCCAATTCGAATTGAAACACCCATTATTGTGGGTACCATCAAGGTAGATATGAAAAGTTACGAAGGATTAAGACATCCGTTAAGCTCTTTAATTGAATTAGATTAATCCTTGATACCATTCCTGGTTCGATTTTAATAGTTTATTGTACTATACTATCCAAGGTAAAGCAGGTTCTTGCTCTTATTCCTTTTTCTGTTACCTGCAAATCACAACATTCATTGACAGGATCATGTTCAAAAAATAAGGTATAATTTTTAGCACAAGCTTCGTTTAAGAAAAGTTCTTTTTCATTCAATGTAAATAAAGGCTGCATGTCATAGCCCATTACAAAAGGGATGGGTAAATGTCCTACAGAGGGCAATAAGTCTGCCATATATACAATTTGACTTGCTCCATATTGAATTTTAGGCAAGAGCATGCCTTCTGTGTGTCCATTGACCACAATACAACTTATATTATCTGCAAAATGAATTTCTTGTAAAGTTGTATCGCTTTTAAAAGGAGGAATCTCAATTAATTTCAATTGACCACTTTCCATCAATGGCATTATATTTTCCTTTAAAAAACTTGCTTTTTCTCTTCTATTAGGATGAATGGCATTTTCCCAATGAGGAGCACTCACCCAATAGGTGGCGTTGGGCAAGGCTAATTTCAAATGGCCATTTTCATCATTCACGGCACCGCCTACATGATCGAAATGAAGATGTGTTAAAAGGACATCTGTTATATCTTCTGGCTTAAAACCATGTATAGCCAATGCTTCTGCGATTGTTTTGGTTTCACTTGGATGGTAATGGCTAAAGAACTTGGCATCTTGTTTATTACCCATCCCCGTATCAATTAAAATGGTACGATCGCCTGACACAATCAACATGCATCTTAATGCCCAAGTACACAGATTGTTTTCGTCCGCAGGATTGGTTTTATTCCAGATTGATTTTGGCACTACGCCAAACATGGCACCGCCATCGAGTTTAAAATTGCCTGTATGAATACTATAAATTTGCATGCTTATTTTTTAGTGAGGTTCTGTACAACAAAATTAAACCAATAATAAAAAATACGCACAATCCTAGCACTGCATTTTTTTGAGAACCTGTTAATTCAATGATAAAACCAAAGCTAAACATCCCTATCACAATCGCTACTTTTTCTGTCACATCATAGAAACTAAAAAAGGAAGCAGTGTCTTGTGTAGTTGGCATCAATTTTGCGTAGGTACTTCTGCTGACAGATTGGATACCTCCCATCACAAAGCCAACCAAAGTTGCTAAGCAATAAAATTCTGTCACGCCATTTCTAGGAACATAATAGCCGATGATACAGATCAATATCCAAACTGCAACAGCAATCATTAATGTTTTAAAATTACCTAATGTACTAGCCATCTTTCCCATCAATAATGCACCAGGTATGGCCACTAATTGAATGATTAGAATGGCGATAATTAAGTTGGTCGTGGGGATGTTCAATTCACTCTTTCCGTAAAGTGTTGCTGCAAGCATGACAGTTTGTACACCCATATTGTAAAAGAAAAATGCACCTAAGAAGTTATCTAACACAGGCAAATGGGTTAATTGTTTCCAAACCTTATGTAGTTCTTTATACCCGCCTACAAATACATTGTCTGTTTGTCCAGTTTTCATCACCCTCAAGCTAGAAGGTAATCTCGCAATAGACCATTGGCCAAAACCAAACCACCATACCCCTGCTAATAAAAATGAAATCTGAGAGGCTTTGCCAACAGTGATGCCAAATAAGTCTGGCTTTAACACAAACACAAAACAAATGATTTGTAATAATACCGAGCCAAAATAACCCATCGTAAATCCTTTAGCACTGATACGATCACGGTCTTCTGGAGCAGCTATTTCTGGTAAATAAGAATTATAAAATACAAGGCTTCCCCAAAATCCAATACAAGCAATGATCACTGATACCAATCCTGTCTCAATATGGTTTGCATCAAAAAAATACAAACTGCAACAGGCTAAGCTCCCCATCGTACAGAAAAATTGTAGAAATTGTTTTTTGTTTCCACGGTAATCTGCAATGGAGGAAAGGATAGGTGACATGAGTGCCACAACGATAAATGCAATTGCCAGTGCATAATTGTACAACGCGGTATTCACAAATTCAAATGGCCCTATCTTGACCTTATCAATTAATGTTTGTTCATTGCCGTCACTTGTGACAGCTTCATAAAAGGCAGGGAAAATGGTAGAAGTGATGACTAAGCTATAGACGCTATTGGCCCAATCATACATCGCCCAACTATTGATTACTTTCTTAGAAGCAGTTTGCATATTGCAAGGGGTTTGCTCCCAAAATACGAATAATTGCTAATCTATCTTTAATTCCATTAGGCTTTTTGAAGGAAGAGCCAGGCAATCATGATCAATCCTAAGGCAATACGATACCAGCCAAACAAAGAGAAGCCTCTTTTTTGTACAAATCGAATAAAGAATTTAACGCTCACCAGCGCAACAAAAAAAGCAACCAATCCCCCTATGAGCATATTCAGTAAATTACTTGAAATAAATACTTCTGGATGGTCTTGGTATACATCTAAAGTACTTTTTGCCGAGGCTGCTAACATAGTTGGGACAGCAAGAAAAAATGAAAATTCTGCAGCAGCTTGTTTACTTAGTTTTTGACTTAAACCTCCGATAATGGTTGCCGCACTTCTGCTAAGACCAGGAAATACAATTGCCAATACCTGAAAGCAACCTACCCAGAAAGCTTGTTTAAATTGAATGGGTTCGTTTTGCTTAGGGTCCACTTGCTTTTTGAAATATCGATCTATAAATATCAAAGCCACGCCACCTAACACCATCACTGAAGCGATCACCCATAAATTATCTAATACAGCGTCAATGTATTTTTTTAGTAATGCACCAAAAACCAATGCAGGTAATACCGCCACGAGTAATTTTAAATAAAAACGGTAATCCCTAAAATTAAAAAAATCTTTACGGTAGATCACAACTACAGAAAGAATAGCCGCAAATTGAATCACAATTTCATATAAGTCTACAAATGGGCTATCTGCAATTCCTAAAAATGGATTGGCAAATTTCATGTGCGCTGTGCTTGAAATTGGTAAAAATTCAGTGATGCCTTCAATAATTGCAATCAATATAGTTTGTATCGTGTTCATGGTATGGATTAAAAAAAGAGCGATGCAGGCATCGCTCTAAATAAGTATAAATGTAGCTTATGCTTTTTTAAACAAAGCGTAAATTTCAACAATAAAACCTGCAATAATACAGAGTGGGGCAAGCGTGATTCTTCTGAAGCTATACACCTCATTTTCATTAAACACATTTGGGTCTGCACTTTTACCGCCTGACATCAATAACATTCCAGCAATAATTAATACGGTGCCAATGAGCATCCATGTGTAATTGGATTTGCCAAATAGGTCTAAAGATCGTTTTGTATTTTTTTGACTCATAATAAATAGATTAATAAAGTTCGTCTAGTTTCATTTTTAAATATTTCACCACACTTCGGTAAGTGCTTAATACAGAGATACCAACACCAATAACGATGAGTCCTCCGAATAATAAGATACTATTGCCAATGCCTTGTAAAGTTTGTAATTGAGGGAACTGTGAACTTGCCCATTGGATCAATCCGAATAATAAAAAGATGGCAATCAATGCACTGATTAATCCGTTCAATAAGGCACGAATCACCAATGGTTTTGATATAAAACTTCTTGTTGCGCCCACCATTTGCATTGTTTTAATTAAAAAGCGATTGCTAAACATGGCCAGGCGAATGGTATTGTCAATGCTGATGATCACAATTGCGCATAAGATAATGGACATCACTAAAAAGATCAATCCAACTTTAGTGGCACGTTCATTTAGATTGGTCACTAAACTTTTTGGATATTGAATGTCTGCAACATCCTCTTTAAAAGCAGTAGCGATGCTTGTGCTAATTTTAGATAAACTATCTGGATTGACATAGTCTGCTTTAGCGAAGAAATCAATGCTTTCAGGCAATGGATTCACGTCTAAAATTTTTGACCAATCTTCGTTGTTTTCTTTGTTCCAAATGGTCTTTGCTTTTTCCTTATCTACATATTCTACGTTTTTAGCGTAGGGTGCAGCAGCAATGAAAGATTGGATTTTGCCAACTGTATTTTTGTCAGAAGTCCTTAAGTATACACTGATTCTGATATCCTCTTTGAAGTTATCTCCAATTGCATGGAGGTTTAAGAAAAACCAACCCATGATCCCCATAATGAACAACACAATGGCTACGCCAACAATGCTGTAGATATAGTTTGGTTTGCTTCTCTTTAAAGATCCATTTCCGGATACTGCCATAGCATTAAAATTTTACTTGTTCGCTCTGCAAATGTAGGGTTTTGAACGCTAAACACTTACATTTGCATAGGTCGAATTATACCCATTTTTTGTTAAAAATAGGGGGTATCATGGCCTGACAGATTCAAAACCGAATAATTACAGATTTTTAAGAAAATTTAGCAGATGGAGTATCAATTTAGGACGATCGAAAAAAAATGGCAAACGAGCTGGAAAAATCAAAAAGCATATCAGGTTCCCAATGAAAGTGACAAGCCCAAATGTTATGTCTTAGATATGTTTCCTTATCCAAGTGGAGCGGGATTGCATGTGGGACATCCTTTGGGGTATATCGCATCAGACATCTATAGCAGGTACAAAAGATTAAAAGGATTTAATGTATTGCATCCAATGGGTTATGACGCTTTTGGATTACCTGCAGAGCAATATGCGATTGAACATGGTGTACATCCTGCTAAAAGTACACACGATAATATTGATAACTTTAGAAGTCAATTAGATAATATTGGATTTTGTTATGATTGGGATAGAGAAGTTAGAACCTGTGACGCCACTTATTATAAATGGACGCAGTGGATATTCTTACAATTGTTCAATAGTTATTTTGATCGTCAGTTAAACAAGGCCAATCCAATTAGTGCTTTGGTAGCCACATTTGAAAAAGAGGGTAATACGAATCATGTTTGTCCAGCAGACAATCAATTGAATTTTACAGCAGCTAATTGGAATAGTTGGGATGAAAAAGCGCAACAAGATGTGTTGATGCAATATCGATTGGCATTTTGTGGATTTGGTGAAGTGAATTGGTGCGCTGCATTGGGTACTGTCTTGGCCAATGACGAAGTGATTAATGGATTTAGTGAGCGAGGAGGACATCCTGTAGAAAAAAAGAAATTACGTCAATGGTATTTGCGTATTACTGAATATGCAGATCGTTTATTGGCTGGATTAGATACCATACAGTTTAGTGATGCAATGAAGGAAATGCAGTCTAATTGGATTGGTAAAAGTTATGGCGCTGAGATTGATTTTAAAGTAGCTGATCACAGTGCTACATTAACAGTATATACGACAAGACCAGATACGGTATTTGGTGTAGACTTTTTAGTGGTCGCACCAGAGCATGAATTGATACAATCCATTACGCCTGCAACGCATGAAAAAGAAGTAGCAGATTATATCGCTTATGTAAAAAGTAGAAGTGAACGCGAGCGAATTGCGGAGAAAAAAATTACCGGTTGTTTCACAGGTGCCTATGTGGTTAACCCATTCAATCAACAGCGCATTCCAATTTGGATTTCTGAATATGTATTGGCTGGTTATGGAACGGGTGCGATTATGGCTGTGCCTTGTGGCGACGATCGTGACTTTAGATTTGCACAACATTTTAATATTCCTATCACCAATATCATTGGAGATGCGTATGATGGCACTGCAGCGAATCCAACCAAAGAAGCTATTTTATCCAATAGCGACTTCTTAAATGGGGTCGTTCAAAAAGAAGCTATTGCCATTGTGAATGACAGATTAGAGGCAATGGGCATTGGCAAAAAGAAAGTTAATTTCCGAATGCGTGATGCCGCTTTTAGTAGACAACGTTATTGGGGTGAACCATTCCCGATTCAATGGAAAAATGGGATTGCTTATCCTTTAGCAGAAAGCGAATTGCCATTAGTTTTACCAACAGTCGAAAATTATGGACCTGGTCCAGACGGTGAAGGCCCATTGGCCAATATTGAAGAATGGAAAGCCAATCATTTTGAGACCAATACCATGCCAGGTTATGCTGGAAGTAGTTGGTATTTCTTAAGATATATGGATCCGCATAATACGACTGCATTCTGCGATCGTAAAGTGAGCGATTATTGGGGTCAAGTAGATTTATACATTGGTGGAACAGAACATGCTGTTGGCCATTTATTGTATAGCAGGATGTGGACCAAAGTACTATATGACTTAGGGCATATTGGCTTTGACGAACCTTTCAAAAAATTATTGAATCAAGGTATGATTCAGGGAAGTTCTCGTTTTGTTTATCGTAAAAGGGGTACACAAATATTTGTATCTGCAGGATTAGCAAAGACAATGGAAGTAGATCAATTGCATGTGGATGTCAATATTGTAGATGGCGTAGAGTTAGATACAGAAGCTTTTAAAAAGTGGAAACCAGATTATGCCCATGCGACTTTTGAATTAGAAGACGGAAAATATATCTGTGGTGTAGAAGTAGAGAAGATGTCAAAATCTAAATTCAATACGGTTAACCCAGACGATCTTGTAAATAAATATGGTGCTGATACTTTTAGAATGTACGAAATGTTCCTTGGTCCTGTAGAACAAAGTAAGCCATGGGATACAAAGGGAATCGAAGGAGTGCATCGTTTTCTGAAAAAGTTATGGAGGTTGTTTTATGACGAGATGAAGGGTAAGGTATGGGTGGATGAAAAAGCAACCCCTGCAGAATTAAAAGTACTCCATAAGACAATTAAAAAAATCGAGGAAGATACAGAGCGTCACAGTTTCAATACTGCAGTGAGTAGCTTTATGATCTGTGTGAATGAGTTATTTGATTTGGGTTGTCATAAGAAAGAAGTCCTTGAGCAAGTACTTGTTTTATTAGCACCTTATGCACCGCATATTAGTGAGGAGCTTTGGGCCTTAATTGGCAATCAAGGTTTGGTGATTGATGCAGCATTCCCAATTTTTGATGCACAACATGTGACAGAAACTTCAAAAGAATATCCTGTAAGTATCAACGGAAAAGTGAGAACAAATATTCCGATTGCTTTGGATGCAACAGAAGCTCAGGTGCACGAAATTGTTCTTGGGAACGAATTGATTCAAAAATGGATGGAGGGAAAACCAATAAAAAAACTCATATTCGTAAAAGGAAAAATGATCAATGTGGTGATTTAAATAAAAATACATTCTATGAAAAAAATGATCTCGTTTTCGGCAATTTTATGTTTTTTAACAGCTGCTAGTTTTGCGCAACCTGTTCAAAATGGTATGCCTAGGTTTATACGTTGGGTAGACAATACACAAATTGTATTGAATATGAAAAGAGGGGATGATACCACTCCAAAAAACTATATCTACAATGTAGTGTCAAAACAATATAGTATTGCACCTGCAGACGCAGTGCCAACGGAAAAAACAGTCGTAGTTAAAAAAGGAGATCTCTTTTTAAGAGAAAACGGATCAGAGGTACAATTGACTTTTGACAATGCTGAAGAGAAAAATCCTACGGTATCGCCTGACGGGAATTATGTAGGTTACACAAAAAACAATAACCTCTATACTTTGTCCTTGGTTACTAAAAAGGAAGTGGCTATTACCAATGATGGCGCTACAGGTATTTTGAATGGTTATGCAAGTTGGGTTTATTTTGAAGAAATATTTGGTCGACCAACACAGTATCGTGCATTCTGGTGGAGCCCTGATAGTAAGTATATTTCATTTATGCGTTTTGATGAACGAAAAGTACCTATGTTCCCAATTTACAATAGTGAGGGGCAGCATGGATTCGTAGAAGAGACAAGATATCCAAAAGCGGGAGATCCCAATCCTACGGTAAAAATTGGTTGGACTTCTCCAAATGGAGGCACCATTACATGGGCTGACTTTAATGAAACGGAAGATCAATATTTTGGATGGCCAATTTGGAACCCAAATAACAATAGCATGTGGTTAAGTTGGATGGATCGTGGACAAAACAATCTTAAGATCTACGATTTGGATATGATTAGTGGATCTAAAAAACCGGTGTATACAGAATATCAAAAAACATGGATCGACTTAGAAGACAGGAATGGCGGTAGGATTAATTTCATCCCAAATAATAAAGGATACATCGCACAGTCTGACGCAAGTGGTTGGAATCATCTTTACATGTATGATATGGAGGGTAAATTACAATACCCAATAACGACTGGTAAATTTACCGTATTAGGTATTCGTCAAATTGATGAAAAAAACAAGACTATTTATTTTACTGCTAGAGGTTTAGAAAATAGTGCTAGAATTGATTTGTATTCAATTGGCTTTGATGGTAAAAATCAGAAAAGATTAACAGTGGGTGAATTTAACAATGCGCAAGTGTATTTAGCCCCTGATGCAAAACATTTTGTATCAGTGTATAGTAATATTCAAACACCTACTACTTTCGCGGTTATATCTACCCAAAAGAAATCGGTAGAAGTATTGGGTACGGCTACTCCAGCTAATTATGAGCCAAGTAAATTGGCTAAAACAGAATTAATACGCATTAAGAGTGCAGATGGTTTATTTGAATTACCTGCCTTGGTGACTTGGCCTAAAAATATGGATAAAAATAAAAAGTATCCATTGCTAGTGAGTATTTATGGTGGACCTAATGCAGGCACAGTGATGGACAGTTGGTCGTCTAATCCAACAAAAGAAAATTGGGCAGAAGAGGGGTTGATTCAGGTTGCATTTGATCACCGTGCAAGTGGTCATTTTGGAAAAGAGGGTGTGAATTATATGTATCGTAATTTAGGATATTGGGAAATGCAAGATTACATGACGATGGCAAAATGGTTTATCGCCAACGGTCAAGCAGATCCTACAAAAATTGCCATCACTGGATTTAGTTATGGTGGTTATATGAGTTGTTATGCCTTAACTTATGGATCATCTGTATTTACGCATGCTATGGCTGGAGGAAGTGTCACTGCATGGGAATTGTATGATTCACATTATACAGAACGATTCATGGATACCCCTGCTGAAAACCCAGAAGGATATCAATCTGGTAATGTCATGACACATATCAAAAACTTTAAAGGAGTGCTTCAGTTGGTGCATGGCACCATGGATGACAATGTGCACATGCAAAACTCTATTCAATTATTGAGTGCATTACAAGACCAAGGCAAACAAGTAGAATTCATGTTGTATCCTGGAGGCCGTCATGGATGGGGTGGTGCAAAAGGAAAACATTTTACAGATTTAAAGAATCAATTTATTTATAAGCACTTATTGGAAAAGGCAATGCCTACTTCAAAATAATACAACCTATGTCAAACCCAAACTTGGATAGACCATTTCAAAACGTGCAACCTCAGGACAGAGAGTTTGAGAATACGATTCGTCCTGCAGCGATGGACGCGTTTGCAGGTCAGCCACAGTTGATAGAGAACATCAGCATTTTTATTAAAGCTGCTAAGCTCAGAGGAGAGGCATTGGATCATATTTTATTTCATGGCCCTCCAGGTTTAGGAAAAACAACCTTGAGCAGAATCGTTGCCAATGAGATGGGTGTACAGATTAAAGAAACTTCGGGTCCTGTCATTGAAAAGCCAAGTGATTTAGCGGGTTTATTGACGAGCCTTGAACCCAATGATGTCTTATTTATTGACGAAATTCATCGATTGAGTACAGTGGTTGAAGAATATTTGTATGCTGCCATGGAAGATTATAAGATTGACATTTTAATTGATAGTGGGCCCAATGCAAGAACAGTACAAATTAATTTGAATCCATTCACTTTAGTGGGTGCTACAACGAGAAGTGGATTATTGACAGCGCCATTGTTATCACGTTTTGGTATTAAATCAAGATTGGAATATTATCCTGCAACGGTTTTGCAAAAAATTATTGAAAGAAGTGCTGGTATCCTTGAAGTAAAAGTGGATTCAAGTGCTGCTGGTGAGATTGCAAGAAGAAGTAGGGGGACACCAAGAATTGCCAATGGATTATTAAGAAGGGTAAGAGATTTTGCACAAGTCTTGAATGATGGAATTGTTGACTTAGGTATCACACAACATGCCCTTAAAGCATTGAATGTAGATGAACATGGTTTAGACGAAATGGACAATCGTATTTTACTTGCCATTATAGAGAAATTCAAAGGTGGACCTGTTGGCATTACTACCATTGCAACGGCAGTAGGGGAAGAGTCAGGAACGATTGAGGAAGTGTATGAACCTTTCCTAATTCAAGAGGGTTTCTTGCAAAGAACACCAAGGGGAAGAGAAGTGACTTACAAAGCGTATGAACACCTTGGGAAGCAAAAAGGACAAGGTTTTGGTGACAATCCAGAACTTTTCAGATAAGCATAAAAAAACCTCCGGTTGGAGGTTTTTTTATATAGGTAGTCTATTGAACAGTCTATTGAACAACTAGTCTAAATCCGTTACCATGAATATTCACAATCTCAATGGTGCTATCTTCTTTTAAATATTTTCTCAATTTAGCAATGTACACATCCATGCTTCTTCCATTAAAATAAGTATCACTACCCCAAATCTTCTTCAATGCTTTTTCTCTAGTTAATAAATCATTTTTATGCTCTGCAAGCATTTTTAATAATTCATTTTCCTTAGGAGAAAGGACTTGTGTATTTTCTTTGAATTTCAATTCTCTCAATTTTGGATTGAAATGATATGCGCCCAATTCAAATTCAAGATTGTCTGTAACTTTATTGTCTTCTTCATTACGTTTGATAATCGCCTTAATCTTATGCATTAAAACGTCACTATCAAATGGTTTTGTGATATAATCATCTGCTCCAAGTCGATAACCTTGAAGGATATCTTCTTTTAAGGTTTTCGCACTTAAAAAGAATAAAGGCACATCTGGATCAATGTCTCTAATTTCCTCGGCCAAGGTAAAGCCATCCACGTTTGGCATCATTACATCTAATAAGCAAAGGTCAAACTTCTCACGTTGAAAAGCGCCAAGACCTAATCTGCCATCTCTTTCAAGCGTAACATCATATTCATTTAATTCTAGGTAGTTCTTTAAAACTAAACCTAAATTACTGTCGTCTTCGCATAAAAGGATTTTATACTTCTTTTTATCTTCCATAATTGATTGCTTTGTGTAAAGAAACACATTTTAGTTTTTAACCTTTAAAATGAGTTTCCAATCTTTTGTTAAAATATACCTATTGCTTCGTACTTGAACAAAGGTCGCATATTCCACAGTTTTGAGGTGCTTTTTCGCCAAAATATTTAGCAAGAAATACGTTTCTACATGTAACTGTTCTGTTTCCTAAGTAATCTCTCATTGCCCTTATGCGGTCTTCGAAAGCTAATTTTCTTGCCTGATATTGATCTAAATTAAGGGTCATAAATTCTGCGGATGCTCTATTCCATTTAAATTGAACAATTGGTTGATTGGCTTTCTGCTCTAATGAAATCATCCCATATTGTTGTAATTGCTTTAATTGCATTTGGACAAATGCTACATCACGTTGTAATAATTTTGCAAGGGTGCCTTCATTGATAAATTGAGGACTATCTATAATGCCGCCATAGGTTCTTAATAAGGTTTGCAATACAAAGCCTGTTTCAGGATATTGTTTTTCAAATAATTGAATCGTAATTCTATTTTCAATCACTTGAACTAAAGTGGGTTTGAATGAGCTTGGAGAAAATTTGACATGTCCCTCTTGTTCAATCCATTGAAGTGCATTTCTGGCAATGATTTTATCCCACTTAAATTGTATACAAAACAAATCGAAGTCAAAAAGAAATTGTTGCAATTCGCCCATACCCACAGGTAATTGAACAAAATCTGCCAGGTCTTGAAAAACTTTCTTGATAACAGGGATAGGGGGTATCTTTTTTTCTTGTAGTTGATTCCAATAATCTAAGTCGTTTTGCTGATAAAGTAAAATTGCTTTTGCTGGTAATCCATCCCTTCCTGCTCTTCCAGCTTCTTGGTAATATTGTTCAATACTGCCAGGTATATCAAAATGGATGACGGCGCGTACATTGGTTTTATTGATGCCCATGCCAAATGCGCTGGTAGACACCATTATCTGAATGGCATCCTGCATCCATTGTTCTTGAGCTTTTTTTCGTTCATTCAATTCCATGCCTGCATGATACCCTGCAACAGAAAAACCATAACTAGTTAACATGCTTGCGAGTTGGGCTACATTATTTCTTGTATTGCAATAAATAATTACGGAACCGGTAATGTCTTTTAATAGATTCTTTAAAACAAATAATTTAACGGTTTCTCTTCTGACTTGATAGCTTAGATTAGGTCTTAAAAATTGATCAGTGATTACATTGGCATCCTGCAAGCCCAATTGTTTTAACATGTCTTTTTGAACTAAAGGAATGGCAGATGCAGTCATAGCCAAAATTGGGATATTTGGAAAGGTTTTTTTCAAAAAGTCTAATTTTCGATAGCTCGGTCTAAAATCATAGCCCCATTGAGAAATACAATGCGCCTCATCAATAGCAAATAATTGAATCGGCAAGGTGCTTAATAAAGTTTGAAAATGTTTTTGCGCTAATTTCTCTGGTGAACAATAGATGAATTGATATTTTTTTGCTGCAATCTCTTTAAACACAATGGACTCTTCATAAGGACTCAATTGACTGCCTAACAAAACGGCTTTTAAGTTTTTTGATACCAAGTCTTTCACTTGATCTTGCATTAGCGCTATCAATGGACTAATCACTACACAGATGCCTCTCTGGTAGATCGTTGGTACCTGAAAGCAAATTGATTTACCGGCACCTGTTGGCAACAATGCAAGGGTATCCTTTCCAGAAAGGATAGATTCGATCACTGCTAGTTGCTGTGGTCGAAAACTGTCATAGTTCCAATGCTTTTTTAATATTTCGTCTAAGGCTTCCAATCAATCAATTAATCGTTTATTGCAATTTCTTTTTAAATAATCTTAATGAATTCAAGGCCAAGACGACATCGCTTAATGCCATAATCATTGCGCCGTAAGTAGGTCCCCATGTGCCTAAAAATCCAAACGCAGCCACAGGAATAGCGATGATATTATAAGAGAAAGCCCATCCTAAATTTTCTTTAATCGTTTCGTACGTTTTTCTGCCTAATACCAATGACATCGGTAGGTTCTTCAATCCTTTATTCATTAGCACCACTTGCGCACTTTGAATGGCTATATGCGATGCATTGCTCAAAGAGATACCAATGGTTGCTTTAGCCAAAGCTGGGGCATCGTTGATGCCATCGCCCACCATGGCAGTTGGTGCAATTTTTGTTAATGCGTCTAGTTGTTCTAGTTTATCAGACGGACTTTGTTCTGCTATGATTTTTTGAATTCCTAATGCATCGCCAACCAGTTTACATTTTGCGGCTCTATCGCCACTCAATAAAATGGTAGTGATGCCTTGTCGGTGTAATTGATCAATGACTTCTTTTGCTTCTGGTCTAATTTGATCTGCTACATCAATCCATCCAATTAATCTGTTATTCTTTTGAATATAGATATTGTGTCCATCTTCAGTTGATTTATCCTCTAGTGTCTTATAGGATCCAGCCCAATAGGTATTTCCATCTTTATCTGTTGCTTGAATACCCATGCCCTTTACTTCATCTATTTGAGCCCATTTTATCACTTCTGTCGTTTTCCATTCTTCTTTGATACAATTAGCAATTGGATGATTGGAATATTTTTCTAAAGAATAAGTTAGGATTTTAAAATCTTGTTCTGAAATTTGACCAATTTCATAATTAACAATATGGAATCCACTCACTTCAAAATGTCCTGTTGTTAAAGTACCCGTTTTATCAAAAACAACTTGCTTAATGTCTTTAAAAGTTTCAAGGCTTTTTGCATTTTTAAACAATACACCATTTCTCGCGCCTCTTCCAAGTCCTACAGCAATTGCAGCTGGTGTTGCCAATCCCATCGCGCAAGGGCAAGAAATAACCAATACCGCTATGGATCTTAACATGCTTTCACTAAACCCAATATTGGTTAAAAAATAGTTTCCCAATAAAGTGAGTAAAGCAATGCCCACAACCAAGGGTACAAAGATGGCACTAATTTTATCTGCCAAAACTTGAACAGGTGGTTTTTCTCCTTGTGCCGCTTTAACCATTTTTAAAATATTAGCTAGCACAGTCTGATCACCCACCGCAGTGACATAAGCCTTGATAGAGCCGTTTTCAATGGTACTTCCACCAAGTAATATCTCCTTCATTTTGCGATGAACTGGAACACTTTCGCCAGTTACAATGGCTTCGTTTACATCTGCTTCACCAGATAATATTTTACAATCCATCGGCACTGTTTCACCTGAGTTAATCAATAAAATATCACCTACTTTCAAGGTATCAGCAGCCACTTTAAAAATGATTTCCTTATGATGTTCATCAAAGACAATCATATTGGCCATCACTTTCTGTGCTTTCACTAAATCTTTTAAAGCACGTTGTGTAGAAGCAATGGAGGCATCCTCCAAATAGTTTCCAAAAAACACAAAGGTTAAAATAGTAGCAGTAGTTTCATAGTAAGCAAACTGTGCCCCTTGACCAATGATTGTTCCGTACAAACTATAACCAAAAGAGGCCACTGCACCTATAGCAACCAATACATTCATATTGGGGATACCATTGAACAAACTATTGATAGCACTTCTGCCAAAATAATTCATACCTACTATAAAAACTGGAATGGTTAAAGCCAACTGAACATAAGGGTTCATCAACCAATGAATATGTACACCTGGAATCATATGCACAATGAGTGGAAGGGTAAAGATCAATGAGAAGATAGCTCTTTCCTTATTGTTATCTAACCATTTTTTTGTTTGACCTTCCTCCGCTTCTTGACCTCTCACTTTATAGCCTAAATCTTGAATCCCTTTAATCAAAGCTGGTTTTTGGGCAGCATCAACCAATTCAAATTGAACTTCACCTTCCATGAAATTTACTTTAGGCTCATGAATGCCTTTACTACTAAGATATTTGTGAATGGATAACGCGCAATTGGTACAACTCATACCATCTACTTTCCATTGAATGTTTTCCATATGAATGCATTTATAATATAAAGGTACGAAACCATTTTAGGATTGTATTTGAAGCTTTATATTTGCAGGATGGATCTTATTTATACCCTTGATCAAACAGCACCTATTGCAGCCCAATTGGTGAAAAAGTATGCTTCTAAACCTGTATGGGTTTTTCAAGCACCCATGGGGGCGGGAAAGACGACCCTTATTGCAGCAATAGGGAAAGCCTTGGGTATCCAACAGGCGATGTCTAGTCCTACTTTTTCTATTATGAATGAATATGAAGTCAATGGCAAATTGATCTACCATATGGATTGGTATCGTATAGAGAGTGAGGCGGAAGCAAGACAAGCAGGGGTAGAGGCTGCCATGGATGAAGCGGATTTGTCCTTGGTGGAATGGCCTGAAAAAGCACCTAATTTGGTGCCAGAAAATGCAGTGGTATTGAATATTGAAATCCTAGATCCCAACCACCGTCGAATTTTTGTATCTTCATAAAAATAATTTCTATGAGTGTTACTAAGCCACAAATTCATCCTTCATTTTCCTATGAAACACAGGAAGAAGTATTGGACATTCCTCATAGGGCTAAGCCATTATTTATTGGCATCCCAAAAGAAACCGCATTTCAAGAGAATAGAGTTGGTTTAATTCCTGAGGCGGTGGGTGTATTGGTGGCCAATGGTCATCGTGTTTTAGTAGAGTCTGGAGCGGGTCAAGGAAGTCGCTATACAGATAAAGATTACGCAGAGGCAGGTGCAGAAATTACGTTTGAAAAAGCGGCAGTGTATCAATGTCCTATTCTAATTAAAACGGCTCCTCCGGTAGAATCAGATCTGCCTTTCTTGCAAATGCATCAAACCATTATTTCACCATTGCATTTATCCGCCATCAAGCAGGAGGTATTGGTACAGTTGATGGCAAAAAAAATTACAGCCTTATCAATTGAAAATATCAAAGACGAGAATCAAAACTATCCAATATTAAGAAGCATGAGTGAGATAGTGGGTAGTGCCGTGATGTTGATTGCTGGACAGTACTTAAGTAATTTCAATCAGGGCAAAGGGGTGTTATTGGGGGGTATCAGTGGTGTTCCGCCAACTAAAGTAGTTGTGATTGGTGCAGATATCACCGGAGAATTTGCTGTTCGCAACGCACTTGCATTGGGAGCAAGCGTAAAAGTGTTTGATAACAATGTGTCTAGATTACAAAGACTACAAAATAACTTAGGTCAACGTGTTTGGACTTCAGTCATTGAACCCAATATATTGGCAAAACAATTGAAGACCTGTGAGGTAGCAGTAGGTGCATTGAGAAACGAAATAGGTAGAGCGCCTATCGTTGTGACAGAAGAGATGGTAATGAATATGCGTCCAGGTAGTATCATTATAGATGTAGCTGTAGATAGGGGTGGATGTTTTGAAACTACAGAGTTAACCAATCATGAAAATCCAATTGTGATCAAACATGATGTGATTCATTATGGTGTACCTAATATTCCTAGTGGTTTTGCGAGAACAGCTAGTCAAGCCATTAGTAATGTCTTGATGCATTTGATGGTAGAGATTGGAGACCAAGGTGGATTAGAAGAAATCATCTGGCATCATGTACATCTTCGAGAAGGCATTTATTTATACAAAGGTGCTTTGACCGATTTTTATATCAGTCAAAAATGCAATTTAAAATACACCGATTTAAATTTATTAATCGCCAGTCGAGCCTAAATTCCTGATTCGTTTTTAAAATCTGAGAGAGAAAGTTGTTGATCACAAAAATGATATTCTTGTGTATCATTACTCGCTACAATGACTAATTTATGCATCGCATAAGTTTGCATTAAATGATGATAGGTTTGAATGCCTTCTTGGTCTAGATTACTACAAGGTTCATCTAGTAATAAAATTGGGGATTGATCAAAAATAGCCAAAGCAAGTTTCAGCCTTTGTTTCATGCCACTACTAAAGTTTCTAATCTGCTTCTCTGCCGCTTTATGAAGACCAATTTTTTCTAAAATTTCAATTGGCTTTAAGGCAGAGTGAATGGACTTAAATTGTTGATGAAAAGCAATTTGCTCTAATGCTGTTAATTCTTCTACGAGTTCTAAATAAGGTGAAGCAATACTAATATGTTGATAGATCTTATTGCTATCTATGGCTTTTCCATCTGCATCTACCCAACTAATTTGTCCTTTAGTAAGTCCTATATATCCTGCAATAATTTGTAACAGCGTGCTTTTTCCAGATCCATTTTTTCCAATCAATGCATAATGTTGGCCAGTAGTAAAACTGAAGTCAAGATTGGAAAAAATCCATTCTTTATTGAATCTTTTTGCAGCAGCAGTTAGGTGAATTTGCATATTAATCTTCTTCTACAGCTCCTTTGACAAAACGCTTGATGATGCCTCTTCCACTATCTCTAATAAAAGTTACAATTTCATCACGTTCGTCTGTTGCTGGCAACTCTTCTTCAATAAAAGCAAGTGCCTGTGTAGTGTTCATTCCTTTATTGAAAATATAGCGATAGATATCTAAAATATGGTTGATCTTTTCTAAATCAAATCCTCTTCTTTTCAATCCAACACTATTCACGCCACCATAGCTTAATGGGTTACGTACAGCTTTGATATAAGGTGGTACATCTTTACTCACTAAACTACCTCCTGCGATATATGCATGTTGTCCTATTTGAACAAATTGATGCACGGCGCTCACGCCAGCAATCCAAGCATAGTCGCCTAAGGTTACGTGACCTGCAACTTGAACGCTATTGCTTAAAATACAATGGTTACCAATGATACAATCATGTGCAATGTGACTATAAGCCATGATTAGACAATGACTACCCACTTTTGTCACCCATCTATCAGAGGTACCTCTATTGATGGTTACAAATTCTCTAATAGTGGTATGGTCACCAATTTCTACTGTCGTTTTTTCGCCATTGAATTTTAGGTCTTGAGGGTCGGCACCAATTACTGCACCAGGGAAGATGCGACAATTTTTGCCAACAGTTGTACCATTCATGATGGTTACATTACTTCCAATCCAGGTGCCTTCGCCAATTGTTACGTCACTGTGAATAACCGTAAATGGATCAATTTTTACATTCGATGCAACTTTAGCATTGGGGTCTATATAAGTAAATGGATGCGTCATAGGTATAATTTTATTCTGCTCTTTTTACAACTTGAGCAACAAGTTCAGCCTCCGTAGCCACTTTTCCATTTACATAGACAGTGCCACGCATTTCGCAAATACCTCTGCGAATGGGAGACATCAATTCTAATTTAAGCAACATGGTATCGCCTGGCTTAACCATTTGTTTAAATTTACAATTATTGATTTTTAAAAAATAAGTATCATATGTTCCTTTTGGCATTGCATTGATACAAAGAATGCCTCCAGTTTGAGCCAATGCTTCAATTTGTAATACACCCGGCATCACTGGATTTCCTGGAAAATGCCCAGGGAAAAACCATTCATTGAAGGTGACATTTTTTACACCAACAATACAAGTGTCAGTTAAGTCAATGATTTTGTCAACTAATAAAAACGGATGTCGATGTGGTAAAGTTTTTTCTATTTGCTCTAAGGTATATACAGGCGTAGCACTTGGATCATACACAGGTACATCTTTAACATGTTTGTTCTTTTTGATATACTGTTTGATTTTTTTAGCAAATTCAACATTGCTACTATGCCCTGGTCGATTTGCTATGATTCTTGCCTTAATGGGGTAGCCAATTAGAGCAAGATCACCAACTACATCTAATAACTTATGACGTGCTGGTTCGTTTGGAAATCTTAATTCTAAATTATTTAAATAGCCTTCGCTCTTCACTTCAATTTTCTCGCGTTTGAATACTTTGGCCAATCGACCCATTTCTTCATTGGTGACAGGTTTATCTACCACAACAATTGCGTTATTGATATCGCCACCCTTAATTAAATCATGCTCTAATAAAGTTTCTAATTCATGTAAAAAACAAAACGTTCTACATGGGGCTATTTCTGCTTTAAAATCTTTAATCGTTTTAAGTGCTGCATGCTGCGTTCCTAATACCGGGCTATTAAAATCTATAAGGGTTGTAATTTGATAATCCAATGCTGGTAATGCCACCATCTCCACGCGCTTATCTTCGTCGTAATGAAAGATATTTTCATCAATACTATACCATGCTTTTGCAGCATCTTGTTCCAACACACCTATTTTTTCAATGGCCTCAATAAATGGGGCAGAGCTGCCATCCATGATTGGAATTTCTGGTCCATTCAATTCGATCAATGTATTGTCAACCCCTAGACCAACTAGAGCGGCAAGAATGTGTTCAACCGTGCTCACTTTTGCATCGCCTACCTGTAAAGTAGTTCCACGACTTGTGTCAGTTACTAAATCACAATCAGCCTTGATCACTGGTTGGTTGGGTAAATCAACTCTTTGAAACTGTATCCCAAAACCTGGATTTGCAGGATGTAAGGTCATGTCCACAAGAACGCCTGTATGTAAACCGGTTCCGCTAATACTTAAACTTTGACAAAGCGTATGTTGCTTATCGGGATTGAAATTTTGATCCATGTATAACAAATTTAGAATAGCTTACTTAAAAGCTTGATTTTAAGCAAAAATACGGCTGAATTAGGCTTTTTGAGACAGTTGCTTCAGTAATATTTCGAGTTCTTGGACTCTTTTTTCCAATTCTGGTAGGTTTTTGACATAAACCTGGCTTCTTAAGCTTTGTTTTTGATCTGCTGCAGGATTCCCTGTAAGGGTCATATTAGGGTTTTTAACTGTCTTAGTTACACCACTTTGAGCTGCAATTTTTACGCCATCAGCTACTGCTATATGGCCAGCAAAACCAACTTGACCACCGATCATCGCATTTTTTCCAATTTTGGTACTGCCACTAACTCCAGTTTGAGCAGCAATCACGGTGTTGGATCCAACTTCTGCATTATGTGCAATCTGAATGAGGTTGTCTAGCTTTACACCTTTGCGAATGATAGTCGACCCAATGGTGGCTCTGTCAATAGTGGTGTTTGCGCCAATTTCAACATCATCTTCTATCATCACATTGCCCAATTGAGGTACTTTTTGAAAACTACCATCTTCTTTTGGAGCAAAACCAAATCCATCACTACCAATGATGCTACCGCTATGAATGGTGACATTATTTCCAATGACACAATCTGCATATATCACCACACCTGGATGAATGGTTACATTGTTGCCAATTTTTACATTTTCACCAACGACCACATTGCTAAATATTTTTACGTGTTCACCTAAGATAGCGCCTTCACTGATATAAGCAAATGCTGCAATATAATGATGGGGTCCTAATGATGCGGTTGGAGCAATAAATGAAGGAGACTCGATGCCTACCAAATTTTGTGCCTTTAATGCTTGGTATTTTGTAAGTAGGGTAGCGAATGCGGCATACGCATCTGGAACTCTAATTAAAGTAGCGTTTATTTTTTGTTTTAAAATTTGCTGCTCACTGATGATGATAATGGATGCAGCTGTTGAATATAAAAACTCTTCATATTTAGGATTGGCTAAAAAGGAGAGTTGACCAGCAGTGGCTTCCTCAATTTTTCCGAAATTCTTAACTGTTACAGATGCGTCACCTTCTACTTGACCTTGTATCATCATTGCTATCTGTTGGGCACTAAATTCTAGCATGCGTTGCTTGTTTATTTGAATTGGGGGTTATTCGCTTAGCGAACAAATGTAAAATTTTTTAACCGGGGTAGAAAGACTTTCCACA
The DNA here is from genome assembly GCA_030158665.1 of Sediminibacterium sp. Taxonomy (GTDB): domain Bacteria; phylum Bacteroidota; class Bacteroidia; order Chitinophagales; family Chitinophagaceae; genus Sediminibacterium. Next base: position 21,017 of record JAOASM010000036.1, on the reverse strand, counting down.
ATTAATGCGTTTTGTACCTCAGAAATGGTCGAAATTTCACCTTTTTTTAGCAAAATATGGATATTCTCACTGTCATTCTTGTATAAAGTGTTGCTTGTTTCTCCTTTAAAGCATAAAAATGCAGCGGCTTCATCATCCACATTGAATCTTGCTTTTGTAGCTATTAAAGCATCACTTAAAGCTGCTTCAGAGATTGGTTCTGATTGCAATTGACATTTATATATTTTCCTATTCAACAATCGATTACACAATAAAGATAAAATTGGATCTGAATGAGACTGCCATTTTTTAATCGCGAACATAATATCTGTGTCATCTAATTGACAATAAGATGCGATATCAATTTGCTCGAGCGCTGTAAATTCATTGGATAAAAAGTAATCTAAAATTCCACCAACAGAGATTGAACTATCTTTTGCTTTGACCAATTGTTGTGCTCTTTGGATAATTTTGACCAACATATTTTCTGCAGCAATGACTGTTTTATGACGATAAACTTGCCAATACATAAGTCTTCTGGAAACCAAAAATTTCTCTACGCTGTTAATCCCTTTTTCTTCTACCAATAAAATATTATTCTTGACATTGAGCATTTTTAAAATTCGCTCGTAGCCCACTACACCTTCGCTTACACCTGTAAAGAAACTGTCTCTTGATAAATAATCTAATCTATCCACATCCAATTGTCCACTTATTAATTGGTGTAAAAAAGTCTTGGGATATTGATTGGTAAAAATTTGAATTGCTAAATTTAATTGCCCGTGTAATATAGGGTTGGGGTCTGCATTTAAATGTTGCATGATTAACAAAGAAAGTGCTTCATGGTGGACACCTTTTAGCAAAACATGTTCTAAGGCATGTGAATAAGGGCCATGACCAATGTCATGCATTAATATGGCAGCTTTGGCTGCTTGAGCTTCTGCAGGAGTGATTTCAACACCTTTATCTTTAAGTTCATTGATTGCGGTGCACATTAATTGGTAAGCCCCAAGTGAATGGTGCAATCTTGTATGCACAGCGCCAGGATAAACTAGTTGTGCCAATGCCATTTGTTGGACTCTCCTTAATCTTTGAAAAAAAGGATGATTGAAAATGGCAAAAATCAACGGGTCATTTATCGTAATAAATCCATGGACTGGATCGTTTATCATTTTTCGGGTCAAAAATTCCATAGGCTAAATGTGTTGACAAAGGTACGAAATGTGAATAACTCCTGCGTTTTATTTAAATAGCTACTGTTTCAAAAAACTATCTTTGTAGCACAGCTTAATTAAGACAAACCCTACTTAAAACAGCCCCATTTTATGAAAATCACACAAGGCACTTTAGATAAATTAGAAGATATTTTAGGTGAATCTGAATATGTAGTTAGATACGAGCGTGGTAATTTCCAGAGCGGTTGGTGCTTACTAGAATCCAAGAAAATTGTGGTCTTAAACAAGTTCTTGAATTTGGAAGCTAGGATCAATACTTTACTTGAATTGATCCCACAGCTAGATATCGAATTCGATAAGCTAACGCATGATTCTCAAAAGTTATATGAGGAAGTGAAGCGTATAGCATTGACAGAAGCATAAATTTTAACCTTACAAGTTTTGTTAAGAATCACTATTTTAGGATCAGGCACCAGTACTGGGGTTCCCTTAATAGGATGCATATGTCCTGTATGTACTTCGGATGATCCAAGAGATAAAAGGTTAAGAACAAGCATCAAAATTGAATCCGATACAACTTGTATTGTCATAGATACGACACCTGATTTTAGGTATCAGATGTTGCGCACTAAAACCACTCATATAGATGCGGTTGTATTCACGCATCCTCATAGAGATCATTATGCTGGTTTAGATGATATAAGACCATTTAATTTCTTTTCTGGTAAATCAATGCCAATTTATGCCAATGCGATCACGCAGGTAGCCATTCAACGAGATTTTTATTATGCTTTTGAAGCCAATAAAGATGCAGGTTTGCCTGAGATGAAATTGCATACAATAGATCACGAAAACGCTTTTACGATTGGAGATATTCAATTAACACCAATACAAGTAATGCATCGAGAAATGCCAGTATTGGGTTTTAGAATTGGAGACTTTACGTATATCACAGATGCAAATCATATAGCAGCAGAAGAGCTGGAGAAAATTAAGGGATCAAAAGTACTCATACTCAATGCACTACGTCCTGAACCACATCCAACCCATTTTACTTTATCAGAAGCGATTGCGTTGACGCAGTCTTTAAATATACCTCAAACCTACTTCACCCATTTTAGTCATCAAATTGGCTTACACGCAGCGATGGAACCAAGTTTACCAAAGGGTATTGCCATGGCATACGATGGGATGGAAATTACCTTATAGCCTCATAAGTATTTATACGTAAATCTTGCCTATAAAAAGGGGATAGGTTTGGTCAAAATACCCCATGCAATTTGATTGGAAATCCTATTTCATTTTTACATCAAAAGAGCAAAAAGGAATAGTAGTACTAGGTGGTATATTATCATTAAGTCTATTGTTACATTATCTTTTGCCTGCGACACCAGCTAAGCTGACTCGTTTTTCAAGTTCCAAATCGAACCCTAAAGCATTCTTTTATTTTGATCCGAATAGTTTGGATAGCATTCAAGGAATGCAATTGGGGTTGTCTAAAAAACAAATGACTACACTATATCATTATCGTGAAAAAGGTGGTCGGTTTTACAAAAAACAAGACTTGCTAAAATGGTATGGATTGTCTGAAAGTCAAGCGCTAAGCTTGATTCCTTGGGTTCGAATTAAAGCTTTAGATTCAATCCATCCCAATCAACTTTACCCGAAATCCAATTGGGAAAAGAAGTCCGCATTGCAAATTGATATCAACAATCCAAATGCATTGGACTGGATTCGACTCACAGGGTTGCCTGCGTATAAAGTAAAACGTATTTTAAAGTATCAAAAATGGTCAGGAGGATTTACAAGTGTGCAAGGATTAAAAAAAGTCTACGGCATCTCCGCTTTTGATTTTGAAATGATTTATCCCTATATAAAATACCAACCCATAGGTCAAAAAAAGATGGCTTATCAGACCATGCGATTTGAAGACTGGTTATCGCTTGGCCTATTTGATGAAAAGACTGTTTGGGCTATATTAAAACTAAGAAAGGAGAAACAGGGTAGGTTGTCTTGGTCCGAAATGGTGATTCATTTTGATCTAACTGAGGCAGAAGCTAGTGTCTTAAAAAAAAGAACCAATCTAAGTAATTGAAAAACAATTAAATAGATTGGTTGTAAGGACTGTGTTAAATTTTTTATTCAAAAAAGTATGAATATAAAAATAATATCCTAAGTTTAGAAAAGGATTTGATCCTGAATATCGATTGCTTGCTTACGAGGCTCCTTGAATAAAGGAGCCTTTTTTATGCAAATTATTTGTGCTTGAAAATTTGATTTACAGCACCTCCTAACATCGGAAATTTTTCTTTTACAAAAGCAGCAATGGTTTCAATAGATTGCTTTGCTTGTTCTGGTGTAACACCTGCTTCTTTTACTAAACGGTCAATTAATTCTTGCATCTTTTTATTTTTATAGGTTAGTAGTCGTATTGCTTTAAGCGACTTTTAAAGCGCTTAATTTGCTTTTATCAAACATGTCTTTTGCATAGGCTAAAGTCACATTAAATTCTTTGATATCAGTGCCAGGAAGCTCGAACATGGCTTGGGTAAATAAACTCTCACAAATACTTCTTAACCCTCTGGCGCCTAATTTATATTCCATTGCTTTGGCAGTTATAAAATCAAATACTTCAGGATCGATGGTTAGCTTAATATCTTCAATAGCAAACAATTGTGTGTATTGTTTAATCAAAGCGTTCTTTGGTTCTGTTAAGATACTTCTCAATGTTGCTGCATCTAATGGCTCTAAATGCGTTACAATTGGAAGACGTCCTAGCATTTCAGGTATTAAGCCAAAAGTTTTGATGTCTTGTGCATTCACAAAACGCAATAAATTTTTGCGTTGTAATTCTTGTTCGTCTTTATTTACACTAAAGCCAATCGCATTGGTGTTGATTCTTCTGGCAATAATTTTATCAATACCGTCAAACGCTCCACCACAAATGAATAAAATATTTTTAGTGTCAACTTTGATCATTTTTTGATCTGGATGCTTTCTGCCGCCCTGAGGGGGCACTAAGACTTCGGTACCTTCAAGCATTTTTAGTAAACCTTGTTGTACCCCTTCACCACTTACATCTCTTGTAATGGATGCATTGTCACTTTTTCGAGCGATTTTATCAATCTCATCAATATAGACAATTCCTCTTTGTGCAGCTTCTACATCGTAATCGCAGTTTTGTAAAAGACGGGTTAACATGCTCTCCACATCCTCACCTACATATCCTGCTTCTGTAAAAACAGTGGCATCCACAATGGCGAATGGGACATTCAAAAGCTTAGCGATTGTTTTAGCAAGTAAGGTTTTACCTGTACCAGTTTCGCCAATCATGATAACATTACTTTTCTCTATCTCTACTTCATCCTTGTTGGTGCTAGGCAGGTTAATGCGTTTAAAGTGATTGTAGACAGCTACGCATAGTATTTTCTTTGCTTCATCTTGGCCAATGATATATTGGTCCATAAACGCTTTAATAGCAATTGGCTTTTGTACTTTAAGTGTACCCGCTTTACCTGCTTCTTTTTTTTGATGAAACTCTTTATCTACAATTTCATGAGCATGCTCAATACAGTGCTCGCAAATATGACCTTCCTGACCAGCAATTAGGATTTTGACTTCCTCTCTGCTGCGGCCACAAAAAGAACATTGTATGTTTTCTGTCTTACTCATTTTCATTTAATCCAATTTATTATAAACTCTTTGCAATCTTGTCTACGATACCATATTCAACGGCTTCTTTGGCATTCATCCAATAGTCTCTGTCGAAATCAGCCATAATTTGCTCCATTGATTTACCACAGTTTTTCGCTAAAATTTGAGCACCTAATTCTTTGGTCTTTCTAATTTGTTCTGCTTGAATCTCGATGTCTGCACTTGTAGCTTGGAAATAACCACCTAAACTAGGTTGGTGTATCATCACTTCTCCGTGTGGGAAAATGGTACGCTTTCCTTTCTCTCCCATGCTTAATAAGATAGAGCCCATACTTGCAGCTAAGCCCATACAAATTGTGTGAACTGGGCTTTTAATTAGATTCATGGTATCAAACATCACCATGCCGCTTGTTACCACACCGCCTGGACTGTTGATATAAAAATTAATTTCTGCCCCTGGCTTATCCGCATCTAATAATAAAAGTTTAGTAACAATATCTTTAGCGGATTTATCGTCCACTACGCCCCATAAATAAATTGATCTTTTTTCGAAAAAGATTTGCTCCATTTTTCTATTCAAAAACGAAGGCGCATTGTCTTCTTTTTTATCTCCTCTTGGTTCTTCCTCTTCTTCCATTAAAAAACGATTCGTGAGTATCATATAAACAGTTTAAATTATTATAATTATTTCTTTACTTTTCTAGGATTGGTTAATAATACTTCATCTACTAATCCATATTCTTTTCCTTCAGCAGCCGTCATCCAGAAATCTCTGTCACAATCTTTCGCAACCAATTCTACATCCTTATGGGTATGTGTAGCTATGACTTCGTATAGTTCGTGTTTTAATTTCTTAATTTCTCTTGCTGTGATTTCAATATCAGAAGCTTGTCCCCCGATAGCGCCACTTGGCTGGTGCAACATGATTCTACTATGTCTTAATGCAGTTCTTTTACCTTCAACACCAGCACACAATAAAATCGCCCCCATGCTTGCTGCCATGCCTGTACAAATAGTCGCCACGTCAGGGCTAATAAATTGCATGGTATCGTAAATTCCCAATCCTGCATAGACACTTCCGCCTGGACTGTTGATGTACATTTGAATGTCTTTTGTACGGTCTGTACTTTCCAAGAAAAGCAATTGAGCTGTAACAATATTCGCTACATAGTCATTGATGCCTTCGCCCAAGAAAATGATTCTATCCATCATTAAACGGCTAAACACATCCATACTTGCTACATTCATTGGTCTTTCTTCAATAATATAAGGCGTTAAATTGGTCACGCTATTTTGATATTGATGAAGACTGTTACTGCTGATCCCTCTGTGTTTGATCGCGTATTTTTCGAATTCTTTTCCTATGTTCATATATGCTTTTTTCAGTGTGTAAAGGTAAAACCTATTCTTCTAAGCTATTGCAAAAAGGGTGCCAAATTTGAGTGAATTCATGGTAGAAATACAAAAGCCCCGAAAATCGGGGCTTTTGCTATCAAAAATGGTCTATTTAGTGTTTGTGGCTATTCAACAAATCGGCAAATTTCTCTGCAGCGATAGGTTCTTCTTTGGCAGTTACTTCTGCTTCCAAAGCATTGAATAATTTATCTGCGCTAATTCTGTGGTAGCTATCTTCTACAAATTTTCTGTCTTGCATCATACGTGCTGCATAGTCTTCTAACCATTGATCGTTATCGCCTAATGCACCTAACTGTCCACCCATATAACTCATCAATTGTTGTTTTGCAAAATTCTTCAAATCTTCTGCCACCACTTCCACTTTATGGTCAGCAATTAATTGAGTACTTATTACAGTCCACTTTAACTGATCTTGGAAAACTGGGTATTCTTTTTCTGCTTCTTCTTCTGTTCTTTGTTTGTCTCCACCTTTTTGTAACCAACGCTTTAAAAAGGCAACTGGGAAATCCATTTTAGTTTGCTCAATCAAGCTATGATATATTTGATCATGTACATGATTTTTCGCTTGTTGATCGTAGTATCCTTCGATATCTTTTTTTATTGCCGCTTTGAATTCTGCTTCGTTGGTGATTGCTTGATTAGGGTAGGTTACAGTGAATAAGGTCTCATCCAAAGGTGCTTTTTCAACTAAGCCCACTTTAGTGATTACCAATTTAAAATATTTTTCAGCATCCTCTTTGGTTAATGCTAGATCATTCAAAATAATATCTAACTCTTTGTCATCAAAGGCTTTCTTTAATTGAATGACAACAGTGTCGTCGTTCTTTTTACCAATGAATTGTTTTCTTTGTTTTTCGCTAAAGTATTTGATCAATAAAGAATTGTCTTTTTTGATTCCGCCTTCCACTTCATTGCCGTCTTTATCTGATTCAATGAAAGTTACATTCAACACATTGTCTTCGCTAGTTGCAGCTTCAGGTTCAGTCATGTTGCCATTTCTGATTTGTAGACGCTCTACTTCGTTTTGTACCATTTCGTCTGTTACTTGAATCTTGTATCGCTTTACTTTGATGTCTTTTGTTTTTACTTCAAAGCTTGGCTTTAATCCAATTTCAAAAGAGAAATCGTAGTCTGTTGGATTGTTTTGATCCATATTGGCAAATGCAGTTTCCAATGGAAGTGGTTGTGCAAATATGTCTATCTTCTCTTTTGCAATATATTGGTTCATCTCGTTCTCCACTGTTTTCAAAATCACATCAGTGAATACAGATTGTCCGTACATTTTTTTAATCATTCCAGCTGGCACCATTCCTTTTCTGAATCCAGGAATATTTGCCGTTTTGGCATGCTTCTTTAAACTTGTTTCGTATGCAGTTAAATAATCTGCTTTTGAAATTGTCACCGTTAATTGATCATTTAAAGGCGCAATGTTGGTTCTTTTTATGGTTGCCATAGGTATTGCTTTTACTACTTAATTGTAATGTTTAAGGGGGGCGAAGGTACAATTTTTGCTTATAAATTAGCCATTATAATAAGAAAAAGGCCCCAATTTGGGGCCTTTTCTGTGCGGATGGAGGGGGTCGAACCCACACGCCTCGCGGCGCTAGATCCTAAGTCTAGTGCGTCTGCCAATTTCGCCACATCCGCTTAAGGGTTGCAAACTTAAATGATATTTTTTAAAGTTGGTCTAAGAACCCGACAATTTCCTCTAAATACTGTTGATCAACTGCATCAAAATGAGCTAATTCGGTACTATCGACGTCTAAAACGCCTACAATTTGGCCATTTTGAAATACAGGCACTACAATTTCAGATCTTGATGCACTACTACATGCGATATGTCCAGGAAATTTTTCAACGTCTTCTACAATCAAGGTAATCCCTTTTTCCCAGCTGGTTCCACAAACGCCTCTGCCTTTCTTGATTCTAGTACATGCCACTGGGCCTTGAAATGGGGCTAACACCAATTCATCACCCGATACCCAATAAAATCCCACCCATAACCAATTGAACTGCTCCTTGAGCGCTGCTGCTATATTGCCAAGATTGGCGATTAAATTATCTTCTCCGGTCATTAATCCTTTAATCTGAGGAATCAATGATTCGTATTGTGCTTTTTTATCTCCTTGATGGAGTACTAAGTCTTCTGCCATTAGTTTGATTTTCTTAGGATGGATTGCAATTCTTTCTTTTCGATGCGTGCAACAAATACGATGAACGCAAAAAGTAAGATAGTTGCAAATAAATAATTGAATGGTTGATTGTTTGAAACAAGATGTAAAATTAAATTGATGCCGTACACTAATAATGCAATGACAAAATAAGCAATCAATTTTTTGGTTGCATAGGGAACAGGGTAAACACGTTGCCCCCATTGATAACTTACTACCATCATGGTGCCATAACAAAAGAAGGTGGCCCATGCACTTGCCATATAGCCAAAATGCGGAATAGCAATGTAGTTAATGAGTATAGTGATCACTGCTCCTAATAGGGTTATCCAGGCACCTGCCATGGTTTTATTACTCAGCTTATACCAAATACTTAAATTATAGTATACCCCTAAAAACATATTGGCAATTAATAAAATTGGCACCACTTTAAGGCCCACATACATCGCAGGATTTTGAATAAATAATTTCCAAATATCAATGTACAATACCACGCCTAAAAACATGACACATAATGTGATTACAAAAAATTTCATCACCCTTGCGTATGTTTTTTGTGCTTGATCTGTTTCTGCTTGTTTAAAGAAAAATGGTTCAGCACCCATTCGGAATGCTTGAATTGAGATGGTGATTAAAATGGCTAATTTATAACATGCACTATACACGCCTACCATTGCTTTATTGGCATCTGCATTTTCTCCAGGTCCCCACCATCCTAACATAATACGATCCAATGTTTCATTGATCATACCACCAAATCCAACCAAAATAAGTGGAAGTGCATACGCCATCATACTCCTCCATAATTTAAAGTTGAAAGAAAAACGGATAGCTCTAATTTCTTTTTGCAATAGGATCAACACAAATACATTTTGAATGATACCAGCAATTAATATGTAACCAACTTCCCAATTGGGTTGATAGAATTGTTGTAAAAAACTATCTGGATGCGTTTGTATATAATTTGGCAAACTACTAATTAGGGAATAAGTAGCAAGTATATTTAATAAGATGCCACCCACTTTGATGAGTGCAAATTTCTTGGGGCGTCCTTGTAATCTTAGTCTTGAAAACGGAATGGTTGTCAATGCATCAAGGGCAACGATCCAAGCTAGTAAGCTGATGTATTCTGGATGGAGGGTGATTTGTAATAGGTTGGCCAATGGCAATTTCCATGTAAATAAACCAATCAATACAAGTAGGGTAACAAAAAGCATCGAAAAGCTACTTGTATTATAAATCTCTTCTTCATTTTCTTTGGAACCAAACTTAAAATAAGCCGTCTCCATTCCATGGGTTACTAAGACGTTCAAAAATGGTATAAAAGCATAGACAATCGAATTCTCGCCATAAGCAATATCAGAAAGCTTATAGGTTAAATAGGGGGTAAGTAAATAGCTAATAAACCTAGCGGCTATTGAACTAAGTCCGTACCATGCGGTTTGACTGGCTAATTTTTTAATACTACTCAAGGCGTTGAAATTACAGCTAAATTAGTGAAAATAGTTTTGTTTATCTTCATGCCGTAAATAGCAAGGTTATGAGAGTCGTAATTCAAAGAGTATCGGAGGCCAATGTCAAAGTTGATGGGGTTGTTGTGGGGGCCATTCAAGAAGGCTTATTGGTCCTATTGGGCATTCATAATGACGACACAACAGAGGATATTCAATGGATTTCCAACAAGTTGGTTCAAATGCGCATTTTTGATGATGCAGATGGGGTGATGAACCAAAGTGTGCAAGATATTGACGGGGCTATTTTGCTGATTAGCCAATTTACTTTGTATGCGGCCACCAAAAAGGGTAATCGTCCTTCCTATATTGCAGCGGCAAAACCAGAAATAGCAATCCCAATTTATGAGCAAATGATTCTTCAACTGACCAAGGATCTGGGTAAGCCAATTGAGACGGGAAAATTTGGTGCAGACATGAAAGTGTCGCTCTTAAACAATGGTCCAGTGACCATTATCATTGATTCAAAAAACAGAGAATAATATGTCCAATCAAATAACAATAAAAGGAGCTCAGGAGCAAGTGGATCAATGGATCAAGACCATTGGTGTGAAATATTTTAGTGAGTTAACCAATTTGGGCGTCTTGATGGAAGAAGTGGGAGAATTATCCAGATTGATGGTGCGAAAATATGGAGATCAATCTTTTAAAGATAAAGAGGCCAGTGCCGATTTGGGCGATGAGATGGCGGATGTACTTTTTGTACTGATTTGCTTGGCCAATCAAACAGGGGTTGATTTAACAGCCGCATTGGAGAAAAATATGCAAAAGAAAACCAATCGAGACAAGGAAAGGCACCAAAACAATGAAAAATTACAACCATAATCTTTTCTCGACCTATATTTGCAAACTATGAGCAAGACAGTTACAGACAATACATTACAAGCAATCATTTCGCATGCCAAAGAATACGGATTCGTATTTCCAAGTAGTGAAATCTATGATGGATTAAGTGCAGTGTATGATTATGGTCCTTATGGTGCACAATTAAAAAAGAATATTCGTGACTATTGGTGGAATAGCATGACGCAGATGAACGACAATATTGTAGGGATTGATGCTGCCATTTTTATGCATCCTACAACTTGGAAAGCAAGTGGACACGTGGATAGTTTTAGTGACCCATTGATTGACAATAAGGATAGTAAAAAAAGATATCGAGTAGATCATTTGATAGAAGCACATGCAGATAAATTGATTGAGAAAGGAGATCAGGCAGGCGCGGATAAACTTTTGGCTGATATGGACGCCTTACTAGCGAATGATGATTTTGCTGGCTTGGGTGCATTGATTCAATCAAACAAAATACAGTGTAGTGTGAGTGGAACTAGTAACTGGACTGAGATTCGTCAATTCAATTTGATGTTCTCTACAGAATTAGGTTCAGTTGCTGAAGATGCCAATACTATTTATTTAAGACCGGAGACTGCTCAAGGTATTTTTGTGAATTTTTTGAATGTGCAAAAAACAGCAAGGATGAAGATCCCTTTTGGTATTGCACAAACAGGAAAGGCTTTCAGAAACGAAATTGTAGCACGTCAGTTTATTTTCAGAATGCGTGAATTTGAGCAAATGGAAATGCAGTTTTTCGTTAAGCCAGGTACTCAGAAAGAGTGGTATGAGCATTGGAAGAACGAACGCATGAAATGGCATTTAAGTTTGGGTATTCCTGCAGACAAATATCGTTTTCATGATCATATTAAATTAGCGCACTACGCAGATGCGGCCTTAGACATTGAATATGAATTTCCATTTGGATTTAAGGAAGTGGAAGGGATTCACTCAAGAACTGATTTTGATTTAACGCGTCATCAAGAATTCAGTAAAAAGAAGTTGCAGTACTTTGATACAGAAATCAATCAGCATTATGTACCATATGTCATTGAAACTTCGATTGGTTTGGATAGAATGTTTTTATTGATTTTATCCAACTCTTATGAGGAAGAAGTTATTCAAAAAGAAGATGGTACGACTGATTCAAGAGTGGTCTTGCATTTGCCTGCTAAAATAGCTCCATTAAAATTAGCGATATTGCCGTTGACCAAAAAAGACGGCTTACCTGAATTAGCAAAAGCTTTGATGGACGAGTGTAAGCCTTCATTCCATTGCTTCTATGAAGAAAAAGATGCTATTGGAAAGCGTTACAGAAGACAAGATGCGATAGGTACTCCATTCTGCGTGACGATAGATCATCAGACTAAAGAAGACAATACTGTAACCATACGTTACAGAGATAGTATGAAACAAGAAAGAATTCCAATGAGCGAAGTAAAAGCATTGGTATTGAAACATATTGCTTAAGTATTTGCTCCAATAAAAAAGCTCCCAGCCAATGAAGGTCTGGGAGCTTTTTTTATCCGTATAATTCAAAATGGATTTGATTTTTTGGAATACCTAATTCAGCTAAAGTGTTTCTTGCTTCGTCTACCATGTCTTTCCAGCCACAAATATAAAATTGCGCCTCTTTGCTTGCACCTGCACCTAGTAATTTTTTATAGGTTGCATGCACATAGCCTTGATTGGCGCCTTCTCGTATTTCTGTTTCTCTTGAAAAGCTAGGATGATAAAAAAAATCTGATTCTGCAGCTTCCAATGCTTTGAATTCATGACCATATAAACAATCTGTATATTGTCTGCACCCAAATAATAAATGGATATTTTGATGCGGTGTTTTCTTTTGATGGATATCTAGAATCATCGACCTAAATGGCGCGACCCCAGTTCCAGTGCAGATAAAATAAAGGTCGGTCGAAATGTCTTTTGGCAAAATAAACACACCCTGAGGTCCTCTCAATTTGATGACTGTTCCTACGTTGACTTCGTTGAATAAATAAGTAGTACCAGCGCCACCTTCTAAGTGCACAATAACCAATTCAAATTCACTGCTATTATTTGGCGCCGATGCAATAGAGTAGCTTCTCCAACGCTTATTTTTTTGTTCGTGAATAGGGAGGTCTAGTGTTACAAATTGTCCTGGTATGAAATCAAAAGCGTGGCCACTTGACAAGGCAAGCCAGAAACGTTTTGTGTTAGGCGTTTCCTGTACAATTTTGGTGACTATAGCATCCTGCCATGGTTGTAACATAATGAATTAATTATTGGTAACGAATACGGATTGAACGTACACTTTATTGTTTGCATAGACTTTCACAAAATAAATACCAGTTGTTAAAGTTGGTAATTGTACCGCTTGTGCTGTATTCTGATTGTTTAGTTTGTCTTTTTGGAATACGGTAACACCATTGCTATTCAGGATACTTAAACCAATGGCATTGGTTTTGACATTGTTAAACTGGATATAGAATTGATTTCCTTTTATCATATTCTCAACATAATCAGTTGAAACAATTTTTAATCCAATCTCTTTTGTTGGAGCTTGTGGAATATCGGTAATCAAGACTAACTTATTATCGGAATAGTTGGTGCATGTTCCAGTGGTTGAACTGACTTTGTACATCGCATTCTTTGTGACTTTAATACCTTGTTTGATTGCCCCATTGATGTACTCGTCATTCATGAACCATTGGTAACTATCTGCAGTACCTGTACTTAAACTATCTATTCCAATTTGTGTGATGACTGGTTTAGCTGCAACAATCACAGGGATTTTGGTAAGTGTATTTTCGTGTTGCGCAGTACTAATTTGCATATTATAAAAGAAATAATAGAACTTTTCAAAGTCTGCACCAGCCCAGTTTCCGGTAATTGAAGCCAACATGGTTGGTCCAAAAGGATAATTCTTTGTGTTGATATTATTGTTTCTGAAAATGGTAGCACTATCTGTACATCTTGCTATTAAAATATAATTACCTGCTTGGCTTAGATTCATGTTGATCGCATAGATTCTTCCAGTATCGCCTACAACAAAAGGGGTAGGAGTGCCAGATCCACCTGTGCCAGTTGCAGGAGTTGGATTAGGACTACTTGCAACTACATGGATGGTTGCTTTCTGTGTTTGCGAGGGATAATAAGAATAGGTTGAGTCAGTATAGGTGCTTAGTAATCTCAGCTCTAGCTCAACTTTACCTGCATATCCAGTATATAATTTTGTAGTTTCTAATGTAATCGGTGCTTTTGTATTAATCCTCATAAATTCACCATAGCTGCTACTCCAATTATTGTATCCACCCGTATTGCTTAGGGTAGTATTGTCTTTTGCTCCAATAAATCCACTCCATCCCTTAGATACATAGACATTCGCAGCAGTGGTACTTGAGCTTACTGCTGCACCAATAGCAATTGGTTTGCTTAAATCATTGTTCTTGTCATACCATAAATACTGATCGTTGCTATTTGGATTGGTTACCATCAACTGTACATTATTGTTACATGAAGTGGCAGTACCTGTAATAAGAGGGCTTGAATTGGCACTAACAATAGTTGCAGTAATGGAGTTGTTGCTTGGTTGCTGGTCGTTGAGTATGTTTGCAGAAGCAGTAATCGTATAGCTTTGATTCAATTCAATAGGGATCGGCGTCTGGAAAGTATAGGTCATAATTTCTGACCCGTATAATCTTCCTGTAAACGTTTCAGTAGCTGAAAGTATTGTTGTGTTCCCCTTATTAACAACTAAGCTTAATGGAATATTGCTGAGCTTATTAGCGCCATTATTCGCCACTTTTACTGTAACATATTGTGTTGCTTTTTCAGATACACCTCCAATTGGATTGGTGATTTCTACTACTTGTATATCATTTGAAGGACTCACCACTTTTAATGTATAATCTTGGGTTTCGCCAGCAGTATAATTACCACAAGCATTTACATCAGAGGTCAATATTGCTTCTGTAACAACAATTCTTAGTTTAGTAAATTGGTTTACAATTAAACTACTCGCTAAATTGATATTGGCGCTATAGTCCCCATTGTTTAAAGCATTGCTTGTATGAACCAATTCATTCGTTTCAAAAACGCTATTGTTATTATAGTCAATAAAAACCTTTACAAATCGGTTGTTATTTGAGGCATCTGCACTACTTAATTTTAAAAACATATAAAGCGTGCCATTAGATTCTCCATTGACAAAAAGTGAAGTATTGTCAACATAATTATCAGCAGTTGTTTTTGAAAATTTAATATTATTTAATTGAATACTATCAATTTTTGTTCCAGCAGTACTTGTTGCAGCAGAATTGCAATAGGCTGTTCCACCAGCGCCACTAATGATTAATGTGTAGGGTTGTTGACCTCTATCTAGTGTGCCTTTATGGTTGACAGTTACGGTATATAATGTTCCAACTAAACTGGTATCCACTTCTACCTTTTCAACATTATCAACACTATTGATTCCTTTTGTTGCTTGATTGTCTGGACTTGTCGGATTTAACTTCCAACTGTAAAATGTTTTATTGCCCTGTGTTATTTTAAGATCTAGATCGTTAACTAGTTTTGGAGTTGGATCATTTAATAAATCATTGGGTGTGCCTTTAACATCTGTCCAAACTAGTGTAGCTTTTACTGGACGTGTACCAGAAGCAGTGAAAGAATAAGTTTGACTTCCTCCATTTGCTAAATTATGCTCATAAACAAAATGGGGACTATTCGCATTATTGTTATTGGTTAAAGCCGTATTTAACACATTTGCGGCTTCTCCGATATTCAATAAGCCCCATCCAAATTTATAATCCGGCCCTGGGTACAATCCAGCTTCATTTGCAGTGTGTATTGCCAGTCCCTTAACAGTTGCGGACTTTAATATTTTAGGTGCACCATTGACGGTAAATCTTTGACTTAATTCTTGTAATAACAATAAACTTCCAGCAGCTCCAGGAGAGGCCATAGAAGTGCCGTTTTGATATCCATAGCTTGAGTCATTGGTAGACAAAGTAGAGTATACCGCAACACCTTGTGCGACGATATCTGGTTTGATCCTGCCGTCATCTGTCGGTCCCCAAGAACTAAATCCACTCATTACAACATCTTCTTTTTTATTGTATTCAGAAGGTATTCCATAAACTGCGCCAACAGTTAAAATATTCTTAGCGTTCTTATCAGATGATATGCTACCATAAGCATCATTGCTACTTAAACTATCTGGTCGATTTCCGGCATTGTAAAAACGTCCACTTTGATTTCTTCTCCAATAAGGTTGTCCCACTGGAGGGCCTGAACTAGTTCTATTGTTACCTCCTGCTGTTACAATTAAATAATTGGGTGCATTGTATGCAATGGAGTCTTGTATTTGTGCATCATAATCATACAGTCCAAAGCGATAATCTTCTTTTTCATTCCATCTTCCATTGAATTCCCAACGTGAAGAGTCGGAATTATAATCCCATCCTGTAACAGTTCCATAAGAATGATTTGAAATCAATAAGCCTGAGGCAGCTGCTGCAGACATTTCAGATAAATCATTATTCCAGTCGTAATCTAATATCCCCTTCATATTATACGCCATGCCTTTTGCCAAAGGATTTAATCCCTTGCTCATTACAATACCTGCTACATGCGTGCTATGGTTTACAATTTCTGTAACGTTGTCTTTTTGTGTAATTCTACCTGCTAATTCTTTGTGTGTCAATCTTGGACTACCTTCATCCCAAACGCCCAATTTATTTGTTACAGCATCATCCGATCCACTCAGGTTTAAATTTGACAAGGCGCCTGGCCAAACTTTATTGGCATTGATTGTAATGGCTGCAACAGGATCTGCAAAACCAATATAATATTTAGGCCATCCCATTGCGTCAACGCCAATTAGTCTTGCATTGGTTTGATTGCGAGATGCATATTGAATAGGCCAGCCTTTTTGTTTTGCAGCGAGAATAGCTTTTGAAAAATTATTGCGTGCATCCAATGCGAGGTTGTTCGATGTTTGAATCAACACCTCTTTTTTAGTCGCATCTTGAGCATTCAAAATGCAGGAGGTTAGAACTAAAACAAGTGGTAATAAAAGGCGGCTTTTCATAGTTCTAAATTACAATCAATTCTTTGTAATTAATGCAACTTACAAGCTTAAATAAGTTGCATTTAAAAGGCTTTCGATTTTAATGTAACTTTATGAAAACTGATTGTATGCGCAACTTTGGAATCCGTTGGATCCTAATAGTATTTGCAGTCCCTTTTCTAATGGGATTTTGTATCCGTCCCCAGGGTATAAAAGGGCATGTTTTGATTGAAAATGATGCCACAATGCCTTTAAAAGGAAAACCAAAACAAATAGGGCGTCCAATTTCGACTATAGTTTATGTTTATGAAACAACCAATATCAGCCAATTGATAGATCAGCAAGGCAACTTTGCGAGCGGAATACGAGCTAAATTAATCAAGCAAGTTCGGTCAGATGAATCAGGCAAATATAAGCTTAGTCTGAGTCCAGGTAAATACACGATTGTATTGGGCTATAAAGAGGGCATCTATATCCCTTTTTTTTCCGGGAACACTGGAGTTGCTTTTGTTGAAGTGTCCAAGCATCAATACCAAGAAATTGACTTAACGATAACAGCTTCGTCTATTTTTTGATTGTATCTTTGCAGACTGAACTATGAATGAGCAATCTTTGTTTGATCGGTACGATACATCCCCCCTACTAAAAAAAATAGTAGATGGGATTACTATGTCCGATACGACAAAAAAACCATTTCAGGTTCACCTTCAAAATCTTAACGGGTCTGCTCCAGCATTTGTTTTAAAGCATATTTTCACTCACCCTCAAACGGCTTCATTTAATCATGTGATTGTATTAAATGATGCGGAAGAAGCAGCGTATTTCTATAATTCTATAGAAAGTATTACTGGTGCGATGGATTTGTTTTATTTCCCTTCCTCTTTTAAAACGACACAAAACTTTAGTTTATTGAATCCTTCGCATGTGATGTTAAGGACAGAGGCATTGACTAAGTTATCCATGGGGGGGAATAAGAAAATTGTAGTGACCTATCCAGAGGCATTTTTTGAAAAGGTAATCATGCCTAAGACCTTGCAACAACATATTATTCAAATTAAAACCAACGATACTTTAGGATTAGATGCATTGATGGAAAGTCTTATTCAGTATGGTTTTGAGAGAACTGATTTTGTATATGAGCCAGGGCAATTTGCTTTAAGGGGAGGTATTTTTGATATCTATTCTTTTGGTAACGAAAAACCCTATCGTGTAGAATTGTTTGGAGAGGAAGTGGATAGTATTCGTTTGTTCGATCCCGAAACGCAGTTGAGTGAACGCAAGTTATTGCAAGTGAATATCATCCCTAATGTGACGACGCAATTTGAGGACACATTGAAGATTCCGTTCTTGGAATTTGTTGCTGATAATACCATTGTTTGGCTAAAGGATTGGACGATCATCCAACAGAAAGGAAATGATCAAATGGAGGCCTTGGAGGCTTTTTTATTACATGCGCCTACGGTTAAGTTAGTAGACGATTCAGATGCACATAAGAAAAATACGCATATAGACGACTTTGTTCCTGTTCAGACAGTAACAGAACAATTATTAAAAAGATCCATTATTGAGTGGGGCTTTCAGGCGAATTTAACGGAGCAAAAATTAGCATTTAGTACACAGGTGCAACCTAGTTTTAACAGGCAATTTCAATATTTAATTGCCAATTTGCAGGAATTTGAAAAGAAGGGTTATGATTTGTTCTTGTTTGCTGAACAAGCAAAACAGTTGGAGCGCTTACACGCAATTTTTACAGATTTAAAAACTGAAATTCAATTTACCCCAATTGTAAAAAATATTCATGAAGGATTTGTTGATCATGACCACAAAATGGTTTGTTATACCGATCACCAAATTTTTCAGCGTTATCATAAGTACAAGGTAAAGCAAGCCTATAGTAAGAATAAGGCCATCACACTTCGTACATTGAGTGATTTGCATCCTGGAGATTATGTAACCCATATAGATCATGGAGTAGGTGTATACAGTGGCTTACAGAAGATCGAAGTGAGTGGCATGATGCAAGAAGCAGTCAGAATTATTTATAAGGACAGTGATATTTTGTATGTGAATATTAATTCACTACATAAAATTTCAAAATATACAGGGAAAGAAGGTACTCCGCCAAAGGTGAATAAATTAGGGTCGGATGCTTGGGTTAAATTAAAAGATAAGACCAAGGCAAAAGTGAAAGCAATTGCCTTTGACTTGATTAAGTTATACGCACAAAGAAAAGCACAAACAGGATTTGCATTCACTCCAGACAATTATATGATGCATGAGTTAGAAGCATCATTCATTTATGAGGACACCATTGATCAAGCGAAAGCGATTGCAGATGTAAAAAAAGATATGGAAGCTTCTGCACCAATGGATCGATTGGTTTGTGGCGATGTGGGTTTTGGTAAAACAGAAGTAGCTATCCGTGCTGCGTTCAAGGCAGCTATAGACGGAAAGCAAGTCGCAGTCCTTGTTCCTACTACTATTTTGGCATTTCAACATTACAAGACTTTTAAAGAAAGGTTGAAAGATTTCCCTTTAGAAATAGATTTTTTAAACCGATTCAAATCAGCTGCCCAGAAAAAAGAAACCATTGCCAAAGTGAAGGAAGGCAAAATTGATATCCTAGTAGGTACACATGGTATCCTAGGAAAAGAAGTTCATTTTAAAGATCTTGGTTTGATGGTGATTGATGAAGAACAAAAATTTGGTGTAGCGCATAAAGAAAAATTAAAAACATTAAGAACGAATGTTGATTGTTTGACATTAACTGCAACACCAATTCCAAGAACCCTGCATTTTAGTTTAATGGGCGCAAGGGATTTGAGTATTATCAATACACCACCTGCAAATAGGCAACCTATCCATACAGAGGTTCAGGTTTTTCATGAGGATATCATTCGAGAAACAATCTATTTTGAGACAGAAAGAGGCGGGCAGGTATTCTTTATTCACAATAGGGTACAAGGCTTGGCAGAAATGTGTGCCATGATTCAAAAGCTTTGCCCTGATTTAAGTATTGGTTTTGCGCATGGACAATTAGAAGGACATCAATTAGAAGAAAAAATATTTGATTTTATAGAGCGTAGATATGATGTACTGGTTTGTACCAATATCGTAGAAAGTGGAGTGGATATTCCGAATGTGAATACCATCATCATTAACAATGCGCATCAATTTGGATTAAGTGACTTACACCAGTTAAGGGGTAGAGTAGGACGTAGTAATAAAAAAGCGTTTTGTTATTTATTGGCACCACCATTGAGTACCTTACCAGATGATTCTCGTAAACGTTTACAAACTTTGGAACAGTTTAGTGAGTTGGGATCTGGCTTTCAAATTGCGATGCGTGATTTGGATATCCGCGGTGCAGGTAACTTATTAGGCGGAGAACAAAGCGGATTTATGGCCGAGATTGGATTTGAGATGTATCAGAAAATATTAGCAGAAGCGGTGCGTGAATTAAAACGTTCCGACTTCAAAGATTTATTTGAAGAAGAGATTAGCAAGCAAGATGATTTTGTAACCGACTGTACGATTGATACTGATTTGGAAATCATGATCCCTGATGGCTATGTAGAAAGTATTGGAGAAAGGCTTTCATTGTACACTAGATTGGATCAGTCAGCAGATGATACTGAATTGGAAGCGATGAAGGTTGAATTAATAGATCGTTTTGGGCCAATGCCTAAACAGGTGGCTTCACTTTTTACAACGATTCAATCAAGACGTTTAGCGATTGCATTAGGGTTTGAAAAGATGACCCTTAAAGACGAAACCTTAAGATGCTTCTTTATCAATCGACCAGATTCCCCTTATTATGAAAGTGCAATTTTTAAAGGACTTTTAAGTTTCACACAAACTGCAATGAACAATGCTCATTTTAAGCAAGTAGGGAAGACCTTTATTTTGATCATTAAAGATATCAAGAGTATGGAGCATTGCTTTGCGACCTTAACAAAAATCCATCACGGAGTCGTGAAGGTAGGTGCATAAAAAAATCCCACTTAAAAGAGTAGGAGACAAATGAAAAGTCATTAAAATAAATCGAGGCACTCGTTTATAGGGTGCCTCGAAAAATAATTATAGAATTTTATAAGGCCCCTTAAATTTCTAAAAGGGGCCTTATAAAATTAAAATCCCTTTGTAGCTACACCATCAGCGATTGCTTTTAAAGCATTTGTTTCGCTCATGATAGCTGCCATTTTATTTCCTTTACCATCGTGAC